>DASPPG010000241.1:0-114237 GCA_035625625.1 Solirubrobacteraceae bacterium
CTCGACGGCACGGACCTACAACTGCGGGATCGGACGCTGCGAATCTTCCACCGCCCAGGCCACAGTCCGTCGGACACGGTCCTGTGGGATCCCGATCGCGAGATCCTCATCTCCGGCGACCATCTGCTCCCCCACATCTCCTCCAATCCGCTCGTCTCCCGGCCACTATCCGGCGCGCCGGACCAGCCTCGCCCGCAAGCACTGCTTCAGTACATGGACTCGATGCGCGCCACCAGCGAGCTGCCGGCTCGGCTCGTCTTGCCCGGCCACGGAGATCCGATTCTCGACCACCCAGGGTTGATCGAGGAGCGGTTGCGGATGCACCGCCGGCGCGCTGAACGGATCCATCAAATCCTCGACGCGCGACCGCTCAGCGCCTACGAGATCGCCCTGCGGATGTGGGGCAACGTGGCGGTCACGCAGGCGTACCTGACGCTCTCGGAAGTGCTCGGGCACCTCGATCTGCTGGTGTCGACCGACCAGGCGGTGGAGCACGACTCGGACGGCATGTCGCTGTTCGAGGCCGTCTAGACCATGTAACGGTTCAGACATCCGTCCGTCCAACCGGACTACGCGTCCGCGCCCGAACTGCCGATTAGCAGGGGACATGGCCGGGGACAGCGACAACGGACCGCAGACGGAGGCTCTCGGTTATCCCGAGCTCCTCGAACGCGTACCGGCGATCGTGTACGTCGCCGACCCCGGCGAGAGTGGCCGCTGGTACTACACGAGTCCTCAGATCGAGCAGATCCTCGGCTACAGCCCCGAGGCCTGGTGCGCTGATCCCGAGCTGTGGGCCAAGCGGCTGCACCCCGACGATCGGGACTGGGTGCTGGCGCGCGAAGCCGGACTGGTGAGCGCCCGAGCCGACGGAGCGGCGCTCGAGTACCGCATGATCCACCGCGACGGCCGGGTGGTTTGGATCCGCGACGACTCGGTGATCGTGACCGGCGACGACGGTGTGCTCCGCTGGCATGGAGTCCTCTCCGACGTGAGCGAGCGCAAGGAGGTCGAGGCCGAGCTCGAGCGGCGCGCCGCTCAGCAGGCCGCGGTGGCGCTCCTCGGCGAGCACGCGCTGGAGGGCGCTAACACTGTCGAGCTGATGCAGGAGGCCGTGACGAGCGCGGCGCACATGCTGGGAGCCGAGATCTCGGCGGTGTGGGAGTGGATCCCGTCCGAGGAGGCGTTGGTGCTGAGAGCCGGGATCGGCTGGCCGGAGTCGGCGTTCGGCAACCTGCGCTTCCCCGACGGGGCCGGATCGCAGGCCGGCTACACCCTCCTGAGCGGCGCACCCGTCGTCGTCGAGAACTGGGGCACCGAGAGCCGCTTCGCGCAGCCTAACTTCCGGGGCCGGCGTACCGGTGCGGGGCTGTCGGTGAACATCGAGGGCCGCGCGCGTGACCCGTTCGGGGTGCTCGTGATCCAATCGATGTCCTCCCGATCGTTCGCGCCGGGGGACGTCGACTTCCTCCAGGCTCTGGCCAACGTCCTGGCCGACGCGCTCGAGCGCCAGGCGGTCGAGGATGCGATCCGGGAGCGGGCGGTGCACGATCCGCTGACCGGCCTTCCCAACCGCGTGCTGTTCGTAGATCGCCTCGAGCACGCGCTGGCCCGGCTCGGGCGCCGGCAATCGCTATGCGCGATCCTCTTCTTGGACCTCGACCACTTCAAGCTCGTTAACGACAGCCTCGGCCACCACATCGGCGACGAGCTGCTCGCCGCCGCGGCCCCTCGGCTCAAGCAGGCGCTGCGCTCGAGCGACACCGTGGCGCGCTTCGGAGGCGATGAGTTCGGGATCCTGCTGGAGGACATCGCCTCCGAGCGGGACGCGATTGAGACGGCCGAGCGAATCGCGGCGATCTTCGCGCGACCGTTCGTGCTGTCCGGGTCAGAGCACTTCGTCACCACCAGCATCGGGATCGCGCTGGCTCGCGGCGGCGAGTTGGCCGACGAGCTGATCCGCGATGCCGACGCGGCGATGTACCGCGCCAAGGACCGCGGGCGGGCACGTTACGAGGTGTTCGACGAGGCGATGCGGGGCCGCGCGATCGCGCGCCTGCGGGTGGAGAACGACCTGCGCCGGGCGCTCGAGCGCGGCGAGCTGCGCCTCGAGTACCAGCCCGTCGTGTCGCTCCACAACTTCTCGATCGTTGGCGTCGAGGCGCTCCTGCGCTGGCGCCACTCCGAGCGGGGGGAAGTCCCTCCCAGCGAGTTCATTCCGATTGCCGAGGAGAACGGCCTGATCGAGCCGATCGGGCGGTGGGTCCTCGAGCAGGCCTGTCGGCAGGGCGCCGAGTGGTACCCGGCGCGCCCGGACGCGGCGCCGATCACGATCTCGGTCAACCTGTCGGCGGTCCAGGTCACCCGGCGCTCGCTGCCTCAGGTGGTGCACTCGGTCCTGGGCAGCACGGGGCTCGATCCCGCCTGTCTCAGCCTCGAGATCACCGAGACGGTGATGGTCCGCGACGCCGATGGTCTCGGCGAGGTACTGCAGGCGCTGAAGGCCCTGGGCGTCCGGCTCGTACTCGACGACTTCGGAACCGGCTACTCGTCGCTCAGCTACCTGACGCGCCTGCCGCTCGACGTCCTGAAGGTCGATCGCTCGTTCGTCGACGGGCTGGGCTCGGAGCCACGCGACACGGCGATCACCGAGACGATCATCGCGATGTCTCGCGCGCTGTCCCTGGACGTGGTGGCGGAGGGCGTGGAGACGCTCGACCACGTCCGGGAGCTGAGCCGCCTCGGGTGCGGGTTGGCACAGGGCTTTCATTTCTCGCGCGCCGTGCCGGCGCACGAGATCACCCACGCGCTCGAGCACGGCCCGGTGTGGCTGCCGTCGCTCGAAACCCCTTAGGGCTCTACGGATAGGCGGAGTCGCCCGCTCTGAGTGGGGACACGTTCGCGTCGCGGCACTCGTAGGCCCCGTTCGGGATGCTCGTGCGCAGCGTCGCGGTGTCGTTAGGCGGGATCACCTGCAGGCCGTACGCCGTCGCGCACCCGTTCGACGTGACGACGCCGTGGCCGACGTCGAGCCGGAACGACGCGCTCTCGCCGGGTGCCAGGACGAGCGGGATCGCGGTGCTGTTGCCGAAGAAGTCGCTGGTCGTGTGATGCGGAATCGTCGGCAGCGGCCCCCCGTTCTGGTCCAGGAACTGGATGCCTGGCCATCCGTAGGTCCGGCAGCTCGTGGTGCTCGTGTTACGCAGCTGGAAGCCGATCTCGCCGTGGCCCATGCCGCCCTGTTGGCCGAGGAACGACAGCGACAGCAGCGCCGCCCGGCACGGCGGCGTCCCGGCCACGGTTGCGGTCGTCGTGCTCGTCGCCGTCGACGTGGAGGCCGTGCTCGTGGTCGTCGTCGTACTCGTGCTGCTGGTGGAGGCGCTCGCGGCGGGCGGCGTGGCCGCGGTGGCGCTCGTGGCCGGCGTGCTGCCGCCACCCCCCGAGCTGCCGCACGCCGCGAGGAGCAACACCACGCCGAGCAGCGGCAAGACGAGCGCTCTTCTGATGTTCCGTTGTTCGAGCATCGCGCGAAGCGCTCCTTCCCCTGACACTCCAAGAGCGGGTGCGTGCCACTATCCCGGGCACTGGACATGGACCGTAGCGAGGAACTCAGACAGACGCATCGTCCCCCCGGTGGGGGCGTGACCCGCTTCGTGGAACGGTGGCTGCCGTTCTGGGAGCCGCAGCTCGTCGTGGCCTGCGCGATCGCCCTCCAGCTCGCGCTCTCCGAGGACGTCACGGTCGGCCCGAACTGGCTGTTTCCGGCACTAGAAGGCGCCGTGCTGATCAGTCTTACGATCGTCTCGCCGCATCCGAACGTGCGCAACTCCCCCATCCGGCGACGCGTCGCGATTGGAATGATCGGTTTGGTCAGCGCGGCCAACATCGCCTCGCTCGTCCTCCTCTCCCACCGCTTGCTGCACGGCGGCAACGCGAACGGCCACTCCCTGATCCTGTCCGGCGTCGTGCTGTGGTGCACGAACGTGCTGCTGTTCGGGCTGTGGTACTGGGAGGTCGACCGCGGCGGACCGTTGGCACGGGCGCATAGCGAGGACCGCTTTCCGGACTTCATGTTCGTGCAGATGGACAAGACCCAATTCGCACCCCAGGACTGGCGCCCCCAGCTGATCGACTATCTCTACCTCTCGTTCACGAACGCCACCGCCTTCTCCCCGACCGACACGATGCCGCTCACGCCGATCGCCAAATGGTTGATGAGCGGCCAGGCGCTCGCCTCGCTTGTCACCGTCGGGCTCGTTGTGGCGCGCGCGGTCAACATCCTGTCGTGAGTGTTCAGAAGCGATCCGCGATGACCGAGTCAGCCGCCGACGGAGACGCGCTCGAACGCGCCATCCGGGAGATCGGCAGCGACCTGGCCGCTGCGTTTCCCTCGAGCGCCCGGCACCCACTGAGGGCACTCGATGCGCGCGCCATGGACTTCGCCTCGAGCGATCAGGAGCTCAAGGCCGCCCTCTTCCGGTTCGTCGACGTGACGCCCGCCTGCCGCTCGCTCGACGATCTCGCCCGCCACCTGCGGGAATTCCTGCGCGAGGTCCCGGACGCGCCACCGCCACTCGCCGCCGCGATGCGGATCGCCGACAACCGCGCTGCGCGCACCGCGCTCGGAGCGGCGGCTGCCGCGGGGGTCCGTCACATGGCCCACCGGTTCATCGTCGGCGAAACGCCGGCGGCCGCGCTCGGCGTCCTGCGCGAGTTATGGAACCGCGGCGTGACGAGCTCGGTGGACCTGC
The DNA here is from genome assembly GCA_035625625.1 of Solirubrobacteraceae bacterium. GTDB lineage: Bacteria > Actinomycetota > Thermoleophilia > Solirubrobacterales > Solirubrobacteraceae > Palsa-465. The sequence goes on from DASPPG010000241.1 coordinate 4,752, forward strand.
TTGGGGAGGCCACGGTGACCCAACCCGAAGCGGACCGGTACGCGTCACGCTGCGACAAGGCTCTTGTCGAGATCGCCCGCGCGCAGCAGGGATGGCCGGCACGGGACGTGCTCGAGCGCGACAGCATCGGGCCGATTCCCCGCACCAACGTGTCGGTGAAGATCTCGGCGCTCACGCCGCTGCTGCGTCCCGACGCCCCGGAGCGCGGGCGCCTCGATGCCGCCGCGCGTCTGCGCCCGCTGCTCCGACGCGCGCACAAGAGCAGCGCGCATATCCACATCGACATGGAGTCACTCGACTCGCGTGAGGCCGTGCTCGACCTCGTGCTCGAGGTGCTCTCCGAGGACGAGTTCGCCCGCGGCCCGTCGGCGGGCTTGGTGCTGCAGGCCTACCTGCGCGACTCCCCCGAACAGGCGGAGCGCGTGCTGGCGTGGGCGCATACGTCGAGTCGAACGCCACCGCTGATCGTCCGGTTGGTCAAGGGCGCCTACTGGGATCACGAGCTGGTCCAGGCCACCCAGCACGGCTGGCCGACCCCCGTGTTCGAGGTCAAGGCCGACTGCGACCGAAACTTCGAGGCGCTGACCCGCCGGCTGCTCGACGCCCGGCCGGCGGTCCGGGTCGCCGTGGCCTCGCACAACCTGCGCTCGGTGGCACACGCGATCGCCTACAACCGGATGATCGGTGGCGAGGACCGGGACCTCGAGCTCCAGGTTCTGCGCGGCCTGGGCGATCCGCTGGCCGAGGCGCTCGCCTCCCGTGGCTTTCGCGTGCGCGCCTACTGTCCGGTCGGCGATCTCGTCGCCGGCATGGCGTACCTTGTCCGGCGCCTGCTCGAGAACACCAGCAACGAGAGCTTCTTACACGAACAAGCTAGAGGCACGTCGCTGGACGTGTTGCTGGCCGCGCCGTAGCACCGGCGCCCGTTGACGCCGGCCCGCTCAGTACGTTCGGTCGATGCCGAAGAAGTACCGGGAGGTGCGGCGGACGCTGCGTCGTGCCGGTTGGCTCAAGATTCGCCAGGCGGGCTCGCATGAAATCTGGGAAAGCCCAGATCGCAATACGGTCGTGACTGTTGCCGGCAAGGACTCCGACACGGCCCCGCCGGTACCCTTGCTGCGATGCGTCGCACCAGAGGCATGGACGAGCTTCGATGACTGAATACCTGGTCGTTTATGAACAGGCACAGGACGAACCGATACCTGTTCCGCACACGGAAGCGGGCCGAGTCGCCGCCTGATCAGCGGGTCCAGTCGCCCGAGGCCACCCGACACGCTGATCATTCTGCTCCTGCTGCTGGCGGCCGACGCCACGGTCCGCGCCGCCATCTCGGGACGGTTCCGGAGCCTGGTTTGGGCCGCCGTGCTGGCGGGGCTGGCGTTCCAGGCCAAGATGATCGAGGCCTGGCTGGTGCTGCGTGCAAGAGCTGATGCACTGGCGGACTTCGGCGCAGGATCGGCCATAGTTCGGGCCACCGATGAACCGCCCTTCACCCTGGAGGAGGAGGCTCGCCGCCTCCGCTGTGTTCGCCTTGGCCGTGGCGGCGCTGGCCGCGGTCAGCGCCCTGGTGATCAGATTCGCGCCTCCCTGGCTCGTCTCGACAAGCGGCCTGACCGGCTCGGCGCGTCTGGAGGAGCTGAGCCGTGTTCGCATCGCGCTGCTCGTGCTCGTCATCGGGGCGCTCGCGGCGGGAGTGGCGCTGTACCTGTTCCGGAGCGCCGTTCGCGAACGGCGAGACGAGAACCGTGAGCGTGAGCTGACCGAGCGATTCATGCGCGCGGTCGATCAGATCGGCCATCCCGCGCTGGACGTGCGGCTTGGCGGCATCTATTCGCTCGAGCGCCTGGCGCGGGAGTCGCCGGAGAACCATGGGCCGGTCATCGAGATCCTCGCTGCGTTCGTCCGCGAGCACGCGCCGTGGCCGGCACGGAACGGCAACGGTCGGCGGCGTCCGGCCACCGACGTGCAGGCGGCGGTGACCATCATCGGCCGGCGTGTCGTTGACTACGACACCGGCGCGCCCATCAGCCTTCCCTTCACCGCCCTGGCCGGAGCTACGCTGACCGGGGCCCACCTCGAGCTCGCCACGCTCAGCGGCGCCAACCTCGAGGGCGCCGATCTGTTCAAGGCTCATCTGAACGCGGCCGACCTGGAAGGAGCGAACCTGCGCAATGCGGGTCTGCTGCTGGCGAGCTTGAACGACACAGTGCTGTGGGGGGCGAACGTGCAGGGCGCGCGTCTTTATGGCGCGAGCCTCGAGGGCGCCGCGCTCAAAGGGGCGAACCTGAAGGGTGCCGGGCTGACCGGCGCCAACCTGAAAGACGCGGGGCTGCACAGCGCGGATCTGACCGGCGCGGATCTGACCGGCGCGAACCTCGAGGGGGCGGGCCTCGAGGGCGCGAAGCTCGAAGGGGCGAACATGCAGGGGTCGAACCTGCGCGGGGCGGTCCTTCTCAACGCCCTCTACGACGAGGCGACGATCTGGCCGGGCGGGCTCGACCCCGCCGCCCTCGGCGCGGTCCGGCGCGCGTGGCCGGAAGAGCCGGCGCCACCGGAGCCCGCGCCGGCCTGGCCCCAGGGGGCGGTCTCGCCCGAGCCCACGGCGGCCTGGCCCGAACCCACGTACCCGCTGGTCGAGGAGCCTGCTCCGCCGCGCACCGTCGGCTGGCCGCACGAGGAGCACAACGCGTCCGCCCCGCACGCAGAGCCGCCGCCGGAAGCACCGGCGGCGGGCCGCGAGTGGGCGCCGACACCCGCCCCGGGCTGGCCGCCTCAGACGCAGGCGGCACCGCAGACGTACTCGACGTGGACCCCCGCCCCCGGCGGGCAGGCGACACACACCGCCGGCGACTCAGAGTCCGAATCCGGTGAGCCCTTGCCCGCCCCCGGTGAGGTCTCGCCGGAGGAAGCGGTGGGCGTTCACGACGAGTCCTCGCCCGAGTCGGAGGCGCTCGATGAGCCGGAGTCGGCGTGGGGCCGAGACGGCGAGGGTAAGAACCAGCCCGGCCGGCCGGGCGCCCAGTAGCTGCCTGTTAACGTCGCGGGCGATGTCCGTACTCGCCCCTTTTGCCAACGAGCCGGTGCTCGAGTTGCGCCGCGCGCCCGTACGGGCGCAGCTCGAGGACGCCATGACCCGCCTGACGCCGACCCTCCCCTTGCGCGTTCCGGTGATGATCGGGACCGGCGAACGCACTGGCGAAGAACTCGTGTCCACGGACCCCGGCGACCCCCAGCGCGTGATCGCGGTTGCCACGCGCGCCACCGACGCCGATGTCCGCAACGCGGTGGCGGAGGCGGAGCGGGGGTCCCGCGCGTGGCGGTCGGTGAGCGCGGAGGAGCGGGCGGCCGCGCTGATCCGAGCCGCCGCCTGGCTGCGCGAGCGTCGGCTCGAGCTCGCGGCTCTCGAGGTGCGCGAGTGCGCCAAGCCCTGGCCCGAGGCCGACGCCGACGTCTGCGAGGCGATCGACTTTCTGGAGTACTACGCGCGCGGCGCGATCGAGCTCGAGGCGGGCCCGCCGCTCCTCCAGGTCCCCGGCGAGCGCAACGAGATGCACTACGGCCCGCGCGGAGTGGCGGCGGTCATCTCGCCGTGGAACTTCCCGCTGGCGATCCCGTGCGGCATGACGGCGGGCGCGCTCGCCACCGGCAACGCGGTCGTCCTCAAGCCGGCCGAGCAGTCGCCTGGATGCGCTCTGATGCTCGTCAGAGCCCTGCGCGCGGGCGGCGTGCCTGCGTCGGCTATCTCGCTGCTCCCGGGCGAGGGCGACGCGGGCGCGGCCCTCGTGGCCCACCCCGGGGTGCACACGATCGCGTTCACCGGTTCGATGCCGGTCGGGGTGGAGATTGCCCGCGCGGCTGCGGAAGTCGTGCCCGGACAGCGCCATTTGAAGCGGGTGGTCTCCGAGCTCGGCGGCAAGAACTGCGTGATCGTCCACTCCGACGCGGATCTGGACGAGGCGGTCCCGGGGATCGTCTCCTCAGCCTTCGTGTACGCGGGCCAGAAATGCTCGGCCGCGGCCAGGGTCCTCGTCCACGAGGCGATCGCCGATCAGTTGATCGAGCGCGTGGCGGGAGCGGTGCGGGTGCTGGTGGTGGGGCAGGCCGACCAGCTGGGAACGGACGTCCCGCCGGTGATCGAGCGTGCGGCCCAAGAGCGGGTCGACCGTTACGCCACGCTGGCCGCAGAGCAGGGTCGGATTGTCGCGCGGGTGGAAGGGGTGCCCGACGGCGGGTGGTTCTGTGCTGCGACGGTCGCCGTCGACCTCCCCTCGGATTCGGCGGTCCTGAACGAGGAGATCTTCGGGCCGCTCCTGGCCATCGATCGGGTCGCGAGCATCGAGCAGGCATGCGACGTCGTCGACGGCCTCCCGTTCGCTTTGACGGGCGGTCTGTTCGCCCGCGACCCCGCCGCCGTCCGCTACGTCCGCCAACGCTCGCCGGTCGGCAACCTGTACGTGAATAGGGGGATCACGGGCGCCATGGTCGCCCGCCAGCCGTTCGGGGGAAACCGGCTGTCGGGCACCGGCAGCAAGGCGGGCGGCCCGGACTACCTGCGCCACTTCGTCGAACCGCACGTGGTCACCGAGAACACCATGCGCCACGGCGTGGTCGTGTGAAGTAGCAGCAGCCGCGGCAATTTCACCCCCGGAGCCGTTCTATTGGGCGGTAGGCTTGATTTGCTGACCGCAGCGGTCGATGATCGCCTCGAGATGCCTTTGCCGCCCTCAATCGCGTGGAAGCTGGTGCTGGTTGTCGTGCTCGTCGGCGGGATCCTCGTAAGCGCGTGCGCCCGTGCGCCACGTCGGCCGCTGCCGCGCGTCGAGCTGCGCCGGCTCGTGCTCGCGGCCTTGACCCTCTATGGCGTCGGCGTGTTCGCGTCCCTCACCCACCACGCACTGCTCGCGGGCATCGTGTACGTGTCCGGAATCGCGGCGTGTGCGTTGGCGGCCTGGCTTTCGCGGGGCATCGACCCTGAGGACCCGCCGGACGACGGCGGCCAGGATCCTCCGAACCAGGGGCCGCCACCCGACGACCCGGACGGCGTGCCGACGTTCGACTGGGCGGCCTTCGAGCGGCAGTTCCGCGCCTACTCGCGCCGCCGCCGCGAGCCGGCCGGCGCCGGTCGCTAACCCGAATTAATCCGCGCCCGTGGCGGCGAGCAGCAGCTGGTGCAGCCGGGCGTCCCCAGCCAGCTCGGGATGGAACGAGACCGCCAGCACATTCCCTTGGCGGATCGCCACCGGATGCTCCTCCACGCGCCCCAGGATCTCTACCTCTGGGCCGTGCTCGGCCACCCAGGGTGCGCGAATGAACACCGCATGCATCGGCCCGCCGTCGACGCCCTGGACGTCGATGTCGGCCTCGAAGGAGCGGACCTGTCGGCCGAACGCGTTGCGCTGGGTGCGAACGTCGAGCACGCCGAGATGCTCGCGGTCGAGCATGATCATCCCCGCGCAGGTGCCCAGTGCGGGCGTGCCTTCGTCGACGAGCGCTCGGAGCGGATCGGCGAGACCCTCGCGCTCGATCCCGAGGGTCATGACGGTCGACTCGCCGCCGGGGATGATCAGCGCGTCGATGCCCTCGAGGTCCGCCGGGGTCCGCACCTCACGGGGGTCGGCGCCGAGCGAGCGGACCAGCTTGGCGTGCGCCTCGAAGTCGCCCTGCAGCGCGAGGATGCCCACGCGCCGGGCCCGGCCCGGCCGTTTGCCGTTAGACGCTTCCGCCGGTGTTGCGGGCACGGCTACCAGCCGCGCGGAGCGAGCAATTGCTCGGCCTCGAGCTTGGACGTCTCGAGGCTCACCATCGGCTGACCAAGGCCGGTCGAGGCGGCCGCGATCCGGGCGGGATCCTGGAAGTGTGTCGTCGCCTCGACGATCGCCCGGGCCCGGCGCTCCGGATCCTCCGACTTAAAAATTCCGGAGCCGACGAAGACGCCCTCGGCGCCCAGCTGCATGACGAGCGCGGCGTCCGCCGGGGTGGCGATCCCTCCGGCGCAGAACAGCACCACGGGCAGCCGCCCGTCGAGCGCGATCTGGCGGACCAGGTGAAGCGGGGACTGGAACTCCTTGGCGGCCGTCGCCAGCTCGGCGTCGTCGAGCGTGGTCAGGCGCCGGATCTCGCTGCGAATCACGCGCAGATGCCGCACCGCCTCGACGATGTCGCCGGTGCCGGCCTCCCCCTTGGAGCGGATCATCGCCGCCCCTTCGCCGATTCGCCGGAGCGCCTCACCGAGGTTGGTGGCGCCGCATACGAATGGCACGCTGAACGCCCACTTGTCGATGTGGTTCGCCTCGTCGGCTGGCGTCAGCACCTCGGACTCGTCGATGTAGTCGACCTCGAGCGCCTCGAGCACCTGCGCCTCGACGAAGTGGCCGATCCGGGCCTTGGCCATGACCGGGATCGTGACCGCCTCCTGGATGCCGCGGATCATGGCCGGATCCGACATCCGTGCGACACCGCCGTCGCGGCGGATGTCCGCGGGGACTCGCTCGAGCGCCATAACGGCCGCTGCGCCGGCGTCTTCGGCGATCTTGGCCTGCTCAGGGGTGACCACGTCCATGATCACGCCGCCCTTGAGCATCTCGGCCAGACCGGCCTTGACCGTGAACGTCGCCTCGTCCCGTGGAGTCTGGGAATTCTCGTCCATCTGGGGTGAGTTTACCCGGGCGATAGCGTTCCCCACCATGTCCGCCGAGCCAGTGTTCGAGGCCGTCGATGGACGTTTTGTCGCGACCAAGTACGGCCGGGGTCCCTGGGACCCCGGGGCGCTGCACGGTGGCGCCCCGGCGGCTCTGCTGGTCCGCGCGTTCGAGCGCGTGCCCGCCCCCCAAGGCCTTTCCCTGGCCCGTGTCACGTATGAGTTCATGCGGCCGGTGCCCGTCGGACCGCTTGAGGTGAACGCCGAGGTTGTCCGTCCCGGCCGGCGCGTCCAGCTGCTCGAGGCCTCGATCGTCGCCGACGGCGTTGAGTTTGTGCGGGCCCGGGCGCTCCAGGTTCAGGCGGCCGACGCCGGCGGCGCCACCGACGGTAACGCGCCGCCGCCTCGTGGCCCGGAGCATGGGCAGCCGGCGACACTCCGTGTGCCTCACCGGCCAATGTTCGCCTTCGACGCGATCGAGGTCCTGTTCGTCGACGGCACCTGGGGACGTGGTCCGTGCAAGGCCTGGTTCCGGTTCCGCCGGCCGATCGTCGGCGACGAGCCGCCGTCGCCGCTCCAACTGCTGGCGGCCGCGGGTGATTTCGGCAACGGCATCAGTGCGACGCTGTCGTGGGACGACTATCTGTACATCAACCCCGATCTCACCCTGTACGTGGAGCGGGCACCTGTCGGGGAGTGGATCTGCCTCGACTCGCAGACCCGGATTACGCCCGACGGGATCGGGATGGCCGAAAGCGTCCTGTACGACGAGCGCGGGCGCGTCGGGCGGGCCACGCAGGCACTTCTGGTCGCTCCCCGCTGACCCGCGATGTTCTCTCAGCCAGTCTTCGAAGACCTCGAAGGAGGACTGGTGGCGACGGCGCTCGCCAGCGGGCCGTGGGACCCGAACGCCCAGATCGGGGGCGCGCCGGCTGCGCTGCTGGCGCGGGCGTTCGAGCGTGTCCCTGCGCCCGAGGGACTGCTCCTGGCACGCCTGACCTACGACTTCATCCGGCCGGCGCCGATCGGCCCGGTAGAGATCCGAGCGGACGTGGTTCGCTCCGGACGCCGGGTCCAGCTGCTTGATGGCGCGATGCTGGCCGACGGGGTGGAAGTCGTGCGCGCACGGGCCCTGAGGATCCGGTCCGCCGACCCCGGTCAGATCCACCATGAGGAGACCGCGGCGCCGCCCGGCCCCGATGCGGGCAGCACCGGCCCGCTTCCCGGCCTGCACCGCCCGCGGTTTGCCACCGACGCGGTCGAGGTTCGGTTCGTCGCCGGCGCGTTCGGCGACGGGCCCGCCACCGCCTGGTTTCGCCTCACCCGCCCCCTCGTGGGTGGTGAGGAGCCCACGCCGCTACAGCGCATGGTCGCGGCCAGCGACTTCGGCGCGGGCCTCAGCGGGATGCTCCCCCGGGAGGACTACCTGTTCATCAACACCGACATGACCCTGTACGTCGAGCACCAGCCGGTCGGGGAATGGATCTGTCTCGACTCCCAGACCCGCATCGCCGCCGGGGGGATCGGGGTGGCCGAGAGCGTCCTGTACGACGAGCGCGGCCGGGTCGGACGCGCAACCCAGGCGCTGCTCGTGGCTCCGCGCTGAGGTCCCTCGGGAAGAGACTCCGACATATTCGGGGTTTGATCCCTAGCCCTACTTGTGCTGGATGCGCGCGAACGACTTGGCGATCGCCGGGACGTTTGAATATGCACGAGCGGCATCGAGCGTGCTTACTTCAGGCGGAACGCCTTGATCCGCACGTCGTACTGCTGGGCGTCGCGCGAGTACACGCCGTACGCGAGCGCCTGAATGAGCGACAGCAGCGCGGTGTGGGAGCGGACGAACGCCGGCGTGTTCGACGAGTAATACAGGCGGATCCGGGCCAGGCGCGCCACCTCGGACAGCGTCGCGTCGGTGATCGCCATCGTCGGCGCCTTGCGGTGTCGTGCGAGCTTCATCGTCCGCGTGATCAGCGGGTGAGGCCGACCGGCCGAGAGTCCGATCACGAGCGTCTGCTCGTCGATCCGGCTGAGGCGGCCGAGCGCCTCCTGCGACGGACTGGCCACGATCTCGGCCCTGAGATCGAGCAGCATCAGCAGGTGCCTCAGGTAGCTGGCGAAGAACGCCATCTGGTCGGTACCTGCGATCAGCACCTTGCCGGCGGAGACGATCGCGTCGATCGCCGACTCGACGTCGCCGCGCGAGAGTTTGTGCGCCGTGTCCTCGACGTTCACGTGGTCGGCGGCCAAGGCTGCCTCGAACTCGGTGTGATCGAGCGAGAACAGCGGGGCGACGGCCGTCGCCGAGGCGCCGGCCGGTCCATGCGGCTGACGGCGGTACTCGTCGCGGGCGGCTTGCTGCAGCTCAGGAAAGCCTTCGAAGCCGAGCGCCTGCGAGAAGCGCACCACGGTGCTCGAGGACGTGCTGGCGCGGCGCGCGAGCTCCTCCGCGGTCTGGAAGGCGGCCTCGTCCAGGTGGTCGACGATGTATTGGGCGACGTCCTTTTGCGAGCGCGAGAACTCGTCGAACCGGGCGCGGATGTAGGCGGAGAGCGCCTGGTGGCCGTTGCTCGATGCGGTCGGGGTGGGAGTTGTGACTGACTGCTTCATCGGCAGCCGTCTGATTCGACGCCCGCCGCCGGCGTCCTTCACGCCATGTTTCGGCGCGATGTCTCGCGCGCTCGAGGCCACCCCTCAGCGGCCCGGAGCAGCCGCTTATGTGTCGCCCTGCCGGCGCTCCTGGTTCTGCTTACGCTCGGCGAACGCCTGGGCGACGATGTAGATGACCAGCACGTTGACGATCAGCCCGATCCCACCAAAGGTGAGTAGCAGAGCAATCGTCGTGCCGAGCGAGCTCGGGGACTGTCCAAGGAAGCCTGCGAGAACGAACATCGCTGTCGGGAGGGTACCTGACGGCCATCCAGAACGACCCCGCCGAGGCAGTCCCGGCTGCTAGCGTCGCGCCCGATCGTGGCGTCGGTCGCGGCCCTGTAGCTCAGTCGGTAGAGCAGCGGACTCATAATCCGTCGCGCCCAGGTTCGAGTCCTGGCAGGGCCACTGCGACCTGCCTGCAGATCAGCAGTCTTGGCAAGGGCGTCCTGGGTCGCCCAGGCGAGCGCCCTCATCCGATCCAGGTGATGTGGCCGCCGCCGCGGGGCGCATACTCCCGGGCACTGACGAAGAAAGGCGTTTCGAACCGAAGGACGGAGGCGAACCCCATTGCTGCTTGGTGCAACGTCGTATCCCTTCCTGAACGTCCTCTGGGACATCCTGATCATCTTTGCCTGGATCCTGTTCATCTGGATCGCCATCGTCGTGTTCACGGACATCTTCCGTCGGCGCGACATCTCGGGCTGGGCCAAAGCTGCGTGGGTGGTCCTGATCGTGATTCTCCCGTGGATCGGCGTATTGATCTATCTGATCGCCAACCACGATGGGATGGCCGAGCGAAGCGAGAAGCAGACGCGGGCGGCGCAAGCGTCGTTCGACGAGTACGTCCGCCAGACCGCGGGTAAAGGCGGGCCCGCAAGTGAGATCGACACGGCCAAGAGCCTGCTCGACGCCGGCACGATCAACCAGGCCGAGTTCGACGCGATCAAGGCCAAGGCGCTGGGTGGCGCTTCTGGCTCGGCCTAGCAGCCACCGCGACCGCGGGCTCCGCGCGGTGAAGGTCGCCTCTACGCGTTGAGCAACGCGTAGGGAGCAGTGATGACCTCTGGGTCGCGATAAACGTCGATGGGTCCGTCGCGATCGTGACGGGCGCCGGCGGTGGTGTAGGTGAGGTCATTGCCGTGCGTCTCGCCGCGTTGGGCGCCCGCATCGTCGTTGTCGATGTCGACACGGAGGCAGCCCATCGGGTCGCCACGAGCATCGTTGCCAAAGGCGGCTGCGCGGAGCCAGTCGGCGCTGACGTGTGCAACGCCGCGGGTGTTGACGCGATCCTTGAGCGGGCCGAGACCCTGGGCCCCGTGCAAATCCTGGTCAACAACGCCGGCGGCTCGGGTGACGCACGCAACCAGCAGCGTCCGGGTCAATTGTGTCGTGCCCGGTACGGCCACGAATCAGCCTCCTGCACGAGTGGTCCGGCCGAGCTTGGTACGAGCCGAGCGATGCGGCTTCACCCCAAGCGGATGAACCGCGTGCGCCCGTCGGAAGGCTGACGTCTCGCTGTCCGAAGGCGGACAAAAGTTCTCCGAAAACCGCTAAAGCTCGTCGCCGAAACGATCGATAAGGACGTATCTGAGTTGACAAGGGCAAACCCACCGTGAGGCGGGGACGCAAAGCCAGAGGTCTCCTCCTCGTGGAGATAGCTCGGCCGCCGGCTCTCTTGTTCGTTTTCCAACGTGGTGGTCAGAGGAGGACAAGGATGTCCCGGTTCAAGTTCCGCACCCTGCAGCTCATGCTGACGGTCGTGGCCCTGGTCGCGCTGGTCGTGGTCTCGGGGGCCAACTTCAAGTTCTAATTCACCAACGGCGACGGCCGGGCGCCCCGGCGATGGGCCGGGCGCCCGGACCTGAGCTCATGAAACAGCGCACTGTCGAGCCCGTTCGTTTCTACTGCGTTGCGGTGGCGCTGGTGGGCGTCGCCCTGCTCGTCACCTTGGTGGCAGCCGCAGCGTCCGACTTCGACGGTTACAGGACGATTGAGTTCGCCGCGCTTGCGCCCAGCGTGCTGATTGGCGAGTTGTTCCCGCTCGAGCTGCCGCGACGCTCTGGAGACGGCGAGGTCACCGTCGCGGTGATGTTCTCGTTCGCGCTGTTGCTCGGCGTCGGGCTCGTTCCCGCCCTGGGAGCGCAGCTCGTCGCATCGGTCGTCCAAGACCGCGTGGCCCGCAAGCCCTGGTGGCAGGTGGGCTTCAACATCGGCCAGTACACGCTCACACTCGGCGCCGCCGCGGGCGTGCTCTGGTTCGCCGGCGCCTACGGCGGAATTCCGACTGCGGGCTTCCGGCCGGCGGACCTGCCCGCGGTGCTCGGCGCGGCGGCCGCCTACTTCACCGTCAACCTGCTGCTGGTCACACGGGCGACCACGCTCTATCAGGGCATCCCATTCCGGCGTGCGCTCGAATCCGACCTGACCTTCGGACTGTCGGTGGGCGCGGTGCTCCTGTGTCTGGCGCCGGTCGTGGTAACCGTGCTCCAGTTCAGCCCGATCCTCTACCCGCTGCTGCTCGTCCCACTGGTCGGCGTGTACCTCAGCGGACGCCAGAGCGTCCGCACCGCGGCCGCGGAGCACCTGGCCCGGCACGACAGCCTCACCGAGCTGCCCAATCGTCGCTGGTTCCTGGAATCGGTCGGCGCCGCGCTCAACAACCCTGCGCTTCACTGCGGCGGGCTCCTGCTCGTCGACCTGAACGGCTTCAAGGACGTCAACGACACGCTCGGGCACCATCGCGGCGACCTTGTGCTGCAGGCGGTCGGCCCCCGGCTGCGGGCGTCGTTCCGCAGTGAGGACCTGGTTGCCCGCCTGGGCGGCGACGAGTTCGCCGTGTTCATGCCGGGCGCCGACTCGGGCGCCGCGCAGGCGGCCGTCGCGAGACTCCAGGACGCGCTGCATGAGCCCGTCGACATCGACGGGATCAACATCGAGCTTGACGCCAGCATCGGGCTCGCCTGGTACCCCGAGCACGGCGACGACGTCGACACCCTCCTCCAGCGCGCGGACGTCGCGATGTACCGCGCCAAGGCCAGCCACCACTCGCTGGTGATCTACCGGGCCGAGGACGACTACCACACCCCCGAGCGACTCGTGCTGGCCGCTGACCTGCGGCGCGCGCTGGCCGACGACCAGCTGGTGCTCCACTACCAGCCCCAGGTCGAGCTCGGCCAGGGCCGGCCCGTCGCCGCCGAGGGGCTGGTCCGCTGGCGCCATCCGCAGCGGGGCATGCTCGGGCCGTTCGAGTTCATCGAGGTGGCCGAGCGAACCGGACTGATCAAGGACCTGACCTACCGGGTGCTCGATGTCGGCTTGCGCGACTTGCGCTCATGGAACGAGCAGGGGCGCAAGCTGTCTCTGTCTCTGAACGTGTCGGTGCGCAGCCTGCTCGACCGCCGCTTCCCGGAGGAGGTCGAACAGCTCCTCGCCCGGCACGGAGTCGACGGCCGGGCGCTGACGCTGGAACTGACCGAGAGCTCGCTGATGGTCGACCCCGAGGTGGCCAAGCGCACCATGCACGACCTCTCTGAACTCGGCGTGTCCGTGGCGATCGACGACTTCGGGACCGGCTACTCGTCGCTGGCGTACCTCACAGACCTGCCAATCGGGGAGTTGAAGATCGACAAGTCGTTCGTGCGCGCGATGAGTTCCGACGCCCGCAACGCGATCGTGGTCCGTTCGACGATCGAACTTGCGCACAACCTGGGCTTGCGCACAGTGGCGGAGGGGATCGAGGACGCGTTCACGTTCGAGCGGCTACGGGCGCTCGGATGTGAGCTCGCGCAGGGCTTTCACCTGAGCAAGCCGCTGCCCGCCTCAGGACTGGTGAGCTGGTGGGATGTGCACGCGGGACCCGCAGTCCAGGTGCCCTCCACGTCCTCGGGCGCCACCCGTCCCGCGGCCACGGCCCAGTTGAGCGTGGCCTGATGCTGCTGGTCATCGCCGCGGTCGCCCTGCTCGCCACCGTCCCGCTTGCCGGCGGCCGGTTGAGCCGCCTGGCCGACGTCCGGGTGCGAGCGGTCTGGGCGGTGCTGCTGGCGGCGGCCATCCAGGTTGGGATCTCGAACGTCGCCCCGGGCGGAAGCCACGTGCTGCACGCCGCACTGAACGTGCTCTCTTACGTGCTCGACGCCTACTTCATCTTCGCCAACCGGCGGCTGGCGGGCGTCCCGCTCGTCGCCGCCGGTGCCGCGCTGAACTTGCTGGCGATCACCATCAACGGTGGCGTGATGCCGGCCAACGCGGTCGCGCTGCGGATCGCCGGGATCACGGCCCGGCCCGGCTTCGATAACTCGACGGCGCTGGCCCACCCGCACTTGGCCTTCCTCGGGGACGTGTTCCCCGTGCCGGGGCCATGGCCGATCGGAAACGTGCTGAGTGCGGGCGATCTCGTCATCCTCCTCGGCGCGGTGATCCTGCTGCACGTCGCCTGCGGCTCGCGCCTGGCGCCGCGCCACCGACTGCGTCACGCGACCTGATCGCGCCGGCATCCAGTTAAGCTCGCGCTGATGCGCGAGGTCCGGCTACCCGAGTCCGACCTGCCGCTCCCGGCGGCCTCGTTCATCGCGTGCCTGGCGACGATTCTCGAGCTGCCGGTCGAGGAGCTGCCGAGACCGGCGGCTGGCGAGGACGCCGCCACCGGCTGGACCTTGACCCGCTGGCTCGGCGGGCTGGGGCTGGGCCTCGCCCGGGTCGCCGACTCCGCGTCGTTCACCTGGCCGGGGCCGTGGATCGGGCGAGCTCCGGAGCCCGACCGGTTCGTGGTGATGTACGGCGTGCCCTCCGGAGTCGTGTGGGATCCGGCCGGTGGGCCGGAGCTCGACCGGGCCCAGATCGCGGATGGGTTCATCGTGGCCGCCACCGACATCGCGCTGGCCATGCCACCGCGGCCCGACGCCCCGGTCGTTGCGGGCGTCGTGGAGCGGCTGGCGGTCGCCCCCTCGGCGGGCGAGCCGGCGCAGCTCTTGGAATCCGTGCGCGCGCTGGCGGGCCGGGGGCTCGAGGGCGACCGGCACGTGACCGGCACCGGCACGTTCCCGTCGGGCGTGCCCGGGAGTGCGCTGACGCTGATCGAGGCCGAGGTGTGCGAGTCGTTCGACCCTCCGCTCGAGCCCTCCGAGCACCGCCGCAACATCGTCACCCGCGGGATCGACCTGAACGCGCTGGTCGGGCACGAGTTCGCGATCGGCGAGGCGCGCTGCCACGGCATGCGGCTGTGCGAGCCGTGCACGGTGGCGCAGCGCTACGCCGGTCGACCGGTGCTGCGGGCGCTCGTGCACCGAGGCGGCCTCCGCGCGGACATCCTGGTCGACGGCCAGATCAGGGTTGGCGATCCGGTCCGGACGGGCACTCCTGGCGGTCGCGGCTAGGGCCCGCTCGGCGTCCATACCTCGCCAATCGGGCCCGCCCGCCACATCCGACGGACGCCGAGCCAAGCGGGGCCCAGAACTAGTCTTCGAGATACCGGTACGCCGGGATCGTCATGAACTCGATCAGCTCGGGCGACAGCGCCACGCCCTCGAAGATCTCCCGCGTGTCGTCGGGACGGCCGGCTCGCCAGACCTGATCGCCGACCTGCTCGCGGATCTTCGCCGTCTCCTCGTCGAGCACCTGGCACACCAGCTCGGGCGTGACGGTCTGCCCGTTATCGAGCTCGACGCCATGGTGCACCCACTGCCAGATCTGCGAGCGCGAGATCTCGGCGGTGGCGGCGTCCTCCATCATCGAGTTGATCGCCGCCGCGCCGCGACCGGCGAGCCAGAACGAGATGTACTGGAACCCGACGTTGACGTCGGTGCGCAGGCCCTTCTCGGTGATCGCACCTGGGGTCGACGGCAGGTCGAGCAGCTGCTCGGCAGTCACGTCGACGTCGTCGCGCCGGCGGTCGAGCTGATTGGGCGCCCCATCCAGGCCCTTCTCGAACACCTCGCGGGCGACCGGGACCAGGTCGGGATGGGCCACCCAGGTTCCGTCGTATCCCTGTGAGACCTCGCGTTCCTTGTCGGCGCGCACGCCGTCGAGCGCCTTGCGGTTGGCCTCCTCATCGCCCTTGCGGCTCGGGATCAGCGCGGCCATACCGCCCATCGCGTGGGCGCCGCGGCGATGGCAGGTGGCGGCCAGGAGCTCCGTGTAGGCGCGCATGAACGGCACGGTCATCGTCACGTCGCTGCGGTCAGGGAGGACCATCTCACGCCGATCGGGGAAACACTTGATGGCCGAGAAGATGTAGTCCCAGCGGCCCGCGTTCAAGCCAGCGGAGTGCTCGCGGAGCTCGTAGAGGATCTCGTCCATCTCGAACGCGGCCGGCAGCGTCTCGATCAGCACCGTCGCCTTGATCGTGCCCCGCCGGATCCCCAGGCACTCCTCGGCGAAGCCAAACACGTCGTTCCAGAGCCGCGCCTCGAGGTGCGACTGCATCTTCGGCAGGTAGAAATACGGGCCGCTGCGGTTGCGAAGCAGCCGCCGCCCGCAATGGAACACGTACAGGCCGAAGTCGAAGAAGGCGCCCGCCACCGGCTCTGAGTCGACCAGCAGATGGCGCTCCGGCAGGTGCCAGCCGCGTGGCCGGACGAGCAGCGTCGCGGGATTGTCGGCGAGTTCGTAGACCTTGCCCTCGGAGTCGCGGTACGTGATCGTCCCGTCGAGCGCGTCGATGAGGTTGCGATGCCCCTCGACCATGTTGCGCCAGGTCGGGGCGTTGGCGTCCTCGAAGTCGGCCATGAACCCGTCGGCGCCGGAGTTCAGCGCATTGATGACCATCTTGCGGTCGGTGGGTCCCGTGATCTCGACCCAGCGCTGCTGCATGTCGGGCGGCACCGGTGCCACCGTCCACTCACCCTCGCGGACCTCGCGCGTGTCAGGCAGGAAGTCGAGCATCTCCCCCGCCCTCAACCGCTCCCGGCGACGAACGCGCGCCTCCAGCAGCTCTTGCCGGCGGGGACCGAAGCGATGCTGGAGCTCGGCGATGAACTCGAGCGCGTCCGGGGTGAGGATCTCCTCGAAGCCCGCGTGCATGGGGCCCTGAAGCTCGAGATTGGCGTGCGTGGTCATGCGTTCATCCTCTCATCCGGCGGTGGTTGATGGTTTCCCCGCATGAGGAGTGATAACCCGGCGCACGGCCTCGGACTCGGCCGCGCACAGCGCGCCGAGCAGAACCGCCACGGCGCCGGCGAGGGCCCAGGCGGCCAGGCTGGCGCCGACCGCATAGAGCACGAGCAACGCGGCCGCCACCGCGAGCTTCTCGTATTCGGTCCGGCCGACCATCCTCAGCGCGAACGACGCGTTTCCGACGAGGTACAAGGCGACCCCGCCGCACAGAGCCAGGCGGGCGGGATCGGGCAGCGGCGATGACACGGCATCGCGGGTGAGGACCTTCGCCCCGACCGCGAAGGTGATGATGCCGGCGACGATCACCAGATGGAGGTAGCTGTACGCGTCCGCGGCGGCCAGGACCGGGTCCTCGTGCTCGCGCAGGTGGTCGGCGGCGGCATCAGCCAGTCCGGCGAAGTACGTCCACCACATCGCCACCGTGATCAGCAAGGCGATGGCGACCGCCGCGACCAGCGCCGCGGTCAGTGGGCGCTCGGCGCTCAGACCAAGCGCGCCGCCGCCGATGGCCACGATCGACTCGCCCAGGCAGATGATCACGAACAGGCTGTAGCGCTCGGCGAAGTGCGCCACCGAGACCCGCTGGAGACCTCGCAGGCGCTCGCGCGTAAGCCACGCAGGGCCGGCGTAGTCGATCGCCGCCGCGAGTACCCACAGCCCGATTCGGGCGAGGCCGCTCGTGAAGGACCCCGCGATCAGCAACACCATCCCGATCGCGATCGTGACCATGAACCCGACCATCGACGACCACGAGGCGTTGCCGCGCTTCGAGGCATCGGCGTACAGGGCCAGGTGCAGGAACCGGACGATCGCGTAGCTGACCGCGAACAAAGTCCCCTCCTCGCCGAACGCATGTGGGATCGACAGGCCGGCGATGAAGATCGAGATCGAGGAGAGCAACAGGCAAACCAACAGCGTCTTTGAATCCGGCGCCTGCGCATTCGCCGCCCACACGAAGGCCGACCATGCCCACCACACGAGCGCCAGCACCAGCATCGCCCGGCCGAAGCCGGCCCACGTGAGATCGCGCCATAAGAGGGTGCTGACCTGGGTGATCGCGAACACGAACACCAGGTCCCACAGCAGCTCGACCGGGGTGCTCCGCCGCTCCTCCGCGATCTCGGGCACGGATCCGCTCACGGGCTGAGTATCGCGGGCGGCCGAGTTCGCATAGGGTTGTATGCCGTCAATGCAACTCGGCGTGTCTCTCGGCTATCTGATTCCCGGCGTCGCGCCGGCCGATCACCTCGCGGTCGTGCAGGAGGCCGAGCGTCTGGGCTATGACTCGGCGTGGGCGGCCGAGGCGTACGGATCCGACACGGCGACCGTGCTGGCCTGGCTGGCGGCCGGGACGAGCCGGATCAAGCTGGGCTCGGCGATCTTCCAGATGCCGGCGCGCAGCCCCGCGATGACCGCGATGACCGCAGCCACGATCGACCAGCTCTCGGGCGGACGGATGGTGCTCGGCCTCGGTACCTCGGGGCCGCAGGTCGCCGAGGGCTGGCACGGGCAGCGTTTCGGCCGGCAGCTGCAGCGAACGCGCGAGTACGTGGCCGTAGTCCGGCTAGCCCTGGCCCGGGAGCGCGTCGAGTACCACGGGGAGACGCTCGAGCTGCCGCTGCCGGACGGGCCCGGGAAGCCGCTCAAGCTGATGATCACGCCCGTTCAGGAGCGGATCCCGATCTATTTGGCGGCGATCGGGCCGAAGAACACCGCGCTGGCCGGCGAGATCGCCGACGGTTGGCTGCCGATCTTCTTCTCGCCCGAGCACGTCGGCGAGGTGCGAGAGCTGCTCGAAGAAGGTGCGCGCCGGGCGGACCGATCCCTGGACGACTTCGACATCGCCCCCACGGTGAACACGTACGTCTCCGACGACCGGCCTGCGGCGCGCGACCGTATGCGGCCGTTCCTGGCCCTCTACATCGGCGGGATGGGCTCGCGTAAGCAGAACTTCTACAACCAACTGGTCCAGCGCTACGGATTCGAGGACGCCGCCCGCGAGGTCCAGGATCTGTATCTGGAAGGCAAAAAGGACGAGGCCGCGGCGGCCCTGCCCGACGCGCTGATCGACATGGTCACGCTCTGTGGACCCAGGGACGCCGTGCGCGACCGGCTGGCCGGCTACCGCGAGGCCGGCGTCGGCACGCTCACGATCGCCCCGACGGCCTGGACGACGGAGGAGCGGCTCGAGCAGCTGCGCGCGGTGGCCGAGCTGGCGGCGTGAGTCGATTCTTCCTGGGCGCATTCGGCGAGCCCGGTCATGCGTTCCCGATGCTCGCGCTCGGAGCCCGGCTGGTCGCGCGCGGGCACGAGGTGACCTTCGAGACGTGGTCGAGGTGGCGCGAGTACGTCGAGGCCGCCGGGATGCGCTTCGAACCCGCGCCCGAGTACCCGCTGTTCGGGCAGGCGGAGTCGGCATCGGGAAAGCGGTTCGAGATGTACGAGACCGTGGTGCTCGGCACCGACCACACCCGGCAGACCGTCGCCACGCTCGGCCCGGACGTGGTCGTGCACGACATCCTGACGCTGGCGCCGGCGCTGGCCGGCGAGCTCGAGGGGGTCCCGGTGGCCACGCTGGTTCCGCATCTGTATCCGGTCGGCGCGGCCGGCTTTCCGCCGTACGCGCTCGGGGCGCGGCTGCCCCGGACGCGGCTCGGGCGAAGCCTCTGGCGCCCGGCGGAGCGCTGGACGCAGACCGGGCTGCGTCAGGGCCGCTCGGAGCTGAACGAGGCCCGCGCCAAGCTCGGCCTGCCGCCGACGGCGCGGCTGCACGGTGGGTTGAGCGAGCGGCTGTGCCTCGTCGGGACGTTCCCGCAGCTCGAGTATCCCCGCCCCTGGCCGAGCGGCGTTCACGTGGTGGGACCGATCATGTGGGAGCCGCCGTTTGGCCTGGTCGAGCCGCCGCCCGGGGACGCGCCGCTCGTGCTGGTTGCCCCGTCGACAGCGCAAGATCCCGAGCACCGGCTGCTGCGGTCCGCGCTGGCCGGACTCGGGGGCCTGCCGATCCGGGTGATCGCGACATGGAACCGCCGACCGCTTGAGTCGCACCGGCCGGTGCCCGTTCCGGGCAACACCCGGCTGGTGGAGTGGGTGTCGTATTCCAAGACGATGCCTTCGTGCGCGGTGGTCGTCTGCCACGCCGGCCACGGGACGATGGCCCGGGCGCTGGCCAGCGGGTGCCCGGTGGTGGCAGTGCCGCACTGCGGAGACATGGCCGAGAACGCCGCGCGGGCGGACTGGGCGGGGGTCGGCGTCAGGCTGCCCTGGCGATTCCTGGGCCCAGCCACGCTGCGGCTGGCGGTGGGGCGGGCGCTGTCCGAGGCCTCGCTTGGGGCCCGCGCGCGCGGGCTGGCGGGATGGGCGGCTGCACACGACGGCGCCGAGCGCGCCGCGACGCTCGTAGAGGACCTGGCGCGTCAGTCCTCGCGGCGCGTGCGAAGCTCGATCGTCTCGGGCGCATTCGCGGCCGAGACTCGAACGTCGGCCGCGCGGGCCGCGGCCGGTCCATCATGAGCTCCGGGGGTGGGACTCGAACCCTGCCGCCGGTGTCGACGTGGGGTGCAACCCCGATGTTGGTTGCGCTCCGTTGCGCACGGGCGTGCGCAGATTGGTACCCGAATGGGTACCTCGCGCGAACGCGGCCTCGACGACCTCGCGCTCACCCGGGTTCGGACAGTAGTCGGCGTGGTGCTGCGTGGTCTGGATGTCCTTATGCCCCATCCACTCCTTAGGGTCCGCATCGGCACGCCCTGGGCGGCGAGCGCGGTCCCCTAGCTGTGCCGGAGGCTGTGGAAGCCGAACGTCGAATCCAGTCGAGCGGCCTCGAGCGCCGCTCGGAGCCGCTCGTACATCAGCCGCTTGCCGAGCGGCTCGCCGGTCCCGGATGGCCGAACACGAGGCTCTCGGGGTCCGGGTCGACGACGCCGGGCTGGTAGGCGCGCAGCAGCAGGTCGAGCTCACCGGCGACGACGCAGGGCATCGGAACCGCCCGCTCCGAGCGACGAGACTTCGGCGTCGTGAACGCCTTCGCCTTGCGATCCCACGTGCGGCGCACGCGGATGCGGGCGTGCACGAAGTCGACGCTGTGCACGGACACCCGACTCCCTCCCGAAAAAGCACCCTCTGCATTTTGTGCATTCTGGGGTGAATGCAGAGTCCAACCGGTGTGTTGGGACTGCGCCCGACCGCCTTCGCACCCTCGCCCGTCCGACACTCAAACAGCGCAGGATTACCCTCGAGCGCCGCCTTCACGAACTTCTCCCCAGCTCCGATTCCCCCATCCTTCGATGCGATCTCCTTCGCCGTCCTCCACGTTCGGTCGGCGAGCAACCCCGCGATCTAGGACACGTAGTCGCGCTCCTTCTGCTCCTCGCCAACAACCGTGAACGACTCCTCCTCACGATCGAACGCAAGGATCTGGGTGGGATGGTCGCCGCGCCGGCTCCAGCGCACCTTCGGGAAGGAGAGTCGTGCCCGGTTGCCGTCGAGCTTGTCGAGCTTCAGCAGCGAGTCCACGCGGCCGCCCCAGGCGCCCGAGATCTCGTCCAGCTCGTCGTCCGCATCGGCCTTACGGGGATGGTGCAGCAGCCAGAAGGCCAAGTCGCGCATGAGCCCCGCAGCGACCAGAAGCTTCACAAACTCGCGGGTGTCCTCCGGCGAGCCGACGCCCCGGACCCCGAGCGAATCAAGCGGATCGCCGACGATGAGATCAATGCGATTCTCCTCGGTGAAGTTGCGTAGGCGAAGGATGCTGTCCGCCGAAAGCATGAGGCTGCCCCAGGTCACGGAGTAGATGTAGATCGCGCCGGTGATCTCGTGGGCCCAGAGGTTGCGCCTGAGCTCGAGCTTCTCGCGGAACGGCTTATGCGAATACTGCTCGAAGAATTGCCATTGAAGGACCTGCGCCCGCTCGTAGCAGTCGGTCGGGACGTACTCGGTGCCGTCGCCGAGGTACCAGAGGATGGCGTTCGACTCGCCCAGCGAACGACCATCGTCTAAGACGAGCGTCGGTACCCCCCAGTGCGGGGTTCAGGCCCCCGAGAACGTCCTTACGGTTGGACCGGTCCAGGACGTCAAGCTCGCGCAACTCGAGCTTGATTCCGAGCTGCGCGGCTAGGAGCCGGACCTTGTAGCAGCTGCCCGAGACCGCGTTGTTGTAGAGCAGCACGGCGAGGATGCTACGCGACGCTTTGTGCTTGTCCGGCCGCCCTCCGCATCGAGAGGGGCGTGGCTCGCGTGGGACGTACAATCCAGGAATTACGCGCCGGAATGATTGAAGGAGTCGCGCAGGCAGGCGGCGGCATGCTGCCCGCCCCCACGAGCAGGGAGAAGCAAGGTCCGGCGCAACTTCAGATCGGTTCCGCACTCCTCGCGCTGCAGCCGGGCGATCCTCCAGGGATCGAAACCATCGAATTTGCGGCATCGTGGATCGACGCCGTCCGCGACGACGGTTAGCGTAAAGGGCCGAGGGGGCCTTCTAGCTCGTATCGCACGGACCGGGACTGGAGGACTGGACTGCAGCTAACGCGGGTCAGGAGACCTCAGGAACAGGCCCGTCGGATATGGATGTCCGATGGGCCCGTTTTCCGGGGTCTACCCTCGCCCCGGTCATCACCCCGCTCGAGCACTCGGCCCACTTGCTGTCGGGCAGTACGTTTCAGCACATGCCAGCGAACTGCACGTGGGCGCCCATACGCTGGTGCGCTGGCCGGGCGCTGTCGTCGCGCCGCTGGTGATCGTGATCGTGGGCGGGCTCTGATCGTGCTCGGGGCAGCCACGCACTTCTACGGAGCCGCGACCAGTAGGGACCCGCGGCCGGATCAGCAGCAAGAGCCGATGGCACGGCGCCGGCGGGATCCGCGAGGGCGCAAGGGAGAGCGTGAGCGTGTCCGCCACCGCCAATGCGGTTCAGGGCGTCCCAATGACCATCACCGCGCAGGGTGTCGCCGACGGCAGCCACGCTCTTACATCTTCGTCGATCCGTCGGGCCAGGCCTGCAAGTCCTCGATAACCGACGCCAGATGGCCGCCAGCCTGCGGCTCGTCCGCTGGCTTCGCTGTCGCTTCCACATCCCGATCAGCGCCGTGATCGGCCACAACGAGAGCCTCACCGGCCCTACCACGTGAAGATGTGCCCGCGTTGCGTAGCCAGACACACAGCGACTTCAACCACTCCGACATGCAGATCTAATCGAGGCCGGCTACGCGCGGCCGGACCTCGGTAAGCCACGACGATCGGGATGTTGCGGCGCGCTCAGGCCCGCTCAATTCCCGCACGGGCTCATGCCCTCGCCAGCTCCGCGCGGCGGCCCGCACCGCCGATTCAATCCGGCGCCACGCCAACTGACGCAGAAAACCCCGAATCGGATTTGGGTCTTTCCGCCGCAGGAACGGGGGCGTAGGCGATGAATCCCGGGCAGTGCGATTTTCGCGAGTCCGCTATGTGGCCTTGGTCTTGGAATTCGTCGCTTCCGCTCGGGGCGCCGACGAAGCCCTGCGCCTGCCGGGCGACGTGCTCTTGCGCTGGGGGACGTTCCTGCAGACGGAATGGGGCGCGCTTGCCGAGAAGGAGCGGGTCGCGATCCGGCAGCTGCTCCGGGAGTGCGGCGAGGTCGCGGCCAACGAGAGCGAGGCTGAGGACGTACGGCAGGCGCTCGCATTCCTAGACGAAGGGCGTTCCGATCGTGAACGGGCTGCTGGGCCAACCGGCCCGAACGTTGTCCTAGATATCGACGGAGCCGAAGCCGATGCGTAGACGCCGACCCGCTTCACCGGGCCTCGGTCCGGGAGGCGGGCGATGCTTCCGGTCCCGGACGGGTACACGGTGAACTGAGCCCAAGCTCTCGCGCGCCCGCCCATTCGCGCCCTTGGCTGGGCGCGCGCGTGGCCCTCTTGAAAGGACTCTTGTCGGGGCCGATTATGCCGTGGTCGGGTGGCCGCCCGCGGGGCGGCTTGGCTCGGGCGGCACCACGACCTTGATCTTGGACGCCCCCACATCGCAGTGCCGCCCCACACCCGGCTTCCCCGGTCTTGTTGATCGAACACCCCGGCTACGTCGCTCGCCGCGCCTTTTCTGATTTCTGGCTTTCTGCGCTCGTTGCGGGATCTTTCAATCCGGGACTGGGCGTGGTGCCCTATACATCGCGCCGCAGGTTACGACGCTGGCTCCCCATCACAGGAGGCTCCGCCAAATGACCACCCAACACCACAGCCGCCCCGGTGGCCATTTGCGCTGCCGCTCTGGCCGCCACGTGTGGTGCGATGACACTGCCCGCGAGCGCTGCTGTGACCCCGGCTGGCGCAAGATTCTGATAGCCGCGCACGAGTGGGAGGAACCAGAGTTCAGCGGCATCGTGTACGCCGGACCCTCCGCGGTCGCAGGCCTCGACTATGGATGGCAACGCACACTCGACGCCGCCGCGTGATTACGGTCACACCAGCAACATCCCCCGTCGGCGCACGTGGGCGCCGGGGTCTTATCGACCAACGTGTGCGTCGCGGCTAACTAATGTGAATGGTATTGATCTCCGCCCCACTGCAACACTCAACCTGTCAGCTCTCCAGGCAAAAAGCCACCGGCTGGAACTCGAAGCTGACACCATCGTCGTTGGCCATCGCAACGATCCAAGCATTCGCTCCGATGCTCGACGGGCCGTTATAGCCCACGGTCGCGTCAGCAGCCGTCTGGGTGCTGGTCCATACGCCACCCGTGAGCTGACTACCCGCAGGACAGACGGCGCTACCGGCCCCGGTGCTGCTCGCGCCAACGGACACGGCAGACCCCCGGCACCTGCACGACATGGACGCTCGCGGCTGATCCTGGGGTAGCGGGCGGTCCGGTTAGTCCTTGCGGTCCTTGCGGTCCCTGCGGTCCCGTGTTGCCTCGGAGTTGGTGCCGAACGCTCGGCTTGAGCTCCGAGCGAGGCTAGGATCTGCGCTCACATGGGCGACCGGACACCCTCATCGACGAGGAGGCGTTTAGGGAGTCGAGCATCGGTGCCGGTGATACTCGTGCTCGTCGCGATCGTCACCGCCGCTGCGCTGGCGCTGTTCGTGTTCCCGCAGGCGAAAGGCAATAAGGCGGGTACGGTTACCCGCGAGCCGTCAGTGGCTTCGGCTCCCGCTGCCCAGGAAGTTCCAGGCACTGCAAAAATCCGGCTGCGCGCGCACAGGGCCCTCACGTCCGCCAGCTCAGGCGCCGCCGCTCGGCACCCGGCGCGCACTCCCGCTACAGGGCGGCCCGCAAGTGTCCGCCTGGAAGTGCTGGCCGACGCCCGGGTTTGGATTTGCCTGCAGAACCAGCGCGGGCAGTTGCCGATCGACGGACAGATTCTTCCTGCTGGTGCCGTCAGCCCACAGTTCGTCTCTCCCGCGTTTCGGATCTTCCTCGGCAATGGGTCGGTCAGGCTGCGGGTCGACGGCCGCGTCCAGAGCATCCCAGCGAGTTCCAATCCGGTGGCCTACAGCGTCAGCCAGCATGGCGTCGCCGTGCTACAGCCCGCCACCGTGGAACCCTGCTGATCGAGACGGAGAACTTGGCGCGACTGCTCAATGCGGCGACCCAGTTGCGCGCGATTAGCTGACATCGGCGGATGTGGGGACCGCGTCAGCGAGCGCTGAAATCAGGACGCAGCTTGTCCGATCAGCAAACGGCTCGGGTGGCACGACGGCTTACGCAGCACGACCGCGCGAGGCTCTGGCACCGCGTCGTCGCTGCTGCGCGAAGGGCGATGGGTGGCGGGACATCGCGGAGCGAGCCGGGCTGTCGGAGCGCCAGTGCAGGCGGATCTACCTTGGCGTACGCGCGTAGTGCGCCGACGCTGGAGCCGAGCGCCTTGGAGCGGGAGATCGAGGACGCGGTCGCGGCGTACGACAGCGCGATCGAGGAGTTGGCGATGATCAGCATGACCAGCGCGAGCGACCGGAGCGCGCGTGCGGCGAGAATCGCTGTGGTCAAACCATGCCGCGCTCATGACCGTTCTTGACCTTCGGATGACGCTTCCCGTCAGCCCCCGGCACGGACGCCGGCGCGCGATGCGGGATGGCTTGCAGGTCCCGCTCGATCGTCGCCACCGCCGAGCCAGTCGCCGGCGCCATCTGCGAGTAGGACAACCCGCTCTCGCGAAGCGCCCGCCACGACGACCCGGCGGCGCCGAGCGACGTCCTCGGCCAGGGTGAAGCCCCAGGCGGGCCGTTGGTCCTCGGGCGCGGCGAGCCGCCATTCGAACTCGTCCAGGGTCTAGCGCACGAACCGCTGAACTCGGCCATATCGTCCACGACCTGGATCATCGCTCACGGCGTACGCGGTCCGCGACCCGATGGTCGCGCCCACCGCTCCGGGAAGTTGCGCCGAGCAGGCCAGTCAAGATCACCATGCGATGCTCAACAACCTCCTGCCGCGGTGGGCTCCCGGCCGGCGTCATAAATCGCCTCCGCCTCGGCGCGATCCATGCACGCAAGATTCGCTGCACCAACAAGGAATCCCGGCCCTAGGCCCCGACGACTGGACGCTTACCTAAAACCCTCGATTACCAGCGACTTCAGGAGTGCGGCGGGTGGGACTCGAACGTTCTAAAGGAGATTGGTTGGTCTTAGTGATGTCGCCCGCGTCGACAGCATCTGGGTCGTGCTGGTCACATTTGGTAGCCGGTTGGTAGATCGTGGCGCCGTTAGGCGACGATTGGTACCTAGAACGCCGAAACGCCCGACGTTTGCGGACGTTTCGAAGCTCCGGGGGTGGGACTCGAACCCACAACATTTCGGTTAACAGCCGAACACTCTGCCGATTGAGTTACCCCGGATTAAGGTGTATTGACCAACCCGACCTAGCGAAACTGTAGCGGGAAGCGAGGTCACATCATTCTCGACCTCGGCGTGGCAGTTCTGTCCAAGTGTCGCTTCCTGATCGAACACATGTTCGCATACGTCGCGGACGGACAAGGTTGCCACCTGAGATCACTGGCCGGCGCGCGGGCCCGTGCAAGTTCTCGGCCCTCGCGGCCTCCCAACCGTCCACTCAACGACCATCATCATTGGACAACCGTCGACAACGATGCTGGCATCGGGCTCATCGCCTCTTGACGCAGGCTGGGGAACAGATCCATACCATCGCTGCGGTTTGTCTTCTCGACGCCCACGTCAGCGCATGGGATCGTGGTGCTGACCGGCCACGGCGCCGGCCGGCGTCGCGGAGCCGCGCCGGTCCTGGTCGGGTGGCTCGCCGCCGGGCTGCTGGCGGCCGGGTTGGTGCTCGCAGGCTGCGGCGGCTCCAAGCACGCGCACGACCAGGGCACGACGTCGGGCTCCACCAGTTCGACCGGCCCCACCACGACGGTGCTCCCGCAACCGCCGGCCGTCGGGATCCACAAGATCCGACACGTGGTGATCATCATGCAGGAGAACCGCTCGTTCGATCAGTACTTCGGGACCTACCCGGGCGCCGACGGCCTTCCGGGTCTCGCCGGAAACCCGGGCACGGTGCCGTGCGCTCCCGATCCGGTCACCAGCGGGTGCGTGAAGCCATACCACGACCGCGACGATCGGGACCTCGGCGGGCCGCACAGCTACGACAACGCGATCGCCGATATCGACGGCGGGAAGATGGACGGCTTCGTGGCCGAGCAGCAGAAGGGAATGGTCGGCTGCGACCAGACGTTCAACCCGGCCTGCGGGAGCGGCGGCGGCGCGCCGGACGTGATGGGCTATCACGACGGCGCGGATATCCCCAACTACTGGACCTACGCGCGGGACTTCGTGCTCCAGGACCACATGTTCGAGTCCGACCTGTCTTGGAGCCTCCCGGCGCACCTGTACATGGTGTCGGAGTGGTCGGCCCGCTGCAGCGTTCAGGGAGACCCGATGAGCTGCCGCAACGCTGTCCAGAACCCCGAGGATCCCCCCGACTACCTGAGCCGGCTAGGTGACCCGGACGCGAGCGATCCGAACTACGCCTGGACCGATCTCACCTGGCTGCTGCACAAGTACGGCGTGAGCTGGGCCTACTACGTGTTCAAGGGGACCGAGCCCGACTGCGACGACGACGCGGCGATGTCGTGCGCGCCGGTGGGGCAGAGCGCCCAGACCCCCGGCATCTGGAACCCGCTGCCGTACTTCACCGACGTGCAGGAGGACGACCAGTTGGCCAACATCAAGTCGCTTTCGGGGTTCTTCGCCGCGGCGAAGACAGGAACCCTCCCCGAGGTCTCGTGGATTGTCCCGAACGGAACGGTGTCGGAGCATCCCCCGGGCCTGATCAGTGCCGGGCAGACGTACGTGACGGGACTGATCAACGCGATCATGGAAAGCCCGGACTGGGACAGCACGGCGATCTTCCTGGCGTGGGACGACTGGGGCGGCTTCTACGACAACGTGGTGCCGCCGCGCGTAGACGAGAACGGCTATGGCCTGCGCGTCCCCGGGCTGGTCATCAGTCCGTACGCGCGGCGCGGCTTCATCGACCATCAGACGCTCAGCTTCGACGCCTACGTGAAGTTCATCGAGGATGACTTCATGGACGGCCAAAGGCTGGATCCGGCGACCGACGGCCGTCCCGACCCGCGCCCCGACGTCCGCGAAGACGCCCCGCAGCTAGGCGACCTGACGGCGGACTTCGACTTCAGCCAGTCGCCGCTCGCGCCCGTGATCCTGTCCGTGCATCCCCACACCGACCTGATCGAACCGGCACAGCTCCCGCGCCGCGCCCGCGGTTCCGGGGTGCGCGGCGTTCGAGGTCTCACGCCGTTCGAGGTGGCCGCGGCCGCACGGTACCTGGGACTTGCCCCAGCCCGGCTGCGGTCCGAGCTCGCCTCTGGGCTGACCCTGCGCCAGATCGCCCTGGAGCATGGCCGCACACTGGCCGAGGTCCGCCGGGCGGTGCGGGCCGCGGAACGCCAGGTGACGCCGTAGACGATCGCTCGGCGAGTCAGCCTGCGTCGTACAGCCGCTCGAACGCCTGCCGGTGCGACGGGTTGCGCTCGTCGTGCAGCGTGCGCTGCTCGGGTTCGGTGGGATCGGCCACGAACGACGTCCAGCGCGAGCGCGGCGGTCGCTCCGGCGCCATCGCTAAGACTCGGTCGGGCCGGGCCATCACACCGCCCGTTCCAGCCGGGTGGTGACCGCATGGCGCGCCGCCCGGACCGCTTCCCGCTCGCGCGCGAGTTCGGGCACACCCGCCCCGCCTTCGGCGGTGGCTCGCCGGATCGCGCGGTCGAGCCTCGCCTCGTCGAGCACCAGGCGCGCGTGCTCGAGCTCATCCTCGCTCACCAGGCCACGCCGTCCCGCCTCCGCGACGAGGGCTGCCACGGCGCGCGCGAGCGGTTCATCCCCGGCCGGCAGATCCGCGAGCGGGGAATCCGTCCGGCCCGCGATGTGGCGGGCGGCGCGGCGGAGCAGCCCGCTCGTGATCAGAGCATCGATATCGATCTCGAACAGCTTCCGCGCCCCGGCCCGAGGCGCCGCGATACAGAGCGCGAGGAACGTCTGCTCCTGACGCGGTCCCTGCTCGATGGCCTCGTGGCCGGCGGGCGTCGAGGATGCCTCCGGTGGGGCGCCGTTCTGCCTGGCCGCCCCCGCGATCAGCGACGCGAGCTGCGCCTCGGTCAGCCCGAGGCGACCTGCGATCCGGCGCAGCAGCTCGTCGCCGAACAGTCCACTGCGCAAGTTCTTGAGCGCTGGCTGCAGCTCCCGGAACGCCCGGTCGCGTCCCTCGGCGCTGCCCGTGTCGTTGCGCTCGAGGATCCGTTCGACGTGAAAGGCGACAAACGGCACCGACGCGGCCACCCGCTCGCGCAGGGCGTCCGCGCCGGCCCGCTCGATCAGCTCGGCCGGGTCGGTTCCCTCCGGCAACGGGACCACGCGCAGCTGGAGGTTGCGCTTGTCCGTGAGCTGCGCGGCGCGGAGCATCGCGTCCTGACCCGCGCGGTCGGCATCGAGGCAGAGCTCGAGCACCTTGGCCACCCGCTCGAGCTCGGACACCTGCTCCTCGGTGAGCGCGGTGCCCATGATCCCGACCGCGTTGTGGAGTCCCGCCTGGTGAAGGGCGAGCACGTCCGTATACCCCTCCACCAGGATCACCCGCCCGGCCCGCGCCGCGGCGGCCCGAGCACGATCGATCCCGAACAGCACTCTGCGCTTGTGGTAGAGCTCGCCGTCGGCGGTGTTCAGGTACTTCGGTTGCTGGTTGTCGCGCATCGCGCGAGCCCCGAAGCCGAGAACGTGTCCGCGCGCGTCGGTGGCGGGGAACATGATCCGCTCCCGGAAGCGGTCGTAGATCCGCCCCGGGTTGGTCTTCGAGCGCTGAGCCAGCCCGACGGCGAGCAGGTCTTGGTCGCTGAACGCCGCCCGGCGCGAGGCGGTCAGCATCCGGTCCCACGCGCTCGGCGCGTAACCGACCTGGAAGTCGCGGAGCGTCTCCTCGCGCAGGCCGCGCCCGAGCAGGTACTCGCGCGCCGGCTGGGCCTCGCGGGCCTCCCACAGATACCTCGCGTAATAGGTGGCGGCGCGGCCGAGCAGCTCGTAGAGGTGTTCGCGACGCTCGCGCTTCTGAGCCGCTTCCGGGTGTTCGGCCTCGGTCTCGAGCTCGACTCCGAACCGGTCGGCCAGCGCCTGCATCGCGCCGGTGAAGTCGAGGCCCTCGGTCTCCATCACGAAGCGGAACACGTCTCCGGAGGCCTGGCAGCCGAAGCAGTAGTAGACCTTCTCGACCGGATTGACGCCGAACGACGGCGTGCGCTCGTCGTGGAACGGGCACCGGCCGACGTATTCGTTCGCGCCGGCCGGGCGCAGCTCCGTGTAGGCGGAGACGACCGCCAGCATGTCGACCGCATCGCGCACGCGATCGCGCGAGTCGGCGGTGTACCGGGTCACGGCTCGGGCACCAACGTCGTCACGGCCTGCTCACGGGGCAAACGCCACCGGCACGCTCAGTACCTCGAACGTGCGAATGCAGAAGCGGTCGGTCATGCCCGCCAGGTAGTCGGTGACCCGCCGGGGCATATCCCCCTCAGGGATCGAGGCCGGGATTTCCTCGGGATGGGCGCAGTAGTGGTCGAACAACGAGCGGATCACGAGCCTGATCTTGGCGTGCTCGCGGGTGGCCTCCGGCCCGAGGTACACGCGCTCGAACATGAAGGCGCGCAACGCGGCCATCGCCGGGCCGACCGTCTCGCCCTGGACGATGTCGTCGGCCGCGGCCGAGTGCTCGACCAGGTCGTGCACGAGCGTGTCGATTCGCTCGGGTCCGGTGTGGCCGAGGATCTCGATCGGGCCCGACGGGAGGTCGGCGGGCGAGAGCAGGCCCGCGCGCAGGGCGTCGTCGATGTCGTGGTTGATGTAGGCCACGCGGTCCATCAGGCGAACGATCTTGCCCTCTAGCGTGGCCGGCTCGCGTGCCCGGCCCGAGTGGCTCAAGATGCCGTCGCGGACCGGGTCGGTGAGGTTCAGGCCGAGGCCGTCGCGCTCGAGCGTGTCGACCACCCGCAGCGAGTGCTCGTGGTGCATGAACGACAGGCCGAAGCGCTCGGACAGGCAGCGGTCGAGCGCATCCTCGCCCACGTGTCCGAAGGGCGGATGCCCGAGGTCGTGGCCGAGCCCGATGGCTTCGACGAGGTCCTCATTGAGGGTGAGCGCCCGCGCCACCGTCCTGGAGATCTGCGTGACCTCCAGTGTGTGGGTCAGGCGTGTCCGATAGTGGTCGCCGGCGGGCGCGACGAACACCTGCGTCTTGTGCTTCAGGCGCCGGAACGCCTTGCAGTGGACGATCCGGTCGCGATCGCGCTGGAACGGCGTGCGCAGCCCGCAATCGGGCTCTTCGTGTTGCCGCCGGGCCGGATAAGAGCGGGTGGCATTGGGGGCCAGCTCGCGCTCTTCGCGTCGGCGGATCCGGTCGGCGAAGGCGGCGGCGACCGGGCCGGCGGGGTGCTCGTACCCCGAAGTGAGGACTGGACCGCTCATCATGTTCGATTCTGACAGCGGGCCGCGAAAAGCGAGCGGACTTGTAACCAAGACGCGACAAACGCGCCGCGGTCAGGCGCCGCCGACCATCCATCATTCCTGGCGGCCCGCGGACGGGCGGGCCGCGAGGCGCCCCTCAGCGCCGGCCCACCAGCGGCCGCAGCCGCACGTGGGCGTGGTGCTCGGCGGTCTCGGTGATCGCGCGCTCCGCCTGCGCGAGCGCCCGCTCGGATGCCTCGGGCGCCTGGGCGAGCGGCCGGCCGAGCGCACCGACGAGGAAGGTGTGTGACTCCTGGCCGAGCGGGAACGCGGCCGCCTCGCACGAGCTGCACACGACCCCGCCGGCGGCGGCCGAGAAGCCCTGCAGGTGCTCGGACTCGCCGCATCCCGCGCACGATCCGAGCTGCGGGACGATCCCGGCCGCCAGCAGGAGCTTGAGGCGAAAGGCCAGGCCGGTGGCGGGTCGGGCGTGGGCGACGTCAAGGTCAAGCAACGACAGCTCGTTCGCGAGCAGGCGGAAGACCTCGGGATGGGGGTCGGGGGTCTCGAACAGCCGCGCCACCGCGTCGCAGGCACGAGCGGCGGCGTCGATCGTCGCGGGGTGCTCGCGCAGGCCGCCGTGCACGGCGACCGTGTCCACGCTCGTGACCGTGTGCAGCTCGCCGCGACCCTCGTGCAGAATCGCGCGGATGTGGAAGAACGGCTCGAGCCGGGCACCGAAGCGGCTCCGGGCTCGCCGCGCGCCCTTGGCGATCGCCGACAGCCGGCCGTAGCCGGGCGTGTACAGGTGCAGCACGCGGTCCGCCTCGCCGTAGCGGATCGAGCGCAGCACGATCGCCTCGGTCCTCAGCGGGCCTGGCACGCCTGACTCGCTATATTTTGTGAAGCTAAGGCGCCGCCGCCACGCGGCGCCGACAAATTTTTAGAAATGCAAGTCACCCTTTACACGACCGAGGCCTGTCCGTTCTGCACGAGCGCTAAGGCCCTGCTGGCCAAGCGCGGCATCGCGTACGAGGAGATCAATCTGGCACGCGACCCGGACGGCCGGGCCAAGTTGCAGGAGCACACCGGGATGTTCACGTTCCCCCAGATCATCATTGGCGATGAGCCAATCGGGGGCTTCACCGAGCTGCTGGCCGCGGATCGGGCCGGGCGGCTGCAGGAGCTGCTGGCCGCTTAGGGCCCGCGCGCCACGCCGCAACAGCTTCTAAAACGGGTCTGATCCAGACCGTCAACGCACTGGCGGGGTCCTGAGCCCGCTGCCCCGTCCCCACCTCAGGTGCTGCTCGAGCGCACCCGTGGTCCGGCCGCCTGAGCTCGCCGGCGGACCGCTCGCGGGCGCTGCTGGCAGCGCTCGCATACGTACGTGCCACGCCCCCCGACGACGATCTTGCGGATCGTCGTGCCGCACCTCGGGCACGGCCGCCCGGCGCGGCGGTGGACCAGGAACAGGTCCTGGAACGAGCCGCGGGCGCCGTCGACGTGGCGGAAGTCGTCGATCGAGGCGCCCTTGGCCTCGATGCCGGTGCTAAGCGCCTCCTCGATCCCTTCCCGCACGCGCTCCCAGTCGCCCCGGCTGAGACGCCCGGCGGGCCGCAGGGGATGGACCCCGGCCCGGAACAGCGCCTCGTCGGCGTAGATGTTGCCCACGCCGGCGATGTGCCGCTGATCGAGCACGAACGCCTTGACCGGAGCCGCCCGGCCCCGTCCCAGCGCGCGGAGATGCTCGGCGGTGAACTCGGGTGTCAACGGCTCGACGCCGAGTCGCTCGCGCAGGTACGCGTCGCGCGCCGGTGCGCCGTGCACCAGGTGTCCGGTGCCGAAGCGCCGCGGATCGACGTACACGACGCGATGCCCGTCGTCGAGCTCGAGCAGCACCCGGGTGTGCGGTGGTGCGGCGGGCGGGTCATACAGCAGCGTCCCGGTCATGCGCAGGTGCTGGAGCAGGTAGCGATCCGCGGACAGGGACCACACGAGGTACTTCCCGGCCCGGCCGAGTCGCTCGACGACCGCGCCGCGGAGCTCCGCCTCGACTGGCCCGGGCGCATCCGGCCGCGTCCAGCGCGGATCGAGGATCTGCGCGTCGACGATCGTGCGGCCGTCGACGCGCGGCGCCAGCTGGCGGCGGATCATCTCTACCTCGGGCAGCTCGGGCAAGGTCCGCGCTCGCTCTCTACAGGAACGACTCGCCGGGCAGGGAATCGGCGGCGCGGCCGGACAACCAGGCCAGCACGCTCGCGCCGACGTCGGCGAGCACGCCGTCGTGCCGGCGTGAACGGTGGCCGTCGAACGCGGCGAGCAGCGGGGCGTACTCGCGTGTGTGGTCGGTGTGCGGCGCCGTCGGATCGCATCCGTGATCGGCGGTGAGCACGAGCAGGTCGCCTGCGCCAAGCATCTCCAGCCACTGCGCCACCGACGCGTCGATCGCCTGCAAGGCACCGTGAAATCCGGGGAGGTCGTGGCGGTGCCCGTAGACCTGGTCGGTCTCGACCAGGTTGGTGAACACGAACCCCGCGTCGAGCGAGCGCATCAGCGCCGTCGTCTCCTCCACCGCCACCGCGTTGGTCGCGCCGGGGTGCTGGACGTCGATTCCGACGCCGGCGAACAGCTGCCCGACCTTGCCGACTGTATGGACGGGTACGCCATCCTGTCGCAGCGCCTCGAGGTACGTCGGAC
The DNA here is from genome assembly GCA_035625625.1 of Solirubrobacteraceae bacterium. GTDB lineage: Bacteria > Actinomycetota > Thermoleophilia > Solirubrobacterales > Solirubrobacteraceae > Palsa-465. The sequence goes on from DASPPG010000241.1 coordinate 38,775, forward strand.
CCGGCGGAGGCACCGAGAAATCGCGGCGGCCGTCGGTGCGCCGCCAGCGCCCATCGGCGCCGGTGAACGGGCGGGCGATCACCCGCCCGACGGCGTACGCGGGCGGGAGCGCCTCGCGGACCCGGGCGCAGACCGCATACAGCTCGGCGGGCTCGAGCACGTCGACGTGCGCGGCGATCTGGAGGACCGAGTCCTGGCTCGTGTAGACGATCAGCGAGCCGTCGCGGACGTGCTCGGCGGCGCACTGCTCGATCGCCTCGATCCCGTTCGAGGGGCGGTTGCAGATCACCCCGCGCCCACTGATGCTCGTGACGATCTCGACGACCTCCGGCGGGAAACCGTCCGGGTAGGTGGGGAGCGTCCGCGCGGCGGACACGCCCATCAGCCCCCAATGCCCCGCGGTCGAATCCTTCCCGGGTCCGAGCGCGCGCAGCCGCCCGTGCACGACCGGCGCGTCCGCCGGCGGCACCCCCGCGAGATCGATGATTGAGCCAAGCCCGAGTCGCCCCAGCGTGGGCAGTTCGAGCCCTCCGAGCGCCTGGGCGAGATGCCCGAGCGTGTTCGCGCCCGCGTCGCCGTAAGCCGCGGCGTCGGGCAGCGCGCCCACGCCGCAGGCATCGAGCACGATCACGAAGGCTCGCCTGCTCATCGGATCGGACCGACCCGCCGGCGGGTCAGTCCTCGCCGTCCCAGTAGTCGAGCCGCTCCAGCCGCGCGACCAGGCCGAGCCCGCGGAAGGCGATCTTGTTCGAGCGCGGGTAGTAGCAGGCGTCGCCCGAGTCGCGCATCCCGTAAGCCAGGTAGGTGAGCCCTCCGGCGCCGGCCCGGAACACGTGCGCGACGCCGGTCCCCGCCGGACGCGAGATGACATGCCCGGGGCGCACCGCCGTCTCCTCGTCTCCGAGCACCACCACGCCGTCGCCGCCGAGGATCACGAAGATCTCTTCCTCGACCGAGTGGCAGTGCGCCGGCGCCGATTCCATCCCCGGGACGACCTCGACGTGCTGGATGCCGGTGGTGATCGAGCCAGCGGCGCGGCCCAGGTTGCGCCGGGTGCGCGCGACCCGCGGGCGATCGACGGTGACCGCCTCGACGTCCTCTAGGTTGACGATCGTGGGTGGCCGTGGGCTCGCGTCGCCAGAGGGGAGGGACGGCGCGCCGAGCTCGGATTCACGGAGGTGTTGGGTGGGCACGCCGTCGGTCCGCCCGGGCATCGACTCCACCATCCGCCGGCCGACGTAGGACATGCCGAGCCGGGGGAATCCGACGCTCTCGTCGTCGGTCCGCTCGCCGAAGGCGAGCACGTCGAGCGGCTCGAGCGCGTGCAGCGTGTGGGCCCCGTGATTAGGCAGGTACACGATGCAGTCGCCGGCCCGGACCTCGGCCACGTTGCCGTCCTGCCAGGACAAGCCGCGGCCTTCAAGCACGTAGAAGATCTCCTCCTCGCGGCCGTGCTCGTGGGCCGGGGTCGACCAGCCTCCAGCCGGCAGCTGGATCCGGCGAACGCCGACCTTCTCGCACCCGGCGGCGACGCCGAGCATGGTCCAGCGGCCCCGTATGTGCCCCAGCTCGTGCTCGTGTGCCGGCGCCTGATCGAAGTGAGCGACCCCCACGCGGGGGACTCTACGAGGAACGGTCGATCTGGGCCCGCGGGTGGGCCTCGAAGTACACGTCGCGAAGCCGCTCGGTCGACAGGTGGGTGTAGATCTGGGTGGTACCGATGTCGGCATGCCCCAGCATTTCCTGCAGCGAGCGCAGGTCGCAGCCGCCCGACAGCAAGTGGGTGGCGAACGTGTGGCGCAGGGTGTGCGGGCTCATGCGGCGCTCCAGGCCGGCGGTGTGGGCGTGACGGCGCACGATCTTGTAGAGGCCCTGCCGCGAGAGCCCACCGCCCCGCAGGTTGACGAACACGCGACGCTCGGGCCGGATGCCTACCAGCGCAGGACGGCCGTGCTCCAGGTAGGCCGTGAGCGCCTCGATCGCCTTGCTCCCGATCGGGACGATCCGCTCCTTGGAACCCTTGCCCCGGGCGCGGAGTATGCCCTCTTGAAGATCGAGCTCAGGCAGCTCAAGGCCGATCGCCTCGGACGCGCGCAGGCCGCACGCGTACATCGTCTCGAGCAGCGCCCGGTCCCGCAGCGCCGCCGGGCTGGTTCCCCGCGGCTGCTCGAGTAGACGGGCCACCTCGTCGCGGCTGAGCACCTTGGGCAGGCGGGCGCGCGATCGTGGCGCGCGCAGCTCGGACGCCGGGTCGCGGTCGAGGATCTGCTCGCGGCGGAGGTGTCGGTAGAACGAGCGCAGGCATGCGATCTTGCGCTGGAGTGTCGCCGGCGCCGCGGCGCGCCGCTCGGGGCTGCCGGTCGCCAGTTCGGAGATGAACGCGGTCAGGTCGGTCGTCTGCACCTCGAGCGGATCGAGCCCGCGTCGCTCGAGAAACTCTCCGAATTGCTGGAGGTCGGAGCGGTAGGCCTCGAGCGTGTTGCGCGACAGGCCGCGCTCGAGCTCGAGGTAGCCGATGAAGTCGTAGGTCAGCTCGGTGGTCCGCCGGGCATCCGGAACGGTGTGGGCGGTGGCCATGGAGCGGGTATTCGAGACCCGGGTGGGGCCTCCTGCCCTGCGCCGCTCAGCGACCTGCGTACACGTACGCCTCGGTCGTGTACCCGAGGCGGAGCGGCTCGGTCCAACCGTCGGCCAGCTGGCGCACACGGCCGAGCACGTCGTCGCGTTCGCGTTCGGGGAGCGCGGCGATGTAGCTGGTCGAGGCGACGCGGTCGACGAGGCCGTCGACGTCGACGGCCTGCTCGTACGGCACCTCGAGCTCGCCGGTCTGGGCGAACAGCTCGCTCGCCGCCACCGGCTCGCGCCACGCGCCTCGCTGGTGGCTGGGCGTGTCACCGTGATACGGCTCGATGATCGCGCTGACCTCGCGGTGAAGCGGCTCGTCGAGGCGCCGGCGGTTCCAGATCAGCGCGAACCGGCCCGACGGGCGCAACGCGCGGTGAAACTCGGCCAGTGCCCTGGGCACATCGAACCAGTGAAACGCCTGCGCCACCGTGATCGCGTCGGTCGCACCGTCACCCACCGGCAGGACCTCCGCGGTTCCGTCCATGGCGCGCGCGTCGGGGACGACCTGCTCGAGCACCGCGCGCATCGCCGGGACGGGCTCGACCGCCAGCACGGTGGCGCCGGTAGCGACGAGCTCCCGCGTGAGCTTGCCGGTTCCGGCCGCCACATCGAGCACCGTCCGCCCCGGCCGCAGGCCGAGCTGGGCGGACAGCCACTCGATCGCCTCCTGCGGATAGCCCGGCCGGGCGCGTTCGTAGGCGGCGGCGCTCGCCTGGAACCCGCGCCGCGCCTCGTTGTGGATGGGGATCGCCACCGGCTACGCGATCCCGTAGGCGAGCTTGCGCTGCCCGGCCAGCCACAGCAGCGCTATCAGCGACTTGGAGTCCTCGCACTGCTCGATCGCCTCGTCGAGCCGCGCGAGCGGCCACGGCACGACCTCGATCCGCTCGTCGTCGTCTGGCTCGTGCCCCGACGCGTCCGACAACTCGGTGGCGAGGTACAGCCACACGCGCTCGTCGCTAAAGCCGGGGCTGGTGAAGAACGCGAACAGCTCCTCCCATCGCTCGGCGCGCTTGGCGATCTCCTCGGCGAGCTCGCGCTTGGCCGTCTCGAGCGGCGGCTCGCCCGGGACGTCGAGCTTGCCGGCGGGGACCTCGAGCGAGGCCGGGTCTCCGATCGCCTCGCGCGGCTGCCGCGTCAGCCACACGTGCTCATCATCGACCGCGAGGATGCCGACCGCGCCCGGATGCCACACCTTGTCGCGCACGACCTCGGTCCCGTCGGTGTACCGGAAGCGCTCGGTGCCCGCGCGGATGATTTTTCCCTCCCACGCGACGTCCGAGCCGACCGCTTCGAAGCCGTCGCTCACGGAGCACCTCCGGCCAGCGCCGGGCCGGACTCCTCGACCAGGGCGATCGCCAGTTCGAGCAGGTCCTCGAGCGCGTCGACGCTGATCCGCTCCGTCGGCTCGTGGTTGTGCTCGGTTCCGTCGGCCAAGTTGACGCACGGGAACCCGGAGACGCGCAACGCGTTGGCGTCCGAGGCGCCGCCGGTGAGGATGTGGCTCGGCTCGTAGCCGCAAGCGCGCAACGCCTGCTCGGCGACGGCGACCTCGGTCGCTCGCGGGCGGATCCGGTAGCCCTCGATCATCCGCTCCACGGTGACGTCGAGGTCGCACTCGGCGCCGTCGGCGGCGTCCTGAAGGTGATCGATCATCTCGGTGGCCAGCGCCTCGGCCCGGTCGCCGTCGACGCTTCGCACCTCGCCCTCGATCCGGCAGCGCTCAGGCACGACGTTGATCGCCGTCCCGCCCTGAATCGTGCCGACGTTTGCCGTGGTTTCCGGATCCAGCCGGCCCAGCCGCATCGCGGCGATAGCCCGCGCAGCGGCCACAATCGCACTCCGGCCGGCCTCGGGGCGCACGCCGGCGTGCGCGGCGCGGCCACGGAACTCGGCCAAGATCCGGTGCAGGGTCGGAGCGGCGATCACGATCTCCCCGATCGGAGTGGCGTGATCGAACACGTAGCCGTACCGGCTGTCGAGCCGGCCGGCGTCGAACTCCCGGGCGCCGAGCAGCGATATCTCCTCGCAGACGGTGAACAGCATCTCGACGCCGACCGCGGGAGGTTCCGCTGCGGAGCCTGTGAGCCGCCGCGCGAGCTCGACGATGACCGCCACGGCGGACTTGTTGTCGGCCCCGAGGATGCCGTCGTTGGCGTTCGTCCAGCCGTCGTCGAGGAGCACCGGCTCGACCGGCGCCGTGAGCGGGACGGTGTCCATGTGGGCGCACAGCAGGATGCTGTCGGGGCCGGTGCCGGGGATCCGGGCGAGCAGGTTGCCCGCGTTCGAGCCGACGCTTGGACCGACGCCGTCCTCCTCGACCTCGAGCCCCATCCCGCGCAACTCGCGCGTCACCCAATCCGCGCAGGCCCGCTCCTGGCCGGACGGGCTCTCGATCCGGCACAGAGCGGCGAACGTATCGTGCAGCCGTTCGCGCTCGGCGTCGCTGGCGCGCCTCACGTGGCGGCGGCCGCGGCGGGCGTCTGACCGGCGTGTGCCAGGGCAGCCCCCACGAACTCGCGGAACAGCGGCGCGGGCCGCTCGGGCCGCGACTTGAACTCCGGGTGGTACTGGGAGGCGACGAAGAATGGGTGCTCGTCGGCCGGCAACTCGATCGCCTCTACCAGGCGCTCGTCCGGGCTCGTGCCCGAGCAGATCAGCCCGGCCGCCTCGAGGCGCCGGCGCAGGTGGTTGTTGACCTCGTAGCGATGCCGGTGGCGCTCATACACGACCGGCTCGTCGTACAGCTCGCGAATGCGCGTCGAGTCGTGCAGCTTCACCGGGTCGGCGCCCAGCCGCATCGTGCCGCCCATGTCGGCGATCTCCTTCTGCTCGGGGAGCAGGTCGATCACCGGGAACGGCGTCTCGAGGTCGAACTCGGTCGAGTTGGCGCCCTCCATCCCGGCCACGTGGCGGGCGAACTCGCATACGGCCAGTTGCATGCCCAGGCAGATCCCGAGATATGGGATCCGCTTTTCGCGCGCGATCTGGGCGGCGCGGATCTTGCCCTCGATCCCGCGGCCGCCGAACCCGCCGGGGATGAGGATCCCGCTCACCTTCTCAAGACGCGCCGCCACGGCCGGATCGCCGACCTCCTCGGAGTCGACCCAGTCGATCTCGACCTTGCAGTCGTGGTGGGTGCCGGCGTGACGGAGCGCCTCGACCACCGACAGGTACGCGTCCTCAAGCCGGACGTACTTGCCCACGAGCGCGATGCGCACGGTGCGGTCGGCTTCCTTGGCCCGGCGGGTGATCGCCTCCCACCCGCTCAGGTCAGGCTCCGGGGCCTCGATCCCGAAGTGCTCGGACAGGATGAAGTCGTCGACGCGCTCGGTGCGGAACACGAGCGGCACCTGATAGATGTCGGGGACGTCGTAGGCGGAGACCACGGCCTCCACCGGCAGGCTCGCGAACAGCGCGATCTTGCGACGGATGTCGGAGCCGAGCATCGACTCCGAGCGGCAGATCACCATGTCGGGGGCGATGCCGATGCGGCGCAGCTCGTTGACCGAGTGCTGGGTCGGCTTGGTCTTGAGCTCGCCGGCGTGGCCGATGTACGGCACCAGCGTGAGGTGGATGAACATGCAGCGCCGGCGGCCCACCTCGACCGGGAACTGGCGGATCGCCTCGAGAAACGGCAGCGACTCGATGTCGCCGACCGTCCCCCCGATCTCGGTGATCACGAAGTCGACGTCCGTCGCCTCCGCCATCAGCTTGATCCGCTGCTTGATCTCGTCGGTGATGTGGGGCACGACCTGCACGGTGGCGCCGAGGTAGTCGCCGCGACGCTCGCGCCGGATGACCGTGTTGTAGATGCCGCCCGCGGTCACGTTGGATGACCGGCTCGTGTTGGCGTCGGTGAACCGCTCGTAGTGGCCGAGGTCGAGGTCGGTCTCAGCGCCGTCCTCGGTGACGAACACCTCGCCGTGCTGGTAGGGCGACATCGTGCCCGGGTCGACGTTGATGTACGGGTCGAACTTCTGCAGCTGAACGTCGAGCCCCCGGCCGACGAGCAGCCGACCAATCGAGGCGGCAGCGATTCCCTTGCCGAGCGAGGACACCACCCCGCCCGTTATGAAGATAAAGCGCGTGTCGCCCGACGCCATAGGCCCGCTGTCCGAGTGTAGCCGCGTTTCGATCGTTTCAAGGTAGCGACTCGCTCGGACGCTCCGGGCCTGGTCGAGAAACGCAAGCATGGCTCACGTTCCTCGACCATCCCTCGGTTCGGGCGCGGTTCAGGCGGCGCGCAGCAGGTCCCGGGCGTGGCGGGTTGCAGCCCGGTCGCCCACGTCCGCACCGAGCATCCGGACCAGCTCGCCCACCACGCGGTCCCCGTCCAGCGCGGTGACCGTCGTCCGCGCCGGCGCTGAGCCGAGATCCTTGGCGATGGTGAAGTGCCGGGCGGCCATCGCCGCCACCTGAGGCAGGTGGGTGATGCAGAGGATCTGACGCCCTTCCGCCAGCGCGCGCAGGTGCTCGCCGACGGCGCGGGCGGTGTGGCCGCCGATGCCGGCGTCGATCTCGTCGAACACGAGCAGCGGCCCCGCGGCGGGTGGCTGGAGGGTGGGTGGGCGGGCTGAGCCGTGCGCCACGCTTAGGATCGCCAGCATCACGCGCGAGAGCTCCCCACCCGACGCGATCTCCCGCAGCGGCCCCGCCGGCATCCCGGGGTTCGGCGCGATCATCAGTTCCACGGTGTCGGCGCCGCGCGGCCCGCAGCCTCCCTCCCGCGGATCGAGCTCTACCTCGAATCGCGCCTCGGGCATGGCCAGCTCGGCCAGCCGCTCGCGCACAGCCGCCGCCAGTGCCGGCGCAGCCTCCCCCCGGCGCTCGGATAGCTCCGCGGCCACACGCTCGAGCTCGGCCCGGGCCCGGGAAAGCTCATCCTCGACCTCGCCGAGCGCGACCTCCGCCCGCTCGAGCTCGTCGCGCCTCGCGCGGCACCGTTCGGCGTGGGTGAGCACCTCGGCGATACCGCCACCGTGCTTGCGCTCGAGCCGCGCGACCTGGCCCAGGCGCTCTTCGACCTCCTCGAGCCGCCCGGGCGATCCCTCGAGCCCGAGGGCGTACGAGCGCAGGCCGGCGCCCACGTCCTGGGCCTCGTAGGCGAGCGCCGCGACGCGCTCGGCCAGACCGCTCAGCTGCGAGTCGATATCGGCGGCATGCTGCACCTGGGCAGCCGCCTGGGCCAGCAGCTCGGCGGCACCCTCCCCCCCCTCGCTCGACACCGCCTCGGCCGCGGCGGTGGTGGCGCTCTGGAGCGTCTCCAGGTGCCGGAGTCGCTCGCGCTCCTCGCCCAGCTCACGCGCCTCGTCCTCGCTCGGCGCCACCCGCTCGATCTCCTCGAGCTCATAGGCCAGCAGGTCGAGCTCGCGCTCCCGGCCGGCGGCGAGCTCCCCGAGCTCGGCCATCCGCTCCTCGAGCGCGCGCACCCGCGCGTATGCCTCACCGACGCTCTCCCGCAGCACGGCCTGGTCTGGGCCGCAGTGGGCATCGAGCACCTCGAGCTGGACGGTCGAGAGCATCAGCCGGCGGTGCTCATGCTGTCCGTAAAACGCCACCAGCGCGCCACCGAGCTCGCGCAGGTCGCCGACCGTCGCCGAGCGGCCGCACACGTACGCGCGGGTCCGCCCGTCGGGCCACACGCGGCGGGCGAGCACGATCTCCGCGGCACCGGTGGGCAGGATCTCGAGGTCGCGCATCGCCGGAGGTATCGAGAAGACCCCCTCGACGTACGCCTCGGCCGCTCCGCCCCGCACCACGCCGCTCCCCGCGCGGCCGCCGAGCAGCAGATCGAGGGCCTGGGCGAGCAGCGTCTTGCCGGCGCCGGTCTCGCCCGTGACGACGTTCAGCCCGGGCGCCAGGCGCAGCTCGGCCCGATCGATCAGCAGCAGGTTCTCGACGCGCAGCTCTTGCAGCATGGTCCCCGGTGTACCAGGCGGTCCCGACAGATCCCGCACGCCAGGATGTACGGTAAGCATCGAACCCAGGAGAGGAGAGCGATGGCCACTGCCGCGTCCCAGCTCGAGCGACCCCACGTCACCACCGGCCCAACCGACGTCGACGTCTCCGGCCTAAAGCGTGCGCTCACGCAGGCCATCGCCGGCGAGGTCCGCTTCGACGCGGGGACGCGCGCGATGTACGCCAACGACTTCTCGATCTATCGAGCCGTCCCGATCGGCGTGGTCATCCCGAAAGGCCCTGAGGACGTGATCGCCGGCGTCGCGGTCTGCCGCGAGCACGGCGCGCCCGTCCTTCCCCGCGGCTGCGGCACCGCTCCGAGCGGCCAGACCACCAACGTCGCCGTGGTGTTCGACTACTCCAAGTACTACAACCAGATCGTCGAGCTCGACCACGAGAACCACCGCGCGCGAGTTCAGCCCGGAGTGATCTGCGACCAGCTCCGCAACGCCGCCGAGCAACACCACCTGACCTACGGCCCGGACCCGGCGACGCACGAGTACTGCACGTTCGGCGGGATGCTCGGCAACAACTCGTGCGGCACCCACTCGCTGATGGCGGGCAAGACGTCGGACAACGTGATCGAGCTCGACGTGGTCCTCTACGACGGCACCCGGATGACTGTCGGCGCAACCAGCGACGACGAGCTTGAGCAGATCATCGCCGCCGGCGGGCGCAAGGGCGAGATCTACCAGCAGCTCAGGGATCTCCGCGACCGGGTCGCCGACCGGGTCCGAGCCGAGTTTCCCGACATCCCCCGTCGCGTCTCGGGCTACAACCTGGACCAGCTCCTGCCCGAGAACGGCTTCCACGTGGCGCGCGCGCTGGTTGGGTCTGAGGGCACGTGCGCGAACGTGCTCGAGGCGACCGTGCGGTTGGTTCCGAGTCCCCAGCACCGTCGGACGCTGCTGCTCGGCTACCCCGACGTGTTCCACGCCGCCGACCACGTGCCGGTGATCCTCGCGCGGACTAGCCCAATCGGCCTGGAAGGATTCGACGACCAGCTGATCAAGAACATGATCGCCAAGGGACGGCTGGCAGCCGAGCGGAAGGTCCTGCCCGACGGGCGGGCGTGGCTGTACGTCGAGTTTGGCCAGGACGATCCCGACGCAGCCACCGAGGAGGCGCGGGCCGCGCTCGAGGCGCTCGCCTCCGGTCCACAGATCGACACCCGAGTGGCGATCGAGAAGGCTGACCAGGTAGCGGCTTGGAAGGTGCGGGAGAGCGCGGTCGGCGACAGCCGCGCGCCCGGCTACATGGACGCCGAGGGCAACTGGGAGGACGCCGCCGTCCATCCCGACAAGCTCGGCGCCTACCTGCGCGACTTCCAAAAGGTCCTGGACGAGCACGGCTACCGGTGCGTGTACTACGGCCACTTCGGCCAGGGCTGCGTCCACACGCGCATGGACTTCGACCTGAAAAGCGCCCAAGGGGTCAAGACGTTCCGCTCGTTCATGGAGAAGTGCGCGGACCTGGTCGTCTCCTACGGCGGCTCGCTGGCCGGCGAGTACGGCGAAGGACACGGCCGCGCCGAGCTCCTGCCCAAGATGTTCGGCCCGGAGCTGATGCAGGCGTTCAGCGATTTCAAGGGGATCTGGGACCCCGATCGCAAGATGAACCCCAACCGCCTGATCGGCGACGTCAAGCTCGACGAGGGCCTGCGACTCGGTCCCGACTACCGCCCGGCGCAGCTCGAGACCCACTTCGCCTTCCCCGACGACGGCGGCTCGTTCGCCACCGCGATCGAGCGCTGCTTCGGGATGGCCAAGTGCCGCAACCTCGGCAGCCTCACGATGTGCCCGAGCTTCCACGTGACGCGCGAGGAGCGCCACTCGACGCGGGGCCGGTCCAGGCTGCTATTCGAGATGCTCAAGGGCGATCCGATCGCCGACGGCTGGCGCGACGACGCCGTCAAGGAGTCGCTCGACCTGTGCCTGGCCTGCAAAGGCTGCACCGGCGAGTGCCCGGTCCAGGTCGACATCCCGACCTACAAGGCCGAGTTCCTCTCGCACTACTACGCCCGGCGGCGGCGCCCGCTGCACCACTATCTGCTCGGGCTGATGCCGTGGTGGGGGCCGGTGGCCGCGCGCGTTCCCCGGCTGACCAACGCGGTCACTCACGCGCCCGTGATCGCCGCCCAGGGCAAGCGGCTGACCGGGGTCGCCGGGCAGCGAGATCTGCCCCGGTTCGCCCGCCAGACCTTTCGGGACTGGTTCGCACAGCGTCCGGCAGGTGGGGCCCGGGGGGCCGCCGCGGCCCCCGGGGGCGACGCGGGCCGCGGGCGCGTGGTGTTGTGGCCGGACACGTTCACCGACCTGTTCGAGCCGCATATCGGCCAGGCGGCGGTCGACGTGCTAGAGGCGGCCGGCTTCGCGGTCGAGTTGCCGCGCAAGCGCGTCTGCTGCGGGCGCCCTCTCTACGACTTCGGCATGCTCAAGCTGGCCCGGCGGACGCTCGAGGACACGCTCGAGACGCTGTCCGAGCCGATCGAGGCGGGCGTGCCGGTACTCGTGCTCGAGCCGAGCTGCGCCTCGGTGTTCCGCGACGAGCTGCGCAAGCTCCTCCCCCACGACGAGCATGCCCGTCGCCTGGTCTCGCAGACGGTGGTCCTCGACGAGCTGCTCGACCGCCATGCACACGACTGGGCTCCTCCACAGCTCGATCGGCGGGGTGGGCGGGCTCTCATCCACAGTCACTGCCACCGCAACGCGCTGATCGGACCGCTCGGGGAGCGGGACCTGCTGGCCAGCGCGGGCCTCGACGTCAAGCTGACCGACGCCGGCTGCTGCGGGATGGCGGGCTCGTTCGGTTACTTGGAGGGAGAGCAGTACGAGGTCTCGATGCGCGTCGGCGAGCGGGTGCTGCTGCCGATGGTGCGGGCCGCCGATGCCGACACCTTCGTCGTGGCGGATGGGTTCTCATGCCGCAACCAGATTGCCGCCGGCACCGGCCGGCGCGCCCTGCACTCCGCCGAGGTTCTACAGATGGGAATTAGGGGGAGGGTCGGCGGCGCCTGACGGCGGCGCCTTTGCAAGCGATTGCATAAACCATCGCCGAGGTGGGTAAGAAACATCGAGCGCGATTCCGCGCCGTTCGAGTCCAGCGCAGTTTCCTTGATCCTTCCCTGACCGATGCGTGCAGCGCGAGGTCCGGCGTTCGTCCGGGCCTCGCGGCGCCGCATCCAGCCGGCGCCACCGCCTAGCGCATCGACGACAGCCGGCCAAACTTCTCGCGCAGGCGGCGGTAGAAGTTCGCGCCCGCCAGCTGGGCCAGGCATCCCTGGTCGTCCACGAACCCCGCTTCGATCTGGTCGCCCGGTGGCAGCGTGCAGACGGGGCGGCCGTCCACGGTGACGTCGACCGATTCCTCCTGCGAGCGGTTGTAGACGGTCAAGACGTCGGTCGGCGCCACGACCAACGCGCGAGCGGTCAGCGAGTGCGGGGCGATGAACGACACCACGAAGCCGGCGACGCCCCAGGCCATGACGGGACCGCCGTTGGCCAGGTTGTACCCCGTCGAGCCGGCCGGGGTGGCCACGGCGAGGCCGTCGCAGCGGACGCGCCCGATCTCGTCCTCCCCGACCGCGTAGGCGAGGTCGGCGACGCGGTTGCCGGGCTGGCGGTGCATCGAGACGTCGTTGATGGCCAGCCACTCGCCGCGCTCTCCCGACAGAGCGATCCCCGGGAGCGACAGGACCTCGAACTCGCCGGCGAACGCCAGCTCGAAGCCGGTACGAGCTTCCTCGCGATCGACCGTGGCCAGGAAGCCGATCTCGCCGAAGTTGACCGCGAACACGGGCACACCGGTCCCGGCGTAACGGCGCAGGGCCGTCAGGATCGTTCCGTCGCCCCCCATCGCGAAGCAGATGTCGACGTCGATCCGGCCCTCCACGTCGACCTCGAGCCCGTCGCGGTGCTCGAGGTGGTGCTTTCGGGTCTCCTCCGGATCGACGTACACGGTGGCGCCGGCCGCGCGCGCTATCTCGACCAGCGCCTCGACGGCCGGCCCCGTCTCTGACGGCCGGCGGTGGGTGAGCACCGTGGCCGCCCGGACCGGATTCATGGCTCGACCTCGCGGGCGGCCTGCTCCAGGTCGACCGATCCGGCTCGCGAGCCCTCGGTCAGCCACACGAACGTCTCGAGATTCCCCTTCGGACCGGGCAGGCCTGACGAGGCGTAGCCCAGCACGGTGGCGCCGAGCGCGAGCGCGGCCGACCCGACCTCGACCAGCGCCCGCCGCCGCTCCGAGGCATCGCGGACGACCCCGCCCTTGCCGACCTGGCCGCGCCCCACCTCGAACTGGGGCTTGACCAGCGCCAGGCAGTCGAACCGCTCCGCCGCGCAGCCGAGCACGGCCGGCAACACCTTCGCCAGTGCAATGAACGACACGTCGATCACGATCAGATCGGGCGCGTAGGGCAGTTGCTCGCGTCGCAGCGACCGGGCGTTGACCCGCTCGAGGACGGTCACCCGCGGATCGGAGCGCAACTTCCAGTCGAGCTCACCGTAGGCCACGTCCACCGCCACCACGCGCGACGCCCCCGCCTGGAGCAGGCAGTCGGTGAAGCCCCCGGTCGAGGCCCCGACGTCAAGCGCGCGACGCCCGGCCACATCCACCCCGAAGGAGTCGAGCGCGTTCCGGAGCTTGATCCCGCCGCGCGAGACGAACGGCGGCGCCCGGACCACCTCGAGCTCGACGTCGTCGGACACGAGCTCGCCGGGTTTCTGCGCCCGCCGGCGCTCGGGGAGCACGAGCACGTCGCCGGCGAGCACGGAGGCGGCAGCCTGAGACCGCGACGGAAACATCCCTCGCTCCGAGAGCAGCGTGTCGATCCGAACGCGCTTCACCTGCCGCGGCAGGGTAACGTGATCGGGACGTTGGTTCTCAGGCGCTGGCGCGGCGGCCGCCGCTGTCAGTTCACCGCTGCGACCGTCTCGACGGCCCAGCCGAGAGCGTCGCGGTAGGAGCTGGCGATGCCGCGTCTGTGCGACATGAGGGTGGCGGCGTCGAATTCGCCCCGCTCGTAGCTGACCACCGCGTCGAGGATGGTTCCCGCCGGTCCGGCGCGGCGCAGCAGCGCGCCCGATACCTCGTCCGCCAGCGGCAGCTCCTCGACGATCGTCTCGAGCGGGACGTCGAGCAGTGCGTCGGCCACCGAAAGCAGCCCCACCGTGAACAGCTGGTCGCCGGCCACGTCCCGATGATCGGAGCCGAGCAGCTCGCACATCCGCGCGCGGGTCAGCCCAACCACCGACAGCTCCCGGGGCGTGCTCGGGCCACCGGTCAGCGCCACCAGTAGTGCCCATCGGGAGACTCCGCGAGACCCGAGCATCATCACCGCCTGGCGGATCGAGGTGATGCTCCCCCGCATGCCGATGTAGGCGGAGTTGATGTAGCGCAGCAGCTTGACGCTCAAGCCGACGTCGCGGTCGATCACCTGCTCGAGATCCTCGATCGTGGCCGACCCTCCCTGCAACGCCGCCAGCGACACGAGCGTGCCCATCTCGCCGACCGGGATCTTGCGCACCCGGGCCCGGTGCCGGCTCGCGTAGAAGGGACCGGCGAACAGCTCGTAGCCGATCGATTTAGCCGCCTCGAACCGGTCGTAGTCGATTAGCCCCGTGGCCAGCGCCGTCGCGCGGCCGCCCTTGATCCTCCCCACGACCTGTCCCGCTTCGTCCCCGTCCCAGACGGCGAAGTCGACCTCCACCGTCCCGAACCGGTCGAGCAGCGACGCGTCGAAATCGGGACCGGGCAGCTCGCACAGGGACAGGGCGTAGCCGCGCCCGGTGAGGGCGTCGACCGTGCCGACAACGTTCGGATCGAGCGCGGTGTCATGGGAGATCCGCAGCATCACCCGGTCGGGGCGGACGGGCGGGACGCCGAGGGCCAGCAGGACGTCCCGCGACAGGGGCAGGTGGGCCAGGGAGCTGCCGACGAGGTCGTCGAGCCCCACGCCGCTCAGGACGTCGCCGAGCAGCCGTGCGGCCGAGGTCTCCCCCGGCTCGCTCCCGTCGGCGCTCGAGTACGCCACGCGATATCCGCGCACACGCATCTCACCGTCGACGACCGGCTGGCGCGAGACGTACAGCTCCGGCGCCACGATCGGCCGCTCTGCATCGATTTCAAGCTCCCGGGTTGCCATCGCCCTTCTTTCGGCGAGCGCGGGCGCGCGCCCGAGGAGAGAACGCCTCAGATCAACGGTTGGTGGACGCCTGAGTGCAGGGGTCGACCGCGCCTGATGAAGAAGGTCGGCGGCGCCTGACGGTGGCGCCTTAGGCGACCGGGATGTCGCTGTATTCGGCGACAGCGGACTCGATCCGCTCGGCGATCCGCTCGCCGGTGAAGCCGACCTCCTCGTGCAGGAGCTTCGGCGAACCGTGGGTGACGTAGCGGTCCGGCAGGCCCACGCGCAGAATTCGGCCCCCGCCCACCCCCAGGCCGGCATCGGACAAGCGCTCCCACACGGCCGACCCGAATCCGCCGGCGAGGACGCCCTCCTCGACGGTCACGAGCAGGTCGTGCTCGGCCGCCAGCTGCGCCGCCAGCCCCACGTCGATCGGTTTGGCGAACCGGGCGTCCGCGACCGTCACCGACAGGCCGTGCTCGGCCAGAATGTCGGCCGCCTCGAGCGCCTTGGCGACCCCGCTGCCATAGCCGAGCAGGGCCACCCGTTCTCCCTCGCGCAGGATCTCGCCGGTCCCGATCTCGATCGTCTCCGGCCGCGCCGGAAGCGGCACCCCAACCCCCTCTCCCCGCGGATAGCGCAGGGCGATCGGGCCGTCGTCGTACTCGAGAGCCGTGCGGAGCATGTGTACGAGCATCGCCTCGTCACGCGGCGCCATCAGCGTGATGTTCGGCAGGCAGCGCAGATAGGCGATGTCAAACGCGCCGTGGTGGGTCGGGCCGTCGTCGCCGACCAGGCCGGCGCGGTCCATGGCGAATACCACGTTCAGCTTCTGCAGGCAAACGTCGTGGACGATCTGGTCATAGGCGCGCTGAAGGAAGGTGGAGTAGATCGCGGCCACCGGCTTGCAGCCCTGGAGCGCCAGCCCGGCGGCGAACAGGATGGCCTGTTGCTCGGCGATCCCCACGTCGAAGTAGCGGTCGGGCAACTCGCGCTGGAGGATGTTCAGGCCGGTGCCCGAGTTCATCGCCGCGGTGATCCCAATCACGCGCTCGTCCCGGCGGCACTCCTCCACCAGGGCCTGGCCGAAGACCTGTGTGTACTGCGGCGGCGCCGGTTTGCCGCCCGACGGCTTGCGCACCGCGGCCGCCGGCATGCCGTTCGCGATCGACTTCGGCTTGGCGGCGTGCCATTTCTCCATGCCCTCGAGGCCGCCCTCTTCGGCGGGAGCGAAGCCCTTGCCCTTGACCGTCGCGCAGTGGACCACGACGGGACGGCCGGCCGCGAGCGCCTCGCGCAACGCGCGCCGGATGGCCCGCACGTCGTGACCGTCGATCACCCCGATGTAGGCGAAGTCGAGCTCCTCCCACCACAGACCCGGGGCCCAGAACGCCTTCAGCGACTCCTTGACGTGGGGTCCCAGGCGCTCGAACGCAGAGCCGATGCCCACCGGCAGCTTGGTCAGCCCCTCCTCGAACTCCTCCCGAGCGCGCCACAACTTGGGGTTCAGGCGAATCCGGTTGAAATGTCGCGAGAGCGCCCCAACGTTCGGCGCAATCGACATTCCGTTGTCGTTGAGCACGACCACGATCGGGGTTCCCTCGCCGCCAGCCTGGTGGACCGCCTCGAAGGCGACGCCACCGGTCATCGCTCCGTCCCCGACGACCGCCACCACGTGACCATCCTCGCCATGGCCCCGGCGCATCGCCTCCTTGATACCGACGGCGTAGCCGATCGCCGTCGAGGCATGGCCGGCACCCATGATGTCGTGCGCAGACTCGTACACCGCGCAGAACGGAGCCAGGCCCCGATACTTGCGAATCGTGTGCAGCTGGTCGCGGCGGCCGGTCAGGATCTTGTGCGGGTAGGCCTGGTGGCCGACGTCCCACAGGATCTTGTCGCGCGGCGAGTCGAGTATCGAGTGGAGCGCGACCGCGATCTCGCAGGCGCCCAGGTTGGCGCCGAAGTGACCGCCGATCTCCCCGACCGTGTCGATGATGTGTTCGCGCACCTCCTGGGCGAGGGTTTGGAGCTCCTCGTCGGTCAGGCCGTGCAGGTCCTGGGGGTTGTCGATCCGCGCAAGTAGGTCAGCCATCAGAAGGATCGGGTCGCGATGAAATCGGTTATCTGCTCGAGTTCGTCTGTCGTGTGAGATCCCGCTCGCCCCGCCGCCAGCGAGAGCGCCGCTCGGGCCCGGGCATGCGACTGCGTCGCGAGCTCTCGGGCGCCCTCTACCCCGAACTCTGTCACGTATGTCCGCTTGCCGAGTCGCTCGTCGCTTCCCTGATGCTTGCCGAGGATCTCTTCGGAGCCGGTCACGTCGAGAATGTCGTCCACGATCTGGAAAAGTACCCCCAGCTCGCGGGCGAAAGTGGTGAAGCTGTCACGCGTCTCGGCTTCGTGCACGCCGGCCAGCAGGAGCACGCATTCGACGCTGGCCGCGATCAACCGGCCGGTCTTGAGCTCGTGCAGCCGGCGCAGCCCGGCCGCGCCGGTTGGGGCCGTCCCGGCCACGTCGATGTACTGCCCGGCGACCATCCCCTCGGCACCGGTCGCGTGGGCGAGCTCCCGCGCCGCCGCCAGCAGCCGGGCCGGCTCCGCCTCCTGACGGGAAAGCAGCAGCACGAACGCCTCGGCATACAGTCCGTCACCGGCCAGGATCGCCACGTCCTCGCCGAACGCGCGGTGGCAGGTGGGCCGCCCGCGCCGCAGGTCGTCGTCGTCCATCGCTGGCAGGTCATCGTGGATCAGCGAGTATGTGTGGATCAGCTCGATCGCCGCCCCCAGCGGCAGCACCCACTCGGGATCGCGGCCGATCGCAGAGGCGCTGGCGAGCGCCAGCACCGGCCGGATCCGCTTCCCGCCGGCCATCAGCGAGTAGCGCATCGCCTCGTCAAGGCCGGCCGCCTCGGCACCGGTCGAGAAGCGCAACGACTCCAGATAGCCCTCCACCGCCGAGCGGAGGTGCTCCGGGTATGTCTCGCTTTGGCGCGGCAAACGGGTGGGTGTAGGAGGGCTGGGTGGAGGGCTGGGTGGGTGCCCAATCCCCTCGGTCGCTGCTGGGAGCACTACGCCGTCGGCAGGGGCAGCTGGCCGGGCAGGTCCGGCAGCGGCTCGAGTGCCGCCCGCGTCCGCTGGTCGACCTGGGAGCTGGCCTCCGCGGCCAGCCGAGCGCATTCCTCTATCAGGGCAAGCGCGGTGTCGACCTCGAGATCGGGGGCACGGAGCTGTTCGGCCGCCTCCTCGAGCCGGGCGCTCAGCTCGGTCAGGGGATCGTTCACGCGGAAAAGGGTAGCGGGAACGGTCCTCAGGCCCGGATGGTGACAGCCAGGTCTTAGAAGCGCAGCAGTGCCCCGATGCCTTGGAGCGGCCCCAGGTCCGGGTAGTGGCGGACGAACGACACCTCGGCGTCCTGGGCCAACGCGGCCTCGATCGCGGCCTCGCGCAGGTGCTCGACCTCCTCGACGTCTCCCCCGTCCGCCGGGCAGCGGTCGTGGGGCTCGAGCATCAACAGCCCGCATGTCAAGCAGCGCGCGCCTCGGCGGTCGAACCCCGGCTCGAGCAGCAGCGTCTGCACCCGGCGCTCGTTGAGCGCCTCGATCGTGTCCTCGGGGCGACCGACGGCCCGCCCGCCGCTTCCGATGCCGGCGGCAAGACGGTCGAGCGCATCGCGCTCAAGCTGCTTCTCGTCCTCCAGTACGAGGCTGGCCAGCGCGCGACGGATCTCGTCATCGCCCGCGCTGGACAGGTCAACCTCGACACGTCCCGGCGCCAGGTGCGCACGCACCTCGGCCGCGAGGAACCCCTCGAGCCGCGGGACGATCTCGACTGGACCACCCACCGCGGCGCGATGGAAAGCCTCGCTGCGCCACCGCTGGTTGACGGCGTCGGCCACCCGGCGCAGGTGGTCGTCGACGTCCTTTTCGATGCTGCGCTCGTAGCGGGCCTGCGACCAGCCGCCCTGGTCGTGTTGCCCATGCACGTAATCCCCGAAGCTCCCGTTCTCCTCCAGGCGGTCGACCGGGCCTCCGAGCACGCGCCCGAGACGCCGATTGACGAGCGCCACGAGCCAGCGACGCTCCTCGAGAGCCGCGACCAGCGGCTCGACGTACGGCGTCCGTCCGATCACGACGCGGCCGGGCACCGCCCGCGGCAGCTTTACGACCTCGAACAGGTCGTCCCGGCCCGAGCAGAACACGGCCAGCGCGTGGGCGCCCTGGAACTCACCCCTTCCGGTGGGCGAGCTCAAGAAGTCGTCGATCCGCTCCAGGTCCCTGCGGAGCCCGATCCGATCGTCGTGGCTGAGGGCCCCCGCGGCCTCGTCGAGCTCGCGGGCGGCCTGGTCGATCAGCGAGCGGATCTGCGCCGCGCGAGGCGGGGCCGTGGCGAACCGCTCAGGATCGAGGTCGAGATAGAAGCTGATGACCGGATGTCCGGTGTGGTGCTCGATGAGTCGTCTTGCCGGTCCTGCATCGATGCTATTCACCGCACACACACTACCTGTCATGCCTCCCCGTCGAGCGCCCGATTGACGAGCTCGTCGGCTCGCGCGTTCTCAGCGCGTGGAACGCTCCGGATGCTCCAGCGATCGAATTCGCGAAGCGCTGCCATCGCTTCGGCGTACAGCGGCTTCATCGCCGGGTGCTTGACCTTGTAGGCACCGATCAGCTGGCGCGCGACCAGCTCGGAGTCGTTGATTATGTCGACCTCGGTGGCGCCCAGGGCGCGGGCGCGCTCGAGCCCTCGCAGCAGTCCTTGGTACTCGGCCACGTTGTTGGTGGCCACCCCGATCGTCTCGGCGAGCTCGTCGAGCACCTCCCCCTCCGGCGTCGAGATGACCACACCGATCGCAGCGGGTCCGGGGTTGCCACGCGCGCCGCCATCGACGTGCAGAACAGCCTTCAACCGACCGCCGGTTGGGTTAGTCCGTGGCCAGCTCGGGGAGCTCGCCGGTGACGCGCGCCCGGCGTCTGTCGCGGACGGAGCGGTTGCCGCCGCCCGACGAGGTCCGGCCCCGGCGGGACGTCTTGCGGCGGTCGACGATCACCTCGACATTGGGGTCGTCGGCGTAGTAGCTCTCGAGCTTGGGCAGCAGCTCGTCGGCCAGCTCCTCTGGAACGACGCAATAGATCACGCCTCGCATGCTAGACGCGGTCGCCGAGGACCACCATCGAACGTGTGTCTAGACAGAACGGCAACGACGACAGGTTCACGTGAAGTCAGGCATCCATGCCTGACTTCCGAAGAGTGTCTTTTCGCCTTCATCCGGCGACGAGCGCGCCGTGCTTGTCATAACCGGCGTTGGACTCTCGCTCGCGAGGGCTCAGCTCGTCCAGCTCGTGACCCTGAGCGGCGACCCGCATCGCCGGCACCTCCTCGGACAGGTCCACCTCGTAGCGATACCAGCACAGCTCCCAGGAGGCCACGA
Source organism: Solirubrobacteraceae bacterium (assembly GCA_035625625.1). Lineage (GTDB taxonomy): Bacteria > Actinomycetota > Thermoleophilia > Solirubrobacterales > Solirubrobacteraceae > Palsa-465. The sequence goes on from DASPPG010000241.1 coordinate 58,916, forward strand.
TCTCGACCATGCTTGAATGCCCCTCATTCGGGTGTATCGAGATGGTGGGCGCGCCCAGCGACCGCGCCACCCCCGCCACCGTCCGTCGGTGCTCCGAGTTGTTGAACACCTCGATGGCCGAGGCGATCCTCTGGCCGGCTCCTACCGGGACCGCCCGCACGTGCCGCGGCTCGCCATGGTGGCGGGGGCGGGTCGGCGGGATCGACTCCTGGGCCCGCTTGCGCAGCTCGCGGGCCGTCTCGCGGGCCGGCCGGCGCGGCGGCGTGCGCGGCTCGGGCGGCGGGGACTCGGGCAGTGGTTCCTGCTCGCCGAGCGGCTCGAGCTCTGGAGCCTCTGGCGGGCGCTCGCGATCGCGCCGGCGTCGCAGCCGCGTCAGGAACGAGCCGCGCCGGCTCGAGGGCGCCTCGGAGCCGTCGTAGGTCGGAACCGTCCCTTCCCGCAGCCATCCCTCGTGAAGGGCACGAGGCTTGCACAGCTCGCAGACCTCGCGCCGCACTCCGTCGTCGATGTAGACCTCCGAGCGCTCGCCGCGCAGCAACGTGCGGCCGCAGACGTCGCAGATCGTGTAGGCCGTCGAGGGCCGGATGTCCTTGGTGGCCACGCCGTTCGACTGTACCGCAGGCCTCACGCCTTCACAGCCTCCTTTTCGGCCTTGGCCTCCTCGACCACCTTGCCGGCCAGGTGACCCGGCACTTCTTCGTAGCGGAGGAACTCCATCGTGAACTCGCCCTGCCCACCGGTGATCGAGCGCAGGTCTGGGGCGTAGGAGAGCACCTCGGCCATCGGCACCTCGGCCTTGACCTCGGTCATGCCGGCGCCGACCGGTTCCATCCCGAGTGGACGCCCGCGGCGCGAGTTCAGATCGCCGATCACGTCGCCTACGGCGTCCTCGGGCGCGGTCACGGTGATCTGCATGATCGGTTCGAGCAGCACCGCGCCCGCCTGCTCCATGGCCTGCTTCATGGCCAGCGATCCGGCTAGCTTGAACGCCATCTCGGATGAGTCGACCGTGTGGTAGGAACCGTCGTACAGCCGCACGCGCACGTCCTTGACGGGGTAGCCGGCGACCACGCCCTCCTGCATCGCCTCGACCACGCCCTTCTCGACCGCGGGGATGAACCCGGAGGGGACTACGCCGCCCTTGATCGCGTTTACGAACTCGAACCCCTCGCCCGCAGAGAGCGGCTCGATCTCGATGTGGACGTCGCCGAACTGGCCGCGGCCGCCCGTTTGCTTCTTGTGGCGCCCGTGCGCCTTGGCCGGCTGGCGGATGGTCTCCTGGTAGGGCACGTGCGGCTGGTTCAGGTTGACCTCGGCGCCGAAGCGCGACTTCAGCCGCTCGACGATCACCTCGACGTGGACCTGCGAGAGCCCGGCCACGATCTGCTCGCCGGTCTGCTCGTCACGGTGCAGGTCGATCGTCGGGTCCTCCTCCTGCAAGCGGCGCAACGAGGTGAACACCTTCTCCTCGTCGCCCTTGCTCTTGGGCTCCACCGCGAACGCCATGACCGGCGCCGGAAGCTTGATCGAAGGCATGGTGATCGGCTCGTCGCGGGCGGCCAGCCAGTCGCCGGCCTTGGTCTCCTTGAGCTTGGCGACCGCGCCGATGTCACCCGGGCCGAATTCGGTCGGATGCCCGGTCCCCGCCCCCTCGAAGGTGAGCAGCGTGCCTATCCGCTCCTTGGTGTGCGTGCGGGTGTTCAGCACCTGCGAGTCCTGCTTGACCATTCCCTGGTAGACGCGGAACAGGTTGATGCGACCGGCGAACGGGTCGGCACGGGTCTTGAAGACGTAGGCGAACATCTCCTTGTCCTCGACCGGTTCGAGTGTCACCTCGCCGATCTCGAGACCGCCGTGCTTGACCGGCGACGGGAGGTCGTCGACGATCGCGTCGAGCAGCCGGTTGGTGCCGAGGTTGCGCGTGGCCACGCCGCAGGTGACCGGGAAGATGTGGCCGTGGTTGGTGCCGTCCTTGAGCGCGGTGACGATTTCCTCGTGGGAGATCTCCTCGCCCTCTAGGTAGCGCTCCATCAGCGCGTCCGAGTTCTCGGCCACCTCGTCCATCAGCTTCTCGCGGTACTCCTGGGCCTGGGCCTCGAGCTCGCCGGGGATCGGGATCTCCTTGCAGTTCTCGCGGCCCCCGCCGTCGTACTCGTAGGCCTTCATGTCGACGAGGTCGATCACGCCGCGGATCTCGTGCTCGGCGCCGATCGGGATCTCGGTCGCCACGATGTGTGGGCCGAAGGCGGACTTGAGGGAGTCGAGCGTGCGGAAGAAGTCGGCCCGCTCGCGATCGAGCATGTTGACGAAGATCAGGCGCGCCAGGTCGAGCTCGGCGGCGCGCGCCCACAGGCGGCCGGCGTGGACCTCGACCCCCATCACGCCGTTGATCACGAAGATGGCGGACTCGCACACTCGCAGGGCCCCCAGCGCGTCGGCGATGAAGCTCGAGTCGCCCGGAGTGTCGATCAGGTTGACCTTGCGGTCCTGCCACTCGAACGTCGACATGGCCGCGGTGATCGACATCTGGCGCGCCTTCTCGTCGGGATCCGTGTCCGACACGGTCGTCCCGTCGATCACCGATCCCATCCGGTTGATCGTGCCGGCCTGGAACAGCAGCGCCTCGTGCAGCGACGTCTTGCCACTACCCCGGTGGCCGACGAGCGCCACGTTGCGGATGCGGTCCGCGGGCTTGTGCATGCCTGGCTCCTCTCCTTGAATGACCTGTGAAACCGAAGATACCGGGCCTCGCTGCGCTCGGCATCCGCCGGACGAGGTCGCGGCCGCCACGTCAGGCGAGGCACGGATGCCGAGCGGGCCGCAGCCGCGACGCCGGGCGGCCCCGTCCGGTCAGTCCAGTCAGTCCAGTTCGCCGGCCAGCTTGCCTCGCAGGCGCAGCACCGCCTTGGTGTGCAGCTGCGAAACGCGCGACTCGGTGACCCCCAGGACCTCGCCGATCTCACGCAGGGTGAGGTTCTCGTAGTAGTAGAGCGCCACGACGAGCTTCTCGCGCTCGGGCAGGGCGGCGATCGCGTCGGCGATCCGGTCGCGGAGCTCCGACTGGTCCATCAGCTGCTCTGGATCGGGCGCGCCGCGGTCGGGCAGCGTGTCGAGCAGCGAGATCGCGTCGCCGGTCGAGTCCGACACGCTCCACAGCTCGTCGAGCGCGACGATCGTCGAGTTGGAGATCTGAAGCAGCGCGTCTTGGAAGTCCTCGACGGTCACGCCCAGCTCGGTCGCCATCTCTTCGTCGGTCGGGGCGCGCTGGTAGCGCGCCTCGAGCTTCATGTTCGCCCGTTCGATCTCACGTGCCCGCGCGCGCACCGACCGGGGTACCCAGTCGAGCGTCCGCAGCTCGTCGATGATGGCGCCGCGGATGCGGGTGATCGCGTAGGTCTCGAACTTGATCTCGCGGCTCAGATCGAACCGCTCGATCGCGGAGATCAGGCCACCCAGTCCGTAGGAGATGAGATCCGATTCCTCGACGTGGGCGGGGAGCCCCGAGCTCATGCGGCCGGCTACGTACTTGACCAGAGGTGAGTAAGCAACCACCAGCCGCTCCCGCGCGCGCTCATCGCCGGTCGCCTTGAACCGCCTCCACAGATCTTGTAGCTCGATCGCTTTGACGTTGGTTTCCACTGTGCCCCAGAACGTTAGTTGGCCCGCCTCACGCGCGAGGATGAGCGCGTGAATACGTGGACCTTAGGCGGGCCGACTCAACGCGAGTGTAAACCTGAGTGGTCGAAATGGTCGCGTGGCCGAGGAGCTCTTGGATGGCTCGCAGATCGGCTCCGCCGTCCAGCAGGTGGGTCGCGAAAGAGTGCCTGAGAGCGTGCGGGTGGGCCTGCGCAAGAGCCGGCGAACGCGCGACCGCGTGCCTCGCCCAGCCGCTCAGCCGGCGCCTTACGTCGGACGTGGACAGGCGGCGGCCAGACTTCGATAGGAACAGTGCGCTTTCCTCAGCGCTGATCAGGAGAGGACGCCCCCGCGCGAGGTAGCGCTCGAGCGCGGCGAGCGCCTGCTCGCCGACCGGAACGAGGCGCGTCTTCTCGCCCTTGCCCTCGACGCGCACCGACTCGGAGTCGAAGTCGACCGCGCCGAGGTCGAGCGACACGATCTCCTCGGCACGCAGCCCGCAGGCGTAGGCGAGCTCGAACAGCGCCCGGTCGCGCAGCTCGAGCGGGCTCGACGCGGGGATCGAGTCGAGCAGGACCGCGACGTCACCGGCCTTGAGGACGCGCGGGAGCCGCTGCGGCCGCTTGGGCGAGCTGAGCAGTTCGGCTGGGTTGTCCTCGCGGGCGCCCAGCTCCATCTGCACGCGGAACAGTCCCCGCAGGGCGGCGAGCCGGCGGGCGATGGTGGCGGGCGCGATCCCCCGCTCCGCCAGCCCGGCGGCGTAGCGTCGCAGCGTCCGTACGTCGACCTGGGCCGGACCGGCTTGGTGGACCTCGGCCCAATCCGCGAACTGACGGGCATCGCTGATGTACGCCACGTGCGTCTTCTCGGCCACCGCGCGCCGTGTGAGGTCGTGCTCGAACGCGGTCAGAGCGTCGGTCCAGGGAGTCTGCTCGCGGGGGGCGCTCATCGAGGCCACCCTATTCGCCGCGGGGACGGTCAAGCCTGCTCCGGCGGCGGGCCCGGAAGCGGTGGCGTTGTCGGCGCCTGACGGCGGCGCCTCAGGTGACCTGGACGATCGTTCCGATCGGCGTGTACGGGTAGACCGCCTCGGCCTCGCCGTACGGCATCTCGACGCACCCGTCGCTCTGGGGGTAGCCGTACCCGGGGCGGGCGTAGTAGTGCAGGGCGTCTCCACCGTTGAAGTAGCTCACGAACGGGATGCCCGGATCGACGTAGTGGCTTCCGTCCGGGTTGGTGCCGCTCATGGTGACCGACAGCGCGTGCTCGAACACTGCGAACGTCCCTTGGGCCGTGGGCGCTGCCGGGACGCCGGTGTTGACCGGGCCGGAGACGACGGTCTTGCCGCTGTGCCAGGTCGACTCGGATTCGGGGCTCCCCTCGCTCACCTGGACGAACGTGTAGCCGAACGTGTTGAACTGACCCTTCACCGCCGCGGTGATCAACGCGTTCCATACCTGCGGGCCGGGGATCCCGTCCGCGGTCATGCCCTCGGTGTTCTCGAACGCCATGATCGCGCCCTTGGTCATCTCGCCGAACGTGCCCGGGGCCCACATGTTCACGAGCGCGCCCGGGGTATTCGGGTAGCGCCAGCTGAAGCTTCCGGCAGGGGCCTTGATCGCTGCCGCGAGCTGGTTAGCCGTATTGGGCCCGGGCCCCGTGCCGTCGTAGTGGAAGCGGAGCGGGAGGTACCCCAGCACGGCCAGCAGCTGCTGGAGGCGCAGGGTGGTTCCCTGCGGCACCGTCCACGCGCCCCACCCTGCGCCGGAATGCTTGGCGCCGACGAGGTTGACTCCGCTCGGGAGACCGATGCTCACGGTGGCGCCGAGGCCGTAGCCGAAGTTCGCAGGCACGAACTCGATCGTGTGAGCGTTGATCTTCTGCCAGGTGCCCTGGCTCTGAGGCGAGACGACCGGCATCGAGCCGTGGAGGGCCTGGGACACGGGCTTCGAGAAGGTGAGCGAGATCGGTGTGCTGGCCTTGATCGCGGTGCCCGGCGCGGGGTTCGCGACGGCCGCGGTCGCCGCACCGGCCGGGAACCAGCTGACCAGGGACGCGGAGGATGTCTCCCACGACCGCGGCGCGGCGGCGATATAGATCGATCCCGCGGCTTGCGCACGAGGCAGCGTCACCACCGACTCCAGGCTCGCGAACTGCTGCCTATGCAGGCTGGTCGGGGAGGGCCCCGTCGAAACGGTGGCGACCGGGTCCGCGAACTGGAGATGGACCGGCTGTCCCCCGGGGACGGTGAGGAAATGGGCGAGCAGGTGAGCGCTCGGAGTCATCAGCGTGACGTGGAGCTGCTCGGTCTTGCCGGTCAGCCAGGCGACCGTGCTTGGGCGCTTGACCACCACATAGACCGCCACCAACTCGTGGGCCGGGATCAGCTTGCTCGGCCAGATGCGGCCGTCCGAGACGTAGGAAGGGATCTGCTCGTTGGTGCGCGCGTTCGTGACGCTGACGGTCTCGATCGTCCCGCCGCCCATCGGCATCCCGACCTTGGCCAGCGCGGTCGGATCGGAGGACAGCGTCGCCTTGGAAGTCTTCAGGGTGACCGCGACCGCGCCCGCCGCCACCACGAGCAGCACGAACAAGCCCAGCGCGATATACGGCCCGCGCCGGCGCGCGGGACCAGACGACGAGGAGGAACGGCGGGGTCTTCCGATTGCCCCCGGCCGGCCCCGCTCAGGACGTAGATAGGTAACTCGTGCCAGCTCGATTCACCTCTCTAGCTCGGAATGCTACCGACCGGCCACCCGGACATTCCGGCCCAGACGATTTCAGCACAGTTTTGCAGGCACGATTTCAGGCTTCTGTAAGCCCGGCGTAAGATCCGTGTCTGGTTAGCCCCGGTTCGCCCTTAGCGCGTGATCGCGCCGAGCGAGGCGCTCGAGACGAGCTTTGCGTACTTTGCCAGCGCGGCCGCCGGCGCCGGCCGCTCGGGCGGGCGGTAGCTCCTCGTCCTCGCCGCGATCTCCTCGTCCGACAGGTTGACGTCGAGGCGGCGTGTGTCCACGTCGACGGTGATCTCGTCGCCGTCGCGGACGATGCCGATCGGGCCGCCCCTGACCGACTCCGGGGCGACGTGGCCGGCCATTAGGCCGTGCGTGGCACCCGAGAAGCGCCCGTCGGTGAGCAACGCGACCTCCTCGCCCAGCCCCTCACCCACGAGCGCGGCGGTGACGGCGAGCATCTCGCGCATGCCGGGTCCGCCGGCGGGGCCCTCGTTGCGGATCACTACGACGTCGCCGGCCTTGATGCCCTGGGTGCGCACGGCGGCCATCGCGTCCTCCTCGGACTCGAACACACGCGCCGGCCCGGTGTGGCGACGCCGCTCGTAGCCGGCGACCTTGACCACGCAGCCCTCGGGCGCGAGGTTGCCTTTGAGGATCACGAGTCCGCCGGTGTCCTTGAGCGGATTATCGAGCGGCCGGACGACTTCCTGGCCCTCGGTCTCCTGTGCTTCGTCGGCGAGCTGGCCGACGGTCTGGCCGGTCACCGTCTGGGCCTGGTCGTGAAGGATGCCGGCTTCCTTGAGCCGTCTCAGGACGACGGGGATCCCACCGGCGGCGTATAGGTCGGGGGCAACGAACCGGCCACTCGGCTTCAGATCGCACAGCAGCGGCGTCCGCTCGCTGATCCGGTCGAAGTCGTCGATGTTCAGGTCGACGCCGATCTCGTTGGCCACCGCGAGGAGATGCAGGACGCCGTTGGTTGAGCCGCCGCTGCAGGCGATCGCGGCGATCGCGTTCTCGAGGGCCTCGCGGGTGATGATGTCTTTTGGCTTTTGTCCTCGCCTGAGCACGTCCATCACGAGCTGGCCGGCCTCCTTGGCCACGTCGACCTTGTGCGGGTCGGTGGCCGGCACCCCCGAGGATGTCGGGGAGATCCCGAGCACCTGGAACGCCATCGCCATCGTGTTGGCGGTGAACTGGCCGCCGCAGGCGCCGGCGCCGGGCGACGCGGCCTCCTCGATGGCGGTCAGCTCCTCGTCCGTGATCCGGCCGGCGGCGTGCGCCCCAATCGCCTCGAACACCTCCTGGATCGTGATCTGCTGACCGTTGTACCGACCCGGATAGATCGAGCCGCCGTACAGCATCAAGCTCGGCACGTTCAGCCGGCACAGCGCCATCACGGTGGCGGGGATCGTCTTGTCGCAGCCGCTGATCGCGATCACCGCGTCGAACGCCTGAGCGAAGCCCACGAGCTCGATCGAGTCGGCGATCACCTCGCGGCTGGCCAGCGAGGCCTTCATCCCCGCGGTGCCCATCGTGATCCCGTCGGAGATGGCGATCGTGTTGAACTCCATCGGCGTCCCGCCGGCCTCGCGAATCCCCTCCTTGACCTTCGCGGCCAGAGCACGCAGGTGAAAGTTGCACGGCATCGTCTCGATCCACGTGTTGGCCACGGCGACGAGCGGCTTGCTCAGCGCCTCGTCGTCGTAGCCGATCCCCTTCAGCTGCGCGCGGGCGGCAGCGCGCTCGGGCCCCTCGGTGAGCGCTCGGCTTCTGTGCTTCAAGTCCACGGGGCGCGGAACCTTAGCCGGTGTCAGGGCTTGGCGACTTTCCCTTCAATACGAAGGGTTTTCGCCACGCCCTCAGGCCGCGCTCTGGCGGTCCGCCGGCGTGGTTCCGTCGCCGCCGGCCAGCTGACGCATCCGGGCGCGCTCCCACTGCGAGAGGCGCCACAGGTCGCGCCGAACCGCGGCCGGGTCGAGCTGTCGGCCGGGCAGGTGCATGTTGGCGGTCGAGATCAGCCTGCGCTCGTCACCGGTTAGCGCCATCCACTTGGCCAGCACATCATCGGAGTCCGGTAGTCGGCTGGAGCCGTACGGCCGCGTCTCGTCAGGGAACGTCACGCAGTACTCGTTGAGCAGGCGGTGGGTCTGAGCCAGGTAGGCGACGATCGGCCGATGCGGATAGATCAGGTAGGCGTAGGGAGCGCCGGCGGTCCCGCCGACGTCATCGGGCCCGTCAGCCAGGGTGCCCCACACGCGTAGGAAGCCGAGGTCCCGGTACATCGACCATTCCTCTTCGTTCACGCACGAGCGCAGCAGCGCTCGTGCGCGCTGCTCGGCCCGCCGCTCCCGGCCGGGGTCGTACGCCCAGGCGGGGGCACGCTGCCGGCCGGCGCGGAAGCGGGCCCAGAGGTCTTCGACCCGCGGGATGATCAGGTCCGAGAGCAGGGCAAGAGCCACCAGCGCCGTCGCTGCGAGCGCCAGTAGCACCCGGCCGCCGCCGTCCTACCGGCCGCCCGCCGCCCGCGGAAAGAAGATCACGCGGTCGGCGTCCCAGGGAATCTCTTCGAACGAGCGGACCATCATCGACTCCCGCCGTCCCCCCCTGTCCGACAGCGGCACCGCCGCCCACAGGCCGGCGTCCAGCTGACGGCGGAACTCCTCGATCAGGCGCTGCTCGTCCTCGGCGCGCTCGACGTCCCCCTCGGCGATCAGAACCTCCCCATGTCCTGGCTTCATCCTCAGGAAACGCACGGCGGGATTATGTCAGAACGCAGCGTTGCGCCGGACCGGCTGAGGCCCGTCTTGGACCGGTTTCGTCGGGTTTGCAGCGAGTGGGGGCGAGCCGAAACGTGCCGCCCGGAAGGCCGAGACCGGGGGCCGTCAGGCGAGGACGCAGGATCCGACGCGTAGCGGAGCTACGCGAGGACCCGAGGACAAAGCACCGGATGGATCGTGCGGGGCCCGGCCGTTCGGCGAGGCCGGATGCCGAGCGGGCGCCGCACGATGGTCATCCGGTCCGGCATGACGGGTGGAACGTTGAGGTGAGACCCACCAGTCCGAGGATGTCCACGGGGCCGGCGCCGGCGCCGATTTCGGTCAGGCCGTTCGCCACCGCGCGCGAGGCGAGCTCCTTCGCCGCCCGGGCGGCGTCGAGCGGGTCGTCGCCGCGTGCGAGTCGCGCCGCGAGCACCGAGGAGTGGGTGCACCCGGACCCGTGCGATGCGCCGTCGGGGTGACGGGTGCCGGGAAGCTCGACCAGCCGTCGGCCGTCGAAGAACACGTCGATGGCCTCGTCGCGATGGCCGCCGGTGACGACGACCACCTGGGGGCCGAGTGCATGGATCCGGCGGGCGAGACCCTCAACGTCCAGGTCGCGCGCGGGGCTCTCGGCCTCCCCGAGGAGAGCCTGGGCCTCGGGCACGTTCGGGGTCACGACGGTCGCGCGAGGGAGCAACACCGTCCTGAGGGTCGCTTTCGCCGCCGGGTCGAGCAGCTGTGCTCCGGACTCCGCGACCATGACCGGGTCGAGCACGACCGGAGTGCCCTCGGGTAGTTCGTCCAGGGCCTGGGCCACGGCCTCGATCGTCGGACTGTCGCCGAGCATGCCGATCTTGACGGCGTCAATGCCTATATCGCCGGCGACCGCGCGGACCTGGGCGATGATGATGTCGGGCGGGACCGGGTGCACCGCCGTAACGCCCACCGTGTTCTGGACCGTGATCGCGGTGATCGCGGTCATCCCGTGCGCGCCGCACGCGGCGAAGGCCTTCAGGTCGGCCTGGATGCCGGCGCCACCGCCGGAATCTGAGCCGGCAATCGAGAGGACACGGGGAATGTGGTGCGCTCCGGACAAGGTCACCAGAGTAGTTCGGACGGTCGGGCCCAGCACGGATGTCGCGAGTTTCTCGACACTCGACCGCCTGGCCGGGGGTGAATTTGGATTCACTCGGCCCTGCCGCGAGTAAGTCCAATTCGGCAGTCTGAGCCCGCCCGAGCGCGGAGTTCTTCGCACGGCGCGGCCTCACGGCGCCACCGTGAAGCGTCCGCCGGTGCCGCGCCGCACATAGCCGCCCAGCTCGAGCGCCGCGAGGGCCGCGAGCCCATGCTCCGGTCCGAAACCGGCCCGGGCAAGCGAGCCGGCGGTGTCGTGACCCTCGGCAATCGCCGCCAGCAGCGGACGGAGCTCCGGCGGCGGCTCGGGGCCGTCCACTGCGCCGGCGAGGCGGACGCCGGCGCCGAACAGGTGGTCGAGGACGTCTTGAGCGCCGCGTACGAGGCACGCCCCGGCCGCCAGCAGCTCGTGCGGGCCGGCCGCCTGCGGCGTGGTCACGCGGCCCGGGACGGCTCCCACCGGCCGCCCGAGTTCGCCCGCGGCCCGGGCGGTGACCAGCGAGCCGGAGCGCTCGCCCGCCTCGATCACCACCGTCATCGCCGCCAGCCCGGCGATGATCCGGTTACGGGCCAGGAACATCCAGCGGCGGACGCTCGTGCCGGGGGCGAGCTCGGACACGGCCACCGCGCCGGCGACGATCCGGCGGTAAAGCACCCCCTCCCCGGGTGGGTAGGGACGATCGGCCGAGCCGGGGAGTACGGCGATCGTCGAGTCGCTCACCTCGAGCGCCCCGGCGTGCGCCGCTGAGTCGATCCCTCGCGCCATCCCGCTCACGACGGTGACGCCGGTCAGGGCCAGGTCGCGCCCGAGCGCCCGCGCCATCTCCGCTCCGTACGCGGACGATCGCCGCGACCCGACGAGCGCCACCGGGTCGTGAGCGATCAGCTCGAGCAGCCGGTGCAGGCCGCCCGCGACGTGCAGGACCGCGGGTGGCGCGTCGAGCGCCCGCAGCGCCGGCGGGTAGTCCGGCTCGCAGGCGCAGATAGTCTCGAGGCCGGCTCGCCGGGCGCGCGACCTGACCTCCTCGACGTCGATCGCGTCGAGCTCGGTGCGGAGGCGGTCCTGCTCGTGGCCGCCGAGCGCGGCGATCAGCGCCGGATCCTCGAGTGCGAGCGCCTCGCCAATCCGGCCACGAGCCCGCTCGAGGTGCCCGGCCATCCGCCCGACCAGCCACGTGCGAGCGACGCACGCATCGCAGGCGCGATCGCCAACGTGTCGCGAGGCGCCGCCGTCAGGCGCCGCCGAACGGTCTTCGGTCACCTCACACCGCCAGCATGGTCTCGGCGGCGCTCCGCTGGCGCAAGCTGAGCGCGGTCAGCAGGTCGCCCTCGGTGATCGCGGCGTGTTCCTCCAGGTCGGCGAGCGTCTGCGCCACGCGCACGACCCGGTGGCGCCCTCGGGCGCTCAGGGCCCCGACGGCATAAGCCCGCGCGAGGGCTCGCTCCGCGTCGGCCTCGAGCCGGACGTGCCGCCGGACCAGCCGCGCGTCCATTTCGCCGTTGCACCGTGCCGCCGAGCCCCGGAGCCGGTGGCGCTGGCGCTCGCGCGCCGTGGCGACCCGCTCGCGGGCGAGCGCCGAGGTTCGCGCCGGCGGAGCCCGCAGCTCGTCCTCGGTCGGCCGCTCGACGTTGATCAGCAGGTCCATCCGATCGAGCAGGGGGCCACTCAGCCGGCGCTGGTGGCGGCGGAGGTCGGCGTCGCCGCAGCGGCAGCGCTCGCCGACGCCGGCGAACCCGCACGGGCACGGGTTGGTGGCGGCGACGAGCATGAACCGCGTCGGGAACACCAGCGCACGCTGTCCCCGCACGATCGTTACGCACCCGTCCTCAAGCGGCTGGCGCAGGCTGTCGAGGCTCGAGCGCTGGAATTCGGCCAGCTCGTCCAGGAACAGCACCCCGTGGTGAGCCAGCGTCGCCTCCCCCGGTCGCGGTGGCGAGCTCCCGCCGACCAGCCCCGCCGGCGAGATCGTGTGGTGCGGCGCGCGAAACGGGCGCGCTCGCACCAGCCCCGACGCCTGTAGCCCGGCGACGCTGTGGATCCGCGTCACCTCGATCGCCTCCGCCGGCGTCATCGCCGGCAGGATCGACGGGATCCTGCGGGCGAGCATCGTCTTCCCGGTCCCGGGCGGCCCCTCGAGCAGCAGGTTGTGCGCACCGGCGGCGGCGATCTCGAGCGCCAGCAGCGGGGCAGCGTGTCCCCTGACGTCCGCCAGATCGGGCTCGGACGCGGGGAGGCCGAGGTCGGTGGCGGGCGCCGGCAGCGCCGGCAGCGCCGCGCCCGTGACGACCTCGGCCGCCGCCCGCAGGGTGCGGACGCCGGCGATCTGGAGCCCATCGACCAGAGCCGCCTCCCGGGCGCGTTCGCGCGGAACGATCAGCCTTTCCAGGCCGGCGCGCTGTGCGCCCTCGGCGACCGCGAGGGCGCCCGGCGAGTCGCGGAGCTCGCCGCTCAGCGACAGCTCGCCGAACACCGCGTAGCGATCCAGCGCGGCGGCCGGAACCTGACCGCTGGCGGCCAGGATCGCGATCGCCAGCGCGGCGTCGAAGCCGGGCCCCACCTTCCGCAGGAACGCTGGCGCGAGGTTGGCGGTGATCCGGGTCTGGGGAAAGTCGAAGCCCGAGTTGAGGATCGCGGAGCGAACGCGGTCCCGCGACTCTCGAACCGCCGCGTCGCCCAGCCCGACGATCGTGAACGCGGGCAGGCCGGCGCGGATGTCGACCTCCACCGAGACCTGGCGCGGATCGATGCCGTCAATCGCGAAGGTGGCGATGCGAGCGAGCATCGCCGCAACGTACGCACCGGCACGTCAGGCGTGGTTGACGCGACGTTCCGATTCTGCGCAGCCGGTTCCCCCGGGCCTGCGCAGGATTGTGACGCCGCGTGAACCACCTGTAACGGGCCCCGGCCTAGCGTTCGGGGCGTGTCTGGAGACCATCGTCCGGAGCTGGGCCGTCGCGGCGAACAACTCGCCGCCGAGCATCTCGTCCGGCGCGGATTCGAGATCGTCGAGCGCAACTACCGCACCCGCTGGGGCGAGCTTGACATCGTCGCGTTCGACGGACGAACGCTGGCCTTTTGCGAGGTCAAGACGCGGCGCATGGCCGCCGGCGGCCCCGGCCCGCTGGAGGGCGTGCGGGCGCTCAAGCGATCGCGCGTCCGCAAGATGGCGGGAAGCTGGCTGATCGAACGGACCGACCGCCCCCGCGCCGACAACCTGCGGTTCGATGCAATCGGCGTGACGTTCGATCTCGCAGACCGCCTGGTGAGCCTCGAGCACCTCGAGGGGGCGTTTTAGCCGACGACCAGTTCGTCGAGCGCAGCCGCCTCGTCGAGCGCGAGCTGCTGATAGGCCATCGATTGGAACGAGAGCCGATGCAGCGGCGAGACGCCGAGCCGCTCGATGGCCTCGCGATGCTCCGGCGTGGAGTAGCCGACGTGCTGGGCAAACTCCCACCCGGGGTGGGCGGCGTCCGCGCGGCGCATGTAGCGGTCGCGCGTCTCCTTGGCGATCACGGACGCTGCGGCGATCGCGGCGCTCTTGGCATCGCCGTCGATGACCGCGCGCTGGTCGTAGCCGAGCGCCGCCACGGGAAAGCCGTCGCTCAGGCAGATACATCCCTCACGCGCCACCTCCGAGAGGGCATCTCGCAGCGCGGCCAGATTGGTCTTGTGCAGCCCTCGGGCGTCGATCCCGGGCGCGCAGCGCGAGACGATCGCGACCTTGGTGGCGATCCGCAGGATCACCGGGAAGAGCTCGGCTCGGCCCTCCGGGGTGTGCTGCTTGGAGTCGTTGAGCGCACCCAGCGCGCGGACCTCGCCTGGCCCAATCCGCTCGAGGTCGAAGAGCACCGCCGCGGCCACGAGCGGCCCGGCCAGGCACCCCCGCCCGGCCTCGTCGGCGCCGGCGACGAACCGGACGCCGAGCGCTCGGTCGAACTTGAAGAGCTTGCGGGCGGCGCGCACGGGGGGCTTGCGGCGACGCGCGGGCGGGCGGGCAGGCGGGCGGTCGGCCGGGCGGGCGGGTTTCCCGTTACCGAGGCTAGAGGAACCCGATTCGGTCGGGCGGCCAGTACGTGAAGAACGCGACACCGATGATCCACTTGTCCGGGACGGGACCCCAGTATCGGCTGTCCTCCGAATCCGGACGGTTGTCCCCCATCATGAAGTAATCGCCGGGCGGAATCTTGATCGGAACCGGGAAATTGCAGGAAGGACAGGGGACGATGTAGGGGTCGTTCTCGCGGACGCCGTTGCGGTATACGTGGCCGGCGATGATCTTGATGATGTCGCCGGGGCCGCCGACCACCCGCTTGATGAAGGTCTGGCTCGACTCCTGCGGCGTCGGGGTGTCGCACGCCTGTCCCTGTCCGGGGCCCTGGTTCGGGTTACCGCATACCCCGCCGGGAAGGTCGGCGCCGTGAGGCGGGTGAAACACGACGACGTCGCCCACGCTGGGGTGCTCGATCAGGCGATTGGTGAGCACCCGCTGCCCGATTTGCAGGGTCGGGATCATCGAGCCGCTCGGGATCTTGTAGGGCTTGACGATGAACGCCTGGATCAGGAGCGCCAAGACCACGGCCACCGCCACGGTCACGACCAGCTCGATCAGCCCCTTCATGCCCGGCCCTCACGCGCCGGACGCGACGACAACGCCACCCGTGGCCGTCTCCGTAAATCCGCTCGCATTAGAGGTGCGACCGGACTCATGGACACGGCCACTACAGGAATCCGATCCGGTCCGGCGGCCAGTAGGTCAAGAACGCCTTGCCGATGATCCACGAACGCGGGACGGGTCCCCAGAACCGGCTGTCCTCCGAATCCGGACGGTTATCACCCATCATGTAGTAGTAGCCCTTGGGGACCGTGATGGTCTGCGGGAAGTTGCAGGCCTCACCGCCGTTGCACGGCACGATGTAGGGGTCGTTTTCCGGCTTTCCATTGCGGATCACGTGGCCGTTGCGGATCGACAGACGATCTCCCGGGAGGCCGACCACGCGCTTGATGAACGTCTCCGAGGAGGGCTGCGTCCACGGCACCTGGCAGGCCGCCGAGGCATCCTGCCCGTTCTGGTTTTCGCCCTCGTTCGGGTCCGCGCACCCCTCGTCGTAGTTCTTTGGCGGGTGGAACACGACGATGTCGCCGATGTGCGGGGAAGAGAAATCCATGGCCAGGCGATCAACCAGGACCCGCTGGTTGATGTGGACGGTGGGAAGCATCGATCCGCTGGGGATGCGGTATGGCTTCACCAAGAACGCCTGCACGGCGAGCGCCAGCCCGAGCGCGGTGGCGACGATCACCGCAAGCTCGATCAGCGTGGCTGCCGGCGACCGGCGAGCCTTCGTCACTCCTGCTGTTCGCCGGCGGACTCCTCCGTGGCCGCCGGACCGGCGTCCTGCGGCGCCGTCGGGATGTCCGACTCCCCAGCTTCCGCGGCGCCCGCCTCGTCCTGTGCCTCGGCGTCGGCCTCGGCTTGTGCGCCGGCCTCGACCTCTGCTGCCGTCTCGGCGTCCGCGGCCGTCTCCGGTTCCGCGGCGGCCTCGGGCTCGGCGTCCTGGCTGACCTCGGCGGCGGGCTCGAGCTCCGGCTGCTCCTCCGGCGCCGGCGGCTCCTCGGGAACCTCGGCGTGCAGCAGCGCACGCTCGACCGCGGCCTCGGGGGCGGTGCTCCGACGCTCGCGGACTCGAGCGCGCTTACCCACGCGCCCGCGCAGGTAGTAAAGCTTGGCGCGCCGCACGTCGCCTCGGGCCGCCACCTCGATGCGCTCGATTTTCGGCGAGTGCAGCGGGAAGGTCCGCTCGACGCCGACCCCGAACGACTGCTTGCGAACCGTGAACGTTTCTCGGGCACCGTGGCCCTGGCGCTTGATGACGACGCCCTCAAACACCTGCGTGCGCCGCCTCGTGCCCTCGATCACCTGGAAGTGGACGCGCAGACGGTCGCCGGCATCGAACGCCGGTACACGGCGAAGCTGGGCGCGCTCCAGGCTGTCGATCACGGTGCTCATGATGGGGCAGGTTCCCTGCCACATCGAGCACCCGGCGATGCTCGATGTTGGGGCGTGGCGCGCAGCACAGTCCGCGTGCGCGAGGGGCTATGGTAGCGGACCGCGCGCCGCGCTCTGACGCAGACGCCATTCGCGGATCCGGGCATGATGACCTGAGAGCAGCACGTCCGGCACCCGCCAGCCTCGATACTCCGCCGGGCGCGTGTAATGCGGGTACTCGGGCGCGCCCCCGAGCGCGTCGCTGAAGGACTCCTCCACCGCCGAGCGCGGGTCGCCCAGAGCGCCCGGCAGCTTGCGCAGGACCGTGTCGCACAACACCATCGCAGCGAGCTCGCCGCCGGCCAGGACGTACCGGCCGATCGAGACCTCGTCGGTTGCGAAGTGCTCGACGATTCGCTGGTCGAACCCCTCGTAGCGACCGGAGAGCAGGGTCACGGCCGACTCGCGCGCGAGCTCCTCGACGAGCGCCTCGTCGAGCAGCGTGCCGCCGGGCGTCAGCGCGATGACCCGCCGGTCGGACCGGAGGTCCACGGGATCACGTCCGTAGCGCGCGCGGAGCGCGGCGTCGACGACGTCGACCCGCAGCACCATTCCGGCGCCCCCGCCGAACGGGGTGTCATCGACCTGGCCCGCGCTCAGCGGCGTGTGATCGCGATAGTTGACGTATTCCAGGCGGTGGCCGGCGGCCAACGCATTGACGACGTGGCGTTGGCGCTCGAACCAGGCGAACGCCTCGGGGAAGAGGGTGAAGACGTCGATCTGCACCGGAACTTGCGGCGCTCGACGCGGCGCTCAGGACTCCCCTAGGAACTGGAGGTCGATGTCGATCCGGCCCCGCTCGAGATCGACCGCGCGAACCGCGTCTGAGACCAGCGGTACGAGCAGGTCTCCCTTGCCGGGTCGCTCTACCTCCAGCACCTCGCAGGAGGGGAGCTCGACCAGTTGCCTGACCGTCCCTACATCGCGCCCGCCATCGTGCACGGCGCAGCCGACCAGGTCCTCGGCCCACCACTCGTCGGGAGCGAGCTGCGGCGCCCGGGAGCGCTCGACCATGATGTCCTTGCCGCGCAGCGACTCCGCCGCGGTGCGGTCGTCGTGACCGGCGAGGCGCAGAATCGGGCTCCGGTCGGTCCCCGCCCGCCGCGTGATCGCCAGCTCCCGCTCATCAATCCGCACGCTGTCGGCCTCGCGCAGGAGTTGCGCGTTGGGCCGCGTGACATGGAAGCTGCCGTCAAGCCCGTGGGGGCGCCCGACCCGGCCCGCGTGCAGCCACTGCGACGGATGGTTCACATCCGCGAGCGCATCACGCGTCCACGATGTCGACGAACACGCGGCGCTTGGTCCGGACCGCCGCGGTCTTGACGACGGTGCGCAGCGCCGCTGCCGTTCGTCCCCCCCGCCCGATCACGTTGCCGTAGTCGTCATCGGCCACCGACAGCTCGAGCACGACGGCGCCGTCGTCCTCCTCAACTTCATTGACGCGCACCTGATCGGGATGCTCGACCAGCCCCCGTGCCAGGTACTCGAGCAGCTCCTTCATCGCCGCGCGATCTACTGAATGCCCTGAGTGCGCAGCAGCTTGCTGACGGTGCCGCTCGGCTGCGCGCCGCGGGCGAGCCAGTCGCGAATCCGGTCCTCGTCGAGCTGGATCGTCGACGGGTTGGTCTGGGCGTTGTAGTGCCCGACGATCTCGATCACCCGCCCGTCGCGCTTGGCGCGCTGATCGGCGACCACCACCCGCCAGACCGGGTTCTTGCGTGAGCCGATGCGCGTGAGCCTTAGTCGAACTGACATTTCGAGTGTCGAGGTTAGCGTGCCTGGCGCATCAGCGCGCCGAGGTCGGGCATGCGGCCCTGCGCCACCGAGCGCATGACCTTGCGCATCTGCTCGAACTGCTTGATCAGCTGCTTGACGGCCTGGACGTTGGTCCCCGACCCCTTGGCGATGCGCAGCCGGCGGGAGCCCTTGATCAGCTCGGGATGCCTGCGCTCCTGGGGGGTCATCGACAGGATGATCGCCTGGATCCGGTCGAACTCCTTCTCGTCGACCTTGACGCCGCGCAGCTCCTTGCCCATGCCCGGGATCATCCCGATCAGCGACTGGAGCGGACCGAGCCGGCGGATCTGGCGCATCTGGTCGAGGAAGTCATCCAATCCGAACTCCGACTTGCGCAGCTTGCGCTCGAGCTCGGCCGCCTGCTCCTGGTCGTAGGCGGACTCGGCCTTCTCGATCAGGGTCATCACGTCGCCCATGCCGAGGATCCGCTGGGCCATCCGGTCGGGGTGGAAGCGCTCGAACTGGTCGAGCTTCTCGCCCGTGGACGCGAACAGGATCGGCTTGCCGGTGATCGCCTTGACCGACAGGGCGGCGCCACCGCGGGCGTCGCCGTCGAGCTTGGTCATCACGACCCCGTCGAACTGGACGACCTCGGCGAACTGCTCGGCGACGTTCACCGCGTCCTGGCCGGTCATCGCATCGACGACGAGTAGTACGTCGTGGGGCTTGACCGCCTTCTTGATGTTGGCGAGCTCGGCCATCAGCTCTTGGTCGACGTGGAGGCGACCGCTGGTGTCGATGATCAGCACGTCCTTGCCCTCGGACTGAGCGCGGTCGCGGGCCCAGGCGGCGATCTTGACCGGATCCTGATCGGTCCCTTGCTCGTACACGGTTGCGCCGGCCTGGTGCCCCACCTTGATGAGCTGGTCGACGGCCGCGGGCCGGTACACGTCGCACGCCGCCACCGCGACCGACGACCCGTGCTGCTCGCGCAGGTAGCGGGCGAGCTTCGCCGTGGCGGTCGTCTTGCCCGACCCCTGGAGCCCGGCCATCACCACGATCGTCGGCGGACGCGGTGAAAACGACAGCTCGCGCGCGGCGCCGCCCATCAGCTCGGTCAGCTCGTCGGAGACGATCTTGACCACCTGCTGGCCAGGGTTCAGCTTCCCGACCACGTCCGCGCCGAGCGCGCGCTCCTTGACCGCGCTCGTGAAGCTCTTGACGACCTTGAAGTTGACGTCGGCCTCGAGCAGCGCGAGCCGGATCTCGCGCATCGCGGCGTTGACGTCGTCCTCGGTCAGCGTTCCGCGACCGCGGACATCCGTCAGGGTGGCCTGGAGCTTCTCTGCGAGGGAGTCGAACATCTAGAGCTTCAGCGTACTGCGCGGGCTATTGCGTCACGAGCGCGCGGGCGAAATCGTTCGCGTCGAAAGGACGCAGGTCCTCGAGCTGCTCGCCGATACCGATCAGCTTCACCGGGATGCCGAGCTCGTGGCTGATCGCCAGTGCGATCCCACCCTTGGCGGTGCCGTCGAGCTTGGTCAGGACCAGGCCGCTGATGTCGACCGCCTCGGAGAACAGCTGCGCCTGACGCAGGCCGTTCTGGCCGGTGGTCGCGTCGACGGTGAGCAGCGTCTCGTGCGGCGCCTCGGGTATCTGCTTGGCGATCACGCGCCTGACCTTGCCGAGCTCGGCCATCAGGTCGTCCTGGGTGTGGAGGCGTCCCGCCGTGTCGATGATCACGACATCGGCGCCGTCGCGGCGGGCGGCGGCGATCGTGTCGTACGCGACCGCACCGGGATCGGTGTCGGGCGGGCCCTTGACGAAGCTCGCGCCGGCGCGCTGGGCCCACACCTCCAGCTGCTCGACCCCGGCGGCGCGGAAGGTATCCCCCGCGCCGAGCACGACCGACTTGCCGAGCTCCTTGCTCAGGTGCCAAGCGAGCTTGCCAATGGTCGTGGTCTTGCCCGTGCCGTTGACCCCAGCGACCAGGATCACCGTCGGCTGCGGCCGAAGGTCGATCCGGTCATCGTCGGAACGGGCGATGTCGGCGAGCAGTTCGGTCAGGCGAGCGGTCAGCGCCTCCCCCCCGCTGATGTTCCCCTCGGTGGCCTCGCGCTCGAGCTGCTCGACCACCTGTGCGGTGGTGCGCGCGCCGACGTCGGCATAGATCAGTGCCTCCTCGAGCCGCTCCCAGGTCTCGTCGCTGAGGTCCTCGAACAGCGTCGCCTGGATCTCCGAGGTCAGCGCCTGTCGCGTCTTGCGCAGGTTCTCCCGCAGCCGCCGGAACATGCCCCGGCGGCGCTCCTGGGTCTCCGGGGCGTCTTCGGGCTCGGGCGCCGGCCCGGCGCCGTCGACGATGAACAGGTCGCGCCAGTCGCGGGCCATGGACAAGGAAGGCTAGTGTCGCGCCACTAGGCTGCTTGTTCCTGCGCCGCCGGCAGGCGGCGGGAGATCACCTTCGAGATCCCGTCGGCACCCATCGACACGCCGTACAGCGAGTCGGCGGCCTCCATCGTCCGCTTCTGATGGGTGACCACGATGAACTGGGCCTGGCTCGAGTACGTGCGCAGCAGCTCGAGGAAGCGGTCGATGTTCAGATCGTCGAGGGCAGCCTCGACCTCGTCGAGGATGTAGAACGGGCAGGGGCGGGCGAGGAACACCGCGAACAGGAAGGCCAGCGCGGTCATCGACTTCTCCCCGCCCGACAGGAGCGTGAGGCGCTTCATGTCCTTGCCGGCGGGCGTGATCTCGATCTCGACCCCGAGCAGGTCCTCTTCCTCCTGCTCCTCGGGAGCGGCCGCGTCCTGGTCGCCGTCCTCGCCGTCGTCGGACTCGGGCTTTCCGTCCTCTGGCATCGGTTCTCCGCCGAGCACACGCGCGGGGCCGCCCTCGCGCTCGGTGACAAGCCGCAGGCGACCGCGACCGCCCGGGAACAGGCGTGCCGCCACCTGCTCGAAGTTGCGAGCGGCCGCCTCGAACGTCTGCTCGAAGCTCTCGCGGATCTGGCGATCCGTGTCGGCGATCAGCTTGTTCAGCTCACGCAGAGCGGTCTCCAGATCCTCGCGCTGGTGCTCGAGCTCCTCGACGTGCGCGAGCGCCTCCTCATACTCCGTCTGGGCGAGGGGGTTGACCGGCCCGAGCTGCTCGCGGCGGCGGGCCAGCCGCTCCAGCCGGCTGCGCAGCGCCTCGCGCTCCTGCACCGTGAGCTCGGTGTCCGCAGGCCCGGCATCGAGCTGGAGGCGGCCCGCGAGCTGTGCGAGGTCACGCCGGCACTCGTCGAGGCGATCGCGGACCCGCTCGAGCCGGACCTCGCTCTGGGTCAAATGCTCCCCGGCCTGGTGAAGCTGGGTGTGGAGGGCAGCCTCCTCGGTGGCGCACTCCTTGAGCTCGGCCGCGACGTGCTCGCCGGCTTCCCGGTCGGCACGGAGGGCCTCCTCGAACTGGGCGCGGCGCGCCGCGATCGCGCCCGCGACCCGCTCAAGCGCGCCCATCAGCGCCTGCACCGTCGGGATCAGGGCGCGGTCTCGCTCGGCCGCGGCCCGCAGACGCTCGATCCGGCCCTGCCGATCCGATCGCTCGCGCTCGGCCCGCTCGCGCTCCCCGCGGGCCGCTGACAGCTCGGCCGTGACCTGCATGCGCCGGCCGGCTTGCGGCCCGTCGTCGGGCGCGGCGCGGCGGCGGTCGATCATCGCTCGCAGGCGCCGCTCTCGCTCGGCCAGCTCGTCGCGCTGGTTGACCGCGGCGCGATGGGCGTCGATCACCTTCAGCGACTCCGCGTCGGCCGCGGCGAGCGCCTCGGTGACGCGATCGAGCGCCCGCTTGGTGCCGAGCTCCGCTTGGACGGCGGCTTCGCTCGTGCGCACCAGCTCATCGCGCCGGTTGCGCTCGGCGAGCACGCGCTCCTCCCCCACCGCCGGCGCCTGGCGGAGCTCGCGCGACGCCGAGGACCACACCCGGCCCGCCCGGGTCACGGCGACTCCACTGAAGTCGGCGGGGAGCTGGTCGAGGCTCTCGACTACCCAGGCCTCACGCAGCAGCCGGCGCACGAGCGCGGCGCCCTCGGCGGGCCCGCGGACGTGCCGGGCGAGCGACTCGGCGCTCGGAACGGGCGCCGCAGCGCCCTCGGACAGAACCGAGCTGTCCGTGCGATCGAGGACGAGAGCGCGGCCGCCGTCGGCGCCGGCGCGGTCGAGCAGCTCGCCCGCCGCGGTCCTGTCCGCGAGGACGGCCGCCCGGAGGCGCCCGTCGAGCGCCGCGGCAACCGCGAGCTCGTAGCCCGGATCGACCTCGAGCTGATCGGCCAGGACGGCAGCCCCTCCGGGGGCGGCGGTCTGGCTGCGCAGGAACTGGTTGCACGCGGCGAGCTCGCCACCCACGCGCGCGGCCTCCCGGCGCGCGACCTCGACCGCGCGTTCGGCCTCGCGCAGCTCGCCCCGCAGGCGCTCGAGGTCCGCCTGGGCGCGGTCGCGCGCCGCCCGCGCGTCCTCGACGACCCCGGCCTGGTCGCGGACGGCGTCACCGGCGGCGGCCAGCTGCGCTTCGAGCTCGGCCAGCTGGCGTGCCAACTCGGCCTCGCGGTCGCGTTCAAGCCGGGCCAGCTCGTTTTCGAGCTCCGCGATCCGCGCGTCGGCCTCGGGATCGAGCCGTTCGGTGTCAGCTGCATGCTGAAGCTGCCCGAGGAGCTCCTCGCGCCGCCCGAGGCGCTCCTCGACGTCGCGCGCGGCCGCCCTGGCCGCCTCGGCCCGGTAGCCGACGCGCTCCGCGGCCGACTGGGCCACGAAGCAGCGTCTCGAGAGCTCCTCGCGGTCCGCGCTGCGGCGGGCGAGAGCCTCCTCGGCCTCCTCCCGGCGGGCTCCGACGGCCGTGAGCGCCCGCTCGATCCCCTCGCGCCGGGCTCGGGCCTGGGCGGCCGCCGCCTGTGCCGCGGCCAGCTCCGCATCGTGGATCCGCAGGTCGTCCCGCGTCAGCTCCCATCGGGCCTCGAGCGTCTGACGCTCCAGGCGCGCGTGCAGTTCGGCGGCCTCGGCCTGACGCTTGAGCGGCCGCAGGCGCGAGCGCGCCTCCCGCTCGACGTCGAGCGCCCGGTCGAGGTTCTCCTGGGTACGAACCAGCTTCAGCTGCGCGCGGCGGCGGCGCTTACGGTGCTTGCCGAGCCCGGCGGCCTCCTCGATCAACATCCGCCGGTCGCGCGGCTTGGAGGTCACGATCGACTCGACCCTCCCCTGCGAGATGACCGAGTGCATCTCCTTGCCCAGACCGGTGTCCGACAGGACCTCGATCACGTCGACCAGGCGGCAGCGGGCCCCCGCCAGCCGGTACTCGCCTTCGCCGCTGCGATCCAGGCGACGCGCGATCGAGACCTCGGGCACGCCGAGCCCGAGGGTCCCCTCGCTGTCGTCGAGCACGAGCTCCACCTCGGCATTGCGGGCGGCCTGACGGCCCGGAGCGCCCCCGAAGATCACGTCCTGCATCGACTGGCCGCGAACCGCGAGCGGCGACTGCTCGCCGAGCGCCCACAGCACCGCGTCGGTGACGTTCGACTTGCCCGATCCGTTCGGCCCCACGATCACGCTGACGCCCGGACCAAACTCGAGGCGAGTGCGGTCGGGGAACGACTTGAACCCCTTGAGGACGATCGATTTCAGATACATGGACGGTGGATGAGTCCGCTCGTCATTCCAGCGCGTCCAGCGCCACCTGAGCGGCCTCCTGCTCGGCGTCCTTCTTGCTGCGGCCCCGGCCACGGCCGACCTCGACGCCCTCGATCGTCGCGCTGACCGAGAACACCCGGTCGTGGGGGGGCCCTTCCTCGTCGACCACGTCGTAGCTCACGAGCGCACCCCGGCGGGCGAGGCGTTCCTGAAGCGCGGACTTGAAGTCGACCGGATGCTCGAGGGCATCCTCGATCTCGGGTCCGAAGGCAGCGACAACCGCCTCGGCAGTTCGTTCGTAGCCGAAGGCCAGAAAGCAGGCGCCGATCACCGCTTCGATCACCGACGCAAGCACCCGCTCGGTCGAGATCAGGGCCGGCACGGTCGAGGCCGCCGCGACGGGTGCGGCCGCCTGCAGCCGGTCCGGCACCCCGAGCCGCTCGGCCACAGCGCGACACGAGCGTCCCGATACCGCCTGGGCGCGGATCTTGGTCAACCGGCCGGGGCCGAAGCGATCGGCCTCGAGGCGTGGGTACAGGTGTGAGGTCACCGCGAGCGAGAGCACGCTGTCGCCGAGGAAGGCCAGGCGCTCGTAGGAGTCCGAGCGCCTCGCCGTCCAGGACGCATGGGTGAACGCCGGGCGGCACAGGCCCGCGGGCAGCTCCTCGAGCAGTTCCCGGAGAAGGGCGGCAGGATCACCCTGACTTGGAAGCGGGATCGCGCTCACTCAGCATCGCGGCCTGCATTCGCCGGCGCCGACGCCTTGGCCCCGCCCCCGGTCACGTTCAGCACGAACTCCACGGCCTGTCCGACGGTCCGGATCTGCGCCGCCTGCTCATCTGAGATCCGCACTCCATACGTGTCCTCGAGCTCCTGGACGAGGGTGTACAGGTCGAGCGAGTCGGCCTCCAGGTCCTCCCGGAAGCGCGTCGCCTCGGAGATGGTCTGGGGGTCCACCTCGAGCTCGTCGGCGAGATGCCCCCGGATCACCTGGAAGATCTCTTCGCGGGTCACGGCATCGGAACGGTAGCCGCCGTTTCGGACGGGCCGGCGGGATCGATCGATTCAGACCCGTTAGGCGCTGATGACGCCCCGCGGGGCGGCCGCAGCGCCCCGGCCTGCTCGA
The DNA here is from genome assembly GCA_035625625.1 of Solirubrobacteraceae bacterium. Classification (GTDB taxonomy): domain Bacteria; phylum Actinomycetota; class Thermoleophilia; order Solirubrobacterales; family Solirubrobacteraceae; genus Palsa-465. Next base: position 83,744 of record DASPPG010000241.1, read on the forward strand.
GCGCCGTCCGCGTACGGCCGATCACGTCGTGCTGGACGCCGCGCGCCGCCACGTCGATGGCCCGCGCGAAGCCGTGTGCGCTGAACCGTCCGTGGGCCACCACGCCGAGCTGCCGCAGGCCGAGCATGTAGGCGCCGCCTTGGCCCTCGGGGTCGATCTCGTCGCGCAGGCGCTGGACGGAGGGGCTGATCAGCCGGTCGCCCAGACGGCCGCGGAGCGAGGTCTCGGCGGCCTCGCTGACCAGGCGCAGCGTGCGGCTCGAGACGCCCTCCATCAGTTTGAGGGCGATGTTGCCGGTGAATCCGTCCATGACCACGACGTCGGCCGCGCCCTCGGGGACCTGGGTCCCCTCGACGTTGCCGACGAAGTTCAAGCCGGCGCCGCGTGCGCCCGCCAGCTGCTCGTGGACGCTGACCAGGTCCGGTGTGCCCTTGCCCGGCTCCTCGCCGTTGGAGAGCAGCGCGACGCGAGGAGAGCGGATGCCCATCACCGCCTGGGCGAAGGCCGAGCCCATGTGGGCGAATTGAACGAGATGCTCGGGACGGCACACCGCGTTGGCCCCTACGTCGAGCAGCAGGACGGGCGACTTACCCGGGTTGGGGAGCGGAAGCGCCAGCGCGGGGCGGTACACGCCCCGGTCGCGACGGAGGTTGAACAGCGCGGCGGCCAGCGCCGACCCGGTCGATCCTCCCGAGACGAACGCCTGCGCGCGCCCGTCGGCCACCGCGCGAGTGGCCTGGACGATCGAGGCCTCGGGCGTGGTGCGGACGGCGTAAGCCGGATCGGCCTGCTTGGCGATCGAGATCGGGGCATCGACGACCTCGACCCCGCTCGGCACGGCTCCGATCTCGCCCGCCGGTCCGAACAGGAGGACCCGGATGCCGGTGACGGCCGCCCGCGCAGCGCCCGCCGCCACCTCCCGGGGGCCGAGATCCGCCCCGCCGGCGTCCACGGCGACGGTGATCACGCGAGGAGCCTAAGCGATCGGCTCGTCCCGATCAGGAGCGATCACCTCGCGCCCCTTGTAGCTGCCGCATACGGGGCAGACCCGGTGAGGAAGGCGAGGGCTGTGGCATTGGGGGCACTCGTTGTACGTCGGCGCGCTGATCTTGTGCTGCGAACGACGCTGGGTTGTCCGCGCGTGGGACTGCTTCTGCTTGGGGACGGCCATGGCGGCAGTGTAGCCGCGACTAAGGCGTCGCCGGTTTGTCGGATACTCGGCCGCGCCAGACGGTGGCGCCTCATTCGAAGCGAAGCTCCGAAAGGGCGGCCCAGCGCGGATCCGGCGCTTGCTCGTGGATGTGGTCGGGGCCTGCCTCGTTGAGGTTCGCCCCGCACACCGGGCACAAGCCGGCGCAATCGACCCGGCACAGGAGGTTCGCCGGCACGCTTAGAGCGAGCGCGTCGCGCGCCCACGCGTGCAGATCGAGCACGCCGTCCTTGACGTACGGCGAGGTGAGCTCGTCGCTCGAGTCGTCCTCATGCCTGGACCGGCCGCGCGCGGGGTGGGCCCGGCTCGCCGGTCCGGACAAGTGGGTCCCGCGGGACCCGGTCGGCTGCGAGACCTCGCGGGCGTCGACGTTGAACGTCGGCATGGCCGGCTCGAGGCAGCGCATGCACGGTCCGACCAGCGAGGCCTCGAAGCGCAGCCGCAGCGCGTATCCGCCCCCGGTCGTTCGCGAGACATCAAGCCGCACCGGAACGATCTCCGGCTCCACCGCGTAGGTGTCGCCGGCGAGCGAGAACGGCTGGATCGCGACGTTCAGGTCGAGGCGGCGGCCCTCGCCGGAGGTGAGGCGAAGTCCGCCCAGGTCGAATGTATCGGTGCGTAGGGGGGACATGAGGTCGAGCTTACCGCCGGGGAATTGCGTACCCGCTCAACGTTCGCCGCGCCCCTGCCGGCGCGCTTAAAGCCATCATTGAGGCGTGTCGCGATGGTTCCGGTCATACGGCTTTGCCGACGTCCTCGACGACCTGCTCGTGGGCGCCTACCCACTCGACGAGGACGACGTCGGGACGCTCTCGCGCCTGGGGATCCGCCGGGTGCTCAACCTGACCGAGGACGCGGAATATCGCCCCGGCGACCGCCGGACGGTGCAGCGCGCACTCGCGTCGGCCGGGATCGACGAGCGCCGACTCAGCCTGACCGACTACGGGGGACTGCCGGCCGAGATGCTCGAGGCGGCGGTGCAGGAGGTGAACGCGTGGCTCGACGAGGGCGAGCGCACGTATCTCCACTGCCGCGCCGGCTGGCAGCGCTCCGCGGCGGTCGCCGCCGGCGTCATCGCGCTCCGTCGCGGACTCGACATCGACCAGGCCCTCGACCACGTTCAGCGGCGCAAGCCGTCAGCCGATCCGCTCCCGCACCAGCGGGAGGATCTCCGGCGGTGGTGGGCGGGCCGCGCGGAGTTGTGACTCCGGGCGCTCAGGATGCATGCATCGCGAACAGCCCAATCCCGTTCGCGACACGTCGTTCGGCGCCGTCATCCGGGCGATTGAGCAGTGTGAGACCGGCGCGTCCGGGCAGCCGCACGACGATCGTGGTCGAGCCACCGTCGTCGAGGTTGACCGCATCGCTGACGCCCAGCCCGCGCACGAATGTCGCCAGGTCGGGCAGGTCCAGGCCGGGGACCCCCGCGCGGGATCCCTCGGTCGCCACCAGGTACATGGTGCGGCCACGGTCCGCGAAGCCCACCGCTGTCCGCGACGCGCCGCCCGACGTCGGCAACCCACCCTGGACGACCCCGCCTCGCACCAGCCAGTACTTGCCCCCGATCGCGAACTGGAAAGGCACGGGCGCGGTCGTCCGCTGGCCGTACGTGACAGACACGGCCTGGCCGATCCGAAGACGCGCGAGAGCGCGGGCGCCGGCCCCGGCGCCGAGGAGCACATAGCTCCCCGCCGGGACCGGACCGCCACCGGCGTGATCGCTCACCCGCACTACACGGCCATCGTGGATCAACGCCTCCGCCACCGGCCGCAGCCCGCGGACGGCGCCGGCGCGCGGATAGCTTCCCCAAGCGGGCGTGAACAGTCCGACGCCGTCGGGCGCCAGCATCGGCGGATAGCCCGGGTTGGCGTCGTTGAGGTCCGACAGTGCTCGCCGGCCGCCCGGAAGCGTCACGAAGCCTTGGAGCGACACGTTCGAGATCCGCCCGAGGCCATCGGTCCCCACGCCGGCGGCGAGACCGCGTCCGGGCTGGGGCGCCTTGAGCAGGCGGGCGCCGTCGACCACGGGGCCGACCGGCGCGCCGCTCTCGCCGATGTTGAAGAAGTCGCCGTTGATCGCGGCGAACGCGCCTGCCGCGCTCGCCATCGCCGAGACGGTCCGCACGGCCGCGATGGAGCCCGGGTAGAGCAGCCCGGCCCGAACGCCGGGGTCTGCGAGGTCGACTCGGATGACGTATGCCTCGATCGGGCCGCCGGGACCGGCCTCGCGAATGCGCTCCAGGACGGTTCCGGGACCGATCGCCTGCTGGGTCCTCGTCGGCCTCGCGGCGGCCGGCGCCGTCGCCACGGCGGTGCCGAGGGCAGCCGCGCACAGCACGATGACCACCCCGGCTCGCAGGCCGCGCAGCGTCCCTATGGCACCCACCGCTCGCCGGCAGGCGTCACCGTCAGCTCGTGGGTGTAGGCGCGGGCGCCCTGCTCGACCAGGAAGCGGACCGCGTCGGCCACTTGGGTCATGTCGGCCAGCGCCTCGCTGGGATGTCCTTGCGTGAACGCGGCGGTCTTCGGCGACTCGATCGTCGCGTCGACCGCGAGCAGGGCGACGTGGATCCCCTCGCCGCGCAGCTCCTGCGCGGCGGCCTGGACCAGCGCGCGGGTCGCGAACGCACCCGCGGCCCACAGGCCGCGTCCGGGCATCGCCCGGCGGGAGGAGCCGCCGGTGATCTGCACGAGCGCTCCACCCCCGCCCGCGCGCAGGGCCGCGGCGCCGGCGGACAGAAACACGAACGCCTGCTCGGCGACCGCCACCGTCCAGCCGCGGAACGCGTCGAGATCGGCCTGCGACAGCTCGCCGCCGCCGAACGGGCCGCTGCCGGTGGGCCGGGCGGCCGTCACCGCGTTGACCACGGCGTCGACCGAGCCGGACTGCTCGCGCGCGGTCGCGAGCGCGGCGGTCAGCGCGTCCGGATCAGAGGCGTCGGCCGCAATCGCCAGGGCGCCTCGTTCGCGCACCTGGGCGAGCGTGTCGTCGCTGAGCGCCACCCCGGCCGCGTTCCAGCCTTGCGCCAGGAAGTGATCGATGATCGCTCCGCCCAGGTTCCGCGCCCCGAGCACCACCACCGTCTTGGGCATGCCCGGAGACTACGGGTTCCACGGAGGCGGCTCGAGAAACGTCCTTATACGGGACGTTTGTCGAGCCGGCTTGCTGGTGGGCGCTAGTCCGCGGCCCGGAGGCGGCGCATCGTCAACTGCTCGGGTACCCGCTCCGTACCGCCCGCGCCGCCGCCCGCGTCACCCGCCTCGAGCTCCGCCACGCGCACCGTCCGGGCGCTGACCGTCACGTGCTCGAGCTCGCCGAGCTCGCGACCCGCCGCCACCGAGCCGTGGTCCTCGAACCGGCGCGCCGCCGGCAGGACCCGCGCCTCATACGATCCCACGGCCTCGTTGTACGCGCGGACGGTGCTGTTCAGGCGCGTGCCGAGCGTGCCGAGCAGGCTCGAGAGCTTGACCAGGCGCCCGTGCAGCTCGCGGCCGAGCTCGGAGATGGCCTGGGCGGACTCGGCCACGCGCTCCTGCTGCCAGCCGTAGGCGACCGCGCGGAGCATGGCCAGCAGCGTGGTCGGGGTGGCGATCAGCACCCGGCGCGCCATCGCGTCCTCGATCAGCGCCGGGTCGGCCTCGAGCGCGGCGCCGTAGAGGTGCTCGCCCGGTAGGAACATCACGACGATGTCCGGCGCCGAGTCCAGGCCCGCCCAGTAGGCCTTGTCAGCCAGCGCCTTGACGTGCCGGCGCAGGAGCCGGGCGTGGTCGCGAAGGTGGCGCTGGCGCTCGTCCTCGTCGCGCGCCTGGTATGCGTCGAGCACGCCCTGGAGCGGCGCCTTGGCGTCGACCACCACGTGCTTGCCACCGGGCAGGCTGACCACGAGGTCGGGCCGTAGCGTCGACTCGTCCCCGGCCACCGGGGACTGCTCGAGGAAGTCGCAGTAGCGGACCATGCCGGCCAGCTCGACCACGTTACGCAGCTGCATCTGCCCCCACTGCCCCCGGGCATTCGGCTTGCGCAGCGCGGTGACGAGCGCGCCCGTCTCGGTGCGCAGCCGCTCGCCGGTCTCGGCCAACGTCTTCAGCTGCGCCTCGAGGCGTCCGCGTGACTCGCGGCGCTCCTGGTCGAGCTTCAGCAGCTGGGCGTCGACCCGCCCGAGCTGCTCGCGAAGCGGCGCCACCAGCTGCTCGACGGCCTGCTGGCGCTTGTCGAGGTCGCCCTTGGCCTCCGCCTGGGTGGCCCGCAGCTGGGCCCGCGCGAGCTCCGAGAGCTGCGCCATGCTCGCCTGTAGCGCCTCGGCGCTGAGGGCCTTGAACGACACCGACAGCCGCTCCTGCGCGTCGTTGATCGCGGCCAGGCGCTCGGCCGCCACGGCCCGCTCGTGCTCCGCCTCGGCTCGGGCTCGGACCAGCTCCCGCTCGAGCTCGACGGCCCTCGCCGCCTCACGCGAGAGTGAGCGCAGCCGCGGGCGGAGCGCAGCGAGTACAGCGCCGGCGCCGGCGAACAGACCGATCAACAACCACAGAGCGTTCATGGACGCCGAGGATGGCGCGGCCCTCGGACAGAACGTTTCGCCCGCTCACGCGATGCTTTCGAAGATTGTCGGTGGCGCCTCGGCCCTGCAAGAATCGTTGCATGGAAGAGGATCGGATACGCCGCCGGGTCACGGTGCACGGGCGCGTCCAAGGCGTGGCCTTCCGCGCCTCGCTCCGCCAGCGGGCGGACGCCCATCGCGTCGACGGCTGGGCGCGCAATCGCTCCGACGGCGCCGTCGAGGCAGTGTTCGAGGGCAGGCCCGACGACGTGGGGCGCCTCGTGCGCTACTCCGAGACCGGACCCCGTCACGCGGAAGTCGACAGCGTCGACGTCCGTACAGAGGAGCCCGAGGGCCTCAGGGGGTTCGAGATTCGCTAAGCCCGGCCACGCGGACCCAGAAGGCGTCGAGGAGCCGCCAGGCCCGGACCCGGTTCTCGGCGTCGCGCCGGCGAGTCTCGGCCAGCAGGCGGTCGGGATCGACGTCAGCACCGTCCAGCCGGTCCTCAGCGCCGTCGACCCAATCGGCCACGATCTCCGGCGTCACCTCCGGGTGAAACTGCACGGCCAGGCTCCGCCCGATCGTGTAGGCCTGGGGGCCGGCCGGGCTTTCGGCCAGCACGGAGGCGCCGGGCGGCGGCGTAAAGGTGTCGTAGTGCCACTGAAGCCACGGCCCCACCGGCACGAATTCGGGCTCGCGGGTGCTAACCGCCACCCATCCGATCTCGGGACGCGGCGCCGGCATCGCGCGGGCACCGAGTGCGCGGGCCAGCAGCTGGCTGCCGAAGCAGATGCCGAGCACCGGCACGTCTGCATCGAACGCGTCGCGCAACACCGCCAGCTCGGTCCCCAGCCAGGGCACCCGGTCGTCATAGGCGGCGTACTCCGAGCCGAGCGACACGACAAGGTCGTAGCCAAGCGGGTCCCGTTCGCGCCGATCGCCTCTGATCAACCAGACGTCCTGCTCGGCTCCGCGCGCACCAAGCCAGTCGCTCACGTGCCCGGCGGGTCCGTTGTCGTCGTGCTGGATGACAAGCGCGCGCACGGCGTAGCTCAGCCGGCGAGCGCGGCCTCGAAGGCCTGACGCGCCTCGTCGCCTCGCACAGCGAACACCACCCGCTCGATAGAGGAATCGCCGGGTGGGCGGGATCCCAAGTATCTGCGAACTTCATCAATCTCAATCCTGGCCGCTTCCTCGAGCGAAAAGCCCCCGACGCCGGTCCCGAAGGCCACGAGCGCCAGCGACCGAACTCCCAGCTCATCGGCCTTGCGCAGCGTCGAAGCGGTCGCGCCGCGGATGATCTCCGCCGAGGTGGGTCCGCCGAGGCGCATCGTCGCGGCGTGGATCACCCACTTGCACGGCATCTCGCCGCCGGTCGTCTCCACCGCCTCCCCTAGCCCGATGGGAGCGACCAAGGAGCTCTCGCGCTGGATCGACGGCCCGCCGGCGCGCGAAATTGCGCCCGCCACGCCCCCGCCGTGCTTCAGATCCGTATTCGCCGCGTTGGCGATCGCGTCGACTTCGAGCTTCGTGATGTCCGTATCGAGAACCTCGATCACGGACAACAGGCTAGGAGACCTCGGCGGGCTCTTCCTTGCCGGCGAGCCGCTCGCGACCCCGGCGCACGGCCGCGATGAACTTCGACAGGTTCACCTCGAGCGTGTTGAGGATCTCGTCGGCATAGTCCTCGGCGCCGAGCCGGATCTCGCGCTCGCGGGCCCGCGCATCCTCGATGATGTCCTCGGCCGCGCGTTCGGCGTGCTTGGTGATCTCCTCCTCGGAGACCATCCGCTCCTGCCGCTCGCGGGCCTCCTTGACGATCCGCTCGGCCTCGCGCTTGGCCTCGGCCAGCATCTCCTGGCGCTCCTTGACGATCCACCGGGCCTGCTTGATCTCCTCGGGGATCGTGGCGCGCATCTGGTCGAGGATGTCGTAGATCTCTTCCTTGTCGACCCGCACCTGATCGGTCAACGGCACCGCCCGGGCGTTGTGGACGAGGTCGTCCAGCTTGTCGATCAGAACCAAGACATCCATCTCTAAGAACCTCTGTTTCGTTAGCGTCCTAGCCGTTCCTTCAGGGCCTTGGCTACGTCCGCGGGGACCAGGTCATCGATTTCCCCGCCGAAAGTGGCAAGTTCCTTGATGCCGCTCGAGCTAAGGAAACTGTACTTGGCCGAGGCCATCAGGTAAACGGACTCGATCTCTGGGTCCTGCCGGCGGTTGAGCTGATTCATCTCGAGCTCGTACTCGAAGTCCGAGATCGCGCGCAGTCCCTTCACGATCGCCATCGCGCCGCGCTCGCGCGCAAAGTCGACCAGCAGTGTGCTGAACGGCTCGACGCTGACGTTGGCGAGATCCTGCGTGGCGCCCTTCAGAAACCCGACGCGCTCCTCCGTGCTGAATACCGTCGAGCCCTTGCGCCAGGGCAGATTCACGACCGCCACGACCACGTGGTCGTACATCGCCGAGGTGCGCGTGATCACGTCGAGATGCCCGTTGGTGACCGGGTCGAAGGTGCCGGGACAGAGAGCGATGCGGTTATCGGGGGCCATGGATTCGGATCAGGGTGTCGCCGTAGCGGCGCTCGTCGAGGAGCTCTAGCTCGAGCTCGAGCGGAGCCCGCCGGTCGCTCTCGGTCGCTACCCGCGCCCCGGGGGCGAGCACCGGGCCAAGCGCGGCCGAAAGCTCCCGCCCGAGGGCGCTCGCGCGCCGATATGGGGGATCGAGGAAGACCAGATCGTATTGACGAGCGTCGCGGGATGCGCTTCTGAGATAGGCGAGCGCGTCCTGACGGCGTACGACCGCCTCGGCCCCGACCGCCTCGAGGTTACGCTGGATAGCGGCCACCGCGGCCTGCGAGGAGTCGACGAAGGTGGCATCTGACGCGCCCCGCGACAGCGCCTCGATGGCCAGAGCGCCCGAGCCGGCGAACAGGTCGAGCACCCGGGCGCCGTCGACCGAAGTCCCGAGGATCGAGAACAGGGCCTCCCGCACCCGATCGGAGGTGGGCCGGGTAGCGCGACCCCGGGGCGCGACCAGCGAGCGCCCCCCAAACCGTCCCGCGACGACCCTCACGCCCGGATCGGCGCCAGCGCCTCCGCGCCGTAGGCCTGCGCCAGGGCATCGGCGAGCAGGGCGTTGTCGGGATCCGCCAGCTCTGGGTCGACCGCCACGACCCGCTCGGCGAAGGCCCGCGCCCGTTCGAGCAGCTCGAAATCGCGGGGTAGCTCGGCGACCCGGAACTGCGCCAGGCCGTGCTGACGGGTTCCGATCAGCTCACCCTCGCCGCGCAGCTCGAGGTCGATCTCCGCGAGCTTGAAGCCATCGGTGTGGTCGGCCAGCGCCTTCAAACGCGGCGAGTCCTTGGACCCGAAGAGCAGGCAAATCGAGTCGTGCTGACCCCGGCCGATGCGCCCCCGGAGCTGGTGCAGCTGCGAGATCCCGTAGCGGTCGGCGTCCTCGACCAGCATCACGGTGGCGTTGGGCACGTCGATCCCGACCTCGACCACCGACGTCGCCACGAGCACGTCCGCGGCGCCCGTGGCGAAGGCGGCCATGGCCTCCTGCTTGACGGCCGGACGCAGCTGACCGTGCACGAGGACGACGTCGAAGTCGCGAAACTCGCCCGCGCGGAGACGCTCGAACTCGGCCGTCGCGGCGCGCGCCTGGAGGACCTCGGATTCCTCCACCAACGGGCACACCACGAAGGCCTGCCGGCCGGCCCGGAGCTCGTCCCGGATGCGCTCGTAGGCCCGCTCTCGCTCGCGCTCGGTCGAGCACACGTAGGTCTTGATCGGCCGCCGGCCGGCGGGCAGCTCGCGCAGCACGGTGAAGTCGAGGTCGCCGTAGCCGGCGAGCGCGAGCGTCCGCGGGATCGGGGTGGCGGTCATGTGTAGGACGTGCGGGTGGTGCCCGTCGCCCGCCTTGGCATCGAGGGCCGCCCGCTGGCGGACCCCGAAGCGGTGCTGTTCGTCGACCACGGCAACCCCGAGCCGGGCGAACTGGACCGCATCCTCGATCAGCGCGTGCGTGCCGACGATCAGCGGCAGCTCGCCGCTCGACAGCTTGCCCAGCAGATCTGTACGCCGACGCCCGGGCGTGGATCCAGTGAGGAGCCCGATCGGCACGACAGCACCCGGCATCAATTTCTGGACGGTGGCGAAGTGCTGCTCGGCCAGCGTCTCGGTCGGGGCCATCAACGCGCCCTGGTAGCCGTGCTCGACGGCCCGCAGCAGCGTGTACAGCGCCACCACGGTCTTGCCCGACCCGACCTCGCCCATCAGCAGGCGCTGCATCGGCTGTCTGCGCGCGAGGTCCTCGTCGACTGCCCGGAGCGCCAGCGTCTGGTCGCCCGTCAGGGCGAACGGCAGCATGTCCGACAGCCAGCGCGCGGTCAGCTCGCGCTCGGAGCCGAGCACCGGCGCGGAGGCGGCCGCGCGCCGGGCGCGCCGCCGGCGCAGGAGCGCCAGCTGGACGAGCAGCAGCTCGTCAAAGGCCAGCCGCCGCCGGGAGCTCTCCATCGTGTCGTCTGAGGACCCAAAGTGGGCCCCGGTCAGCGCGGCCGCCCGCTCCGGGAGTCGCTCGCGGACCCGCACCGCGGCCGGCAGCGGCTCGATCACGTCCTCGAACGCGGAACGGTGTTCGTTGACGAGGGCGAGGATCTGGGTCGAGGTCAGCCCGTCGGTGGCGGGGTAGTGCGCCACCGCGCCTTGCCCGCTCACCGCATCCGAGGTCCTCGCGTGCGCCTGGACGCGGAACCTACGCCGGGCCTCGAACTTGCCGTGCAGCGCCAGCCGGGTGCCCGCCGGATAGCGCTGTTCGAGCCACGGCTGGTTGAAGAACGTCGCCTTCATCGCGCCGCTCTCGTCGGCCACCGTCGCCTCGACGAGCGGGCGCATGCCCCGGCGGCGGACCGACCGCGAGGAGATGCTCTTGACCTGCACCACGACCGTGGCGCTGTCGCCCGGGAGCAGCTCGGCGACCGCACGCGCCTCGCGCCGGTCGCGCGGCAGGTGCAGCAGCAGGTCCTCGACGGTGCGCAGCCCGAGCGCCTCCGCGGCGCGCTGGGCCTTGGGGCCGTCGACGCTCAGCTTCGCCCTCAGCTGCGAGGGGCGCGGATAGCGGACGGGGGCGTCCCGGAGCTCCGGCTCATCCAGCGGCTCAGGGCTGGCGAATGCGGTGGCGGCCATCGGTGCTCGGGTGGGAGATTCGTCTAGAAGACGGCCGCATCATCAACGTCGGGGCGGACGCGAACGAGGTTAAACATCGCCGTGCCGCAGGTCGAGCCACACACCGCCCCCCATTTCATGCCATCCGAGGACGCGGACCAGCAGGTCTTGCTCGCGCTGCTGGCACGCAGCGGCCTGCTCGATCCCGGCGACTGGCCCGAGCTCGACCGCTGGACCGCGGTACTGCGGCGCGCCACCGGAGCCGCCGTGGCCGCGCTTTCGGTCCCCGTGGGGGAGCGCACTCTGATCAAGAGTCTGTGGGTCGGAGAGGCGACCGGGCCACAGGCGACGGAGCTTCCCGCCGGCGAAACGACGGAGCGGTTCCTCAGCGGCAAGGTCGACGCCCCGGCCTGGCTCGACGGCCGCCAGTCCTACCTCGAGGCGCCGGTCAGAGTTGGAGGAGGGTCGGCGGCGCCTGACGGCGGCGCCTTGGACGGGCAGGTGCTGGCTCACCTCTGCGTCGCCGATTCCGCGCCGCGCGACTGGGACGCCCGGGACATGCAGATCCTCGACGACGTCACCGCCGCGGTCGCCGCCGAGGTTCGCCTCCGCCTGGCCAAGGAGGACGCGCTGCGCGTCCACGAGCTCGTCGCCTCGCAGCACCGCGTGCACGAGCTGATCGCGGGCGGGGCGCCGCTGCGAGAGGTGCTGGTCGAGCTCGCCGAGGGCATCGAACGCCATGACCCCTCGGTGACTCCCTGCGTCGTGCTGCTCGATCGCGAGGCGGGGGTGCTGCGACCCGGCGCGGGCCCGTCGCTGCCGCCTCACTACCTGGCGGCGATCGACGGCGTGGTGATCGGACCCAACGTCGGCGCCTGCGGCTCGGCGGCGTGGTCGGGTCAGTTGACAATCTCCGACGACATCGCCGAGGACCCGCGTTGGACGCCGATCCGCGAGTTCGTCCTCGGCGTCGGCCTGCGCCACTGCTGGTCGATGCCGATCAAGTCGCCGGCCGACGAGGTGCTGGGCACGCTGGCCCTTTACGGCCCGCGGCCGCGGACGCCGCGACCCGAACACCTCGCGCTGATGGAGGACGGGGCCCGCCTGGCCGGGATCGCGATCGAGCGCCACCGCGCGCTCGAGCAGCTGATCTACGACGCGCGGCATGACGGGCTGACCGGCCTGCCCAACCGCAGCGCGATCTTCGAGGTGATCGACGAGGCGATCGTCCGGGCGGGACGGGCGGGGCCAAATTCTGCGGCGGCCGTGATGTTCATAGACCTCGACGGGCTCAAGACGCTGAACGACACGCTCGGCCACGACCGCGCCGACGAGGTGATCCGCGAGGTCGCCGAACGTCTGTCAACTGCAGTCCGCGGGAGCGACTTCGTCGGCCGTTTCGGTGGCGACGAGTTCGTGGTGGTCGCCGAGGGCGTCGCCGACGAGGCCCAGGCGGCCAGCCTCGGCTTCCGGCTGCTCGAGGCGATCTCGCGGCCGCTACCGGGAATCGAGACGACCGTCGCCACCGCCAGCATCGGGATCACGCTCGTCACTGACGCACAATCCGATGGCCGTGAGGCGCTCCGCCAGGCCGACAGCGCCATGTACGAAGCCAAGCGCGCCGGTCGGGACCGCCTGTCGTTCTTCGGCGGAAGTCGGCGCAGTCACGAAGGTCGCCGCCTGGCCCTGGTGCGCGAGCTACGCGGTGCCGAGAAGCGTGGCGAGCTCGGAATCGCCTTCCAGCCGGTGTTCGGCTTGGAGGACGGCGAGCTGGTCGGGGTGGAGGCGCTCCTGCGCTGGAACAACCCGGCGCTTGGCCCGGTGTCTCCGGCCGATTTCATCCCGGTCGCCGAGGACACGGGCCTGATCGTCCCGATCGGGGCGTGGGTGCTGCGCGAGAGCTGCGAGACGATGAGCCGGATCGTCGCGCGCGTCGGGCGGACGCTCGAGCTGTCGGTGAACGTCTCCGCACACCAGCTCTCGCGCCCCGGGTTCGCCAAGTCGGTGAAGCAGACGCTGGCCCACGCGCAGTGGCCGTCGGAGCAGTTGACACTCGAGATCACCGAGACCGCGCTGGTCCGCGCCGACACGATCGCCGCGCGGACGCTGCGCGAGCTCGAAGCGGACGGAATCCGCATCGTGCTCGACGATTTCGGCACCGGGTTTTCGTCGCTGTCCTGGCTCAAGGAGCATCCGGTGGACGCGATCAAGATCGATCGCAGCTTCGTCTCCGGGCTGGGCGAGGACTCGCGCGACCAGGCCATCGTCTCCTCACTAATCGGCCTCGCCCGGGCCCTCCGCTGCACGGTGACCGCCGAGGGCGTCGAGAACGAAGACCAGCTGATCGCGCTGCGCCTGCTCGAATGCGAGCGCGTTCAGGGCTTCCTGCTGGCTCGACCGCTCTCTCCCGAAGCGCTCGAGGTCCTGCTGGCCGGCGAGCAGCAGCCCGCTACTCGGCCGATAGCAGCCACCACTGACCCGGCTGACCTCCGTCGGATAGCTCGAATTCGACATCTCCGTGGGCCAGCGCCTGTACCGTCCCGTCGTCCAGTGGCGCGTCGGCGCCCCGCAGACAGGTGATCAGCTCGGCGTCCTGGGCGAGCTGCTCGAGCACCTCGCGCAGCGCTTCCCGCGGCCGTCCCCAGGCGACGATCTCCTCCTCGATGTAACCGACCGCGTCGCCGGCGCGGAACCGGCCGGCGGCGTCGTCGCGCCGCGCCGGCGCAACCGCACCCGTCCGCACGTGCTCGAGCGCCCGTCGCATCGCCTGGGCGTTGTGGGAAGCATCCAGCCTCGGGTCGAGCGTGACCGCGGCCGCCAGCCCGGCCTGGGGGGAGAGGGACGGCACGACCGAAACCGACTTGTCGGACAAGCCCGCGGCGCGTCGGGCGGCCTCGAGCGCGGCGGAGCTATTCGGCAGGACCACAACCTGCTCGGCTCCGGAGGCGTGAATCGCGGCCAGCAGGTCCAGGCTGCTCGGGTCGAGCGCGGGTCCCCCGTCGATCGCGTGCACGCCGAGGCTCTCGAACAGCGAGCGCATCCCCGCCCCGCTGGTCACGGCGATGGCGTCGGACAGAACCGGCTCGGGCTCCGCCGGCTCGGGCGCCACCCTGCGCTCCTCGCGCCGCTCTACCTGTGCCCGCATGTCGGCCACGTCCAGATGCGAGATCGTGCCGTAGGACTCGAACATTGCGGTGACCGCGTCTGGATCGTCGGTGTGAATGTGGACCTTGAGGGTGCTCTGATCACCGACGATCAGCACCGAGTCACCGTGGCGCTCGAGCGCCGGGTGATACATCCGCGGCTCGAGCTCCGTGCCGGTGACGGCGAAGCTCGCGCAATACCGGTAGGTCGTCGAGAAATGCTGCGGGCGAGTGACCTGGACCCGCCCCGGCGGGTGGGCCTGTATCTCGACCGGTTGACGCTCGCGGTCTCGCAGCGCGCTGATGATGCCCGCGAACACGACCGTCAGCGCGTAGGCACCGGCGTCGACCACGCCCGCCCGCCGCAGCGCCGGCAGCAGATCCGGCCCGCGCTCGAGCGAGCCCTTCCCGGCGTCGAGCCCGCGCTCGACGAGCGCGGCGATGACCGCGTTCTGGACCTCGGCATTCGCGTCGGCCGGGAGCCTCGCGTCGCGCATGCGCGCCAGGTCCGAGGCGATCTGAACGCCCATCTCGCGGGCCACGGTCAGGATGGTGCCCTCGACCGGCTCGCGTACCGAGCCGTAGGCCTGGTCGACCGCGCGCGCCAGCGCAGCGCTGATCAAGACGGGATCGACCAGCTCGCCGGGCCGGCTCGCGAGCTCCTCGGCCGCGCCGCGGATCAGCTGCGACAGGATCACGCCCGACGTGCCGCGGGCGCCCAGCAGAGCCGCGCGCGCCACCGAGGCCACGATCTCATCCCGGCTGATCCGCTCGACCGTCCCGGCGGGGGACGCGGTGGCGAGACGGTCCAGTTCGTCCAAGACGGCGCGCAGCGTGAGCACCATGTTGTCGCCGGTGTCGCCGTCGGGCACCGGGAACACGTTGAGCTCGTTGACCTCCTCGCGGTGGGCCTCGAGCGCCGCCAGACCCGCCTCGATCAGGGCGCGGAACCGCAGCAGGCTCGGATCTGAACCGGCGGGGCGATCAATGACCGGAGGGGAACGCAGCAGGCTCGAATCCGACCCCGGCGCCGGCTCCGAGGCGGCGGCCGTCACGCGGCCTTGGTGACCTTTCCGGCCTTGAGGCAGCGTGTACACACGTAGACCCGCCTCGGCGTCCCGTTGTCGTCGATACGGACCCGCTGCAGGTTCGGGTTGAAGCGGCGCCTGGTGGCGACCATCGAGTGGCTGCGGCTATTGCCGAACGCCGGCGCCTTGCCGCACACGTGACAGACCTTGGCCATGGCCGGCCAGTATAGCTTCAGGCACCGTTTCACCCACGCGCGTCTGGTCGCCATCTTGCGCCCCTGAGCGGGGCTGTTTGTGAGAGTCCTCGACGATTCGTATTCTTTGCGACGGGTAATGAGGCGTTTCGATGGGTGATCACCCCCACGCGGACGTGCGCGCCCAGCGGGAGTTGGGGCTCCCAGGGCGTTATGAGCCGGTCCGCCACATTGCCACCGGAGGGATGGCTTCGGTGTGGTGCGCCCGCGACCAGGCGCTCGGGCGCAACGTGGCCATCAAGCTGCTCGCCGAGCGCTTCGCGGACGACGAAAGTGGCGCGGAGCGGTTCATGCGCGAGGCACGCGCGGCGGCCCGGCTGTCCGGACACCCGAACGTGGTGATGATCTACGACGTCGGCGAGACCGACCCGGCCGGGCTCGAGCAGCCGCGGCCGTTCATCGTGATGGAGTACCTCGCCGGGGGGACGGTCGCTGACGCGCTCCGGGTCGACTCGGTCCGCCAGGTGCACGCGGTCAAATGGCTCCACGAGGCGTCTGCCGCGCTCGATTACGCCCACAGCCGCGGCGTCCTGCACCGCGACATCAAACCCGCCAACCTGCTGCTTGCCCGCGATCGGACCCTGCACGTCGCCGACTTCGGCATCGCCCGGCTGGGCACCGAGGACACCATCACCGCGAGCGGCCAGGTGGTCGGCACCGCGGCCTACCTCGCGCCGGAGCGCGCGCTGGGCCGGCCCGCCACCGACGCCAGCGACCGCTATTCGCTCGCCGTGGTCGCCTACGAGCTGCTGGTGGGCGAGCGGCCGTTCAGCGCGACGCACTTCGCCGCGCAGGCCCGCCAGCATGTCGAGGATCAGCCGCCGGCGCCGAGCGCGCGCAACCGCGCGCTCCCGTCGGCGGTCGATGACGTGCTGGCACGCGGCATGGACAAGTGCCCCGAGCAGCGCTGGCCCACCGCGCAGGATTTCGCCCAGGCGCTCGAGTCGGCGCTGCGCGAGCCCGCCACCAGGCCGCTGCGGGCCGCGGTGGCGGCGATGCCCGTGACGAGGCCGATTCGGCCCGTCGCCGCCCCGGCCGGCCGCCCCGCGCAGTCACCGCGTCGCCCCGCCTCCTCCGCGCCCCGTCGCCCGGCGCCCTCGGCGCCCCGTCGCTCCGCCCCCTCGCCCCCGGACCCCGAGCGCAGACCGCGGCGGCGTGGTCCCCGCGTGTCCGCCCTCGCCGCCCTCGCCGCCGGCGCCGTGGTGGCGGTCGCCCTCGCCGGAACCCTCGGCAGCGGCGGTCAGCAGTCGCACTCCTCGGTCCGTGACCAGCAAGCGGCCGTCGCGAAGACGACCACCGCCCGGCGACCGGCGTCGCGCCCGAAGCGGGTCACGACGCCCCCGCCGCCCCAGACCCAGTCCCAGACCGTGACCGCCACGGCTGCTGCCGCCACCACGCCGCCGCCGACGGCCGACACGCTCGAGGCGCAGGGCCACCAGATGATGGACAACGGCGACTACGCCAACGCCGTCCCCGTGCTCCGCCAGGCGGTCGCGGCCGCGTCGCCGGACAGTCTCACCTACGCCTACGCGCTGTACGACCTGGGCCGCTCGCTGCGGCTCGCCGGGGACCCGCGCCAAGCCGTTCAAGTCCTGTGGCAGCGGCTGCAGATCCCCAACCAGACCGGGGTCGTCAGGCAGCAGCTGCAGCTGGCGCTGCTCGCGCTCGGGCAGCAGGCCAGCGGTGGCGCCGGTGCCACGCCGGGTCAACCAGGTCAACCGGGTCCCGGCGGGCATCACCACGGGCTTGGAGGCGGTCCACCACCCGGCCCGGGCCCCGGACCGGCCCAGGGCGGTCCCGGCGGCGGCAACGACCAGGGCGACTAACGCGCCGCCGGCAAACCGACCTGACTACGGGCGGTTGGCAGATTTCTCGGACATATTCCGAGTTTTCTGCCAAGCGAGCTCGTTCTTGACCGCCACCGAGGCCAGCGCGGCCTCCGCGGCGCTCCGGCCGGTGTCGCGTTTGGCGCCGCCGCTCACGCGCTCCAGGGCCTGAGCCATCGTGTCGACCGTGAGCACGCCGAACCCGCACGGCACGCCGGTCTGAAGCTGCACCTCCTGAATCCCCCGCGCCGCCTCACCGCACACGTAGTCGTAGTGGTCGGTCTCGCCCCGGATGACCGCCCCCAGGCAGACGATCGCCGCGTAGCGACCCGACTCAGCGGCGAACTTCGCCACCACAGGGAGCTCGAACGCCCCGGGCACCTCGAAGCGGTCGATGTCGGTCACGCCCGCCTCCTGGAGTGCCGCCCGGGCCCCCGACTCGAGCTTTTCGGCCAGCTCGGTGTAGAAGCGCGCGATGCAGAGCGCGACGCACGGATCGCTCATTCGTCGGGATTCTGGCGGCGGCGGTCGTTCTCGTACTCGTCGCGGAGCATCTCCTCGTCGAGCGCCAATCCCTGGTGGTGCAGCGTATGCCCGAGCCGGTCGCGCTTGGCCCGCAGATACGCCTCGTTGTGCGGGTTCGGGACGTGCTGGATCGGGATCTGGTCGACCACGGACAGCCCGTAGCCGGCGAGGCCGGAGATCTTCTTGGGGTTGTTGGTGAGGATCCGGATGCTCGTCAGCCCCAGGTCGACGAGGATCTGGGCTCCGATCCCGTAGTCGCGCAGATCGGCCGGCAACCCGAGCCGGAGGTTGGCATCGACGGTATCCAGACCCTCCTCTTGCAGCTTGTACGCCCGCAGCTTGTTGAGCAGCCCGATGCCGCGGCCTTCCTGCGAGAGATACAGCAGCACCCCGAGGCCCTCTGACTCGATCATCGACAGCGCCGACTCGAGCTGTTCGCCGCAGTCACAGCGCAGCGAGCGGAAGACGTCGCCGGTCAGGCACTCCGAGTGAACCCGGACGAGCACGTCCTGTCGACCCTCGACCTCTCCCTTGACCAGGGCGACGTGGTGCTTGTTGTCGACGAGGGACCGGTATCCGACTGCGGTGAACTCGCCGAACCCGGTGGGCAGCTTCGTCGCCACCACCCGCTCGACCAGCTTCTCGTGCCGGCGCCGGTAGGCGACGAGGTCCGCCACCGTGACCATCTTCAGGCCGTGCCGCTCGCAGTAGGGCGCCAGATCCCGCACGCGGGCCATCGTGCCGTCGTCGTTCATGATCTCGCAGATCACACCCGCCGGAATCAGGCCCGCCAGCCGGGCGAGGTCGACCGCGGCCTCGGTCTGCCCGACACGCTCGAGTACCCCGCCCGGTTTCGCCTTCAACGGGAACACGTGGCCGGGCTGGACGAGCTCGCGCGGGCTCGTCTGGGGATCGATCGCGACCTGGATGGTGCGGGCCCGATCGGCGGCCGAGATGCCGGTGCTGACGCCGGAGCGAGCCTCGATCGAGATCGTGAATGCGGTCTCGAACGCCGACTCGTTCTTGGCGGCCATCAGATCCAGCCCGAGCTCGTCGCAGCGCTCCGGGGTGAGCGCCAGACAGACCAGTCCGCGTCCCTCCTTGGCCATGAAGTTGATCGCCTCGGGAGTAACGAACTGTGCGGCCATCGTCAGGTCGCCCTCGTTCTCCCGATTCTCGTCGTCGACGACCACCACCATCTTTCCCTGGCGGATGTCCTCGATCGCCTCCTCGATCGTGGCGAACGGAGTCTGTACCGAGCTCATCGCCCCACCGCGGTCAACTTCTCGACGTACTTGGCCAACACGTCCACCTCCAGGTTCACTCGGTTGCCCGCACCGGCGTTTCCGAGGTTCGTGCGTTCCAGCGTCTCCGGGATGAGAGAGACAGTAAACGATCCGTCGTCCAGCCCCGCGACCGTCAGCGATACGCCGTCCACCGCGATCGAACCCTTCTCGATCACATAACGCATCAGCTCGCGCGGAGCTTCGATCCGGACGCGACGCGCGAAGCCGTCGTCGGCGACGTCCGCGATCGTGCCGACGCCGTCGACGTGGCCCTGGACGACGTGACCGCCCAGGCGATCGCCGGCGCGGAGCGGCAATTCGAGGTTGACCGCCGAGCCGGCGCTCAGATCGCCCAGCGAGGAGCGCGTGAGCGTCTCATTCATGGCGTCAGCCTCGAACGCGCCGTCCTTCAGCGACACGGCGGTGAGACACACGCCGTTGATCGCGATCGAATCACCGCAGTCGAGCTCACCGACCAGCGGCGTCTCGATCGTGATCCGCGCACCGGCGTCGTCGCGGTCGATCGCCGCGACCCGGCCCACCCCCTGCACCAATCCCGTGAACACCCCGCTACCACTCCTTGATCCGGGCAGATACCAACAGGTCGGCGCCGACGGGCTCGCACTCGAGCGTCAGGGCCCGGGCGGCGTCGGCGATCGCATCGACGCCCTCCCCCTCGAGCGGATCGCGGGCGGTTCGCCCGCCCAGCACCATCGGCGCCAGGAACAGCCGCATCTCGTCCACCTCGCCGGCGTCGAGGAACGCACCGGCCAGATGCGGGCCGCCCTCGAGCAGGATCGAGGCGATCCCGTCCGCCCCGAGCTGGTCCAACGCAGAGCGCACCCGAGCGGTCTCGTTTTCCCCGGTGGCCACGATTACGTCGGCGCCGTGGGTGGCCAGCGCGTCGGTGGCCGTGCGCGGCGCAGCGCGCGAGACCACGACCGTGAGCGGAATCTTCCGGGCATCGCGTACGAGCTGTGAGGTCAGGGGCAGGCGAGCCAGCGAATCGAACACGACACGACGCGGTTGGCGGGCCACGCCGTCGATCCGCGCTGTGAGCTGCGGGTCGTCAGCCAGCGCGGTGCCGATACCAACCGCGACCGCATCGCACTCGGCCCGCCAGTGGTGCGCAAGCCGCCGGCTCTCCTCGCCCGAGATCCACTTCGAGTCGCCCCCCCGGGTCGCCACCTTGCCGTCGAGGGTCATCGCCGACTTGAACAGCACCCACGGCCGCCCGGTGCGGGCGTGCTTACGGAACGGCTGGTTGAGCAGGCGGGCGCGAGTGGCCAGCTCACCCTCGGCCACCACCACCTCGATGCCCTCGTCGCGCAGGATGCCCAGACCCCGGCCCGAGGCGTGCTCGCTGGGGTCGTCGGAGGCAACCACCACGCGCTCAATCCCGGCCTCCCTGATCGCATCGGTGCAGGGCGGAGTCCGGCCGTGATGGCAGCACGGCTCGAGCGATACGTACAGCGTGGCGCCGGTCAGATCGCTGCCGTCGGTGGCGCGGATGGCCTCCACCTCGGCGTGGGGGCCGCCAACCGCCCCGTGGAAACCCTCCCCGAGGACCTCGTCCTCCCGGCCGATGACAGCGCCGACGAGGGGGTTCGGGCTGACGCGCCCGCTGCCTCCCTTGGCCAGGTCGATCGCGCGGGCGAGGTGACGGTGATCCGTTTCCGTGGTGGGGGACATGGCGGACATCCAGGATATGACCCGACGTGAGAGCTTCGTAAATTGCCGACGGAGGCGTTCTCCGGCGGCTCTGCCGCTACCGTTTGTGGGCACCTCGTGCGCTCGAAGCGCTCCGTTTTGCCGGACAGTTCGTTTCAGACTCACGGCCCGGCTCCACCCCCCATGAAGCTCATCATCCAGATCCCATGCTTCAACGAGGAACACCAGCTTCCGCTCACCCTGGGCACCCTGCCGCGCGAGGTCTCCGGCGTGGACGCCGTCGAGTGGCTGATCATCGACGACGGCTCGACCGACCGGACCGTGGAGGTCGCGCGGGAGCACGGGGTTGACCACATCGTCCGCCTGACGAACCATAAGGGCCTGGCCGCTGCCTTCCAGGCCGGGCTTGACGCAGGCCTCAAGCTGGGCGCCGACGTGATCGTCAACACCGACGCCGACAACCAGTACGAGGCCGGCGACATCCCCAAGCTCGTGGCCCCGATCCTGCGCGGGGAGGCCGACATGGTCGTGGGCGACCGCCAGGTGGGGACCATCGACCACTTCTCGGCCGGGAAGAAGCTCCTGCAGAAGCTCGGCTCGTGGGTGGTCCGGCACGCGTCCTCGACGGAGATCCCGGACACCACCTCGGGCTTTCGCGCCTACAACCGGGAGGCCGCGCTCCAAGTCCAGGCCGTCTCGAAGTTCACCTACACGCTCGAGACGATCATCCAGGCCGGCCGGCTTCAGGTCGCGGTCGACCACGTTCCGATTCGCACCAACCCGAAGACGCGCGAGTCGCGCCTGTTCCCCTCGACCGCGGCCTACGTCCGGCGCAACGCGCTGTCGATCTTCCGCGTCTACTCCCAGTACCAGCCGCTGAGGGTGTTCTGGACGGGTGCGGTGATCCTGGGCGCGGCGGCGCTGGCCATCTTCGTGCGCTTCTTGATCTTCTTCGTGCAGCACCCTGACGCCGGCACGCGCCACATCCAGGAGCTGATCGCGGGCGGAGTGCTGTTCAACGCGGCGATGCTGCTCGGGGCCCTGGGCGTGATCGGCGATTTGCTCGACGCCCAGCGGACGCTCTCGCAGCGCACGTTCGAGCGGGTGCGCCGGATCGAGCTGCAGCTTGGCGTCGAGCCGTCGCACTACGAGCCCGGGGCGCCTCCCGCCGTGCGCGGGAACGGCACCGTAAGCGAGGAGCCCGGGCCCCCGGACCGCAAGCCACTCGAGGTATGAGCTCCGGTCCCGACGCCACCTCCGCCGGGGGGCGCCAGGTCAGCGTGCCGACCGGCAACACGTTCGACAAGTACGGCTCGACCAACCCGGTCGTGAGGCGCCTGATGTCGCGGTTCGAGGCGTCCCTGGACCGCCTGTTCACGTCCGCCGGCCCCCGATCCGTGCTCGATGTCGGCTGCGGCGAGGGAGTCCTCACCTACCGCTGGGCGCAGCAGCTCGGCGAGAAGCCGATCGTCGGCATCGACCTGGCCGATCCTAAGCTCGAGGCGCAGTGGCGGACACGCCGCCGGGAGAACCTGCAGTTCCGCACGATGGATGTCGATGACCTCCGGTCGTTTCCGGACCGATCGTTCGATCTGGCGGCGGCGATCGAAGTGCTCGAGCACGTCCCGGATCCCGAGCGCACGCTGGCCGAGATGGCGCGCGTCGCGGCGCGCTACCTGCTCGTCTCCGTCCCACGCGAGCCACTGTGGCGCGCGCTCAACGTCGCCCGTGGGGCCTACGTGCGCGATCTGGGCAATACCCCCGGCCATATAAACCATTGGTCGAAGCGCGGCTTCATCCGCACCGTGGGGCGGCACGGCCAGATCGCCGAGGCCCGCTCGCCGTTTCCCTGGACGATGGTTCTGGCGCGGGTGTCCTGATGCCGACGGCCGGATCCCCAGCCGGCCCGAAGACGGTGCCCTCGGAAAGCACGCCGGCGACAGGTCGCGGTCCGAACGGCGCTGGGGTGGCTGGGGATCAAGTCGCCGAGCAGCCCTCCTACGGCTCCGGCGCCAGGGTTCTGTCGGTCGGCATCGCGTCGACCGGCATCTTCACGTTCCTGTACCTGGCCACCGCCAGCCACGTCCTCGATCCAGCCTCCTACAGCCGCATATCCCTGTGCTGGGCGATCATGTTCGTGATCCTGTCGGTGATCTACCGGCCGGTCGAGCAGTTGCTCTCGCGGACGATCGCCGACCGCCGTGCCCGGGGCCTGCACGGTCATTCACTCCGCATCCCGGCCGCGATCCAGTTCGGGTTCGCCTTGATCTTCCTGATCGTCGCGCTGCTTATGCGCGACCAGATCGAGCAGGGCATGTTCGACGGCTCGAGCGCCCTCTACTGGATCCTCGTCGTCGGGGTGCTGGCCTACTCGGCCAGCTACTTTGCCCGCGGGTGGCTGGCCGGGCACCAGCGCTTCGCCCTATACGGCGGGCTGGTGTTCCTCGAGTCGACCTCGCGGTTCCTGTTCGCGCTGGCGGCGGCGGTCGGGATCACCTCCGGCCAGGGCGCGGTCGGGCTCGGCATGGCGGTGGCTCCCTTCGCCTCGCTGTGCGTAATCCCGTTCGCGTTCTCGCGCCTGCGGCTCCACGCCCCGTCCGGCGTTCCGGCGGCCGACGCGGCGGGCGAGGGGCCGGCTCACGCCGAGATCGAGGAGGCCGCCACCGACCTCAGCCTCAAGCGCGGAGCCGGGTTCGCCGTGTCGGTGGTCGGCATCATGCTCGCCGAGCAGACGTTGATGAACGCCGGCGTCCTGATCGTCGCCGCAAAGGCCGGTGGTACGGCCGGGCTGACGGTCGGAATCACCGGTTTCGTGTTCAACGTCATGTTGATCGTGCGCGCGCCGCTGCAGCTGTTCCAGGCGATCCAGACCTCGATCCTCCCCCACCTCACCGGCCTCGAGGCGCGCGAGAGCCCCGAGGAGTTCTCCCGGGCGATCCGGATCACGGTGAGGGCGATCGCGGCCTTCGCGGGTGCGGTGGCGATCGGGCTGCTGGCGATCGGGCCGTTCGTAATGACCGCCCTGCTCGGCAACAAGGGCTTCCACTACGGCCGCTGGGGCCTGGCGGTAGTGGGTCTGGGCATGGGGCTCCATCTGGTCGCCGGGACTCTCAACCAGGCCGCCCTGGCCCGAGGCCGCCACCGCCTGGCCGCGGTCGCCTGGCTGACCGCCGGCGCGCTGTTCGTGCTGTTCATGCTCACCCCGGCCATCACGTCCGAGGTGACGCGCGTCGAGATCTCCTACTTCACCGCCGCGTTGGTGCTGTGCGGCCTGCTGACAGCCCTCTACCGGCGCGGGCCTCTAACCACTAAGTGACTTGCAGACCGGCTCCTTGGCCGCCGCCGCCTCGATGTCCGGGTTGCTGAGACCGCTCGCGTCGATGTTGTTGAGCGAGGCGCGCACACTCGCGTTGAGCGCCTGCGCGGCGTTTTTGTAGGCCGACGGCGAGTTGGTCGGGAGCGCGTCGGCCTTCGTAGCGGCCGCGTGCATCGCGTCCCGCAACTGGGTGAACGCCGTCACGATCTCGGCGGCCACGGCCTTGCCGCTCGAAATGTCGGGAGTGCCGGCGGACTTGATGCGCGATACGGCCCGATCCGCGTCCTGGCTGACCGCGGCCAGGAATCCCTCGAGGGTCTTCTTCGCCTCGGTGGCGTTCGCCGCCGTCGCTCCGCTCAGGGCCTGGGTGCGCGTGACGACGTCGCGCTCGAGCGGCGAGATCGCCGAGCACACCGTCTTGACGTAGGTCGCGGTGCTGACCTTCGAGGAGTCGCTGGACCCACAGCCCGCGCACAGGGCAAGGATGACCAGCAGCCCGGTAGCCGCGCGCAGGATGGCAAGATGCACCATCGGCAGCGTAGCGTCCGTCGCTTGAGCTCGACGTCTCGGCGAGCGCCCTGGGGACCGGTCAGACGACGCCCGCCGCCGCCGCAATAGCGGCGTAGGCCGCGGCCGGATCGGATGAACCGAACACCGCCGACCCGGTGACGAGCAGGTTGGCCCCGGCGTCCACGCAGGGCCGAGCGGTTTCTTCGTGCACGCCTCCATCCACCTCCAGAGCGACGTGGTCGGGGAGGCCGGCGCGCATCCGTGCGAGCTTGTCGAGCGACCAGGGGATGAACTTCTGGGCGCCCCATCCCGGGTTGACGCTCATGCACAGGGCCAGGTCGAGCATCTCGTGCGCCACCTCGTCCAGGCTGCCCGCTGGTGTGGCCGGGGTGATCGCCGCCCCCGCCGAGCACCCAGCCTCCCGGATGGCTGAGAGCGCGTAGTGCACGTGAGGGGTCGCCTCGACGTGGATCGTGATGTTGTCGGCGCCCGCGCGGGCGATGTCCCCTACGTAGCGCTCCGGGCGCTCGATCATCAGGTGCACGTCGATGACCGCGCCGGCGGCGTGAACCTGGTCCGCCAGCGCCTCGACGATCAACGCCCCGAATGTGATTGGGGGCACAAAATGGCCGTCCATCACGTCTACGTGGATGACGCGGGCGCCGACCCCCAGGACCTCGCCGACCTGCTCCCCCAGCCGGGCGAAGTCGGCGGACAGGATCGAGGGAGCGATCCGGCGATCTCGAAGCAGGCGGAGCGTGCCCTCGGAGGGTGAGCGACTCTCGATGGTCTCCGTCATACGGCCCGGAGCATGCTGCCGTGGCAGTGGTTGCACGCGACCACAGCCGTGCTCGACATGCGCACAATCGTGGAGTGCTCGCCGCAGTTCGGGCATACGGACACGAGCTCGTATCGCTGCAGGCAATAGACGCACCGATACCGCCCTGGAGCCGCCGTGGGACGCAGCCACGGCTCGCCGCACCCCGGGCACTCCGGACCGAGCTTGAGCGAAGGCGTAGATTCGGTCAACGTAAACGTAGGGTAACTAGCGGACTGGCGGCGGCGCCTAAGCATCGCATAGGGGGCGGGCGCCTCAGCGGCGCTGGAGCCGCGCGATGAAGAACCCGTCGGTTCGATCCCGGTGCGGCAGCAGCTGAGTAAGGCGCTCCGCGCTGAAGTCGGCGTGCTCGTCCAGGAACCGCTCGACGACCTCGTGTCCCTCGGCGCGCGAGATCGTGCAGACGGAGTAAACGAGCGTCCCCCCGGGACTCAGAACGTCGGCGCCCGCAGCCAGGATGCGGGCCTGCAGCGCGGCGAGCTCGCCGATCGCCTCGGGCCGCGCCCGCCACCGCAGGTCCGGCCGCGACTGCAGCGTGCCGAGGCCGCTGCACGGCGGGTCGACCAGCACCCGATCGAACGGCTCGTCGGCACGAGCGGCGCCGGCATCGCCAACCTCCACCTGGACGCTCGTGGCTCGAAGCCGGGCGACGGTGCGCTCGAGCGCCGCGGCGCGGCCGGGATGCCGCTCCACGGCGACGATCCCGCCCGTATCGCCCATCAGGGCGGCGATATGCGTGGTCTTGCCGCCCGGCGCGGCGCACAGGTCGAGCACCCGCTCCCCCGGCTCGGGGCTCAGGATGCGCGAGACCAGCATCGATGCCCGGGACTGCGGCTGGATGGCGCCGGACCGCCACAGCTCCGAGCCCTGGACGTCGAACGGCCCATCGAGCACGAGCGCCTCGGGCAGCTCGGCCCCCGCCGGGTGGCTCGCCACCGGTAGCGCGGCGATGACATCGTCGACCGCGGCGACGAGCGTGTTGACCCTCAGTGCCGATTCCGCCGGCTTATTGACCACGCGCAGGAGCGCCCGCGCCTCCCCGCCCCCGAGCTCATCCCACCACTGGCTGGCCAGCCAGCCAGGCACGGAGTACAGGACCGCGGCCGATTCCGGCCCGGTCGGCCCCTCGTCGTCCAGACGGTCGAGGATCTCCCGGCCTTCCCGGGCGCCGCGTCGCAGCACCGCGTTGACGAGCCCGGCGCCACGCCGGCTCGCCTGCTTGGCCAGCTCGACCGTCTCGTTTACCGCCGCGTAGTCCGTCCCACCCCCCAGAAACAGCAGCTCGAACAGGCCCAGGCGGACGGCGGCCAGCACGGGTGCGTCGAGCCGGTCGAGCGGGCGCTCGACGAGTTGCGCGGCGACGTAGTCGAGCGTGGCCCGCCGCTGCACCGTCCCGTAGCTGAGTGCCATCGCGAGCGACCGATCGCGCGGCCCGAGACCCTCCGCCTCGGAGGCGAGCGCGCGGTCGGCGTACGCGCCCTGCTCGAACACCCGGCGGACCACTCGCAGGGCGCAGGCGCGTGCCGGCGAGACGCGGCCGCGCACGCCGGCAGCGGGACGGGTGGCTGCGTCGGACATCTACGAGCGCCGCCCCCTGAGGTAGTCCTCGCCGCTCATGGGCCGCCGCCCCGGCGGCTGCACCACCAGCAGCTCGAGCGCGCCCTCGGCGCACCCCAGCACCGGGAACGGCCCCTCGAACGACACCACCCCGGGGGGCGGGCCCTGGCCGAGTGTGCGTGCCGCGCTTACGCCCAGGCGGGTGCCGTCGTCGAGAGCGACGTACGCGCCGATGTGAGGCGTCAAGGCCCGCACGACACGTTCGAGCTCGACGGCGGGGCGACTCGGATCGAGCTCGCGATCGCGTGGCTCGATCTTGGCCGCATACCTGACACCGGCCTCGTCCTGCGGGATGCACGGCGCCGTCGTGTCCAGGGTGCGCACGAGCAGGTCCCCGCCGAGCGCTTCAAGGCGCGCCGCGAGGCTGCCGTAGGTGTCGTCCGGGCGGATCGGCTCGGTCGCCCGAGCGCATACGGGGCCGCTGTCCAGCCCGGCGGCGAGCCGGATGATCGACACTCCGGACTGCTCGTCGCCGGCCATGATCGCCCGCTCGATCGGCGCCGCGCCCCGCCACCGGGGCAGCAGCGATGGATGGACGTTCAGCATCTCGTAACGCGACAGCAGAGGCTCGGTGATCAGCGCGCCGAAGGCGCACACGCAGACCGCCTCGGGTCCGGCCGCCTCGATCGTGCGCAGCGTCGCGTCGTCGTTGATCGAGGCCGGCTGCTCCAGCGCGATGCCCAGCTCCCGCGCCGTGTCGGCGACGGGCGGGGAAGCCAGCTTGCGTCCCCGGCCCCGCGGGCGGTCGGGTCGGGTCAGGACGAGGACCGGCCGGTGAGGCGATTCGGCCAGACGGCGCAGCACGGCCGCGGCGAAATCGGAGGTCCCGAGATAGACGGTCCGCACTCGTGCTGCGCGCCGGCTCGTCGTGGTCCGATGCCGGTCGGCGGCGCGCCGGCTACGCGGCCCGCTGTCGTTCGCGCAGGACGCGCATCGCTTCCTTGCGTTGGTCGCGCGAGGTCCGGTCGAGGATCAGGACGCCGTCGAGGTGATCGATCTCGTGCTGGATCACGCGGGCCTCGAGCCCGGAGGCTTCGATCAGGATCGGCTCCCCGAACTCGTTCTGGGCCCGCACGCGCACGTGGATCGGGCGGTCGACCTCGACCAGAACGCCCGGCAGGCTCAGGCAGCCCTCCTCCATCGCCTCGCTGTCGCGGCCCGACCACTCGATCTCGGGATTGATCAGCGCGGCGAGCTCGCCCTGCTGCTGGACGCGGTAGACGAGTAGCCGGTGCACGACGCCCACCTGCGTCGCCGCGAGCCCTACTCCGATCGCGTCGTCCATGAGCTGTCCCATCCGCGCGACCTCCTGGCGCAGCTCGTCGTCGAAGCGCTCGATCGGCCGCGCCCGCGTGCGCAGCACCGGGTCCCCGAAGCTGCGGATTTGCGCCAGGGCGGCGTCGCGCCGCGCGGCGGTCTCGGGATCGAGCTCGTCTTCGGGCTGCGGCTCGGGCTCGACCCCCGCCTCGGGCTCGGGCTCGAGGCCCTCCTGCGGCTCGGTATAGGTGCTGTCAGAGGCCACGTGTTCAGCTTAGTGTCTCACCGCCAGCCCTCACTGCGGGTCAACGTCGACGCTGACGCTCACGCTCCGGCGACCGGCGTCGACGGCACACGCGTCGACCGCGGCCCCGACCGCGCGCACCATCCTCAGGCGGTCACGGCACTTAATGACCAGCTGGCTGCGTGAGCGGCCGCGCAGCCGGAACAGCGGCGCGGGCCCGAGCACGCGTCCGCCCGCGGGGGCGATCAGCCCGTGCAGACGCGAAGCCAAGTTCAGCGCCTCGGTGGCGTCCTCGGACGAGCACACCACCCGGATCAACGTGCCGAACGGTGGATACCCCAGTGCCTCGCGCCGGCGGAGCTCGAGCCCGAGGAAGCCGTCGGAGTCGTGGCGGGCGGCCAGCGCGAGCGAGCGCGCCTCCGGTGCCAGCGTCTGGACCAGGACCTGGCCCTGACGCCCATGGGGGCCTTCGCTGCGCCCTACGCGACCCGCGAGCTGGGTCACCAGCGCGAAGGTCCGCTCCTCGGCGCGGAAGTCGGGGAAGCGAAGCGTCTGGTCCGCGTCGAGCACGACGCCGAGTGTCACCCCGGCGAAGTCGTGACCCTTGGCCACCATCTGCGTGCCGAGCAGCACCCCGCGCGGCGCCGCCTCGAACTGCGCCAGCGTCCTCGCCAGGCGGTCCTTGCTCGAGGCGACGTCAGCGTCGAGCCGGAAGACCGGGAGCTCGGGCCCGAACGCCTCGCGCAGCTCCTGTTCGACGCTCTCGGTACCGGCGCCGTGGCGGGCGATCGAAATCGAGCCGCACTCCGGGCACCGGTCGGGGACGCGCTCGCGATGCCCGCAGTGATGGCAGGCGACCACGCCCTGCGCCCGGTGCAGCACCAGCGCCACGTCACAGTGGGGACACATCCACACGCGGCCGCAGCCTTTGCACGAGAGGAAGTTCGACCACCCGCGGCGGTTGAGCAGGACGATCGCCTTGCCGCCGACGGCGCGCACGTCGGCCAGCGCCATCCGCGTGCGGGGGTGCAGCGAGCGATTCAGCCCCCTCATGTCGAGCAACTCGACCGGGGGCAGCGGACGGCCGTCGATCCGGCGCGGCAGGCGCAGCGTACGCAGCGCCGCCGCGCTCTCCGGGCGCGGCGTTGCGCTCCCGGCGAGCAGCACCGCGCCGTGCTGCTCGGCCCGGCGCATCGCCACCGTACGGGCGTCGTAGCGTGGATCTCCCTCGTGCTTGTAGGAGGGGTCGTGCTCCTCGTCGAGCACGATCAGGCCGATGTCGCTCAGAGGGGCAAACACGGCCGATCGGGGGCCAACGCACACGCGGGCCTCACCGGTGCGCAACCGAAGCCATTCGTCGTAGCGCTCGCCCTGCGCGAGCCCGGAATGCAGCACCGCGACGATGTCGCCGAACCTGGCCTGGAAGCGGCCGACCGTCTGCGGGGTGAGCGCGATCTCCGGCACGAGCACGATCGCCCCGCGGCCGGCCTCAAGCGCGGCCTTCACCGCCTGGAGGTAGACCTCGGTCTTGCCCGAGCCGGTCACGCCGTGCAGCAGGAAACGCCGGGCTTCCGCCTCGCCGACGCTCCGTAACGCATCCAGCACCGTCGCGAGCGCGCCGTGCTGATCGGCCGTCAGCCTCGGGGGTTGGTCGAGCCGCCGTCCCACCGCCACCGTCCCCGGGCGCCGCGTCCGGACATCGCGCCGGAGCGCAACCAGCCCGCGTGCCTCGAGGCGCCTCAGCGTGGCGCTACCGAGCGCCGCGGCCCGGGCGGGGCCCTCGCGATCGAGCTGCTCGAGCGCGGCCCGCTGGCGATCCGTCAGGCGGGTGCCATCGTCGAGCGCGGCGCGCCCCGCCTCGGTCAGCTCGGCAACCAGGACCCGCTGGCTCCCCCGCACGCCGCCGGCAAACCCCGGCGGTAGCACCAGGCCGAGCGCGCGGGCCGGCGTCGAGCAGTACTGCTCGGCGATCCACCCCGCCAGCTCGACCAGATCAGGGCCGACCCCGGGCGGGAGGACGGCGTCCGGTTCGGCCAGCCGGTCGGGCTCGAGCCCGGATTCGCG
>DASPPG010000242.1:0-5880 GCA_035625625.1 Solirubrobacteraceae bacterium
CTCAAAGCCGGCTCTCCAGCCTGCCAGGCGACGAAGGAAGGGCCGGCGCTCCTCACTGAGACTGGCGTCCCAGCGAAGACCCCAGCTCGTGGGAACCGACGGCCCGCCATCGGGCCGGCCACCTTGCAGGGCGAAGGACTCGCGAGCGTCCGCGCCGTGCGACGAGTGTTTCGTCGCCAAGCAGCGGCAGAACCCGAGCCGACCGGATCACAAAAGCACTCGTCCGTTCAAGAACGCGGGTGCTCCCTCATAGCCGCGCTCCGTGGTCTGCTCCAGCGGCCACCGTCTTCTCCTTCGCGAGCAAGCGGGAGTCTGGCCGGAGCGCTGGTTTTCGTCCATCTCGATCATCTCGCAGGGGGAGGCAGGCGACCGGGTTTGTGAGAACGCGCAAGCCAGCGTCGCCGGCGGTGGCTACATCAATGGCTTGCGGAATGCCTACGCGAGCGATTCTCTGACGGCGACGGCGAGTGAGAGTTGTGAGTGACTTGACCGGGAGCGATTGTCATCAGCCGGTCATCCCCGGGGAGGAGCGACGGTCGCACCCGCCGTGCAATCGCGTCCTCGGACGTATGGCCTGGTGCCTAACTTCTCAATGCCGAGCCGACGATCGCGTTCAACGTCGGGATCATGTGCGGTTGTGCGGCTCCCTGAGTGAAACCTGATCAGTCGGTTGACACTGTTTCCGGTGATGCGAATGTCCGGAATCCGAATCGTGGAGACTGATGGCATAGCTCACACGGCCCGGGCTGAATCGAAAGATCAGGTCGCCGCTTCAGAGCGTCGCCATTCAGCCCTCGGCAGCGGTCACCTGCGGCGAATCCGGCGCCCCAGTGTCGGCCACGACCTGCGGCGCGTCATTCGCTCCAGTGTCAGCCGCGACCTCGCGCTGGTGTCTGTAGAACGGCTCGGAGATCGGCTCGAGCGGCGCCAGCCCGCGGATCAGGTCCGCGCTCTTCTCCGCCAGCATCATCGTCGGCGCGTAGATGTTGCCGTTGGTGACGTAGCGCATCGCTGAAGCGTCGACGACGCGGATCGCCTCGAGTCCGTGGACCTTCATGCTCGTCGGATCGATCACCGAGTCCTCCCCGACGCCCAGCCGGCAGGTGCACGACGGATGCAGCGCCGTCTCGGCGTCGCGCGCCACCCAGTCGAGGATCTGCTCGTCGCTCTCCACCGCCTTGCCGGGCGAGAGTTCGCCGGCGTTGTATGGGTCGAACGCGTGCTGGTTAAGGATGTTGCGCGCGACGTGGATCGCCTCCACCCACTCGCGGCGGTCCTGATCGGTCGACAGGTAGTTGAACCGCAGCGCGGGGTGGCGGTACGGGTCGGCGGAGACGATCTTCACCGCCCCGCGAGCGTCCGAGTACATCGGTCCGACGTGCACCTGATAGCCGTGCCCCCGCGGCGCGGAGCCGTCGTAGCGGATCGCGATCGGTAGGAAGTGGAACATCAGGTTCGGGTATGCGGCATCGTCGTTACTGCGGACGAAGCCGCCGGCTTCGAAGTGGTTCGTCGCTCCCGGGCCGCGGCGCGCGAGCAGCCACTCGAGGCCGACCTTCGGCCGGTTGCGCCACTTCATCGACGGCGCGACGGACACGGGCTGGCGGCTTGAGTACTGCACGTAGACCTCGAGGTGATCCTGGAGGTGCTCACCGACCGCGGGCAGATCGAGGATCGGCGTGATCCCGAGGGTGCGCAGGTCTGCAGCGTTACCGACACCGGATAGCTGCAGCAGCTGCGGCGAATTGATCGCACCGCCGCACAGCAGCACCTCGCCGGCGTCGATACGGGCGGTCTGGCGCTTCTGCACGACGTCGACGCCGATCGCGCGGTTGCCGTCGAAGCGCAGCCGCGTGACCATCGCCCGGGTGCGCACCTCGAGGTTCGGCCGGTCCGAGACCGGGTGTAGGTAGGCGCGGGCAGCGCTCAGCCGGTGTCCGCGGAAGATGTTGCGGTCGAACGCGGCGAAGCCCTCCTGGCGGTAGCCGTTGACGTCGTCGGTCAGTCGATACCCCGCCTCCTGCACGGCCTCGAAGAACACCTTGAAGAGAGGGTTGGTCGCGGCTCCCCGCTCGAGCTTGAGCGGACCGTCGTGGCCTCGCCACGGGTCGTCGGGTGACGCGGCGAGAGCGTTCTCCATGCGCTTGAAATACGGCAGGCAGTGCGCGTAGTCCCAGCTCTCCATGCCCGGGTCGGCGGCCCAGCGCTCGTAGTCCAACGGGTTGCCGCGCTGGAAGATCATGCCGTTGATCGAGCTCGAGCCCCCGAGCACCTTGCCGCGAGCGTGGTAGATCCGCCGGCTGTGCATGAACGGCTCCGGTTCGGACTCGTACTTCCAGTCGTAGAACCGGTTGCCGATCGGGAACGACAGCGCGGCGGGCATGTGGATGTACACGTCCCACAGATAATCGGGCCGACCGGCCTCGAGCACCACCACGCTCGTCGACCGGTCCTCGCTCAGCCGGTTCGCCAGACAGCAGCCAGCCGATCCTCCTCCGACGATCACGTAGTCGTAGCGCATCATCGCCTTCTCCCTTCCGCCGAGCACCCATCTACTAGGTGTTATGAGTTGGTCATCACTGCTCAGCCAAGAGTGCGGACGCAATAGCGACCCGATGATCGGGATACGGTCTGCGCGCACAGGGCAGATTCTTCCTCAGCGGGGGCACGAAAGCGGCTGCGGCGATCTCGGCCACTCCGATTCTCCACATCCTGTTCGAACATCTCGCCGAGGCGATCGCTCGCGTAGGCATTCCGCAAGCCATCGATGTAGCCACCGTCGGCGACGCTGGCTTGCGCGTTCTCACAAACACGGTCGCCTGCCTCGGCCCCTGCGAGATGATCGAGATGGACGAGAGGCAGCGCTCGTGCGTTCCATCGTCAGACTTCTGATCGCCGCTGAGGATCCGCAAGTCCGCCGCGACCACACGAGGATTTGTGGACGTTCCCCCGGCGCGGCGGCCGGCTTCGCAACCACGTCGCTGCTCGTGAGATATGCGACGCCGGGTAGCTCAGATCGGTGCGCCTCCATCGTGGCCGAACCGCGCGCTAGCTCCGCTGCGCCGGCAACGCGAATGCGATCGCCACGAAAGTCCCGGTTCCCGCGCGTACGCGGGAAGCGACCGACGCGGTCGAGATGCTCGTGGCTTCGGGCAAGGAGTCCGCGGGGTGGGTGCTCGAGTCGCCAGTCCGCCTAGCACCACTGAGCTGGTTGACTGTCGCATTCCTGCGGGGTTGGGGTGGTAGAGCGCCGCCGCGGGTCGCTCCTCCTGGCCGTGCCGAGAGATCAGTCGGCGCGGCCTCAACCTGCCGGTGGGGTTAGGGCGATTGAGACGCGAGCGATCTCGCACTTGCCAACCACGCGCCCGTTCGGGGAGGATCGCACATCGAGACACCGCTCAAGCGGCGTTTCGGGCGGTTGTTTCTGCGATCTCTGTTCAGCTAGATGAAGGGAGTGGTCATGCTGTTCCACGTGACCTGGGAGTTCAGCGACACGAGCGAGGAGGCGGACCGCCGGTCGCTTGGGGTGTTCGCGGCCTGGCAGCCGCCGGCCGGCGCCGAGTTCAAAGGTTTTTACGGCAGCGCCGACGGCCGTGGAGGGGTTGCAATAATCGAAGCCGACAGCGCTGCGACGCTCGCACGGACGACTGCGCCGTGGACGCCGTGGCTGCGCTTCACGGTAACGCCGATCGTCCCGATCGAGGAGGCCACGACGATCGCCGGTGAAGCCGTCGCGTTTCGCGACACAGTCAAATAGCCACGATCAAGGCCATTCCGAAGCCGGTGGGGTCCGTCGGTCTGGCGGTGGGCGCCTCTGCCAGGGATGCCGGGTCTGCGGCGAAGCTCGGGGTGCGCGAGCGGGATGTGCGCACTCTGTGCCGAGCCGGTGACCGTGTCCGAAAGTCGGTCGAGCCTGACCTGCCGCGTGATCGCTTTCGCCTTCGGCACGGCGCGACATCCCGCTGCACATAAGGCGACCAAACGAAACTGCACGACGATGCGGTGCTAGCAATGGCGGCTGGCTGACCGGTTGGGGCTAGTTGTTGGGGACCACTCCCGGGAGCGCATGGGTAACCAGGGGCGCGGACGATGGAACCGGCGCAGGAGATCGGGGCGGGCGGGCGAACTAGCGCCGGATGCCCTTCGAGTTCAGGATCGCGGTGGAGGCCGACGAGCCGGGTCGGACGGTCGCGGTTTCGATCGACGAGCCGATGGAGACGATCTCCCCCAAGCTCGGGCTGATCGAGTGCGGCCCATTGAAGGTTGTCCTGACCCTTGGCGGGATCGTCGGCGACGAGGAGAGGACCTGG
The DNA here is from genome assembly GCA_035625625.1 of Solirubrobacteraceae bacterium. Lineage (GTDB taxonomy): Bacteria > Actinomycetota > Thermoleophilia > Solirubrobacterales > Solirubrobacteraceae > Palsa-465. The sequence continues at coordinate 4,311 of DASPPG010000242.1, forward strand.
CTCTACGCCGACGAGGCGCGGAAGGTCGCGGAGGCACTCAGCCGAGCCGCGGACGCCGTGCAGGCGGGCCGAGCCTGAGTCCGCTCAGGCAGCGGCCGCGAACTGCCGGAGTTTGCGGCATGGTGGATCGACGTCGTCCGCGACGACGGTTAGCGTGAAGGGCCGAGGGGGCCTCTTAGCTCGTATCGCACGGACCGGGACTGGATACTGGACTGCAGCTAACGCGGATCACGAGACCTCAGGAACAGGCCCGTCGGATATGGATATCCGATGGGCCCGTTATCCAGGGAAGTACCCCGGTCATCGCCCCGCTCGATCTCTCGGCCCATCCGCAGCCGGGCAGTCGGTTCGGCACGTGCCGGCGAAGCGCTCGACACAGCGAGCGACGAGCTCGGCTTCCCTCAAGCACTCTTAGTCAAGCAATAATCGATCGCAGAATCTCCTTCCTTGTACACCGGCGCAGAGATTTCCTGCCGCACCCACCCGACCACGTCAACGAAACCCGAAGGGCCGGGCGATCACGCCTCTGCCGCAGAAGCCGCGGCCAGGTTGGATCGACGTCGCGCCCAACTACCCCTTTAGGCGGGGCCCGATTCCGCATTATGCGGTCCTCCGCGCTCATGCATCTGCCGCTACGTCTTGTCGCCAGCGTCCTAGTCGCGTTAATCGCTCTGGTGACCGTGCTTGTCCTTCTTTCGATCCCAGGGTCGTCGGGGCAGCGCATGGCTGTACCCGCCTTCTTCCCTCCGGGGCCGCTCTGGAGTCAGATTGATTCGGCCGCTTCGACGCTTCAGCTCGTGGTCATGAACCCGGCCAGCGGACCCGGAACGACGTACGACCGGGCATACGGAACCGTCGTGCGCACCGCCCAGAAGCGTGGGATCACTGTAGTCGGCTACGTTGACACAAACTACGGCGCTCGGGGCCTGTCTGCCGTCGAATCAGACGTCGACCACTACTACAGCTGGTACCACGTCAACGGCATCTTTTTCGACCGCGCGAGCACCGACTGTCGTCTCGCTACTGCCCGTACGTCGTACTATGCCGCGCTCCACGCCTACGTCAAGGCCAAGGGCGGCGCCGCGCGGACAATCTTCAACCCTGGAAAGCAGACCAACGAGTGTTATCTCGCGGACGCCGATGTCCTCCTTACGTTTGAAGGATCGGAGACGCAATACGCCAATGGCTATTCGGCCCCACGCTGGGTCGCGAACTACTCGCCCAGCCATTTCTGGCACGTTATCTACGGCGCGTCGAGTGCATCCGCGATGACACGCGCCGTTGAGCTCAGCAAGCACCGCCGGGCCGGATACGTATACGTAACGCCAGACGCGCTGCCGACCCCGTACGACACTCTTCCGACCGGTCGCTACTGGAGCACCGAGCTCGGTGAGCTTCGGTAAGCTGGACCGCGACGGGTGGAGGAGCGCCACCCCACGGTTAGCTCGTCGCTTGGTGTCACTTCTTCCGTCCCTTCAACTAGCGTGGGTCAGGGCCATGTCTCATCCCTCGCGGCCCTTCGCGACGCTCGCTCGGTCGCGTCCGAGGTCGCGGTGGGGTCTCACCTAGC
>DASPPG010000243.1:0-2624 GCA_035625625.1 Solirubrobacteraceae bacterium
CACACCGCGACCCAAGCCGATAGCGACCCACGCTCCTAGCACCAGTCTGGATCGCTAGGTACGCTGGGCGCCGCGTGACCGACATCAACGTGTTCGTCCGTCGTTCCGAGCAAGACGCGGAGCGGGAGGCCGTTGGCCTCGCCCTGTTGCCGCGGCAGGTCAAGGCCGGGAAGCTGAAAGTCGCTTGGATGTGCGAGCAGGAGAAGGGGGCGTATCGGGTTGCGCGAGCCGGCTGAAGCTAGGGCGGACCGTGGGGGCGGGTTATGACCCGGGTGAGTGCGCGCCGGACGAGGTCGAGCTAGCGCTCGCGAGCCCGGCGTTGGCGGGCGCCGTGTGTGCGGCTGGGACGCGTCGCGGGTGGCTGCTCGGGCTGCTCCGTGGTGCCCGCGTCGGGGATGGTGGCGCGCGCCTGCTGGCGCGCGGCCGCGGGCCGCAGTTCGTCGAGCGACTCGCGCAACCACCCGATCAGCTTCCACACGTCGGGGATCTGCTCGCGGTCGGCGACGATCCCGAAGTCGAGATGCCCGCGGTAGCTCATCACCGTGATGTTGAGCCCCATCCCGTCGGTGATCACTGACACGGGATACATCGCCTGCACCAGTGCGCCTGAGCAGTAGAGCGGGAGCTGCGGTCCGGGCACGTTGGAGACGACGAGGTTCCACACCGGGGTGCGAGTCGCGGCCAGCGAGAACGTCACCCGCGAGGCGCGCGCGAACACCGCCGGCGGGATGAACTGGGTCGCGTCTTGCAGCAACTGCGCCGGCAGCGCCTTGTGGCGCTCCTTGGCTGAGCGCAGCGCCTCGTGCGTCAGGCGCAGCCGCGCGACCGGGTCCGGCTCGTTCGTGAACAGCGGCACGCTCATCGTCCCGACCCGGTTGCCATAGGTGCCGCGCTGCTCCTCGCTGCGCACCGAGACGGGCACCAGCGCGACCAACGGCCGGTCTGGAAGCTCGTCGTGCTCGACCAGCCATCGTCGCACCGCGCTGGCGGCGAGCGACACGATCACGTCGTTGACCGTGAACGCGTACTCGTTCTTGACCGCTTTGACCTCGTCGAGCGGAAGCTGGCCGAACGCAAAGCGGCGGTGCGGTGACACCCGACCGCTAAACGAGGTTCGCGGGCGGCTGAGATTGGTTCGCTCGAGCACGTGCGACTGCCCCCCGTGCATCGCACGGGCGGCAGTCCGCCCGAGCGTCTTCGCGCCCGGCAGCTCGCCAATGATTGGCGTGTCCTCGAGGTTCGACAGCGTCGAGGGAAAGCCCCTCAGCACGCGGCCGAGATAGCGCGGCACGCCGAGCAGTCCCCTCGCGAACATCTCGACCTCGCCCGGCTCGCGGTCCGGCGCCGACCCGGGCGGCGACGGCTCGCGCCCTTCCGGGCTCAGATCGAGCAGCACTCCCATGATCTCCGCACCCGACATTCCATCGACAGCCGCGTGGTGAACCTTCGTCAACAGCCCGACATTGCCGTCGCTGAGGCCATAGATCAAATACAGCTCCCACAGCGGGCGCGCGCGGTCGAGCGGACGCTCGAAGATCCGCGCGACCTGCTCCGCAAGCTTCGCGTCCGTGGGCGGCGGCGACAGCGCCACCTCCCGCACGTGGTACTCAAGATCGAACTCGGGGTCATCGATCCAGTACGGATAGTCCAGCCCGAGCGGCACCTCCTTCAGACGCCAACGAAACGGCGCCAGCAACGGCAGCCGCTCGGCGATCATCCTCCGCACGTCGGCTAGCTCGAGCCGCCCGTTCGGCCTCGTGCTGGGATCAAGGATCGTCAGTCCCGAGAAATGACCAGCTTGGCGCGGTGTCTCCAGCGCCAGGAACTGCGCATCGAGGACCGTCAGCTGCCGCAAGTCAGCACCCGACGTGAGTCTAAAGCCCGCCCCGCGCGCGGGTCACCTGCGCCGCTGCCCAGCGCCCGAAAGGCCGGACAACAGTGCGGGCGCGGCCCGGTTGGGAGCCAACTCCTTTGTGGTCACGTGGGCCGAGCGCGGCCGCGCGCTGACCAGCGAGCTGGAGGGCGGCAGCCCAGCGCGGATCAAGGCCGCCGAGTCCCGGGCGGATGCTCGCCCGCGCCGAGCGGCTGCTACCCGAAGGACACGGGCAGATCACCGCCCGCGGCGACAGCGGCTTCTACTCGGTCGAGCTGATCAGCGACTGCCGCAGGCGCAACATGCGGTTCTCCCTCTCGGCGAGGCGCACCTCGGTGATGTGGGCCAAGCTCGCCGAGATCGAAGAGCACGCGTGGACCGAGGCGATCGACATCAGAGGCGCGCAGATCGCCGAGCTCCCGTTCACCCCGGACGGCTGCAAGCACGAGCCGCTCAGGTTGATCGTCGCCGCGTCCCGGTGACCGCCGAGCAGCTGCGCTGCGGCAGCCCGAAGGCGAGGCGGCGCAAGACGATCCCGCCCGAACAGCTGCAGATGGTGCTCGACGGGCAGCTCGACTCCACCTACGCGTGCTCGTTCATCGTCACCGACATCCCCCAGGCGCAGATCGGCACCGCGCAGGTCGAGCGGTTCCACCGCCCGCGCGCGCAGCTCGAGGAACAGCCCTGTTCGACCCCCCCGGGCTCGCCGCCGACAGGGTTGAGGAGGGGGGACCACGCCTTGGCAGGCGGC
>DASPPG010000244.1:0-24637 GCA_035625625.1 Solirubrobacteraceae bacterium
AATCGACTTACGCCGCCCCTCCAACAACAACCCACGCACATACTGCTCACCCTTCCCGCGCTGATCACAACGCACAAGCGGCCGATACATCTCCGCCGCGAACTCGATCAACGCCGCCCGCTGCGCCTCCAGATCCGCCGCTCCGACCCCACACTCACGCGTCCGCAAACTCGCCACGCCCGCCAAATTCCCTGCACGCGCAAGAACTCCTGCAAACAGCTACCGAAGTCCTACTAGGGGGTCGTCCGTCAGCAGCCGCCCGTTGTTCGGAGCGCACAACTCGGCGATCGGGACCGGTCAGCGCCGCGCGGTCGCCGCGGCTACCGAAATCGTGGCGATGCACTCGCGCCGGTGCCGGCAGGCGGGACGACTGCTTCTTTCCCGAGAGCGATCGTGAGGTCCGTGGCCGTGCAGCGAGCGAAGCAGTCATCCACGGGCCACGTGAGCTGCCGGCTCCCGTTGTCCGATACCGGCCGTCCTCGGATGGGCAGGCATCACCGACGGGATGGCCCCTCTCGGGTGCCGAGTGGAACCGCGGTCGACGACCTGGCGGACGGCCGCCGTCAATCCCAGCTGACTTGGGTTTCCGCTCCGCCGGCTCGAACCGGAGAAGCGCCAGGCGCATCCCGCGGCTGGTTTCTGGCCGTCCCTCGTCGTCCCTTGCGGCAGCGAGGATACCTGGAGGCCAGCAAGCGGCCCGGACCGGTCCGCGCTGCTCCTGCGACGGGAAAGCGAGCGTCTCGTCGCGCGGCGCGAAATCCGTGTCTCTGTTCGTCCAATTCGACACTCCCGATCGCGAGGAGACACTTCCCGCTCGCTGGGCAAAGCGCCCGTCGGGCAACTCGTTGCTTGACCTCTGCCTGCTCCGGCGGCGCGCCGACCTGTCTTCGACGCTAGACCGCCTGCCACCGCTCGCGGACTGGTCCGCTAAGTAGAGAAGTCTTCTGCTGCGTGATGAGGAGACGAAGGAGGAGCTTCCTGTATCCATTCTTGGGAAGCTGCCGCACGGACCAGTCGTACGCCTGGAACAGGTCTAACCTCTTTCTCGGCTTCCGCTGCGGCGGCCGCGGGGCACCCTGGGAACGACAGAGTAGCCGGGAGCTTCACCGGACACCAGCGAGGTTGCTTCGTTACTCCTCGTATGACCGCAGCAGGGAGTTCGTCGCTTTCGCGAAGGTAAGTTTCAGGCCTCCGTCTCAGCGTCTCGGCCCGAACTTGTCGCCGGTAGTCACGGTACTGCTTCACTTGGTCATCCTAACGGAGCTCGAGAGCCCTACGAAAGAGCGCTGCAGACGTCCCCCGTATCGTCACGGTCAAGAAAATACGGAAGGAACGTCGGCTGATCGAACTCAACCGTTCGACCGATCCCGGGTGATCCGTATTGCCTGCCGCTGCCAGGCGTCGGAAAATCCCGTCTGCTGCAATATCCGACTCCGTCGAAGGACCCAGCCGAAGAGCCGTTGCGGCATAGAGGCGCGACCATCCCGGCGGAGTCACGTGGTCAGCGCCAAGATTCGGCGCGAACCCAGAGAAAATAAAGTAGCCATTGCAAATAGCGTCTGACGACATCAGCGTCCGACTTTACGTCGGAGCGCGTGCCGTACGCGACATCGAAGACGGGGACGACGCATCGGGCGCGCTCATATCCCTCCGTCGCGGCTTCCACGTACGGTCGAAAGCCGAGAGTTGGCTCACGATTCCTCGCATGAGTCGTGGGTCAAGCGCAGCGTGTGCCGTGCCCCTTCACACGCCTTGACTAGCAGGGCGTAGTATCCTCCCTGGTAGTCGGCTTCGTTTCGAAGCAAGATGTGCACCGGCAGCAGCACTCTGAGCAAAGCTCGAGAAGTTCAACGGGTTCGAACTCCCAGACAGGCGATACGTCAATCGGTACCATTTCTTAGTCAAACCTGTCGCCGTGGTTGAAGACAGGAATCTTTCTTCTCGCGTAGAACGCTTTCATCCACAAACGTAGCTAGCCTCGTGGCAAATAGGGAGCTCACATGAGCGGCGCCGCACCTCCTCCTGAGCTGATTTACATCATCCGTCATGGAGAGAAGCCACCCGATTCTTCGCCGGCTGCTGTGCAGTCTGCGCCTACGGGACCGCCATTCGGCGTCGACTTCGAGGGCGACCAGGATGCGCACTCGCTGATCCCTCAGGGCTGGCAGCGCTCCGGTGCACTTGCCGTTCTGTTCGATCCCGCGCTGGGAACGTTGCAGGCGGGTTTGCAGAGGCCCGGGTCGCTGTTCTCGCCGTCTTATGGGGACCCGGCGAAGACGATGGCGCACCGTACCTATGAGACGATTCAGGGGCTCGCCGGTCGTCTCGGCCTTGAGATCAACAGTCCGTTCCAGGAGGGCCAGGAGTCGGATCTCGCCTCGAGCGTGGTCGCGAGCAGCTCGGGTGTCGTATTGATCTGCTGGGAGCACGACCACATTCCGGCGCTAGCGGCGGCGTTCCCGGTCGTCGCGAACACCGTGATTCCGTCCGGGTGGCCGGGTGATCGATTTGATGTGATTTGGACCTTTACGCTCACGCGGCAGGCTGGATCAGCGCAGTATGTCTTCAGCCAAGTCCCACAGCAGCTACTGTCCGGGGACACCGACACGGTGATCCCCACGGATTGATCATCACGACAAAGGAAGCGAGGGCGGGCGCCCGTTGTTCTCAGCAAACGCGCTGGCAATCGCTCGCCAATGGATGGACCCGTGCACGCCGGCGATCGCGCCAAGATCGGCCCTCGTTCCGGCGGGCCAAGATTTTGCCCTCGCGCAGCTCTGGAATGCGATGCTGCGCGTTGGAAGCGGTTCGGTGTGCCATGTGCTGTGACAACAACGACCTCTGTAGAGGTCGACTTTTGCCGACCACTCCTAGAGAGATCCGACTGGGAGGAGACCGACGATGAGCGTAGGTAGGAGGCGGAGCTTCGGACATCCCGGCGTGCTCCGGCGCGATACGCACGGGGCGGTGCTGGTGAGGGCGAGCGATCAGCTGCAGGGCTCGGACCTCGGCGATGTGAGCGGCGCGGTGCCGCTGCCGCAAGGATCGCCCGGCAGCGCAAGCGCCGAGCAGGTCGGGATCACGGACCCTGGTCAGGAGCTCTCGTTTTTTTTGATCGGCGACCACGGCGGGGTCGAGACCCCCACCCCGCAACTCGCCGTCGCCCACGCGATGGAGCAACAGTTGGCAGCCAGCGCCCCCGCGTTCGTGTACTCGGTCGGGGACTGGGTCTACTTCGGCGGCGACGTCGGGGGCTGGGACACCCAGGTCTATGAGCCGTACGAGAACGTCGACGTGCCGTTTGTGGGCATCGCGGGCAATCACGATGACGCGCGCGGTGGCGACCCGCCCCTCCCCGGCCTCCAGGAGCGCCCGCCACTTGACCAGTTCATGGCGAACATGTGCACGTCGTCGCCTCAGATCCCCGATGCCGATCCGCAGTTCGAGTACGGGCGCCACACGGAGTGCCTGCCGTACTGCGACTGGACACTGCCGTTGCAGGCGATAACGATCATCGGCGTATGGTCGAATGTCCCCTCGGGGGGCGTGCTGCAGGAGTCGCAGCTGCAGTTCCTCACCGCCCAGATCGAGGCTGCCCCGACGGACCGGCCGCTTGCCGTCGCGCTTCACCACCCTCCGTACAGCATCGACTCCCATCACGGCGGCTCGCCCCGTATGGGCAACGCGCTCGACGGCGTGTTCACGTCGGCAGGTCGTTGCCCGGAGCTAGTGCTGACCGGGCACGTCCACGACTTCCAGGTGTTCAAACGAACGCTCGCTGGTTCCTGGGGTGATGCGACGATCACCTACGTCGTGATCGGCAACTCGGGCTACCACAACCTGCACCCGATTGCTTCCGACTACAACCCAGGAATGGAGGTCGCCGACGGCGTGATTTGCGAATACGCCGACGCCAGCCAGTACGGCTACCTATCTATGAGTATCGCCGGCGGTAATGTCCAGGGCGAATACGTCGGTGTGACCCCCGGCGTCATGGCCGACGGATCCGACGCGGAGGTCACCCCGAATAAGTTCGCACTGAACGCATAGGTGTGTCTCGTTGGATCGCGTTGGGCTGCCCGTCCCACCGGATGCGGCTCGAATCCTCTAAGCGCACGATGTAGCATCGCGTCGCACGCGAGACGTCGTACCGCTTAGACTAATAGGTCAGGTGGCCGGGGGCATCGCAGCCCCCGGCTCCCTCGGATCCCGGCGTGACAGTCTCCCGTCACCGGGCTCTTCTCACCAGCCGGTCAGCACCAGCGAACCCACCGCCAGTGGGCGAAGAGGCCGGGGTCTCGTTCGAGCACCCCGGTCCACCATCGCTTGAACCGCTTGTAGGCCCGCAGCCGCTTGTATTTCTTCCCGGCCCAGCGCCTGAGGTAGATGCTGACGCGCTGCAGGAGGGGGTATAACGCCGACCTGTAGTACCGGCCGTAGTAGTTCATCCACCCGTCGACGATGGGGTTCAGCCATCTCGCCAGGTCGTCCAGCGACAGGTTTACTTGCCTGTGGATCCGCATTTCGCCGAGCCGGTCGCTCTTGGCCTTGAGCGCCTCGGGGCTGATCGCGGGCAGGTACGACGTGAACTTCTTGCCGTCCTTGCGCCGCGCCTCCCGTGGCCGGGAGGCGAACCCGAGGAAGGTGAACGAGGTGTGCTCGTGCTGCTCCCGACGGTTGCTGTCCTTGCAATAGACGATCTTCGTCTTGCCGGGATGGAGCCGTAGCCCCACCTCTACCATCCGCATGGCGAGCCTGGCCAGCACGTATTCCGCCTGACGGCGCGTGGTGCAGTGCACGATCGCATCGTCGGCATAGCGCTCAAACGGGCAGCCTGGGCACTCCCGGGCCATCCAGGTATCGAACGCGAAGTGCATGAACAGGTTCGCCAGGACCGGCGAGATCGCCGACCCTTGCGGGGTTCCCTTGTCTCGCTGCACAAGCGTGCCGTCCGGGCGCTGCAGCGGCGCAGCCAGCCACCGCTTGACATACAACAGCACCCAGCGGCAATCGGTCACCGCCTTGACCGCACGAACCACGAGGTCCCAGGGAACGGTGTCGAAGAATTTCTGGACATCCAAGTCGATAATCCAGTCGTACCTCCAGCACCGCTGCCGGCATGCCGCGACCGCGTCCAGTTGCGAGCGTCCCGGCCGATAGCCATAGGAGTCCTGGAGGAACAGGGGGTCCACCTGCGGCTCCAGAAACATGGCCACGACCGTTTGCGCGATCCTGTCCGCGACGTTCGGGACGGTGGCTTCATACTGCACCTCCTGCAGACCTGATTTTGGTTTCGGTGGGTAGGTGAACCGAGTTGGTGACGAGCCGGCGGCATTGTCGCTCGACTTGCGGCGGGAACGGGATGTACAGCCGGTTGGCGGGCCCGCGGCGGGCGGTGAGCTTGCCGGTTTCGATCCAGGCGTAGACGGTGCCGTCGGAGATCGAGAAGCGTTCGGCGACCTGGTGGACGGTGACCTCGTCGCCGTGCGCGTAGCTGGCTGGATAGGGGATCTTGTGGCGCCAGCGGATCCATTGCACGTGCTCGGCCTTGAACGAACCGCCGGTGCCGGCCTCGAGTCCGGCGGCGTTCAGCTGCTCGGCGATCTGCGCGTTGCTGTGGGTGGCGGCAAGGCGGCGGGTCAGCTCGATCGCTTCGGCCGGGGTGCGGATGACTTCTTGGCGGGTCTGCGGCCGCTCGACGGTGTGCTGCTCGGTGGCGCCCGAGCGCCAGCGGATCCCGACCTGAAGCTCGGCGCCGGTCGGCTTGGAGGTGATCGTGATGTCGGCGATCATCGCCCTGAGCAGCCGCTTGCGGTCGCGTTGGGCGGTGCTGGCGGCGGCCCACAGCTTCGGCAGTTCGCGGGCGAGCGCCTCGAGTTGCTCGCGCGAGGGCTCGCTCACCGGCTTGTTCTGTGCCGCGAGCTCGGCCTCCGCTTCTGCCAGTTCACGGAGCTTCTGCTCCCAGCGGGTTTCCAGGCTCCGGGCGACGAGCCGGTTCTCTGGCTCGCAGGCGTGGAACGCGCGCTCGGCACGGATCGCTTCATAGCGGGCGCGCTCGACGCGCAACTCGACCGCGCGGGTCGACCGCGCGCGGCGGTCGGCGACCTCATCAGCGGCGGCCAGCGCCAGCGCGATCTCTTGCGGCGCGAGCGCGTCGAGCAGCCTGCGGACGACCAGCTCGTCGACCACGGTCGTCTTGACCGAGCGGCAGCCTGGCGTGGCGATGTGGTCGGCGCGCGAGTGGGTGCACTCGTAGTAGCCGCCCGCGTGCTGGTAGCGCGTGCACATCGACCGCCCGCAGGAGCCGCAGCGCACGATCCCTTGGCACAACGCGCCGCCTTCCCGTGCTGGCCGCTGCCCACCGCGGGTGTCGTTGGCCCGAAGCCGCTGCTCGTTGGCGAGGTACTGCTCCCAGCTGATGTAGCCCTGGTGATGGTCGTGGATCACAACCGGCCACTCCGGACGCGGCAGCTCGGTCACGGTCGTGGTGATCGTGCCGTCCGGCCTGACCGTGCGCCGAGAGCGGTACCGGCCGAACACATACGCCCCCGCGTAGCACGCGTTGGAAAGCACCGCCAGCACCCGCGGGTGAGTCAGCTCGCCCCACCGCACCTCGCCCGCCCACGCACCGCCATAGGCGCGCTTCGGAAACCGCCGGCCCTTGAACGCGCCCACCACACCGTAGGCCGAGCCGGTCTGCACAAACGCCGCGAACAGATCACGCAACGCGGCCTGCACCTCCTGGTCAGGGTCGATGATCGTCTCGCCCTCCTGATCGTGGACATAGCCGACCGGCAGCGGAAACCGCAGCTCGCCGCGCTCGGCCGCCGCGCGCTTGGCGCCCTGCAAGCGCGAGGTGATCATGTGCAGCTCCGCTTCGGACATCTGCCCCTTCAACCCCAACAGCAGCCGGTCGTTGAAGTCCTTGAGGTCATAGACCCCATGAGTGTCGATCACGAGGGTGTCGGTCAGCGCGCAGAACTCAAGCAGCCGCTGCGTCTCGGCGTTCGAGCGCGCCAGCCGGGAAACCTCCAGCCCCAGGATCGCCCCGACCTCGCCCACGCACACCCGCGCGACCAGCTGCGCGTACCCCTTGCGGGCCTGTGCGTCGGAGAACCGGCCGGAGATCCCGAGATCCCCGTCGACGACCACGATCCGCTCGGACTCCCAGCCCAGCCGGGCGGCCTCCTCGGCCAGCGCGTACTGCCGCTCGGTCGAGCGGAAGTTCTCCCTGACCTGCCTCGGCGAGGACTGACGCAAGTACACGACCGCCACCCGCTCCAGATGCGAGCCGGTGATCTTCGCACTCGCCCTCACCACCAACACCCCCCACCCTCGCCGCGGACTCGACCATGTTCGCGAGCGCCGCGACCGCCTCGGGCAGGATGCCTGGCACCGATCACTCCAGCTCCCGCCGCCTCAACAACTCCAAGTTGATCTGCGAGATCTCCGCCAGCAGCGCCTCGTTGCGCTGCGTGATCCCCACGCTCGCCTCGCACGCCGCCACCACCGCCTGCGGCACATAGATCGTGCGGCTGCGCCCACCCGCATAGACCGCCAGATACGCATACGGGCCGTGCAACTCGCCCGACCGGCAACGGCACCCCTCGCTCGAGCAGCGCCTGCCCTTGCTCAACAGCACGCCCCGCAACGTCCGCTCCGGCGCGGACAATCCGTCCGAAAGCCGCCGCCGACGGGCGAGCAACTGACGCACACTCAACTCGCTGATCTCCGACATGAGCCTGTAGGTGATTCGCTGACAGGCTCATCGATCCTCCCGCGACCGGCTCACGGCTGATGCTCCAACGCGACATCGCCGCGATGCGTGCGCAGCCACCGCTGCGGGCGGCAGCCGTCGTCCTCGACCAGATCACGGACGCGAAGCCGACGCAGCGCCGACAACGCCACATCCGTCGCGCACCCCGCCAGCTCACCGACCCTCTCAGGCGAGCGCTCATACCGCGCATCCGTCGCCCGCAGCACCCGCGCGTCCAGCCCGCTCAACGTCAACGACACGGCGCCGTTCATCGGTCGCCCTCGCCATCCACCGACCTGCCAAGCATGGCGACCACCGCCGCCAGCTCGACCAACACCTCGAAGCTCAGCGGCCGCCCCGCCGGCTCCGGACCACGATCGGTCGCCGCCTCATCCAGCGCGACATTCCGGCCATCGCCGGCGGCGCACACATACACGCGACCCGTCGGGAAACGACGCACATACAGGACATCAAGCCGCTCACCCCGCAGCGGATGAAACGGATGCGTGACCACCAACGAACCCAAAAGCTCGTTGGACGACACAGCGGTATGACGTGACCGTCGGTACCCCTAGCATCCTGGCCCCCGGGCTGTGCGGCTTGGGGATCTCCACCGCCCTGACCGGCGGCGGAAAGTAGGACCCTGAGCTCATCCGATTCCAGATCCTGTAGAGGTTGTCCGCAAGATCGGCCTCGAACTCCTCCAGGTGCTGCCCATCCGCCCCGGGGGCACCCTTGTTGGCCGCAACCCGCCGGTACGCCTCCCAGACCAGCTGCTTGGGAATGACGAACGGCTTGTCCGTGGGCTTTGGCTTGTTCATCTTTGCTTCCTCCCGGGCGAGCCCGGTTGTTCGAAATGAACATTCCTGGTGAGCCGACCCCTTGGCTCCACCCCCACCCCAGCGAGCAGGAGCTTCATCGCTACTACGGGCCGGTCCGCCGGCGAGCACCGCGTCGGTACTCAGTGCCTTCGGTTTCCGCCGTTGGCAGGCTTCCTCTCGCGACCTTGGAGACCTGCGACCCCGGTCGCCGTATCGACGCTCGCCTTCTCACGTTCCGTGCAAGAGCCGCAGACCAGGCTCACGCCGCCTCTACGCCGGACACCGCCTGGCCAGAAACACGGGACACCCGCCAGGCTCATCTCGAGAAGAAAGCAAGGCTCCTCGATTTCGATGCCATCTGACTAATTTCGACGCCTCAACAGCGCGCGCCCCACCGGGTCGCCCCAACCGAGCGCTTCTGGAACGTCTTCCTGGTCCCCACCTGACGCGGTCCATGCCACGCCGTTTCCCCGGTCGCTCACCACGACGGTCTTCAGCCAACGCAGCACCACGGTGGTTTAGCGCCTGCCCCCGCGGGCCGACGCTGGAGGGCCGACGATCCCCCATCTCTCGCACAGCACCGCCTATATGAGGGGTCTTCTACACGACCCCTCCTTCAGCGTTCGTGACGGTAGTTGAGCCCGTAGAAAAACCAATACTGCAAAGCGCGGTCACCGACCGTCTTGCCGCCCGCGTACGCACAATGCGTGCCGCCGTCGTGGAAGTAGATCTGGCCTGTGTTGCGCACATAGGGTGAGAGGTCCGCGTTCGGCCACGCGTTGATCGTCGCCTCAGGCACTCGGATACCTCGCAGGAACGCGTCCCGCTGGCCGGTCTTGTCGGGCAGAACCGCCGGATATTCCAGGTCGTCCGTGGTCTGCCCCGACGCGTTCAAGTCGGCGAGCGTCGCCGGGTCGGCAAGCGGGTCCCCCGACTTGTTCATCAGTTGCACCCCTGGCCGTCCGTCCGGACCCTGCTCCTGCAGCACGCTCTGCACTGACACCGCCAGTAGCCGTCCAGCCGCGACATCTTCACGGTCGGTTCGTACCGGCGCGCAAGCGCGTCGACGCCCGTTGCTGTGTTGGGAATCGCCGTTTCGCGGTTGACGTTGTGCGACGACGACACGGCCCCTCCGTGGCCGCAGGTCGGGGGCCGTCCGCTGTGTGCGATCGCTACCGTGACCGTAACCGTGGCCACGATCAAGAGGACGACCGACGGCAGGTAGGGCGGATCCCCGAGATGACTTTCGCCCCTTTGCCAGTTCGCGCGGGCCGTCCCGTCTGCCCCGGATCAGCGTCTTCGGTAGGAATGGACATCGGCATCAACCGCTTGAATCGTGATGTTCCTACGCACGCTCTCGCCCCACGTTCATCCGGCTACGCGTCCTGATGCCAAGCCTAACCGTGACCTCGCAACCCGGTCAAGCACTCTCGACTGAGAGGCATGAGCGCGATCGAAGTAGTCTGTGCGCGGCCCGCGCTCGCGGAGACAGGCGGCTTCAGGCTTTGGCCGCGTAAAGTCCGCGAACATGCAGCTCAGGCGGGTACTCGAGCGCTCCGCGACGGGATGCTCGCGTAGAGTCAGGCAGGTCGTAGGAAACACCCAACCGCTTTCCGTGCGCGGGTCTCCCGCTGGTCGACACACCGATGAGAATCGAGGCCTTTAGCTTCCGGTGACCCTTCGATTACGATCTGTCCGATCCCGGTCGCCTCGTTCCGATCGATGATCTCACTCTGACGTCCCTGGCCCGCCCATCCACGCGGCGGGCCGACGCGGCTACAGCACGGTACGGTATCGCGCGACCTGGTCGATCGGCCAGTAGACAATGCCCGCCGCCGCATAACCAAACATACACCCCGACGACCTGGCGACGAATACGCGATTCGGAGCTTCGCTCGACTTCTACTAGCGTCGCCACGCCCGATCGATCATCGTCGTGTGGTTAGCAGCCGTTCCGGCCGGCACGCCGATAGCGTCTACCGGTGCCGCGCACCTGAGCGGCTAGATTACACGGCCTCCGGACGCGTGAACGTCGCTTCGGTCGTCGGTCGCTTGTTCCACCGGGCGTTGTCACCACTACGTGGACCTCCCCGTTCCCTGCGGGGCCGACGGCGTTTATCATCGCACGCGAGACCGGCGCGATTTCCGCGTTGGGGCCGTCGAAACTTACGGCAGATGCTCCATCGAAATTCGTGCCGTGGATAGTCACCCACACTGACGCTGACGTGTTCACGCTGGTTGGGTCGCCCGCCGTCACGGTAGGCTTCGTGGCGTATCGGTACTCATTGTCGCTCGCAATCACCCTTGCGCCCACCGACTTGCCCGCCGTGACGTTAACCTCGCCAGTTTGCGCGCAATCGCCGTGATCTTGGTGGATGTCTGCTCCGTGATAGGAGCCACCATGTCGCCAACGTGATTTGAGTCACTCGATCTAGAGCGATCCCGACTTCGACCGCTCGGCGATTCGCGTGTCCGGGACCTACGACTGACGCCGCCGAAATCGGGTCACGAATTGCGTGGTCACGAAGGTTCCCGAGGTAGCGCAGAACCAAGCCGCGGGAGATCGGAGCGTCCGAGGGTGCGTCCACCGCGGCAGCACCCCGCCGGGCGGGCGGCCTTCGCCGGCGAGACGCCGGCTGCGTGCCGCTCTAAGCCGGGCCAGCGCTCTCGAGAGCGATCTCGTGACGACGCCTTCTCCCGAGCGAGTCGCGGTGCGTCCGGCAACGGCAAGGTCGCCGGTGAGGGCACGGGAACGATCCGGGTCTACGCGGGCGATGAACTGGAGGCCGGCATCAACTACGACGCGACGTTCCTTCATGCCGAAAGCCGAGGCCAGACGCCATCAGGCGCCTGCCGGGTCAGCGCCCGGTCAGGCGAAGCCGGCTGCTGGCTCGCCGTCGGCAACGTCGGACGATTCTTCTGCTTCATCAGCAACCTCGCCGTTCACCTCGGCCGCGCCAGACGGAGCAGTGCCCGGTGAGAGCACGACCCGAGCGCGCATGCCGATTTGTCAGCGCCGATGGTCGCCGGGCCGCAACCGGAGCTGCTGCCGGATTGGCGAGTGGGCCAGAGGCGAATGGTGTGGACGGGTCGTGATGTCCTTGTGAACGCGCCGAGCCGGACCGAAGCCAGAGGCGACAACCGACAATAAATCCACACACCGGCGGCCGCAGAATCTATGCTCTGCACAGGCGGGACCGCGCCTCGGAAAGTGGGGCGCCGGGAGCGCTCTTGCGGCGCACAGGAGTCGCACATGACAGCAATTTCCCAGCTCGATCCCGATTTCGCGTTGCTCGGGCGGGTGCGTACGCCGAGGCAGCCGAGCTGAAAGCCGAGGATGCACCGGGTCTGCTGAGGGAGATGCCCGGTCCTGCGGGCGCTCCACCCGTGCGGGTCGGCCGTGGGGGCAATGCGATCTGGTGTCCGCACCGTCGGTCAACCGGGGCGGATAGGTCCCCGGAGTCGAAGCTCACCGACGAGAGGCTCGTCTTCGATTCACCGTGCCAAACACCAACCACGCTGGCGCATGCCATCAGTGGCCGGCCGCGAAAAGCAGTCACCCACTAGCCATGATTCCACCGAAGGGGAGCCGAGATGAATGTACTGACTCGCTCATATACTAATGGTCGCACTGGGGCGAACACCCAGGAGACCGCCCTTACGCCGGCACTTGTCGGCAGTAACCTGCTCGTGAAGCATTTCAGCCTCGATGTGACCGACGATCCGCGCATCGAGGCGCAGCCTCTGGTTGTTTCTGGCGTGCAGATAGGCGGTCAGGCGCGGGATGTTGTGTACGTTTGCACGATGGCGAACAACGTCTGGGCCTTCGATGCCGACACCGGTCAGGCCGTCTGGGCCGAGCCGGTGAATCTGGGACGGCCCCTCCTGCCAGGCCCGTTTCAGATCCAGCTCTTCGATATCAATATTCATTGGGGCATCCTGAGTACGCCGGTGATCGACCCCGACATGACTACGATGTACATCGTCTGCTGGACGAGCCCGGACGGAAGTCTCGCCAACGCGCAATTTCAGCTTCACGCGTTGGACATCGCCACGGGACAGCCGCGTCACCAACCAATAACGATCGAGGCTAATGCCGCCGCACAAGGCGCTCCTGACGTGCAGCTCGTACCCTCGCGTAATAAGCAACGAGCCGCACTTCTGCTCACGACGCCACTCGACTCGGCCGACACACAGCACAAGACTCTCTTTGCGGCGTTTTCGGTGACGCATGAAACCGGCGACCCGTTGTCGCACGGCTGGGTCATCGCGTTTGACGTCGATGAATTTCACCAGACCGCGGCGTGGTGTACGACACCTCACGGTCATGGTTGTGGAATCTGGCAAGGAGGCGGCGGTATTGCCGCCGACGAAGCGGGCGACCTGTACGTCATGACGGGCAACTACGGGGTCGAGGTGCCGCCGCCCGCCGGGGATCTGCCGGAAAGTATCGTTAAGCTGCACTACACGCCGCCGCCGGCTGCCAACGCCGCGGGAACTCTGGCTGCCGTCGGTTGGTTCACGCCGTTTCACGACAACGTCCGCAATCCCAATGGCGACGACGACTTCCAAGACTACGATCTCGGATCGGCGGGGCCACTCGCTATACCGGGCATGAGTCTGGTCGTCGGCGCTGGCAAGGACGGCGTGCTTTACGTGCTCGATCAAAAGACTGCTCTCTTTGGGCAGGGCAGCAACTTTGGCGTCCTCAAGCAGCAGCCGATGTTCTACACGTATTTTCCCGGGTTCGGGATCGACGCATCCGTCGTCGCAAATCTGGATCACCTGTATGACGGAAAGACGCATCACCTGCATGCCGGCTCCGTGTTCTGGCAGAGCCCGGTGCATGGCCCGATGCTGTTTTGTTGGGGGGAGAACGAGCACCTGCGAGCGTGGACGGTGGACCCATCGGGCAACGTGACCTTTCTCGCCAAGAGCGCCGAAACCGCGTCGGCGGGGGCCGGAGGCAGGGGCGGAATGCCGGGCGGCGTCCTCGCCCTGTCGTCAAACGGCGGGCAGCCGAACACCGGGATCGTCTGGGCGCTCGCACCTATCTCGGGCGACGCGAACAAGTTCGTTGTACCCGGAATCCTGCGCGCCTACGATGCCGACAATCTCGATCCGGTGCCCAATGCGGACGGGACGCCACGGCTGAAGCTGCTCTGGGACAGTGCCCACATCCCAGGCAACGGTTTCGACCACTGCAAGTTCTGCCCACCTGTCGTTGCAAATGGAAAGGTGTTCGCCCCCACCTACGACGGCAGGATCGACGTCTACGGTCTGATCAACGTCCCCTCTGGTCCGATCCCCACCAACGCGAATCCGATGCATCTGGCGAAGAGCCTGCAAACGGAGCCGTAATCGGATGATTTTGCTTGGCACGCGGAGGACTTGCGCCGGAGCTGGCCCGCTCGCCGGGTCCCGAGCATGACACCGATGCAATCGGTGGGGCTCATACCTCGACCTGCCGGACCTCGACGACGGCGTCATCGCCGATTTGACGCAAGGGCCCAGTGACGATGCCTTGAAGCGGTCCAGACGCCGCCTTAGCGAACAACGCGTCGTATGCTTGCAGCTCTTCGGGCAGTGGCGGCGCGGGGACGCGCGGCGCGCGCTGCATTTGCACCTTTTGGGTAAGCGGGACGAGGTCGACGCTCGGGCGTGCGCCATCCCCGAGGAGACGGAGTCGCCCCTTGTCCACCACTACCGTCCCACGCAAGGTAACTTCGAAGCCCAGGAGGGTGTAGGAGTCGTTGACGACGCTGTGGAACTCGCTGAGCCAGTCATCGATTGGAGGCAATCCGTCGCCATCGAGGAAGACCGTCGCGGTAGACGCATCAGCATCTGGAAGTGGATCCACCAGGTCGACATCAGTGAGATGCGCCAGTGCCTCGTGGGCTCCACCCCAGCAAGCGGCGATGCCATATGGACAGGTTCCGCGTAGTCCAACGACGACCTTGGTACCCCTGGCCGCGGTAAGGGTCTCGGTATGCCGTGCGAGCACGTCGGACGCCGGTGCGGCAGCCTCGCGAGCCGTCAGAGCCGACGCCACCTCGGGGCTCGGCGCCGCAGCAGCAGGTGCCGCCAAGTTGACGATCGCCGCGACTGACGGAACCCCGGAGCTGGCGATCAGGAACAGCATGTACGGACCGGGAGGGCAGACGTTCGAGTTGGTCGGTGCGTCAACCTGTAGCCCACCGCCACTAACCGTGAAAGAGAGCGATGCGAACCGCTGGCTCCCGTTGAACGAATGAGTGACGGACGAGAGGCGAATCCAGGTGATCTTGGTGATGCCCGCCGGCTGGTCGCATTCAACCTGGAACGTTTCCGCGTACCCAACACTACTGGGCGCCGACGTAATGACCGGCCGCGTCCCCTTGAACAGGTATGGCGGGGAAAAGATCTGCGCGTCCTGGTGGCTGTCGCCCGGGTCGTTCTCCTCCTGCACGCCCTCGATCGGGAAGAACTCCCCGCTACCGGCGCTCAGAACCCGGCCGTCAGGTAGCAGTACAGCGGTGGCGTGGTAGCAACGATCGGTCGCTTCCGCGGCCAGCTGAGTCCACGTGTTGCTAGTCGGATCCCACAGCTCTGCTATATGAACGGGCTGCCCCGGATCGAGGTTGTTGAAGTTCTCTGGGGGAACCGTTCCGCCGCTGCGAGTACCTCCTGTTACGAGGACAGTTCCGTCGGCCAGGATCGTGGCGTTGTGCTGTCGACGGGGAAAGGCCATCGGAGCCCCGGGCTGCCATGCTGGATGGGCTTGGCTGAGATCGAGCAGCTCGGTGTTCGCCGTGGGCGCGTTACCGCCACCGATGTAGATGACCTTGTCGACGTCGTGGAGGACCGACGGCGCATAGTCACGCTGCGCATTGTCACGCTGGGTCGGTACCTGGCTCCACCCGCCCCCGCCCAGCACGTCGAGTGACCACGTCTGTTGGAGCGAGCCAGTGATGTAGACGATTCCCGTGGAAGCGACGTGCATGCGCGGATAGAGGTCGAACGCGCCGTTCGGCGGAGGAGCGACCTCCGTAATGGCTCCGGCCGCCCACCGCTCCGGCACCTCATTGTTGAGCGTTCCTCCGTCAGGCCCGCGGTAACTACCCGAGAGGACGAGAACGCTGCCATCGGGCAAGATGGTCAGCGACGGATACCACCGCCCGTGGGCCATAGATGCGCTCGCCGACCAGCTGTTGGCGGCCGGGCCATAGATCGTCGTGGCAGTGAGACCCGCGCCGTCGGCCAGATGCCCGCCGGCGACGAGGACCCGCCCATCAGCCAGGAGGGTATGGCCAGAGCAGAACAGATTCGCATTGCCGCCACTCTGTAGCGGTGGCTTGTCCGTGGCCGTGGCCTTGAGGGTGCCCGGGTCGAGAAGGAACGGGGTGCACTGCGCCGGCGGAGCCGGAGGTTCCCCGACGTGCAGTGGGCTGGGCGGATCGACATCGAGCGACTCGTCTGGGGAGTCGCGGCGTCCCCACATGAGAACCATGCCGGTCGCGAGGACGGTCGCGTGGATTCCGACGTTAGGAAGCTGGAAAACTGGATCCCACACACCACGTTCGCTCGGCAGATCGATCGAGAACGTGAAGGGTGCCGACTGGGCGTCCGCCTCGGCTGCTGCCGTGGCCGATGTCATGCCGTCGGGGCCTAGCAGCAAGAACGTTGTGTCATGATCGTCGTAGGCGATGCAGAGGTAGTACTCGAGCACGACGCCCGCGGCGAGGCCTGCGGTCGGGATCGCCGCCGAGTAGTACTTGTTATTGGCGACCGTCGCGAGGAAGGTCATCGGTACCTCTGTCCAGGCCACACTATTCGCTGTCCTATAGAAGACGCTGCTGCCAACCTGGAGCTGATTTCCGGGGTTCCCTTGCCCCTGATACTGATTCCCGCTCATAATCGACACCGAAGGCGTCGGCTCTGTAGGAAAAGTGGGGTCGCGCATCCCCGAGACGCCCCGTGGCTCAGGATTTGCGGGAACGTGCCATGCGTTACCGAGATTGGCCATGAAGTACCTCCTATCACGTCAAGTCGGCAGTGACCGCGACATGCCCAAGGCCATTGACCTCCCCTGGTCGTGCTTTGGCGTACACCTCTGGCCCGAGAGGAGCGGGCTCAACGGCGCCCTTGGAGTGTTCGGGCCCTCTACTGCTTCACCAGGGTGCCAACCGTCACGTGAGGCCAGTGGATCCCGTTGAAGTCGAGCATCACCAGCTGCGTGTACTGGAGCTGCAGCTTTGCGGGCGCGCCGGCGGTGCCAGCGATCGTCTCGATCCAGAAGGTTGCTTGCATCTCTGTGGCCCGAGCGTTGCCAACGTTCGGATCTGTGCTCGCGGTCAGAAACGCGGTGTTTGCTGTCCCGCCGCCCCCTTTGATGACGCTGTTGGTGGTCGAGATGTGGAGAAACGTTCTGCTCTCCATACTGGTGCCCTGAAGCGACGCGTGGAGCGCGTCTTGAATGACGCTGTTCGGGTTCTTCACGATGTTCTGCAGGTCGGCCTGTGAGATGCCGGCGGGCTCCTGGCGGAACTGCGTTGGGATCGACAGGTCGAGCTCGGGGAACGTCTGCGCGACCTGATCGAACTGAGCGTCAGTGGGAGCAGGCGTATTGAAGAAAAACGGCAGGATGTTGTTGTTGGGAATGATCTGAGGGCCGCCCGGGATCACTTGGAAGACGCCCTGTGCATTGATCACGGTCCCGTGTGGAATCGACGCCATCCGCACGACGGTTTGAGGCTCAGCCGGATTGCTGGTTTGAGGTACCACCGCCCAGATACCAGGCTCGACGTGCAGCCCCGCGGCCGGGTTGCCGGCCTCGTTGATCTGCTGCATGTAGGTGACGCCGTGCATGTTGATGTCGGGCATGTCCAGACCACGATTCGGAATGTCGCCATCGATCCTCGTGAACACGATCTTGTCGTCGGTGAGGTTCAGCTCGAGAAAACGATCGTGCCCTGAGCTGAGCTGGTGCGGGCGCCAGATCGCATTGAAGCCGTGGCCGAGCCAGACGCCGGGAGTGTCCCCAGGGCCCGGAAGCTCCGCGAGCGGACCGAGCGGATCCCCAGCTGGCGGGGCTGCTACAGCGGGCTCAACCGCCCCGAGGAACGCAAAGTCGGAATCGACCCGTGAAATTGCAGACATTGTGACCCCCAGGTGGATTGCTAACGGGCCCATGCGCGCGCCTAGCTTGACGGGTTCGGGCGCTGTGAGCCGCTAGGAACCTATAGCCGAGTCGATGGCATCCGTGCGAATTTATTTCCTCGCCATGGTCGTTAACTGTGCCACACCGGTTTTTTGGCTGACGGCTGGGAGGCCCCTCGCCGCCGATCGAAGGTAACGCCGGGTCGCGACTCGAACACTACAGCGATAGCCGCGACCGGGTGCGGTGAGCAGAGCCGGCACTCCAGATACGGATGCGTCGCCGTTGGCCGACTACCGCAACACCACAGGCACTCGGTTGGCTTCCCCACGCGGCGGACGACTGCATCCCAGCCCGACGGTCCGCGCGAGCCCGACGTACCCGCTGCACTACTGCTCTCGTAGGCCATGGGACTACTGGTTCGCGCGGATAGCAGTGGCGCCACGCTGCTCGGCCTGATGATCGCTTCTCGGCCCTGCCAGCGCGTACCGGACGAGCGGTTTGGCGACCAGGGATTGGCCCGCCTGGCGCCTAGCCACGTGATCGCCTTCGTAAAGCCAGAGCTCGGGTGCCGTCTGATCAGGGCGTACCATGTGACCAATGACGACGGAGCAGCAAGCGCGAGTTCTCCTGACGAAGTACCGCAATGTCGTGCCGGGTCCACCTCCGATCCTCCGTGATCTTCCCGAGGACGAGCTCATCGCGGATCTACGACAGACCGAGCTCGTAGCGGCCTCTTTCGATTAGAACAGCAGGGAAACGCAGATCGTCGGCAACGTCATTCGCGGGTGGCTGGGCCACGAACTCCGCCTCCGGCGCTTCGCTGGCGAGTTTCCGGACCGCGTTTAGTTACGAGCAGTCGCTTCTAGCTCGACGCGTGGCCAAGAAAGCGATCACACTCGAGCTCGGGTGGCACGGGCGCTACGGCGACTTCAGACTCCCCCTGTGCGTGGCGGGTCCCGCGTCGGTGCTTCTGCGCATCCGCGTGTTGGGCCGCGCCGGCCCGCGGCCCACGAACGCCTATTTGGCAAGCGGGCGGCGATCAGCGCCCGGCGAGGAGTTCTCGACCGGCGGGGATCATCGGCTCGGGCCGCTGATGCACGGCCTGGATGATCTCGGTGTTGTCGATGCCGCGCAGGTATCTCGAGGTGACCGCGAGGTCTGCGTGCCGGAGTTGTCGCTGGATCACGATGAGCGAGATCCCCTCGCGCGACATCTCCACCGCATGCGCGTGGCGCAGCTGATGGTTGTGCCGACGTCGGCACAAACACCATTAGGCCGACTCGATCGTTAAGCCGACCTCGACGACGAACTGCGCGAAATACAGGCGCACGTCGCATCGAATCGGCATAACGCGGACACGTTTGATCGTCGTTCTTGGTTCGCTTTTCGAGAAGCGAGGTGCTGCACTCGGCGAACGACGTCGCAGTGGAGAGCCTCAGTGTGCGGAGCGAGCAAACCGCGGCAACCAATGTATGGCTGCACGCCGGACCTGACCCCGAAGCCGCTGGCGAGCAACGGCGCCAGTTAGCTCGGCCTGAGGAGCGGGAGCGCCGATCGTTTCGGTAACGCGCGCTGATGCCCGTTGCGGAGACTCGTGAATTATGCCGACCGATTCTGAGCCTGGTTGCTTCTGAGCAGGAAATTCGCGCACAGGTCGGCACAACGAACGGGTCGGCTTAATGGTGCGGTGCGAACCGCCGACGCACACCTGCCACGACCGCTGTGTCATGCAGCTGCTTGCGGACCCCGCTGGCGCGCACGGCCGGCCGCGTGTCGGTCCGCGGACAACGCAGAACAGCCGACCGACCGGCAGACCGCTCCGCAGCTGCAGCCATGGCGTGAGGTGCGACCACCCCCAGCGGTCCATCCCAACCTCGCGCCGCTTGTCCCCCTTCCCGTGGCGAACGAGCAGAGCGCCTCGCTCAGGGTCGAGGTTGGTTCGTTGAGCGCGAGCGCTTCGCTGATCCGAAGCCCCGCGCGCCACAGCACGACAATCACGCCGCGTAGCCGCACGCCCTCGGGGCAATCCCCGGCAGCGCGCATAACCGCGACGATCTCCTCGACCGTCGGTGGGTCGGGCGGATACCGCAGCCCTTTGTTGCCCGGCGACACCCCTCGGTGGAACGTGGACGTCGTCGCCGGTGACCGACGCCGCCCGGTGCGATCCAGCAACGCTATGGACTCCATGGCGTCCTCCTCTGGACGATGGTTGACGCGACCATCGTCCACCCCCAACTGAGGCGGCTTCGGCCCGTCCGGGGCTCGATTGGGCGCGATGGAGCCAGTCCCGCCCGAGGGAACACTGCGTTCGGGATCGCGGAGGATGCGCACGTCGCCAACGCGATAGTCCGACACGATCGGCGGCGACAAACAAAGCGATGTCCCGTTGCCCTGTGGAGTAGACGCTTGTAGCGCTGCCGCCGCGGCTAACCATCTTTGCGGCACTTCAGGACCAGGGCAATATTCCTACGAGCGCGAGGAGCAGCTCCGGGCGCTTGCCAGGCACGAGGGCTCGGGACCATACACTACGCGGGCCTTCAGCAAGCCGGCGCCCTCGCACAGCTCGGGGGCCGCCAAGGGAAGCGTTAGTAAGTGAACATTTCAGTCGGCGTGCCGCCGCCCGGGACCCCCACCGTCCTGTCTGCCGCGCTTGACCGAGCATCTATTGAGTGAGACACTGCCGCCCGGAGTCATGAGGCCCATCGGGTGCGGATACCTCAGCGCGCCCAAGGCGCGGTCGTTTTTCCTCCTGCTGACTGCTATGAGCGTTCTGGCGGGCGTCGTGGAGGTCCAGCCCGCTGTGGCAGCGAGCCTTCCCCTCACAGTGATCTACAAGGGCCAGAGCAGCCAGGCCGCGGCAGGCACCGTCGGTGGCTTCAATGAAAGCTGCCCGCGAGCCGCCCCGCATGGCATATCGGGGTTCTTCGGAGTCGGCGACAAAGCCGCCTATGGGCAGGTCGTCCTCTCGATCTCAGGCCCGCTCGCCCATGGCTGGACCGAGGGCGTGCTCAACCTGAGTACCAGCCCAGAACCCTTCATTGCCGGCGCGGTTTGCAGCTCACGCAGTTTCGTCAGCCGCTCTCGGAAGATCGAGTTGAGTCCGAATTCGATTGGCGGGTACACCGAGCGCTGTCCGAAGGCAGATCCCCGGCCGATCAGCGGGTCTTCGGCATCGGCGAACGGGATTCCCGCTGACGTGTTCGTGGCCGAGTCGGCGCCCGCCGGCCACGGCTGGATCACGACCCTAGTTAATCGGAGCGCGCAGCCGCAGACCTATCTCGTCGGCGTGACCTGTGCACCGGCCACGCAGCGGATCCGCACCCTTTCAAGTGACGTCGTGACGGTGCCACCGGATCAGACCAGTTCATCCAACGGCCGCTGCGGGGCCGCGGCCCCGCATGCCACCAGCGGCTTCTTCTATCCCAAGGCCAGCGCTCAGTGGGGCGACGTCGCGCTCGCGCTCTCCGGCCCGACCGGGCCCAGGGGGCGGGTGTGGCTAGGCGCGGTGGTGAACCTCACGAACCAGCCTCAACCGGTGGTGATCGGGACTATCTGCATCGGTTGAGCGAGCCCAGGAGGGCCACCACTACCGACAGATCCCCGAAATCACATGTGCGCTTCACTTCACACCGGCCCCGAACCCATTACTCGCACGCGAGCGCGCTCACGCCTAACCACGGTGCACATCCTAGCCCCGCTCTCGGGGCGAAAGATCCGTTGGGCGGCTGCGGTTGTGTAACCACCACTGGCTGATAACCCACCCTCCGCCGAGGGTGAGGAGCTTCCCGCTTAACGGGGCGGCGCGCCTCGGGGCGACCTTCGTGTCCGCCCTCGCCGAGAGGGCGTCATCGACGGGGGTGGGTTGAGATGCGCCCCGTCGACCATGCGGGCGCCCGGTTCTGTTGTGCGCGCGATCCCAGCATTCATCATTCTCAGGCGGGCGGAGCTTCCAGTGCTTCGCGACACGGGAGGGGTTGCTGCCGCCGGCGCCAGACGATACGAGTGTCACGTTTCCGATCACGCGGACGAAGTCGACCGGACTATCGCCTCCAGAGTCTTGCGACTAGACGCTCCGGCGATCCCCGTGGCGACAGATCGAGTACCGGCGTGATTTCGTGGAGGCGATAGACTCAACTGGCCCGCGCCCCCGGTCGGCGGCGAGGCGAACGCGTTGTTCACGACGATGCACGCCGCTACCGTGATCGTCGGAAACAGTCCCTCTGTGCGGGGCTGCTGTTCAAGTACCTACCCCTGCCGTCCGGGCAGGTAGGTGATTCTAGCGACCTGACAGTTCGACGGATCCATGACGTAGAACAGTTGACTGCTGAGGAATCGGTCGTAGTGCTGTTGAAGCAGCGCGATCGGATTGGATGTGGGAGCCCGCGGCCGGGCCCGCCTGAGCTCCTTGCGCGGCATCTTCAACAGGGTTCGCGATGGTCTCACCATTGCGTTCAAAGACAAAGCTTTCCCGCGGGAGTCGAGGCGTCGCCTCGACGCCGCGGTCTACGATCGCTGTTCCTCAATGACAGAGGCGATGTGTGCTCCGTCTACCTCTTCGACCGTAAAGTGTTCGGGGATGGAGACGAACCGGCCTTTCGATATGTCCGTGAGGATGAATCTTGGCCGTAGGCCCAACAGCTCGTACCGATACTGGTAGCCGTCTCCGGAGTATCTGCCACGACTTCTTTTCGCGGTACCGATTTGTTGTCCATGTGGATTGAAGATCTCCAGGGTCGATCGGTACCCGCCGCGCAAAACCAAGGTCGACTCGCCGGCGAGCGTGCCGGCTTCGCCTGGCGCCAACTCGATAACGCCGGCTCTCCTCAGCCGGCTCTGAACCAACTTCTCTTTGCTCATCTCCTACGCCCTCCGCGCGCCACCCAGGGTCGAGAGCCGTCCAGCGGCTGTCCTAACGATTGCATACTCGCAAGGCCTGATCCGCCGTAACTCACCGCGGCAAGCTCGCGGTCGCTCCCGTCCCGCCGTGGGTTGGTGCGGCGTAGTCGGATTGGCGACCAAACGCGGTCCCGGTACGGGCGCCGGGTTGCTCGCCGACTTCTAGCACCGCGTCTTTGCGGAGCTACGGTTGGTCGCCATTGCACAGGCGCGCATCGGGCTGGCGGCAAAGAGAAGAGGAATCGTCCAAGTCCGAGGCGCGGCACGGCTGAGATTGGGCGATTGCGACAGTCGTCCCGAGTTTGCTGGCCCGGCGATTCCGAGCAAGCACCATCACGTCGTGCCTGATATGGAGTCCTAAGCCTCTTGTGGAGGAACGTTTGTCATCCATGAAGGGGCGGGTGGTGTCAAGCGGCGGTTGGTGGTTTGTGATGTTCGCCTGCGATGTGGGGTGGGTGGTCGTCGGGATCGTCCGGTAGGTAAAGGGGTTTCGGGGTTGTGCCCCGGCTTGGTTGTGGTGTGGCCGGGCGAGGCCTGGCGGGTCAAGCGCGGTGGCGGCGGGCGGGGTTGATCGAAGCGCTGATTGGGCGCTTGACGCGGCGGGCTGAGTCTGGCGTCCGGGGGGTTGGGTTGGTCAGGGGGCTCGGGTGGTTGGGTGCCGGTTCGGTGACTGCTTGCCGGCTGGGGAGCGTGCTCCAGTCATCCATCCGGTCGCGCGGGGCGGACCAGCGTGTCGTGCGGTGCTCGGGGGCTCGATCAAGTGGGCGGCCGTCCGGTGTTAGCGAGGCCATGACAAACGTCGAGCTCGCCCGAGCGTGCGCATCGCGCCGTGGTCGTGGGCGGAAGCCTTGCTGTTGGTGAGCACGCGGCGGGTCATGCCGCCAGCTTCTCTTTCGCGCTCGCGCGGCTGCGGCGCGCTAGGCAACGGATCTCTCCGTCGCGTAGTCCGTAGTAGGCCAGGGTGAGGATCTCGCGGGCGATCGCGACCTTGGCGATCTTGCGTCCGCGGCGTTTGGCGATCCGCTCGAACTTCTCGCGTAGCGGACCGGAGCCGGTGGTGATCTTCTGGGCGGCCTCGACCAGCGCCCAGCGCAGCGCAGGTGATCCTTGGCGGGTGATGTGCCCGAGGCGGGCTTTGCCGTCGGAGGAGCGCACGCTGGGCGCCAGACCGGCCCAGGAGCACAGATGGCGGGCGGACGGGAACCGGTGGATGTCGCCGATCTCGGCGATGATCAGCATCGCGGTGTAGCGCCCGACGCCGCGGATCTGGGTCAGCACGTCGACGCGGTCGTCGGTCTTGGCGCGCTGCTCGATCTCCGCGGTGGTCGTCTCGATCTCGCGGTCGAAATCGCAGATCAGCGTGATCAGGCTGTCCAGCCGCCGGCGCGGTGCGTCGCGCAGCTCGAGTCCGGCGAGGAACTCGCGGCCGCCCTTGCCGAACAGGTCGGAGTGCTCGTTGGTGATGCCGTGCTTGGCGAGGATCGCGTGCACCCGGTTCTTGACCGCTGAGCGCATCCGAGTCAAGGTCGCGCGGTGGCGCAGGAGCTCGCGCAGCTCGCGCGGCGCGATGTACGCCTCGGGCAGGAACCCGGTGCGCAGCAGGTGCGCGAGCGTGTTGGCGTCGATCGCGTCGGTCTTCACGCGGGCGGCGGCGATCGCTCGGGTCCGGAGGGGGTGCGCGAGGTGCACGTCGTAGTCGGCTTCTTCGAGCAACTCGGCCAGCCACTCCCAGCCGTAGGTTGCCTCCAGCACGACGTGGGCTCCCTCAGGGTCGCCGAGCAGCTCCAGGAACGTCTCGCGGTCGTTGACGACCCGCCGTGAGAGCATCAGCTCACCGTGCTCGTCGATCACCGCGATCTGCGAACGCCGGCGGTGCAGGTCGACGCCGATCCAACGCGTAGCGTTATCCATGGTCGGTCCTCCTCTTGAGTTGTCCGGCCGCGCGGCCATCATCCGCGCGGTCTCGAACTGTGCAGTTCGGGACGGAGGGCCGGCCACCTACAACCCGGGCGCCAACCGCCCGGG
>DASPPG010000245.1:0-5520 GCA_035625625.1 Solirubrobacteraceae bacterium
CGCGAGTTAGACGGGGTGTGGGGCACGCGGGAGGCGACCGCGATGAAGGCCGTGCCCGGGCGTCTGCTGGTCCTGGGCGGCGGCCCGGCCGGGGTCGAGCTCGGTCAGGCGGCGCACCGTCTCGGGGCTGCGGTCGTGATCGTCGAGAGCGCCGGCCGCCTGCTGCCGCGCGAGCCGGCCTCGGTTGGCAACGCGCTCGTAGAGGCGCTCCAGCGCGACCGGGTGGAGGTGATCGTTGGTCAGGAGGCGATGGAGGCCTGGCGCGAGGGCGACGACTTCGTTCTCACACTGGCCAGTGGGCATGAGGTGCGCGGTGATCAGCTACTGGTCGCGACCGGCCGGCGCCCACGCGTCGCGGACATCGGTCTGGAGACCCTCGGGATCACAGCCGACCCACAAGGGGTGGCGGTCGACGAGCGGCTGCGCGCCGGCGAACGGCTGTGGGCGGTCGGCGATGTGACCGGCATCTGGCAGCTCACTCACGTGGGGGAGTACCAGGGCGAGATTGTCGCGTCCAACATCCTGGGCGAGGCACGCACCGCCCATTACGAGGCCGTCCCGCGCGTGACCTACACCGATCCGCAGGCCGCGAGTGTGGGCGCCACCGAGGACCGCTTCAGCGGGACCGCTCGGCTGCCCGAGGTCTCACGGACGGCGACCTACACCCGCGCCTACGCCGAGTCCAACGGATTCCTCACCCTGCTCAGCGACGGGCACCGGCTCACCGGAGCCTACGGCGTGGGCCCCGAGGCCGGAGAGTGGATGCAGCAGATCACCCTGGCCGTCCGCGCCCGGGTGCCGCTGGAGATCCTGCGCGACACGATCCAGCCGTTCCCCAGCTTCTCGGACATCGTGGCCGCGGCAGTCAAGACGCTACGAAACACCATATCCGGGGCGCCGGCCGCCGAACCGGTCGCGTCCGTCGGAGGGTCACGATGAGCGCCACCACATCAACCACGCCCGCTCCAGACCTCGTGGTGCTGCGCAGCCGCGCCGGCGCGGCGCTGATCGCCGCCACCGTGCTGGCCTCGGCGTCGGGCACGCTCGACGCCACCGCCCCTCAGGTCGCGGTGCCGGCGATCGGCCGCAGCCTGCACGCTGGGGTCGCCGGACTGCAGTGGACGCTAACCGGCTACCTGCTCACGGTCGCGGCGCTGCTCCTCCTGTCGGGCGCGCTCGCCGACCGGTTCGGCCGTCGCCGGCTCGTCACCGTAGGCCTGGGCACGATGCTGGTCGCCGCCGTCGGGTGTGCGCTGGCCCCGTCGATCGGCGTGCTGATCGCGGCCCGCATCGTCCAAGGGATCGGCGGCGCGATGGTGGTACCGAGCAGCCTGGCGATGCTCAACGGGACGTTGCGCTCCGAAGACCGGGCTCGCGGCATCGGGATCTGGGCCGGGTTGGAGACGCTCGCCGCGAGCGTCGGTCCCTACGCGGCCGGCTGGCTGGTCGACAACGTGACCTGGCGAACCACGTTCCTGCTCAGCGCACCGCTCATCGTGGTCGGTCTCGTCGTCCTTCGGTGGGTCCCCGACGTCACGTCCGAACGACGGGGTGAGCCGATCGACACGCTCGGCGGCGCGCTCGCCGTGCTAGGCCTCGGGGGCGTGGTGTACGCCTTGACGAGCGGCCCGGACCACGGCTGGCTCGCGCCCCAAGTGATCGTCACCTCCATCGTCGGGGTGGGCGCGCTGATCACGCTGGTGGTGGTCGAACGTCGCCAGCGTGCGCCGATGCTCCGCCTGTCCCTGTTCGCATCACGCCAGTTCGACGCGATCAACGTCGCAACATTCGTGCTCTACGGCGCGCTCGGCGCCGCGGCCTATCTGGTGTTCCTCCAGTGCGAACTGCACCTCGGCTATTCGGCGGCGCAGGCGGGCGCGGCCCTCATCCCCGAGACCGTGATGTTCCTCCTGCTCGCGCCGGTCAGCGGCGCGCTGGTCGCTCGGGTGGGACCACGCTGGCTGATGGTCGCGGGCATGCTGGTCGTCGCCGCCGGGTTGATCTGGATCTCCAGCGCCCACCCCGGCGAGTCGTACGCCGCCGCGATCCTGCCCGGCGCTCTGCTGTGGGGCATCGGAATCGGGATTGCCGTCACCCCGCTTACCGCCGCGGTACTCGGAGCCGTCCCCGATGCCGATCTCGGCGAGGCGTCCGGTGTCAACGACGCCGCCGCGCGCGTCGGCGGGTTGGTGGTGATCGCTCTGGTCCCAGCGCTGATCGGTGTCACCGCCAGCCACACGCTCGCCGACGCGCTGCGCGACGGCTTCCAGCCCGCGATGCTCGTCATGGCCGGCCTCTGTGCGCTCGCCGCACTGATCAGCGCCGTGTTCGTCTCAGACGCGCGACGCCGGGCGCCCCGCATGGCGCCGCGGGCACCTGATCACGGCTGCGCACTACCCGTCACCAAACCGTCCGCGGCCTGATCTCGTCCGACCACCATCAACCGATGCAGACCATCGCATCAACTCCAATAACGGAGGTCAGCAATGAGCACCATCGGCCAGGAGATGGTCTTGGCCCATTTCATCGTTTCCGCTGACGTCGAGCGCTCCCGCCGCTTCTACACCGACGTGCTCGGCGGCAGAACCGTCGTCTCAGGCGAGGGAAATGACCAGGTGACATACGTTGCGCTGGCGAACAGCTGGATCATCATCAACGTCGGCGGCGGTCCAACCGACGACAAGCCCACCGTCACGCTCGAGACACCGCCTGACCCGGATCGCGTGAGCAGCTTCCTCAACATCCGGGTTGCCGACATTCAAGCGGTGTACGCCGAGTGGAGCGCCCGGGGCGCCGAATTCCTGACGCCCCCCAAGGAGCACACCTCCGAGATCCGCTGCTACATCCGTGATCCCGACGGCTACGTGATCGAGGTGGGGCAAACAACACTGGCCAGAGGTTGGCGACCACCGTCTTGATCACACGGCTACCCCTGCGGGTGCGTTCATGACGGTGCCCCTCCGGATCCGGGGCCGCCCGGCCGCGAGCCTCAGAAGGTTGGTGTCGGGGCTCGCGAGGCCCAGCGTAGGTGCGGCTGAACGCCGCGTGACCGAATCCGGCGGGGCGAGCCATCGCTAGTTTGTTGCCTGTGTGCTGGGTGCTCTCCAGGTCCGGGGGCGTCGGCGCCGCATGGCGCCTGGGGTCATCTCTTTGACGCGCTACGTGTGAAGCCCGAGGACACTGAGTCCCTCTCTAGTTGCGATCCGCGGTGTGCAAACCGAAGAGCGCCCGGCCAGGCCCGTGGGCATTATCCTCGGCCAGACTCCCATGACCCGGGGGATCGGCGCAGGCCAGTTAGGCCGGTAGCAGTTGGCTTTCTGGCTCGGCGAGTGCGCCATGGAGCTCCTTGCGGGAGCTGACCCCGAGCTTGGTGAACACCTTGCGCAGGTGCCACTCGACGGTCCTGGGGCTGAGGAAGAGTCGCCCGCCGATCTCGGGGTTGGACAGCCCGTCGCGGGCGAGTTGGGCGATCTGTCGTTCCTGGGCGGTGAGATCGTCACGGGTATCGACCGTCCGCCTGCGCACCTTCTCACCCGTGGCTAGGAGCTCGCTCCGAGCGCGCTCGCCGAACCCGTCCATGCCAATCGCAGTGCATTGGTTGTGGGCGGACCGTAGTTGGTTACGCGCGTCGATCCGGCGATTCTCGCGACGCAGCCACTCGCCGTAGAGTAAGTGCGCCCGGGCGAGATCCGGCCGCAGTCGCGTGCGGCTCAATCGCTCGATCGCCTCCCGATACAGGCGCTCGGCGGTGTCGCCCTCGCTCAGGAGCGCACGGGAGCGTGCTTCGATCCCTAACCCCCAATCGGTTGGGCTGGCGGCGACATGCTCGGCGAGCCGGCCGACCGCGCTCAGCGCTAGCTCGGTGTGTCCGCTCCTGGCGGCGGCTTCGATCAGCTCGGCGAGTGCCCACGCGGAAACGAACAGTTCCGGCGCGTCGTCGCTGGCGTCTTCAGCCGCGCCGAGGGCCTCTTCATGTCGAGCCAGGCCGTTCAGCAGAACCGCGTCTGCGTAACGCGCGTACTGGACGGCCGTTCCCTGGCCTCCGGCTGTGGCTTGCGCGACGGTGACGTCGATCAGCCCTCGCGCCTCAGGCTCGCTGCCCCGGAGTCCGGCCAGGACGAGGGCGCCGTACGGTGCGACCGGAGTGCCGGTGGCCTCCCTCACCGACTCGGCCTCGGCGATCAGCAACGCCGCCCGCGCGAACTCCCCGGCCAGCGCCACCGCCTGGGTGAGCACATTGAGGCCGACCGGCAACACCGTCAGCGCCCCCGACGCCCGCGCGAACTCGACCTCACCCGCGGCAACGACCAGGCACGTATCGAAATCCCACGCGGTGACGGCCGCCGCGGTTGCCAGCCACCCCCAGCGAAGAACTTCCTCAGTCGACACCCCACTCCCGGCGAAACCCGCCGCAGCCTGCTTAAGAACGGGCATCGCCACGCGACGCCCGTCGGTGAACAGAAGCGAGAACCCGTCGAGCAGCAGGTCGCAGGGCCGCTCGGCGCCAGCCGGTCGAGGGGCTGTCCGCGCCGCTCGCGAGACGTCGCGCAGGCTGCCCGCGCCGGCGAACCGGCCTGCGAACAGCGCCGCGCTCCACGCGTCGAGGTAGGTCTCGCGCGCGAGCTTCGAATCGAGCGGCTCGAGCGTCTTCGCCGCCCGGAGCAACAACGGCGGCGCGTCGCTACCCCGGCTCTGAGCAAACGCCGCCTCGGCGCGCAACAGGTCCACCCGCGCACGCTGGAGCTCGTCCAGCGGCCCAGCCTCCGCCGTGGCCACCAGCTCGAGCGCCGCATCCAGCGCGCCAGACTGAAAGCTCGCCTGCGCCGCGGCCAGTGCTCGATCGGCGCGGCGAGCGCGGTCCTCCGTCAGCGCGACCGCGCGCTGCAAAAACGCGGCCGCGGCTGCCAGCCCGCCGCGCGCTTGCGCCCGTCCGGCCGAGCGCTCAAGCTCGGCCGCCACGTCCTCGTCCACGCCCGCCGTCGCGAGCGCGTGGTGCCAGGCCTTACGATCGGGGTCGACCTCCGGATCGGTCGCCGCCGCTAGGGCCAGGTGGACCGCTCGGCGCTCCGGGGCACGAGCCGACCGGTACACGGCCGAACGCACCAGTGGATGGCGAAACCTCACGCGCCCGCCGACCGCCACCAACCCATCCGTCTCGGCTGGTGCAGCCGCGGCGGCGTCGATCCCGAGACGCTCAGCGGCAGACCACACCAGCAGGGGATCACCCAGTGGCTCCGCCGCCGCAACCAACAAGAACAGACGCGCCTCGTCTGACAGCTTCTCCAGCCGGCGCCTGAAGCTGTCCTCGATCCGCCCCGACACTGTATGGGCACCCAGGAAACCAAATCCCACAGCCAGCTCCGCAGCGTTCATGCCATGCGGCAGCTCCAGCAGCGCGAGCGGATTCCCCCGCGACTCGGCCACGATCTGGTCCCGAACCCTCCCATCTAGCCGAAACAGAGCTTCCGAGGCCAACAGGGCACGTGCATGTTCCTGATCCAGTCCGGGCACTTCGAGCTG
>DASPPG010000246.1:0-38719 GCA_035625625.1 Solirubrobacteraceae bacterium
GGGTGAGGAGCGCCGGCCACAGGACCGTGTCGCACGGCTTGCCGCGGACGTTCGCGTTGTCGCTACACGCGTACGGCGCGCCGGTCAGCGCGTGCAGCTCGTCTGAGGTGAGCAGGTACAGAGAACAACCCTGGTAGGCCCCCGAACCGACGACCAGCACCCTCCCGAAGTCCGACGTCGATGCGGCCGACACGGTCGCCGGGCCGGTCGGTGCGCTGGTCACAGGGTCAGAACAAGGACTGGTTGCGGCGCTCGCGGGCGCGCTGAACAGCAGGGCCACGCCCACGTAGGCGCCGGTACCGACCAGCGCGATCAGGACTGCGCGTGCGATCTTGAACCTCATCGTGTCCTCCATCGTGCGATGAGAGATGCACGACCCGTACCGACGGGAGCGGCGATTCCGACGCACCCGGCGCAATGTAAGCGTCGCCGCGGCGCTGACGGAAGCGATCACGGCGAGCGACAGACTGACCCCCAGCCCGGTCTTGATTGGGTAGTTGATACGAATCATGAGAGAACCTACTCTCGGTCGGTAAACGGTCACTGGACTACGGCTGATTCGACGAAGCGGCCGGCCCAACTGCGCAACCTCACCCTCGGCAAACTGAACTGTCGTCGGTGGCGGGCGAAGAGAACCGGGATCGATCGTGATTTCACTCTGCTCCCTTCGAGCGGTTCGCTGACGTTTCGAGCGGTTTACTTGTCGTGGTGGTTGGCTCGTCGGTAGGGCGGCGCGACCAAGCGCCGGTGGGGCTTGCCGGCGGACGGTGGACGCGCCCGCCAGGTGCAGCTAGGTTCGCTTGGTCGGCTGGTCAGGCGGTGCTGTGGCGGGTGCGCCGGCCATGGCGCTGGGAGACGGCGAGCCCGCAGCCGAGCGCGGTCATCGACAGAGCCAGGCCGCCGGCGGCGCCGATGCCCGCGTCGCCCCAGTCAAACCCGCTATCGCGAGCGGTCACGCGGACGATCGTCGGAGCAGTGCCGTACACGTCGGTCGATGGGCTGGCCTGGCTGGCCGTGTTCGGGCTGCCGGCCGGTACCATCGACCCGTTCGCGGTGATGTTGAACGGCCTCGCGACCGCCGGGGCGGCTGACCCGGCGACGCTCAGGGCGAGCGCGGCAGCGACGGCGGCAGCGCGACGGGTGATGGGTGAGTGAGTCATGTGACTGCCTCCTTGTGTGGACCGCCGGGTGGCGACGATCCGAGCTTTGGTGTGCGCCCATCATGGGCTCGCGCCGCGGGTCGTGCCACCGCCGACCGGGAGTGAATCCAGTCGCGTTCCGGTAAGGAGAACCTTGCCGCGGCGCCAGGATCCTCGCTGGAGCCTTACCTCGCGGCCAGGATCGCCTTACCTATCGGTCGGTACGTCCCGGCCGCGGGGCTATGGCAATGGCTCCCCGAGGACTGGATGATTCCTCGTGTGAACCCCGGGTTGATTTCCCAAGCCTTATCGCTGTTTCATTCGCCGTCGCGTACTTGCAGCTGGACGAGGGACACGGCGCCGCGCCGGAGCGCCTCGTTGGCCAGCCTGGCGCGGCGGTTGGAGTCGGTGGCGGGGACGCCGAACTTGTCGTACAGGTTGGCGAGGTGCTGTTTGACGGCGGCCTGGGTGATGACCAGCTCGTCGGCGATCGCCCGCGTGGACGCGGGCTCGGTGAACATGTCGCGGTCCAGCAAGGGACGGCACAAGGCCACGAGGACATCGCGCTCGCGGGTAGTCAGGGTTGGCGGCGCGTCCTCGGCTTCCGTTTGGGCGCCCGCCGCGCTGAGCGGATCGCGGAAGATCAGTCGCGTTTGGCCGATGCGGATCTCGTCGCCGTGGCGCAGCCGGCGGGAGGACCAGATCCGCTCGCCGTTGACCCAGGTCCCGTTGGATGAGCCGAGATCGGTGACGCACCAGCCGGCCGGGAACCGCTCGAGCATCGCGTGCAGGTGGCTTGCGGTGGGGTCATCGGCCAGTGCGACGTCGTTCTCGGGCGCCTTGCCAACCGTCGTTCGGTCGGACTCGAGAGGAAACCGCCAGCTCTGCACCCCGGATATGACCTCGACCCGCGCGCCCACAGTGAGTAGGTTAGGAGAACCGCGAGGCGGTTTGTGAAGGACCGGGACGATGGCGACGCTGATCAACGAGCGGTACGAGATCCTCGAGTTGCTCGGGGTCGGCGGGGAGGGGCGCGTCGTCAAGGCGCTCGATCGCCGGCACGACCGGTTGGTGACCTTAAAGATCCGCCCCGTCAGGGACGACCAGGCGCGGGAGGAGCTGCTGAGCGAGGCGCGGATCCTGCTTGCGGTCCCTTCACATCCCGCGCTTCCGCTGGTCCGCGAGGACTTCTTCGATGGCGATGACTACGTGGTGGCGATGGACTGGGTCGATGGCACCGACCTCGCCACGCTGCTGCGCGAGCGGGGCCGGCCCGGGCTGGCGCCCTCGAGCGTCTTGGCCTACCTGTCGCAGACGGCCGACGCGCTGACTCATCTGCACGCGCAGGTTCCGCCCGTCATCCACGGCGACGTGAAGCCGGCGAACCTGATCCTCACGACGGGCGGGCGGGTCAAGCTCGTCGATTTCGGGATCTCGTCGGCGCCGAACGCGCTCCGTCGCCACCTTGGCACTCCCGGCTACCGCGCGCCGGAGCTCGCCACGGATGGGGCGCCGTCGCGCGCTAGCGACGTCTATGCGCTGGCCGCTACCGCGTTCGCGCTGCTGACCGGGTCCGCCCCGGCCGGTGTGCTGCCCGCCTGGGAGGGAATCGATCCGGCGCAGGCCGAGCAGTTCGAGGCCGCCATCCGGCTCGGAATGGCAACCGACCCAGCACGTCGGCCGGCGACCCCGGGCGAACTGGTCGAACGCCTGCGCGCGGGGTGGGCTGAGGCGCTGCCGACGGGCGTGATCACGTTCTGTTTGTCGGACATCGAGGGCTCGCCCGCGCTGTGGGATGCCCATCCGGCCGCGATGGCCGAGGCGCTGGTGCGCCACGACGAGCTGATCGCGGATTGCGTCGAGCGTCGTGGCGGCCGGTTCCTCAAATCGATCGGCGAATCAACCGTCTCGGTGTTCGACTCGGCGCCCGACGCGCTCGCCGCCACGGTCGCGGCCACGCGCGCGCTGTCGGGCGAGCAGTGGCCCGAGGATCTACCGATCGCGGTGTGCTTCGGCATTCACACCGGCGAGGCCGACCGTCGAGGCACCGAATACCTCGGGCCGGCGGTGAACCTCGCGGTCCAGCTGCGTGACCAGGCCGACGGCGGGCAGATCTTCCTCTCGTTAGCTACGGCCGAGCTGGTCGCCGGGCATCTTCCCGAGGGCTGCGAACTGGTCGACCTCGGCCCCCATCGCCTGCGCGGACTCGGCAAACCCGAGCAGGTCCGCGCGGTCAAGGCGCCCGGGATCACAGCCCCCCTTGCCGCGACCGAGTGCCCGTATCGCGGCCTGCTCGCCTTCGAGCCGGAGGACCGCGCCTATTTCTTCGGCCGGGAGGCGGTGATCCGCGAGCTGATCGAGCGGCTGGAACGCGGCGGGCTGGTGGCGGTGGTCGGCGCGTCGGGCAGCGGCAAGTCGTCGGTCCTGCGCGCCGGCCTCATCGCGACGGTGCGCGCCGGCGAAGTCGCCGTCATGGAACGCGCCGTGCTATTGACGCCGGCTGACTCTCCGCGGGTCGATGTCGAGGACGATCCGGCCCAGCTGGTGGTGGTCGATCAGTTCGAGGAGCTGTTCACCCTGTGGGAGGACCCGGACCGCCGGCAGGCCTTCATCGATGCGCTCCTGGCGGTGCGGGGTCCGGTGGCGATCGGGGTGCGGGCCGACATGTACGGAAAGCTCATGTCTTATCCCGAGCTCGCCCGCGCGGTGGCCGCCAACCAGGTTCCGCTCGGGGCGATGAGCGAGGACGAGCTCGAGCGGGCGGTGACCGAGCCGGCTCGCCTGGCCGGCCTGCGGCTCGAGCCCGGACTGGTCGAGCTCGCCGTGCGCGATGTGGCCGGGGAGCCCGGGGCGCTGCCGCTGCTCTCGCACGCGCTGCGCGCCACCTGGGAGCGGCGCGACGGACGCACGCTCACCGTCGAGGCGTACCGCGCCACGGGCGGGGTCGCCTCGGCGATCGCGCGGACCGCCGACAGCGTGCTCGCCTCCCTCCCCCCGCAGCAGCGTCAGATCGCCCGCAGCGTGTTCCTGCGGCTCACCGAGCTGCGCGACGGCGCGGCCGAAACACGCCGCCGCGCCACCATCGAGGAGCTCGTCCCCGAAGGCGTCTCGCCCGAAGCGGTCGAGACGCTCTTGGAGCGGCTCGCCGAGGCGCGGCTCGTGACGCTCGGCGAGGACACCGCGGAGGTCGCGCACGAGGTCCTGATCCGCGAGTGGCCCACCCTGCGCGGCTGGCTCGAGGAGGACCGCGAGGGACTCCGTCTGCACCGGCAGCTCGGCGCTGCGGCCCGGATCTGGGATAGCGGGGGTCGGGAGCGGTCCGATCTGTATCGCGGCGCCCGGCTGACCGCCGCCGCCGACTGGGCCCAACACCATGAGGCAGAGCTCAACGCCACCGAACGCCGCTTCCTCGACACCAGCCTCCAAGAAGCCGACCGCGAGCGCCGCGCCCAGCTACGCGCCAACCGCCGCCTCCGCGCGCTACTCGCCGGCGCCCTCGCCCTCCTCCTGATCGCGGTAGTCGCCGGAGTCATCGCGCTGATCCAACGCAGCCAGGCCCAAGCCCAGCGAAGCCACGCTCAGGCGCAGGCCCTCACCTCCGACGCCGAGAGACTCGGAGCCGAGGCGTTGAGCGACCCCAACGTGGACCACTCGCTCCTGCTCGCGGTAACCGGAGTGGAGCTTCAAAATCGGCTCCAGACGCGCAGCGATCTGTTCGCCGACCTGCAACAGAACGCCGCCCTGCTCCGTTTGATCCGCCCGTCCAACGTGGAGATCACCGCGCTTGACGTCAGCCCGGACGGACGGCTGCTGGTCGTGGGCGATGCGTCGGGCACCGTCCGGTTCATAAATCTCGCCACGTGGAGGACGCAGGGGGCGCTCGTGCGGCTCGACGAGCCGATCGGGCAACGCGACCTGAGCTTCTCTCCCGACGGCCACACGGTCATGGCCGTGGCGATCGGCCCCCACGGTTCGGAGCTGTACGCGATCGACGTGGCCAGTCGCCGGGCGCGGCGGATACTGTCGTGGAACGGGTCCCCGCCACAGGACGTGATCGATTTCGAGGCCGTGGCGTACTCGCCGGACAGCGCGCAGGTGGCGGTGACAGAAGAGGACTGGCCCGACGACAGCCTCATCCCGACGGCTTCACGGCTCGTGATGCTGGACGCCTCGACGGGTCGTGTCCGCTGGCGGCAACGCTACCCGCTGCGTCCGGGTCAGGCCGATCCGTACGTCGTCTTCACCGCGGCCGGCATGTTGCTGACCTCCGCACAGCAGGGCGACACGCTGATCTGGGATCCGCGCACGGGCCAGGTTGTGCGCCGGTTCCCGCTGGGTGGAGTGCCCGCGCTTGCGCCGGACGGCCGCACCGTCGCGCTGGGCCAGAACAGTCCGTTCGCCGGAGACCAGAGCGCCTCGGTCGTGCTGCTCGATCTGCGCACGGGCAGCCATCGGGCGTTACTCGCCAACCTGCCCGAGAACTGGATCCGGAGCCTGGCCTTCACGCCCAATGGCTCGGAGATCGCCGGCGCGTCGACCGGCGGGGTGCACGTCTGGGATGTCGCGTCGGGCAAGATCATCTTGAGCCCTGTGGCGCAGGCGGGCGCGCACTCCCTTTCGGCCCTCGACCCGGATACCGAGATCCTCATCTCCGGCCAGCAGGACGGCAGCCTCACCGCGTTCGACCTCTCCGGCGCGCGCCGCCTCGGGCGCACCTTCAGCTGGAACACCCCCGAGCAGTCATGCGGCAACAACCCCTGCATGGCGGTCAATCGCCAATCGTCGCTGATGGCGACCGACCAGGCTGACGGCACGGTCGCGGTCGTCGATCTGCGGACGCTCCGCTTGGTGCGCACGCTGCCCACCCGCGACGGTTCCGGCGCAGCGGCGATCTCGTTCATGCCCGACGGACGGACGCTCATCACCGGCGGGGCCAACCGGCAGCTGGGTTTCTGGGACGTGAACAGCGGTCGCGTCACGCGCACGCTGCGGTTCGCACAGCCGGTGTGGTGGACCGCCGCCAGCCCCGACGGCAGGCTCCTGGCCGTCCAAACCGGCCCGGCCGACGGCCCCGACAACCATGTCGAGGTGGTGCGGATCGCCACCGGCGC
The DNA here is from genome assembly GCA_035625625.1 of Solirubrobacteraceae bacterium. Taxonomy (GTDB): domain Bacteria; phylum Actinomycetota; class Thermoleophilia; order Solirubrobacterales; family Solirubrobacteraceae; genus Palsa-465. The sequence goes on from DASPPG010000246.1 coordinate 6,251, forward strand.
GGTGCTGCAGAGCCACGCTCTGCCGTACGAGCCAGGCGGTGTGGAGTTCACTCACGACGGCCGCGAGCTCGTGGCGCTGGGCTGCTGCTGGACGGGCTCCGGGTCAGCGCTGGTGGCGTGGGATGTTCGCAGTGGCCGGCAGCTGTTCAAGCTGGGCGACAGCGTGAACGCCAGCGCGTTCGACATCGCGCCGGGCTCGGAGCTGCTCGGCGTCGGTACGGAAGGTGGACAGGTCTTGTTCCTCGACCCCCGCACGGGTAGACGGACCGCGCCACCCATCCAGGTCGCGACCGGGGAGATCAGTAATGTCTCGTTCTCGCCCGACGGGCGCAGCTACGCGGTCTCCTCGCTTGACGAGACCGCCAGCGTCTGGGACCTCCAGTCAGGCACGCGGCTGGGTAACACGTTTGGCCCGTACCCCGGGACCGATCCGACGCCGCTGTTCGAACCCAACGGCCGGCTCTTGATCGTGCTGCTGTCGAACGCGATCGAGTGGCCGATGAACGTGAACACATGGATGCAATTCGCGTGCCGCGTCGCCGGACGCAACCTAACCCGCACGGAATGGCAGGAGGTGTTGCCCAATCGCGCCTACCGCCCGACCTGCCCCGCTGGCACACGATGAAGCCGACGACGCGATCAACGCACCGACGGCCGCGCGCACCCACGAGAGAGATCTGCTCCGTGAGCACCTCACCCACCACGGCGACCGTATCGAGCTCCAGCCACGGCGTGCACGGCGGTGCCGCGCTCTGTCCGAAATGGAACCGCCGCCGGTAGCCATAACCCGGCCCTACAGCAGCCCACGCGCCGCCCGCGCTCGCGCCGATACGACAAATGGCGCGTGAGGCAGCCGTTCTCTGCACAGCTCACGCAACTGGTACTGCTCCGTCGCGCCGAGGCGCGCGACGAACGCCCCGGCGGGACCCACTCCAAGCGTGAACGGCTCCCACCACTCCTCGAAGCTTCGATGCTCGACCTCGACCGACACGGCTTCCTCCTCGATGTCGCGCAGACCGGCCGTCCTGAACAGCTCGGCGAGGTGTCCCCTACGGGTGCCCGCGCGCGAGGACTCATCGTCAACATCGACGTCTAGCACCCGTGCGGCCTCCCAGAACACGCCAAGCGGGCCGTGGCCGCGCCGCGCTCACGGACCGTTCTGCTTCTTGGCGAGCATGATTTGCTCGGCGTGTCCCTGCTTCTGCCGTTCGTTCCCTGCCGGAGCCAGCTCAAGTCTGCCGCGAACGGTCCGGCTCAGCGCTCTCGTTGGCGGTGTTCCCCGTGGTTGAGCGTTCGTGAGAGGATCGTGTTGTGGCGGACCCGGTTCTTGATCGTGGGGAGCTCGATGCGGCGCTTGAGTTCGCGGCGGGCGAAGCGCGGAGTTACCTGGACGGGTTGCGGGAGGACTTCGTTCTGCGGCCTGGGAGCGAAGCGCTGATTGATCGCTGGGGCGACCCGATGCCGGAGGAGGGCGATGGGTCGCTGGCGGCGTTGGCCGAGCTGGCGGCGCGGGCGCGTGCGGCGGCGACGCGTTCGAGTGGTCCGCGCTTCTTTCATTTCGTCATGGGGGGCGGGACGCCGGCAGCGCTTGGGGCTGATTGGCTGACTTCGGCGTATGACCAGGTCGCGTACGCGTGGGCGTCCTCGCCGTTCGCGGCGCATCTGGAGCAGGTCGCGGTCGGTTGGCTGCGAGCGCTGTTCGAGCTTCCCGAGGAGTTTGGCGGCGTGCTGATCACGGGTGCGACGATGGCCAACTTCGTGGGGTTGGCCGCGGCTCGGAACTGGTGGGGTGAGCGACTCGGCGTAGACGTCGAGTCCGAAGGTCTCAGCGGCTTTCCGGCGCCTTTGGTTGTGTCGAGCGGTTATCTGCATCCAAGCGCGGTCCAGGCGATCGGGATGCTGGGTCTCGGTCGGAGCAATATCCGTCGCCTTGCCAGGGATGCGGTCGGGCGGCTGGACCTTGCGGCATTAGAGCGAGAGCTCGCGGGACGACGTGAGCCGGCGATCGTGATTGCGAACGCTGGCGAGGTGAACGCGGGAGACTTCGACCCGCTCTCGGATATCGCCGAGCTGACCGACCGCTACCAGGCTTGGTTGCACGTCGACGGTGCGTTTGGCTTGTTCGCGCGGCTCGCGCCAGCAACGCGGGGCTTGACCGATGGCGTGGAGCGCGCCGACTCGGTGATCGCCGATGGTCACAAGTGGCTGAACGTGCCGTATGACTGTGGCTTTGCGTTCGTCCGCGAGGTCGACCGGCTCCCTCGCGCCTTGAACGTCGGCGCTCCGTACCTGCCCTCGGCGGAGGATCCGCATCCCAACTTTGGATTCATCTCACCTGAGAACTCGCGGCGCGCCCGGGCGCTTGCGGTCTGGGCAACGCTGCGAGCGTACGGGCGGGCTGGTTACCGCGACATGGTCGAGCGACACCTCCAGCTGGCGAGGCATCTGGCCGAGCGAGTGGACTCCGCGCCCGAGCTCGAGCGGCTTGCCGAAGTACCGCTCAACATCGTCTGCTTCAGAGCCCGGCCACCGGGCGTCAGCGAGGACCGCCTCGACGAACTCAACCAGCGGTTAGGTGAGAGATTGCGCAGCGATGGTCGTGTCTTTGCGGGGACCACCACTTACGCCGGCAAGGTCGCCTTGCGACCCGCGATCGTCAACTGGCAGACCGAGCGCCAAGACGTCGACCTGCTCGTCGACGTCGTCAGAGAATTGATCGCCAGAGAGTTGTCTGATCACGGCTAAACCAAGCGCGGCGTCAGTGATACCGCGTGAGCGGACTAGGAGAAATTGCATGGCTGGTGTACAGGCACGAGATTTCGATTCGCCCGACGAGACGCGCGCGTCGGAGAAGCGGCGGGTGGATGCCGTCCGAATGGGCGCCACGACCGCCACCCGCTTCACGTTAGAGCCGGGATGGAAGTGGTCGGAAGACGTCGGGCCGGCTATTGGCAGCGATAGCTGCGAGCTTCGGCATATTGGCGTGGTGCAATCAGGCAGGCTGCGCGTGGCCCACAAGGACGGCACCGAGGTCGAGCTCGCAGCCGGCGACCCCTACGTGATCCAGCCCGGTCACGACGCGTGGGTAATCGGCAAGGAAACCGTCCAGTGCGTCGAGTTCGAGGTCGACGTCAACTAATAGCACGACAACCGCAGCGCTACCGAACACGACCGCGAGTCAGCGTCCTCCCTTAGCCCCCGGCACGGTGCATGGCGCCGCCACCGGAGCCCTGCCCTGCCCGGACTTCCGGAATGCCCCGACCGAATGAAACGCTCGTAAGGCGCGAGCCGTGCTTTTGAGTTGGAACGGCTGCGACCGCGTTCACGAGCCGTCAACCGGCCGCTGCTTCTGCCGCCAAGCAGGGGACGGCCGCCTTCCCCGGTTTGCGCTCAACTCGCGTCTTTCGCGCGGAGCCCTGAGAGACGCGCTCATCGCCAACTGCGCGCCGGTGGCGAACCAGCAGCCCGATAGCCGACAAGGGCAGCGGCGCGTGAGGTCAGCCTCGCGCGGTGGACTGGTTTGGCGTTGCGAGAGGGGGCAAGCGGGTGCGAGCGACCTGGGGTGCGGGCCGGATGCGGCGTTTCCAGGGGATACTCCGTAGTCGTGACCCCATACGGGCCACCCCGGGGAGTCAGTTGATGTCCTGGCGAGCGGACAGGGCGATACCGAGAACCGCCAGTGCGCCGGCCCAGGCGATCAACGTGATCGCGCCGGCGCCTGGCGAGGCCAGGTGATGGACTCGGAGGCCCATGAGTGCGTCCGAAGCACGGGTTGGCGTGAACCGCCCTACCGAGGGGACGAGGCCGAACAGGAGGTTGTCGACGACGAGGCCCCAGGCGAGTAGCGTGATGACGCCGCCGATTTGGTTGTGGATGATCGCTCCGAGGCCGGCGCCGATCGCGCCCCACAGGGCGACGCCGGCGAGCCCGCCGAGCGTGAGCAGCAGAATGTCGCCGCTGCTGAGCACGGCGGTGATGCCACGCCCGCTGAGGATTGCGTATCCGATCGCCCAGCCGATCGCCTCGCCGAGGAACCCAAACGCGATTCCGGCCAGTGCGCCGGCGAGGACCTTGGCGGCCGCGACGTGTGAGCGCGCGGGGTTAAACAGGATCGTCGGACGGATCGTGCCGAAGCGGTACTCGCTGGTCACAAGCAACACCCCGGCAAGTGCGGAGAACACGCCCGCGAGACTGCCCAGGCTCAGCAGCTGACGCTGGTCCTCTTTGCTGGCAAGCCCGCTTGGGTGGGTGAGCAGCCCGGTGAGCAGCGTGAAGAGCAGGATCAGCGCGATCATCCCGAGGATCAGTCCGATCGTGGTCCGGGTCGAGCGAATCTTCAGCAGCTCTGCCCTGATCTGCGCGATCATGCCGGTGCCTCCGAGGTCAGTTCGAGGAAGATGCCCTCCAGCAAGCCTCCATCGTTGACCAGCTCGTGAAGGGGGACGCCGGCGGCGAAGGCGATCTCACCGACCCGCTCGCTCGATACTCCCTGGACGAGCAGCGCGTGGTCGGTGCCCGTAGTCACCTGTAGGGCCGCGTCACGCAGCGCCGTAGTGAGCCGCTCCGGATCGCTACTGCGGACGCGAACCGCACCGCCGGCACGGGCGGTCAGGTCTGCCAGCGGGGACGAGAGCACGAGCCGCCCGCGATTGATGATCAGCACCCGGTCAACCGTCTGCGCGACCTCGGCGAGCACATGGCTTGAGATGAGCACGGTCCGGCCTTCTGAGGCCAGCCTGCGTACGAAGTCACGCAGCCAGCGAACGCCCTCCGGGTCAAGCCCGTTGGCCGGCTCGTCGAGAATCAAAAGCTCCGGGTCGCCAAGCAGCGCTACCGCGAGCCCGAGTCGCTGACGCATCCCAAGCGAATATCCCTTCACACGCCGCCGGGCGGCGTCTGCGAGCTCCACCAGGCGCAACACCTCGTCCGCACGTGAGTCAGGAACCTCGACGGCCTGTCCTAGCATCCGCAGGTGATCGCGGCCCGAACGGCCGGGATGGAAATCGGTCGCCTCGAGCACGGCACCAATCCGCAACGCCGCACGCGGCAACTCCGCGTAAGGATGATCGAACACCAGTGCTCGTCCACTCGTCGGTGCTGCCAGCCCCAGGATCATCCGCAGCGTCGTCGTCTTGCCAGCGCCGTTCGGGCCGAGAAAGCCCGTGATCGTCCCAGCCTCCAACGCAAATGACAGATCCGTGACCGCAGGGACCTCACCAAACCGCTTGGTCAACGATTCGGCTTTGACGACCGCCGTCATCCGCGTGACCGACCGTTGAACGGGACCGCAAAGTCTTGGTAGCTATCCTGCCCCACTTCGCTGGGCAGATACGTGATCCGCACACCCAGACCGGTCGGGAGTATGCCTGGCTGCTGCTCGCTCCACGCCTCCAGCGATCGTGAGACCACTTGCCAGTCGGCGCCGTCGATCTGCCCATCACCGATCTTCACGAACGCCTCCTGGTGGGCGGGCTCGGCCCGCAGGGTCAACTCCGGGCAGCGGGCGGCGAGCTCTTCCGCCTCATGTGCTGGGACGGGACGGCACCACTCCATCGGACCGTCGCTGTCCTCGCTGACCTCACCCCAAAAGATGCAGAAGAACGCGCCAGCGCGTCCCGGTATCTGCGGCAGCTGATAGTGCCGAAGCAGGGCGATGAACTCCTTGCCGAACGCCCATGCCGCCTTCTCGCCAGCGACGTTGCGCTTTATGCACAGCAGCGCGCGCTCCGGAATGTCCCTTGTGCTGACCTCGTACATGACGGACCTCTTTCCGCTCAGCTCGTCGATCAGGTACGCGGCGAGCGCGCGGCGAGTCGTGTGCGCGGCCTCGGTTGCGGCCCAGACCTCGCGGACACGCTCCGCCGCCTGGACCGGCTCGAGCGGCAGGATCGCCTTGATCTCTGCCAGCGGGACCTGCAGCTGGCGCAGCGCCGCGATCAGGCGTGCCTGCTTGAGCTGGCCGGGCTCGTAGAAGCGGTAGCCAGAGTCCTCATCCACCCGTGCAGGCGGCAGCAGACCCAGCTCGTCATAGAGCCGCAGCGCCTTGGCGGACAGCCGCGAGCGCCTGGCGAAATCTCCGATGCTCATCTGATCCACGTGCTCGCTCCTCATCGACATCACAGTTGCCCGACAAGTCTGCGGCCTCCCCCAAGGTCAAGGTCAAGCCGCCGCGTTGAGGTAAGCCGACGCCCGCGCTATTGCTCTTTCATCGGACATCGGGCTGCTGGTTTGCCACGCGAGGAGCAAGGCCGTATTCAGGGCTGGCATGAGCTGGCGGGTCGTCGACGCGAAGTGGGCAGGCTTTCGCGCCGACTTCCATCAGTTCGACCCCGCCGTGGTCGCGGCGATGGACGATTCGGCGATTCGCAGGATCGAAACAGACCCCCAGGTAATCCGCAACGTCCGCAAGCTCGAGGCGACGGTCCTGTCTTCATTCGCGGAGCCGACCGATGCGGTGGCCGATCTCTCGCGGCGGTTCAAGTTCCTCGGGCCGAGCGGTGCCTCCCGGCTGTTGCTATCCGTCTCCCGCTCGGTCGCAATGGAGCCGCACCTCCATCGCACGTGGATCGACTCGCCGCCGACTGCGCAAAGCAAGACGACGAGAGCTACACAGACCGGGACGAGGTGCAGGAAACGGACACCGTCGGTCACGCGCGCTGACGCAGTTCGCGGTTGTTATCCGGGCAAGGCGAAAGGAACTCGGCACTACTGGTCCGTCGCGATGCGACAGCCTACGAGCGGCTGATCACCGCCTCCACCGCTCCCGCCAAGGACGAGGACATCAGTAAGGCGCCAGTGCTGCTTCTTGGAGGAGCAGGGGTTCTCGCCCGATCCACCCGTGCTCCTGAGCCTGGAGCATGCCCGGATAACGCGTTGGGTCGCGACGCTTCTGCTGTTTGATGTCGGATCGGGGCGTGGGGCGGATCCCGGCAAATGACTGGGCCTGTGGGTGTCAGGTGCCGAGCAGCGGGGGCACGTCGGCGATCGAATGGACGACGCGGTCGAGATCGGCAAGCTGTTCCCGGGTTGCCCGCCCGAGCGGGCCGAGGCGATCGCCAGACACGCCGCGCAGCGCGGCAGCGGTCAGGTCGGACGCACCGCGGCCGGCCGGGCACTGGGTCGGGAGGCGCTCGAGCTGGCGGTACTGGCGTCGGTCCGTCACCAGGACACCGGGTACGACGAGCTGCTGATGTCAGGAGTTGACCGCGCTAGCGCCCGCGACCGCGTGCGCGAGCAGGTCAACGCGGTCCTGGAGCGGTGGCGTCGCGGGTGAGCGCGAACCGGCACACGCGTGCCCAGACGCCGTCGAGTCGCGGCGCACCCACGCCATGAACGCCGCTAACTGGCCGTCTCCGTATCGCCGTGCGCCATGCGGCGCTGTCGGTCCATTCGACACTTGTCTACGTGGCGCCCGGGCACCAACGCGCCCGGGTCCGGCAGACCCGCGGCTCGCGGCTCGCTGCCCAGCGGCGACAGCTCGGCCCCGTCCGAAGGCTTCCGCTCCGACGTAAAGCAGCTCTCCGACAACAATGCCCCTCCTCGTCCCAGGCGGCACCGTCGCAAGCGACGCCCGCATTGCCCCGTGCGAGTAGACGCCTTGGAGGGCTTCGACAGCATGGTTCTTACTGTCGCTGTCACCGGAAGCGGTCTCCGTGGGGAGCCTCAACCAGAGCGCTGCAAATAGCCCTAAGCGATAAGCAACGGATGATCGCGCGCCTCCGAGACGGTCATCGCCGTCGACCACCGTGAGCGCTCGGGAACTCGCAGGCGCCAGCGGGCCGAGGCGACCTTAAGTCATCGGGGTCTGCGCGACGGTGCGTTGAGCTCGAACTCGCGCGTCTGTCCGCCAAGCTCCAAGAACCGCTCCATGCGGGTGATGGTCTCCTCGGCGCTGAGCGTCTGAGCGAATCGCTCGGCCTCGTCGAGCAGACCGGGCACGAGGTCGGGTTCGGCGGCCGTGACAGCAGCCTTCGCGTGCGCGATTGCGTAGGCGGGAAACGATGCGATTCGACGCGCGAGGGCGTCAACGAACGGGCGCAGCTCATCCTCAGGCAGCGCGCGGTTGATATAGCCCCAGCGCTCTGCGAGGTCGGCATCGATGTCGTCGCAGCCGAGGACGATCTCGAGCGCGCGTGCCCTGCCTACCAGGCGCGGCAGGCGCTGGGTGCCGCCGCCGCCGGGAATGAGCCCCACACCTACCTCCGGCTGGGCCAGCAGCGCCTTGCCGCGAGCTGCGAAGCGCATATCCATCCCAAGCGCGAGCTCGCTACCGCCCCCACGCGCACGGCCCTCGATCACGGCGATCGTCACCTTCGGCATCGTGCGAAAGCGCTCAACCATCGCTTGAAACATCGGGAGCTTCGTCGGCGGCGGCTGCGGCTCGCGCGGCAGCTGGAGGATCAGGTTCACGTCGGCGTGCGCGATGAAGAACTCCGGGTTTGCGCTGTCGATCACGACGACCCGCACCTCCGAGTCGACCTCGACTTCACGGCCGAAGCGATCCACGTCGGCGATCAGTGCCGCGTCGAAGAGGTTAATCGGCGGGTGATCGATCGTTGCAAACGCCACGCCGTCCTCGACGCGAACGCGCAGAGCTGTATAGCCCTCGAGCTCCACGCCAGCCATCCTACTTGTCAGGCGAGCGCTTCTGTTCTGGATACGTGCGGAGGCCCCGCGTTCGGCGAGCCTCATCTCGTTGCAGCCCTGAGCAGAGTGCTGCTCTGATCGATTAGGGACAGCCTCGGCGGCGCAATCACCGCGCGGCCATGAGATGCCCGCTGTTCGTCCGTTGCGCGAGCGCGGTCAGCCCGCTCCGGCTTGCTCGAAACGCCAGGGGATCCGGCAGTCAGCGCCGGCTGCTCCTACTACCAAACGGGAAGCGACGCCTATCGACGAGTTGCTCCTATGCAAATCGCGCACCAGCCAAAGTGTGTCCGGCTCCGGCGAAGCGGTCGCCGTCGCCGATGGAGTAAGCGACCCCCTTGGTGTGATCGGTCGCGATGGCGGTGGCAGGCCTCTAACCGTTGGATTCGACGAGCGGGGCCGAATATCCGTATTTGGTGGGTGCGTCCCCTGCGGTGTAGCCGTTGATGTAGTACGTGTAGGACCCCACGGCGCGACAGACCCTCGCTGAGGTACACGAGACACTATTCAGCTGGGAGCCGACCAATTTAGAGACATGAACGGTTGACCACTGCAATCCGTTCCACCGCTTCACGAGGGCTTGCGTGGTCTGGCCGGTGCGCAGCGCGCCAACACCGACACACGCAGTGCGAGAAACGCATGACACACCATCCACGGACTCGCCATGGCGCAGAGCGTTCCGCTCGATCGTCCATCGTTGTCCATTCCAACCGTAGACCGCCCAGCCGACAGCGGCGCACGCGGAAGCGGATGAGCAAGACACCGCCGCTAGTTCGGGGCCTGCGACGGGCGAATGTTTGGCGCACGGAAGAGCGAGATTCTGCGACCAGCGGCTATCTGTCCACAATTGCGCAGATGTCAGCCGGCCCGGTGGTCTGAAAGGGTCGCCCAACGAAAGCGCAGACGTTGCTTGAGACACACGACAGCCCGTTCACATAGAAGCCTGTGGTTTGCCCGGACCATGCTCGTCCGTCCCATCGCCCGACCTCCGGGCTACCGTCAGTGTTATCGGCCCCGGCAGCCATGCAGACCACCCGCGACGCGCACGACACCGCCCCTAGCTCACCGTCGGGGAATCCGCTCCCTGTGCCCTGGAACGACAACGCCGAACCGTCGCAACGTTCAAAGACCGCCGCATTCGAGTAATCCCCAGTGAATACGGTGCCAACCGCGAAGCAGAACCTGTTCGAGGCGCACGAAATGCTGGAGAGGAGCGGGAACCCGCCGTCGATCGTTGCAGCTGATTGAAGCGACCAGTCCTTACCGTCCCAACGCTCAAGCAACGGACCAGCACCACGAACACCCGCGCCACGCTGATGGTTGAGTTGTACTGCCACCCCTCCGCCGGCATCCAGCCCATGCCCGGCCGCATCCGGAACCGGCCCGTGACCCGAGCTTGGAACGACCAGTCCCGCGACCGACCCACGACGCCCATGAACCGCAGGTACCGCTGGACCGCACGCGGAAGCCACACGATCTCGGCCTCGGTCACCGGCCGCTCATCGTCCGGCCCGCCGGGGATCCCCGCCGCGGCTAACTCATCTTCCAGCCGGTCAAACAAGCGACCGCGGAATGCTCGCGATTCATGCGCGCGGCGCTCGGCCACCGGAGAACTCACGCCTTCGCTCATCATGCCCTTCTCTCTTGGAGGTTTCGGGTGTGGAGGTACCCCGCGAGCACGATGAGTGGGACGTGGATCGCCGGCAGGTTGCGGGCGAACCAGCGCGGCAGATAGATGTCAGTCACCGAGCCAGACTCGGCCCCGAGGCGCTCGGCAACCTGGGCGAGCGGGCATCGGAACCCGTTGGCCACGAAGATCACGGTTTCGCCGCCGACAACGCCGGCCGCGCTCGCGGCTCGGCGGTCGGATCGCCTCGTGAAGCCCGTCCAGAGCACGTACGCCATACAGGATTCGATCGAGAACCAGACGAGAGTGTGGATCAGCTTGACCGAGGTGAGCGCCGCCTGACGGCGGCGCGGCTTAATGACTATTCCCATCTAAAGAGCCTGACTGCCGCGATTCCGAACACGGCCACCCAAGCGGCCATCACCGCGAGCGAGCCGATGGTCGGGAAGGTGCCTTGCATCGAGCGCAGCATCGCGTGGACCGCCGCCCCGAGCGGCGTGAGATTGCTGATCGTGTGCATGGCCGAGGGCGTAACTGCCTGGCTTGGTTGCCAGAGGCCGGCGAAGAACATCAGCGGAAACAGGAGCGCGCTGCCGATCGCCCCGGCAGCTCGCTCGCTCGGCGCGACGGCGGCGATGACCAGGCCAAGCGCGAACAGGCAGGCGGTGGCGAGCAGCGCGGCGAGAATGAATCCCGGTACCTGTGAGGGGGCGTGCACGCCGAAGAAAGCGGCGGAGCCGGCGACGATCAAGACCATCGCCACGAGCGCGAGCACCAAGTTGACGGCGACCTGCGCGGCGAGCAGCCACAGCGGCGCAATCGGTGTGGTGGACAGGCGCCTTAGGAACTTGCGCTCACGTTGCACCACGATCGGAATCGGAAGGCTGATCAACGCGATCAGCACGAGCACCAATCCCATCAGGATCGGCACGTAAAGCGTCCGGTAAGTAGTCGGATTGGTCGAGACGATCCGCTTCTGAAAGCCTGAGCTGATCCCGAAGATGACCAGCAGAATCACCGGCACGCCGACGCCGAGGACAAGCCCGACCGGCTCACGCCACGCCAGCTTGCCCTCGGAGATGATCAGCGCTCGCAGCGCGCTGCGCGACGGTCGAGCCGGCCCGGTCGCGGCATTCACGCTCATCGCTCACCGCCCTCATCTGAGTTTCCCGACGGGTGCCCGGTGAGCCGGATGAACGCGTCCTCGAGGGTCGCGCTCTCGAGCTGAACGTCCTTGGCCTCGGTACCGGCCGTGGCGAGCGCGGAGATAACGGCGTTCAGCAGGTCGCCATTGCCACTGACCACGATGCGGTCGCCTTCGTGCTCCAAGCGGTCAACCTCCGGTAGTGCGGTCAACAGCGCGTCGTCGAACGGCCGGCTGGGGTGAAAGCGCATGTGGTTGCCGCCACCTTCGCGCTCGGCCAGTCCTGCCGGCGTGTCGATCGCGATCACGCGACCCGAGTCGATCAACGCGATCCGATCGCACAAGCGTTCAGCCTCGTCCATGAAATGGGTGACCAGCACGATCGTCACCCCCCGGTCCCGTACGCCTTCGATCAATGACCAGGTCTCCCGCCGGGCCAGCGGGTCGAGGCCGGTGGTCAGCTCGTCGAGGATCGCGACCTTGGGGTCGCCGATCAGAGCTAGCGCGATCGACAGCCGCTGCTTCTGCCCACCTGATAGGCCCTTGTAATAGTCATCACGCTTGGCAGTCAAACCGAGCAGCGCAAGCAACTCGCCAGCGTCCAAGGGATCGGTGTAGAACGATGCGAACAGATCGAGCAGCTCGCGCACGGTCAGCTTCGGCGGCATCGAGCCCTCCTGCAGCTGTACCCCGACTGACTCCCTGACTGCATGCCGGCTGTGCTGCGGATCCAGCCCGAGGACGCGAACGGTCCCGGAGTCAGGCACCCGAAGGCCGGACAAGCACTCCACCGTCGTCGTCTTGCCCGCGCCGTTCGGCCCCAGGATCCCGAAGATCTCGCCCTCGTCGATCGCGAACGACACATCCTCGACCGCGACAGTCGTGCCGTACGCCTTGCGGAGGCTCGCAACCTCGACAACCCGATGGGCGCGTTCCGCGGCCGTCCTGGTCGGCAGCCCGCCGGTGGCGACCCCCCGCCGATCAACAGGATTGGCGGTGGCTCTCAGCATCGTGGCTCCTAGGCGAGTACTCGGACGGCGGAGGCGGGAGGGGCGCGCAGCGCGCCGAGCCCGGCGAGCGTGCCGGCGACGATGCCAAGCAGGCCAGTCCCCGCGAGGGCGAGGATCGCGAGCCTGGAGAAGCCGGTGACGGGCATGCCGGTCGGACCGATCGGCACACTCAGGAGCGAGACCCGGACGATCACGATGCCGACCGCGAGGCCGACCAGCACGGTGATCACGGTTTCGAGGGTAACGATCCCGAGGCACTGGCCGGAGGTGCCGCCGAGCAGGCGGATGCTCGCGAGCTCGCGGCCGCGCACGGCGGTGGCCATTGCGATCATGTTGACCAGGCCGAGCACGGCGAACGCCGCCGCGAGGCCGGCGATGATCCAGGCGACCCAGCTGGCGTTGACCGTGGTCCCGTGGACGTCCGCCAGGAACTGCGCCCGCGACTGGACGGCGACCTCAGGGTGAAGGCGGGTGTACCGCGCCAACGACCGGTCGGCGGCGGAGCCGCCGGTGACGTAGATCGCGTTGTCGAGCTTGTCGGTTGTGTGGGCCTGGGCGAGGCTCGGGTCCATCACGACGTCGCCCAGCCCGGCGGCGTTGGTGTAGATCGCGCCGATCCGCAGGGTGACCCGGCTGAGGTCGATCATGCTCGCGTGCAACAGTTGGCCAAGGTGGAGGTGCGCGGGAGCCGCGACGGAGTATGCGATCGCGATCGTGTCGCCGTGAACGCGGGTCAGCGACCCGGCCCGTACGGAGAGGTCAAGCCCGGGTGTCGCACCGGGTTGCCCGCCGTCGAGCCCGGCCGCGGGGCGCGGGTCGCCGTTGTTGGTCAGCCCCTTGTCGAGCAGGAAGACCTGGGTGTCCAACTCTCCGGTTACTCCGCGGACGCCGGGCAGAGCGCGTATCGCCATGACGGTGCTCGGTGCGAGGCCGGCGCCGGATGATGCGATCAGCACCCGGGGGGCGGTGACTCGCTTGGCTGTCACGTGCTGGGTGAATCGCACGTTGGTCTGTTCGAAGACCACACCGGCGCCGACGAGCGCGGTGATCAGGACGATCGGCATCGCGATCGCGCCCGCCCGGGCACGGTTCGCCGACATCGCCGTGCTGGCGAGCAGTCCCTGCGCCCCGTGAAGGAGGCGCAGAGGCTGCGCGAGCAGCGCCGCCGGCCCGCCAAGGACAAGCGGCTCCAGCAGGGCGACGCCGCACAAGAACCACATCGCGGTGGGGAAGGCGAAGACCAGCGCGGAGGTGCCCTTGAACACCTTGATCATCGCCACCCCGCCGGCGATGCACGTGACGCCCGCGAGGCCGCGCACCACCCCGATTCTCTGGTAGCCGGCGCGCTGCTCGCGCAGCGCATCGGCTGCCGGCACACGGCTGGCTCGCCAGGCGGCGGCGAGCACGGCGACGACGCAGACCAGCAGGCCTATGAAGAGTGCGATCAGCAGCGCGGCCACCGTCACGTGCGCGGTGAAGCCCTTGGCGGCCGCCCCGTGCTGCACGAGCAGCTTGGCGATCCAGCCGGCGAGCGGGATCCCGGCCACCATTCCGACCGCGCCTCCGACCAAGCCGACGAGCACCGCTTCGCCGACGATCAACCGTCGCACCTGTCCTGGGGTCGCGCCGAGCGCTCGCATCGCCGCGGTTTCGCGCCGTCGATGCGCGACCGCGAACGCGAACGTGCTCGAGATCACGAACAGCGCCGTCATCGCCGCGGCCGCTCCCATCACGCCTAGCGACCCGGTTAGGTCTGACCGGTCGGCGGCCACCTGGCTGCCGGGATCGGCCTGCGCGGCATTCGCACGGTCGAGCACGACAACCCCCCCTCCGATGTCATGGGAGAGCGTCGCCTGTAGCCGAGCGAGATCAACACCCGGCCGCGCGATGATCGCGACCGAATTGACCCAGCCGGGCGCGCCGGCCAGGGTCGACGCGACCGCGTCGGCGAAGAACACCGGGTGCTCGTCCTGCGCCGGTCCGGAGGCTATGCCGGTGACCTGGAAGGCTCGCAGGCCGCTTGGCGTGCTGACCCGGACCAGCCCTCCCTGCGTGACCCCGAGCGCCGTGGCGAGTGAGCTTGCGATCACCGCCTGATGCGCGGTGACCGGCGGCGTACCCGACACGCGGTACGGGGCCAGCGAGGCGCTCGACCAGCCGTGGCCCCAGCTGTTCCCCTCGCCCGTGCGGCCCGCAGAGTCGAACACAACCACCGGGAAGCTGATATCGCCGATCGCGCGCGCGACGCCGGGCACGCCGCTCGCGCGCGCCACGGTCGTCGCCGGTAGGCGTGGTGCGGGAAACACGCCCGTGTTTTGGTCGGCTGCGTAGCCGATGTAGATTTTCGAGTGGGCGGTGATGACCGCATCGGCGGCAGCGAAGGGGCCTGGGCCTGGCGCCTGCAGCGCTGAGGCCATCAGCACCGCACACGCCGTCGTGAGCGCGACCGCCAGCAGCACCGCGATGAACGCGCCTGCCAGCGAGGCGCGCCGCGCCCGTACCGTCCACAGAGCAAGCCGCAGCATCTAGCCCTCCAAGCTCGCCATCCAGTCAGCGACCTGATCTGCCGTCGGCTGTTGCAACTCCCCGACCAGACGCCCGTCCGCGAGGAACACGACACGGTCGGCCCGCGCGGCGGAGCGCGGGTCGTGGGTGACCATCAACACCGTCTGGCCAAGCTGATCCACCGCGGCGCGCAGCGCTTCGAGCACCGCGCGACCGCTCGCCAGATCAAGCGCCCCGGTCGGCTCGTCGGCGAACACCACCTCCGGCTCGCCGACCAGCGCGCGCGCCACCGCGACCCGTTGCTGCTCGCCACCGGACAGCTCGGCGGGGCGACGGCCCGACTTCTCCTCCAACCCCACCCGCGCCAACGCCGCGCGCGCCCGCTTGCGAGAGACGCGTTTCCCGGCCATACGCGCCGGCAACGTCACGTTCTGCTCGGCCGTCAGCGCGTCAAGCAGGTTGAACGACTGAAACACGAACCCGATCCGCTCGCGACGAAGCTTCGCTCGCTCGCGCTCAGACAGCTGGTCAAGCACGACGTCGCCGACGTGGACGCTTCCGTCGCTTTGGCGGTCCAGTCCAGCCGCGCACAGGAGCATCGTCGTCTTGCCCGACCCCGACGGGCCCATCACCGCGGTGAACGACCCGGGCGCCAGGCGCAGGCTCACCCCGTCAAGCGCACGAGTAGCACCCGCGCCGCGACCGAAAACCCGCACCACGGTCTCCAGCTCAACGCTCGGCGGCCTCGAACTCGTCCCGTCAACGCCAGGCGTGGGGACACGATCCGGGTGGCGAGTAAGCGTGAAGTGGCTCATCGCAAACTCCCTTACGAATCCGGCGTGACGCTGAGCACCCCGGTCCAGAAGTCCCGATCGGCGATCGCCTGCGTCCCGTGACCGACCTTCCCCGAGACCGAGACGCGGGTCTGTCCGTTGCCTCCGTCTGCGAACTGAACGTCGACGTTCTCTCCCTGGAGCCGGCGGCCGAGCCAAATGGAAAGTGAGATCGGCAGCGGAGCCAAGAGCTTTGGCTTATAGGACAGCGAAGTCGAGGTTTGCTTGCTCAATCGCATCTGCCGCTGCGCGTTGCTGGCCGAGCTGCCGCCCGACGGACGACGAAGCCGCTCGTTGATCGCGCCCTGCAGCCGTGCCTCCGCCTCCTCCGGCGTGCCTGAGGTCGAGAACTCATATGAGAATGTCTGTGCCATCGGGTTCCTTTCAGGGCGGGTTCGTCACCTTGCTTTGGGCTGCCAGCCGAAGTGCCACACGGCGATCGCCAGCCCGGCCACACCCCAGATCGCGAGGACCAGCAGGTCGGTCCAGGCAAAGCCCGCGCCAACTGTGTGCGGGTTGAACGCCTCCAGCAGCGCTTCCTGGAGGTGCCGGACAGGGAACACATTGGCGACGTCGAGCAGCCATTGTGGAATCTGGGCCGACGCTACGAACACCCCCGAAATGAAGTACAGGGGCAACAGCACGAACTGGACCATCGGCTGGGCTGAGTCGGCCGAGTTGATCACGCTCGACAGTGCGTACGCGAGGGCGCAGAAGCTCGCCGCCCCCACTGCGATCGTGACGGCGATGGCCGGGATCGTGCGGCCTGGAAGCGAGGCGCCGTACGCCAGCCAGCCGATCAGGATCAGGATGACGGCCATCACCGCAGCGATCCCGACGGCCGTCAGTGCCCGGCCGGCGATCAGGACCCAAGCGCGCACCGGCGTGGCACGCCGTCGTTTGAGGATCCCGGACTCCCGCTGGGCGACCACGGACACGACCAGGCTCGCGAATGACGCTTGGATCAAACCGAGGCCGACCAGCCCGGGCACGTAGTACGTGGATTCCTTGATGGTCCCGCCGGGCACGCGGACGGTTCCGTTGCCGAACAACGCACAGAAGATCACCAGGAAGAGCACCGGCAGCGCGACGGTGAAGAACCGCGCCTGGCGGTCGCGGCGGAAGGACCGCACGTTGTGGCGAACCTCATGCGTGATAAGCGCGACAGGCGACCGCCCCGGCGTCAAGCGACGCGTTGCCGGGATGGCGCTCACCTCTGTCCCTCCGTCAGCCGCAGATAGATGTCCTCGAGCGTCGGCCGGTGCACCTCAAGATCGGTCAGCTCGACGCTGTGTTCGCGCGACCACGCTGCCAGCCTCACCAGAACCGCCAGCGGCTCTTGGCTGCGCAGTTCGGTCCCCCCGTGGTTCTGAGCGCTCATCAGCTCGGCGAGCCCGGCCGGAAAACTGGTCCTGTCCACACCCGCCGGCAACGTGAAGCAAATCTCGGTCGGGGCGGTGTCGCGGCCCCCAAGTGTCTGCGGCGTGCCCTCGGCCACGATCTTGCCGGCCGCCAGCACGCAGATGCGATCCGCGAGGTGCTCGGCCTCCTCCATGTAGTGCGTGGTGAGGAAAATCGTCTTGCCCAGCGCCTGCAGGCCGGCGATCATCTCCCACGCCGCGCGGCGAGCCGAGGGGTCAAATCCGGTAGTCGGCTCATCCAGGAACACCAGCTCTGGGTCCCCGACTAGCGCCAGCGCGACGTCCAGCCGGCGTCGCTGGCCGCCTGACAGCTGCCCACCCAGCACATCAGCCTTCCCCGTGAGGCCGACCAGCTCGATCAGCTCATCCACGTCGCGCGGCGCGCCGTAATAGCCGGCGAACAGCTCCAGGGTTTCCCGCACGGTGACATCGGGCTCGACCGCCGACTCTTGCAGCACCACTCCGACCCGCTCGCGCCACTCCGGCCCCCCACGCTGAGGATCAACTCCCAACACCGAGACCTCACCGCCGGTCCGCTTCAAATAGCCCTCCAGAACCTCGACGGTGGTCGTCTTCCCAGCCCCGTTGGGACCGAGAAACGCGAACACCTCACCCCGACGCACCTCGACATCAATCCCACGCACCGCCTCCAACTCCCCGTAGGCCATCCGCAGCCCCCGCGCCGAAATCACCGTCTCCGACGCCGGCGGCTGTGGGGCCGTAACGGCCGCCGCTGGCTGATCGACCAACGCTGCAGTGCCAGCAACAATCCCGCGAACGCTCGCCACACCATCATTCAAACTCCCGGAGCGCGATCAACTCATCGGGGCAAGCGTGCGAACCCGCAGCATGTTTCTACGGAGACGATGCGAGATGGTTGCAACCGCAATCCTTGCGACGTCAATGGAACCGCCTATCGGGACGACGCGACTACCGCAGGTCAGAGCACGTGAGCGACCTGCTCCTCACTCGTATCACGCCGGGTTCACTATTCACCTAAAAACTTCACGTTTCAGACACGTGCCCGACCGTTCACTTTTCACCTACCGACATTCCAGCCGGAACTACCGGGATCGGCATCCGCACGGACAACCAGCTCGTCGCACAACTCCGGCTCGTGCACCAACACGACGTCGATGACGGCGCTCGGGCTGCTGCGCAACACCGTCATCCCGGCCACGATCGCCCGAGTGCCGGGCGTCACCGTCCACACGACCGGACTGGCCGGGACGACGCTCGACATCAACAACACGATGAAGTCGCACGCCCCGTACGTGTTCGCGTTCGTGCTCGGGCTCGCGTTCCTGCTGCTGCTCGTCACCTTCCGCTCGATCGTCATCGCACTGACCGCGATCGTCCTGAACCTCCTGTCGGTCGGCGCGGCGTACGGCGTGCTCGTGCTGGGCTTCCAACAGGGTCACCTGCAGTCACTGCTCGGCTTCACCCCGATCGGCGGGATCATCAACTGGCTGCCGCTGTTCCTGTTCGTGATCCTCTTCGGTCTCTCGATGGACTACCACGTATTCATCCTCAGCCGCATTCGCGAGGCCCACGACCACGGGATGAGCACCGCTGACGCGGTCGCTCACGGCATCAAGGCGACCGCCGGCGTCGTCACCAGCGCCGCGTTCGTGATGGTCGCCGTGTTCGCGATCCTCGCCACACTCGGCGAGATCAACTTCCAGATGCTCGGCGTCGGCCTCGCCGCCGCCATCCTGATCGACGCCACCATCGTCAGAGCGGTACTCCTCCTAGTGACCATGAAACTGCTCGGCGACTGGAACTGGTGCCTGCCCAAATGGCTCGAATGGCTCCCGCGCGTAACCGTCGAGCCAACCGGCCCACCCACCCCCAGCGCAACGGCTGGTTCGGCGCCACGCCCTGTCGCCCGGCCCACACCGGCTACGCGGCCGGCTAGGCGACACCTATCGATTCACCGTCACTGAGGCCACCTCGCGGATCCATCATGCCTGCTCTGAAAAGCGATTCCTATTCATCGAGCCGGTTTGGCCCTGAGGAGACGGGACGATGGTGTTCGCCGGCGTGGTCAGCCTGATTGCTGTTGCGGTGACCGGGGCGAGCCTCGCCTGGCTGCACGTACAGCCGACCCGCCTATCTGCGGTTCACGATGCCGTCGGCGAGTACGGCATCACCCCGTTTCGCTCCGGCTACCGGGTTGCCGCGATCGCATTCGGTGTCGCCGGCGTGGCGCTCGCGATCGGGATTGATCGCGCGATCGCAAGGCACGGCCACGCAGGGGTGGTCGCGCTACTGGTCGTGTTCGGCGTCGCGCGCGCAGCGATCAGCTGGTTTCCCATGGACGCACCTGACACGCCACGCACATCGACGGGCGCGATCCACGTTCTGTTGGCATTCGTTACGTTCCTAAGCATCACCGGCGCCGCTATCTGGCTTGGGGCGATCCTGCCCAACGTGACCCGGTGGCACTCCCTCGGACCGGCGTCGACGGTGCTCGGGTATGCGATGGCAGCCTGCCTAGCCATCTTCGGCTGGTCGCGCTTAATCCCGGCTCTCCGCACGCGCTTCGGGGCGACCGAGCGTGGCTTCTACGTACTAGCCCTCACCTGGACGGCGCTGTTCGCGTTCGCCTGTGCAGCCAATCTCCACTGAAGGCCCGTGTCCGTGGTCGCCCGAGCTGGCGGTACGCGGGAAGCAGCCACCGGTCTTGACCGCCACGTCGGCACCCACCTGCATCAACGACGGCTCATACCCCGCCCGGCCGTGACCGTCAGCCCGATACACGGCATAGAACGCCGACAGATCCATCTGCTCCACCGCATCGATCACGAACCACGCCAGATGATCCGCCCCAAGCCAATCCCGCACATCCGACGGCAGTAAAAAACCCCTGCTCACGCCAACTCTCAATGAAGGTCCGCGCCATACAGAAATTGTGTTAAACCGGCCAGACGGAACGGCTTTGAGAAACAGCCTCGACGTCGACGAGCAGAACGTGCCTACGCGGCCGCACTCCTGCTCGGCCAGCAGAAGCGGTCATCAGCGGGCCGAACGGTGGACGACCTGTCCCGCCGAGACTCAGCCGTCGTTCCCCGCTGAGCTCCGGCACTCCTTCGTCGCCATTGCAGTTGCGGGCTCTGACGCCGCTGTAGCGGTCAAAGCGATCGGCAGATACATGCGCGGTTTCTGCGCCACTCGAGGTGCCTCCGCCGCGCGGCACAGACCAGAACGTCATGATCCGCGCACCCTTGCACCCTCCTGAGCGCAATGCGAGACTACCGGGTCGGGGCCGACACGCTCTCGGACGAGGGGTCGTAGCCGAGATGGATACGTCGGGGCAGAGGCCAATGGCAGGCTTCGTTGACATGGTTGAGGCGTGGGTACGGCAGGAAATCTCTGCGTCGGTGCACAAGGAAGGAGATTTTGCGATCGATTACTTGCTTGACCGACAAGGCCCGAGGGAAGCCGAGCTCGTCGCTCCCTGTACCGAGCGCTTCGCCGGCACGTGCTGAACCGACTGCCCGACTGCGGTGGGCCGAGTGATCGAGCGGGGCGATGACCGGGGCGAGGGTACTTCCCCGGGAAACGGGCCCATCGGATATCCATATCCGACGGGCCTGTTCCTGAGGTCGCCTGACCCGCGTTAGCTGCAGTCCAGTCCTCCAGTCCCGGTCCGTGCGATACGAGCTAGGAGGCCCCCTCGGCCCTTCACGCTAACCGTCGTCGCGGACGACGTCGATCCACCATGCCGCAAATTCCGGCAATCCGCGTCGGCTGCCTGAGCGAACTCAGCCTCGGCCCGCCTGCACCACGTCCGCGGCTCGGTTGAGCGCCTCCGCGACCTTCCGCGCCTCGTCGGCGTAAAGCCAAGTCCACTCCTCCTCGCCGATGATCCCGCCAACGGTCAGGACAACCTTCAATGGGCCGGACTCGATCAGCCCGAGCTTGGGGGAGATCGTCTCTATCGGCTCGTGGATCGAAACCGAGACCGTCCGGCCCGGCTCGTCGGCCTCGACCGCGATCCTGAACTCGAAGGGCATTCGGCGCTAGTTCGCCCCACCGGCCCGATCTCCTACGCCGGTTCCATCATCCGCGCCCCCTAGTTACCCATGCGCTCCCGCGAGCGGTCCACACAACTAGCCTCAACCGGTCAGCGAGCCGCCATTGGCTAGCACCGCGTCGTCGTGAAGTTGCGGTTGGTCGCCGTAGCAGCAGTGCGCGCCGCGGCGGCCGAAACGCAGAAGCGATCACCAACCAGATGCTCGGTTTCCGAGCTTTGCAGGGCCCGTGTCGTCGGCGGCGAAGTGCTCGTTGGCGAGGGAAAGCAGGACGACGGCAGCTTCCGCCTTCGAGCGTCGGCTGGGCTGATTGCTGTCGCTCTAGGCGTTTATGTGAGGTCGAGGTCGTCAGCACCGTAGCCGTTGGCCTTTGACGTGATTGACATGTAATCGACGTGGGCACCGAGGAGCCTCCTCCTGACGGACCCACGCCCTACGAAACGACAGAACTCGGCGTCGACCGGGGAACAACGTCAAAGGCGCTACTGTGGAAGGGCTGCTGAGGCGCCAGCGGCGTCCGCAGGTCGCACGTCGTCGATCTCACGAGGCTCGTGGCGAGTCGAACGACGGCTGAGCACCACCCTGCGACGGGCCACGAGCCGTGGGTTCGCGACTGCGAGTGGCGCCGTCGTGGGCCGAAGTGGCTCGCGCTTTGGCACGACGACGACTGCGCCGAGGTCGTCGACGTCGATTACGTCGCGGACAACCTCACATATCGCATCGAACACGCCTCTCAGGAGGCCCTTCGTTGACGTCGATTAAACGCGACCCGACCTCACATAAACGCCTGGAGGGGTCACGGCGCCGGCGTGACCCCTCCGCTTGACGAGCGGTAGCGTCGTCTCGCGTGGGGGCGCTACTCCGAGCGATGAACACAGTCGGCCGGGACGCGTGCTCGTAGCCCCGAGCGGCAGCGCTTTCGGTGGGTACTCGCCCTTTCATCGACGTTCGAGCGCTTCCAGGCCTTCCTTGAGGACGAGCGGTACGACGG
Organism: Solirubrobacteraceae bacterium; assembly: GCA_035625625.1. Lineage (GTDB taxonomy): Bacteria > Actinomycetota > Thermoleophilia > Solirubrobacterales > Solirubrobacteraceae > Palsa-465. Next base: position 28,462 of record DASPPG010000246.1, read on the forward strand.
CCAGCGCGGCGACGGGATCAGCCCACCACCAGCCGAAGGCAACGTTGAGGACCAGGCCGAGGAGCACGGTCGCCGCGAGATAGGCACAGAAGAGGGACTCGGCGGCGTCCGCTAGCAGCATCTCGCTGCCAAGGGCGCTCCCGGTTCGTCGCTTCACGAGAGACAGCGACGGCATGACCAACAGGGCCGCGGCAGATATCGCCACCCCCGGCACGCTGGTGTCTGGTCGGCTGGCCGCGATCAGCGTGTATGCCGCGTCGGCAACGATGTATGCCGCCAGCAGAAAGAAGGTCACGCCGATCACCCGTAGCGCCCGCTGCTCGCCGCTGTCGCGGTGACCGGCCTGCTCCGCGCGGAACGTCTGCAGGACCACGAGTGCCGCTACGAACTCGATCACCGAGTCGATGCCAAAGGCCATCAACGCGACGCTCCCTGCTGCAACCCCCGCCGCGAGGACCGGCGAGGCGGCTGCTCGGTCTTCGAGAGCAGGCGCGGGCCCCGCGATGGCTGTTGGAGGAGCATTCCGCGATAGTGTGCTGGCGTGAACGCCGACAGGCTCCCAGTCCACGAGCCCCCGATCTCCGAGGATCTGCGGCAGCGCGGGATCGAGGTCCTGCAGCGATTCTTGGTCAGCGGCAAGGTGGACCAGGATCGCTTTCAGACAGCTCTCGATGGGCTCTTGGAGGCTCGTACCCACGCTGACTTCGCCTCTGTGGTTCGCAGCCTGCCGCCCCCTGTCGAATTCACTCCAACATCACGGCGCCGTCAAGAGCCGATGGAGATCTCGACCTCGCTGGGAGAGGTTCGCCTCCAGGGCCGCTGGCAAGCGGGCCGTCTCACCAAGATCCATACGGGTACGGGCGCCGTGACGATTGATCTGACCGAAGCAGAGTTCGATGACTGGGATATCGAGATTGTCGTCCACGTGCACATGGGGCAGATCACAGTCATCGTGCCTCGAGGATTTGATGTCCGACAGGTTGGGACGGGCGGCGCTGTCAACAACACCCTCGAGCAGCCAATTCCGGGCTTTCCTGTGGTGCGGCTTAGCGCGTCGATCGACGTGGGCACAATCCGCTTGATCCATCCGCAGGAGAAGACGCCGCGTCGCTGGGGCTGGTCTCGGCGACGCCGCAAGCCAGCGCCGCGACCGTGAACCGACCGGCCGTGAAGTCGCAGTGCGCGCAGCGACGTGACACCGCGGCGTTACTCGCAGCGTCATGTCGTTGCTCCTTTACATGGGCTCGCCCTAGCGGAGCGGGAAGCGAACGCCGGTCAGCTGCTCTGAGACGTCCCAGAGCTGCCGGGCAACGTCCCTGTCCTGGGCGGCGGCTGAGCGCCCGACCAGCTTCGGCGCGCCGCGCTGCTCCATGAATCCTCCCGGCCCTACGTAGCTGTCGCCGGGAATGTCGGCGACAGCGGCGTAGAGGGCCGGTAGGGCACCGCCGACGGCGTGCTGCCCGATTAGGCGGGTGACGAGCCCATGAAGAAATCAAGCGATCGCGACTGGCTGCTTGCGCTGATCGACGTCCGGGCATTGCCCGGGTGGGCGGCGGTCGCGAGAACGCGCGAGCGGGCCGCCGTCAACCGTCGCTGCAGCTCTGACGTGAACAGCAGGTTCGCGAGCTTGGACTGCGCGTAGGCACGATATCGCTTGTATGGCTTGCGCTCCCAGTTGAGGTCCCCGAAATCGATGCGGCCGGAACGGTGGGCGTTGGAGGACACCGTCACCACGCGGCCATTGACATGCTCAAGCAGCAGATTGGTGAGCGCGAAATGTCCGAGATGGTTGGGTCGAGAGTCCCTGGAGGTCGCGTAGGACCACTGGCGTCGCGGTCGACGGGGGAGGACTGCTCAGCTGGCCCGGGTCCGCTTGGTCGCCGTCCGGGGCTGTCGCTGAGGACTCGCGGTTGCGGTCGTGCGAGACCGCGTGGCTGGCGTGCCTGCGACTCGCTTCTGTGCCTGCTCAAAGTCGCGCTGCAGCGCCTTCGCGAGCTTGCCGGTATCACGCCGCGCGCTTGCGACGAACGTGCGCAGGTCCCGGTACAGGTCTCGAGCGCCTTGGCCGACATCGCGTCCGGTGTCTTTGCGCAACTCCGCCAGCGCGTCCTGGGCGGCGTCCAGCGACGTCGTCAGCCGCTTGAGCGCGGCCGGTTCCGTGAACGCCGTGCTCGTTCGAGGGGCACCAGATCTCGTGGGCTTCTTCGCAGGTGGCATCCGAACCTCAGCCGAGGCTACCCAAGTCACAGCGCGTGTTCAAGCTCGCCCCCAGGCCACGACGGATTCGGCTTCCCGCTGATCACCAGAAGTGTCAAGACCTCTCCTCGCAGCGTGATCGGTGGTAGCGGGATGCCGGTCGCTTCGCAGACACGGCGGCCGCGTGATACGTCGCACACCCGCGAGCAGCCGCCGAACACGGCGCCGAGGCGCGCAGCTGCTCAAGATGGTGCGGTCGGCCGCGGCGACGTTTGAACTCGCGCAGCTGCTCGGAGAGTCGTGCCCGTCGGTGCGGGTCTTTCCGTAGTTTGACGGTTGCGAGCCGGGAGGACTACGGATGCCGACGGTGCGGGCGGCCGGGAAGATGTGCTCAGACGGAAGGTCGTCAAGAAGAGTTCGTTTGTGAAGTTGTTTGCGAACGGGCTTGGTGATGGCGGCCTTTCGCCGTGTCTGGGCGCAGAGTGGATCGGGCTCCAGAGACGCGAGGCTGTTCATTCCAAGTTCGCGCTTGGGTTCTTGTGCGACGTGATCGCGAGGACGGTCGCCAGTTGGTCAACGTCGTGGCGGCCTGGTGCGATCAGCCTGCTCGCGCTCGTCGGGCGCTAACGCTCGTTTCGCTGATGCGCGCGGGCGTTCTCGATCGCCGCGCCGGCCCATTCAGCCAAGATCACTGCCGCTTCCTGATCGGCTTGGGTGAACTCCTCGCCGCCTTGCTTCTCGGTCAGATACAGGTTCCCCCACACCTCGCCCCGGATCAGCACGGGAACACCGAGGAACGTGCGCATCCTTGGATGCCCGTGGGGGACGCCGTAACTGAACGGATGTGAGTCCAGATCGCGCAGGCGCAGCGGTCGCGGCTCGGCGATCAGGATACCGAGCACGCCCCGACCCCTTGGGCCCGCTCCGATCAACCGCTGCGTCGCTGGGTCCACGCCGGCGGTCACGAACCGCTCGAGCTCGTGGCGCTGCTGGTCGAGCACCCCAAGCGCCGCGTACCGGGCGCCCGTAACCTCCCGGGCGACCTCGAGCACTCGCTCCAGCGCCGCGTCTGCGTCCAAATCGGAAACGACCGTCCGGCCGACCTGCAGCAGGCGGCGAAGGGCAACCTCGTCGACGGCGCTCATCGTTGCTTTGCCTCGCTCTCCTCGTCGAGTTGCGGCGAGCATACCTCCGGCACGGGGAGCGGATCAAGGTTCGCAAGGTCCGAGGTCGAGCCGCGAGGACCGCTTGCGCTGACGCCCGTCAAGCGGCCGGTTCCGGTTACGAGTGATCGCCGTCTGGCAGCGATCCACCTCCGCCAGGATCTCGGATCGGGCCGCCCACTCGCCCGGGAGCGAGCGACCCGATTTCAAGCGGAACCGCATCGGGAGCCAGGCACCCGAGATGCCAGCAGCGCGCCCGCGCGCACCGCTGCTCGCGACTGAGGTTCAGGTAGGACGACGACGCCAACGTGCCGTCGGGCCACTCACACCAAATAGGCTCATAGATGCCGATGCGGTCGCCGCAGGCCGCGCACAGCAGAAACGGTTCTGTCATCACCCACCGAGCATCCTCTCGGTGCCCGCAGAGAATCGCCTCCACTGTACGCCCGGCCCGGCACGGGCCATCAGGGCAACTCCACCCGCTTTCTGTGGAGGACTACTGAGGCGATCCGTTAGCGCGCCCACCCACCAACGCGCGCCCCCAGAACGATCGAGTACCTCGAGCTACTCCCACCGCCGCGCCGGATCCTTGGGCGCGTGAGCTGGCGGGCTGAGTGTCCGTGGCTCGGTGCTTGAGGGCATCTTGGGTAGCGGCGTGGATCTCGGCCGGGAGGAGGCCGTGGTGGAAGCTGTCTGGGTAGTTTCTACGTTGGCCGCCGCGGTGCTGGACCCTGACGTCGCCGATGCATATGCTGCTGTGGCTTCGACACGGGTGTCAGCGATGCAACTTGGGCACTCACATGGGTCGCGTGTTCGCTGGGTCCGACCGCCGAGGGTTCCACGCACAGAGTTGCGGGCTCACAACGCTGACCCGGGTGACCGCTCTGCCGCTGACCGACCCGGCAACGGCGTTCGCCTCGGTGCCGGCCGTCACCGGCGTCAACGCGCGGATCGTCAGCAGGTCGCCCCCTGATGACGCTCGATCAGGTCCGGGGCACGGTCGCTGGCCTGCCCGCAGTCGGAAGGGCCTTCCGAGATCGACGCCACAGCGAGATCAGTGCCGCGCCGACACCGTCGGGCCGGCAAGAGGCGACCGTTCTGGTCACGCGCGCCTACACCACAAGCCTGATCACGGTGAAGCACGGCACGCCTGTGCGGCTCAAGTTCATCCGGCAGGGAACCGCCGCCCGCTCAGAGGAGGTGGTCTTCCCCGACCTCGCCCGACGGGTCCGGCTCCCCGACGGCGAGCTCGTCCCAGTCGACTTCACCCCCGAACAAGCGGGCGAGTACGAGTTCACGAGCGGTGAAGCCTCCCTCCACGGCAAGATCATCGCCGAGTGACCCGAAGACAAGTCCTCATCTCCATTACTGCTAAGCCGCCCCCAGCTTCACGAACGTTCCGAAACATCATCGACCAGCGGTCCAGGACGTCACTCAGGCGATCGGTCGAATCCGGAACATCGTCGTGCCGGTGGCTGATGAATACGCGTGCAGAGGTCGGGCTCAGTTCGCCGGTCCACTCCTCGGCTGCACACCGCTGCCGTTATCTTGATCTGCTTAGCTGGCCAGACCGCGAAGCGGGGGACTATGCAAGCGGCGATAGGGGGATCACACCTGGCTGGCCTTGTCCAGTCCCACGGGTTAGCACCGCTTGCCGCCGCTGACCGAGCCGAGGTATAAATATAAGCGCATCACGCTGTTGGCGCGACGGGATCACCGCGCCAATTTCCCGTCGCGATCGTCCGACCGACGGATCAAGATGTGTCCGGCCGGCCGGCCGGCCGGCCGAAACGAATGCCGTGACCGGCCTCGGTGTCGGCGCGCGGTGCCATTCAGAACTGGAGGCCTCGGAGCAGGACTCGTTACCGCCGGCGATCGACGGCGCTGGCATTATTAGCCAGAGGGCCAACATTGGACACTTCGCTTCTTCCTTACGGCTGGTCACCGACGCGGGGTTTGGGATGATCATGCGTGTGGTGGATATGGGTCTCGTGGACCGAGCGTCAGGTGTCGGGGGCGAGCTCCCTGCCTGGGCCGAATGGACGCGCTCGCAGCCCTACACGGTTGGGATCGAAGAGGAGGCCATGCTTCTCGACCGCTACGACGGGCTGCTGGTGAACTGCGGTGAGCAGGTGCTCCGCGGCCTGCCGCCCGCACTAAGGTCGCAGGCGAGCGCCGAGACGCACGAGGCGACGGTCGAACTCGCTAGCGCGCCTCACCGCAGCGCCGAGAGCGCCGCCCGTGATGCGGCGGCGCTGCGCCACGCGCTCGCCGTCGATCTCGCTCGCCACAACCTCCGCGCAGCCAGCGCGGGGACGCATCCACTGGCGCACTGGACCGGGACGAAGATCTCGCGCGGAGCCCGGTACAAGATCGTCTACGAATCGATGCGGGAGCTGGCTCGACGCGAGCCCACGTTCGGACTGCACGTGCACGTCGGCGTTGCCGATGCGGAGAAGGCCATCGGGCTCCAGAACCGCCTTCGCGCGCATCTGCCGATGCTGCTTGCACTGTCGGCGAACTCTCCATTCTGGCAAGGGCGAGACACGGGACTTGCCTCGGCGCGAACGCCGATCTTCCAAGCGTTCCCGCGGGTCGGTGTCCCACGAGCGTTCAATTCCTATCCCGAATACGTCGAGGCCATCGATCAGCTCCTGCGGTGCGGCGCGTTCCCCGGCCCGACGTTTCTCTGGTGGGACGTACGGTTGCAGCCCGCGCTTGGAACGGTGGAGATCCGGGTCATGGACGCTCAGACGACCGTCGCCGAAACCCTGGCGCTGGCGGCATTCGTGCAGACCATCGTCCATCTGGAGCTCGAACAGGGCTACCAGCCAGACCGCCTCGTCCACGCGGACGAAGTTATCAACGAGAACCGCTTCCTAGCCGCGCGCGATGGCATGAGCGCACAGTTCATCGACCCCGCGGCCGATCAGCGCGTGTCAGCGCTTGAGTCGCTCGATCACCTCCTCCGGACCGCACGCCCGCATGCCGTGGACCTCGGTTGCGAGGACGCGCTGCAGCAGGTGGCGGAGATGGCACACGAGACCGGCGCGAGCCGCCAGCGGCAAATCGCAAAGTCGCACGGGATTGGGAGCGTCGCCTCCGCGCTCGCCGACTTGTTTACGGAATGATGGATGTCACCATTCGAGGTCATAATCTGCGGGGGCGGGGTCGCCGCTGTCGAGTGTGCCTTGCGCGTCCGGCGGCTGGCGCGCGAGCGGGTCCGGCTCACGCTTGTGTGCGCCGATTCGAGCCTCGTGTATCGGCCGCTCGCCGTGCAGTAGCCGTTCGGTCTGCCCGGCGTTCGGCGTTATCCCGTGGAGCGGATCGTGTCGGACGTCGGGGCGCGGTGGATCAGGGACCGGCTTTCTTCGGTGCACACGGGCGAGCGGACGGTTCACACCGACGGCGGCGCGGAGTTGGCCTACGACGCGCTGCTGCTTGCCATCGGGGGAAGCGAAGAATCGCCGTACCCGCACGCGAATACGTTCACGGACCGCGCGGGCCGGCGACGTGTTCGGCGGCATCGTCCGTGACATCGAAGCGGGGTCGATCGGTGCCGTGGCATTCGCACTTCCTCACGAGTGGGTCTGGCCGTTACCTCTCTACGAGCTAGCCTTGATCACTGCATCCCGCGCGCGAGGAATGAACCGCAATCCCGAGTTCACCTTCATCCGTCGGAGGGGCGGCCGCTGAAGGCATTCGGCCGAGCCGCGGGGGACGCGGTGGTCGACCTGCTCCACGAGGCCGGGGTCACATTGCACACCGGTGTCGTCGCGCGAGTACCAGCCCCGGGCCTCGTTGCGTTCGGCGGTGGCGAGGTCCACGCCGACCGGATCGTGACCTTGCCGAGGATCACAGGCCGGACCATCAAAGGAATCCCGGCGGGTACCCGGTGGTTGGTGCCGATCGACCAGCGGTGCGTAGTTCCCTCGACCGATGGCCGCGTGTTCGCTGCCGGAGACGCGACTGACTTTCCGGTCAAGCTCGGGGGCATCGGCGCGCAGCAGGCGGACGCCGCGGCGGCCGGCATCGCTCATCTCGCTGGGGTGGGAGGTCGACCGCCCCCGTTCAACCCCGTTGTGCGCCGGGGCCCTGTTTCTACGTAGAGCGCGTCTGCAATTGCCTCAAAGACCCTTGCCGGATCGTCAGCCAGCAGTCGACACTCGCCGAGCAGTGGAACGGCAGCGCGTGGGCGATCGAATCGACCCCCGGAACCGCCGTTCTGGACGCCGTATCCTGCCCGACGGCCACGGACTGCACTGCGGTGGGTTTCGGCAGCGGCGCGACCGCGGCCGAGCAGTGGAACGGCAGCAGCTGGAGCGCGCAGACGATCCCCAACCCAAGCTACGGCAGCGGTCTGCAGCGAGTGTCGTGCACGGCCGCGGCCGCCTGCATCGCCGTCGGAAACGGCAACGGCGCGGCGCTCGCAGAGGGTGGAATGGCACCATCTGGTCGATCCAGCTCACACCCAGCCCTGCCGGGCCAGCGAACCCCCGCCTCTCGCAGGTGTCCTGCGCGACGGCTGGCGCCTGCACGGCGGTGGGGAGCTACACGAACGGCTCGGGCACGAAGGTCACCCTGGCCCAGGGCTGGAACGGGAGCAGCTGGGTGGCGCAGACGACGCTCAACCCGGCCGGAGCCACGGGCAGCTCTCTGTCCGGCGTGTCCTGCCTCACTGCCACCGCCTGCACGGCGGTGGGCGCGGAGTCCACCGGTGCGGGCAATCCGCCCCCAGACCTCGCGCTGACCGAGCAGTCGACCGGCACCGACTGGTCGATCCAACCCACACCCAGCCTCGGCGCCGGCTATGACAGCGTGCTGTCCGGTGTTGCCTGCCTCGATGCGACTTGCATGGCGGTCGGCTACGACTACTACAACCAGGGACCGCAGAACGCCCCGCTGGCCGAGCTGTGGAGCGGCACGGCTTGGACCGCCGAGACCGTCCCACCCCAACGGGATCGTCCACCAGCGCCCTGTCGAGCGTGTCCTGCCCGGCCGCCACCAACTGCATAGCCGTCGGAACGTCGGGCATCGGCCAGCCACCCCTGGCCGAGCAGTGGAACGGGAGCACGTGGACGCTGGAGACCACCCTCTGGCACCGGCGACCTGACCGGCGTGTCCTGCCCGACGATCAATTTCTGCATCGCGGTGGGAGGCACCGCCGGGATCCTCGCCGAGCAGTGGAACGGCTCCGACTGGACGCTCCAGAACGTACCCACCTCGGGGGGGCGAACGGCAGCTACCTATCCAGCATCTCCTGCACATCCGCCACCGACTGCGTCGCGGTGGGCTACTACAACAACAGCTCCGGCGGCGCGACGACACTAGCCGAACAGTGGAACGGCACCGCCTGGACCATCATGAACACCCCGAATCCTGCTGGCTCAGTAGGCAGCTACCTGTCAGGTGTCTCGTGCGCAACCGGGGCGGCCTGCACCGCGGTGGGCTATTACCAGAAAACCTCGAACATAGATGTCACCCTCACCGAAGGCTATTCCGGATAGGCCTCGAGGTTGACGTGCGCACTGCGCCGGCGAACCAGGTGAATGCGGTCTGCGGCGTGCTCCCAGTTTTGACCCCTGGTGGCGCTGACGTCCGCATCCCCGCAACTCCAGAAGCCCGATCCGGACTCATTCCTAGGCAAAGCACCTCTGGGAAAGCGCTCTTCCGCCTCCCGGGTGACCGGTTGGTCGAACGTGATCATCGATGTCATCTACCACTTCAACGGCAAGACCTACGGGGTGGCTCGCCTCGATGCGTCACATCGCGATCGAGTCCCGCGCCTTCGTCGTCTCGGTCCCACAATCATTCCCGCGGCCGCGTTCCCCGACGACTTCCCGGCGGCGCTGCCGCCGAATCGCGAGATATTCGGTCGCGGCAGCGCGGCGGTGATCGAGCCTTCGTTCGGCGAGGTGATCGCGGGGCCGTTGTATGACCAAGCGGGAATCGTCGCAGCCGAGTGAGACCTGTGCCGTGCCCTGCACGCGAAACAGTGGTTCGACGCGGTCGGTCACTACAGCCCGGAGGACGTGCGCACGTACGAGCCCGCCTAGCTGACGGACTTCTCGAATGAGCTCGGCGTGCCCCGCCGGCTCGCGCCGCCTCCAGATTGCTTCGACACCGTCGGCTCGCGGACCGACTCGAGGAGACGCTCCTCTCACGGGTGGTGATAGGCCCCGAGGATCGCGCCTTCATCGAGCGGATGGACGTATTCCTCATTGCTACTGTCGACGGCGCAGGTCGGCGCCAGTGCTCGTACCATGGCGGCGACCCCGGCTTCGCCCGGGTGCCGGACGAATCCACGGTCGCGCACCCAAACTAGGACGGCCAAGGGATGCACCTATCGACCGGCAATCTGCTCCAGAACCCCAAACGTCGCGCTGTTCATCGACTCCGTCTCGACGCGGCCGTCGCGGTTGTGCTTGACAACCTCCGCGCGGCTCGACCAAGCCCCCGCCGACCGATCCCGTAAGCCTTGGGGGTCGCAAGGCCGCCCTATGAAACAGATTTGTCGACGCGGTCGGAAGAGTCCGTAGTAGGCCAGGGTGAGGATCTCGCGGGCGATCGCGACCTTGGCGATCTTGCGTCCGCGGCGTTTGGCGATCCGCTCGAACTTCTCGCGTAGCGGACCGGAGCCGGTGGTGATCTTCTGGGCGGCCTCGACCGGCGGCTGGACAGCCTGATCACGCTGAGAGCGTCAGCTCACCGTGCTCGTCGATCACCGCGATCTGCGAACGCCGGCGGTGCAGGTCGATGCCGATCCAACGCGTAGCGTTATCCATGGTCGGTCCTCCTCTTGAGTTGTCCGGCCGCGCGGCCATCATCCGCGCGGTCTCGAACTGTGCAGTTCGGGACGGAGGGCCGGCCACCTACAACCCGGGCGCCAACCGCCCGGG
>DASPPG010000247.1:0-18084 GCA_035625625.1 Solirubrobacteraceae bacterium
CGGGAGCGCTCGCCGGCGATTGCCAGACGCGCACGGTCCTCGCGCTCGGCTCTGAGGCGCGCGGAAGTTCGCTGGAGCTCGAGCGTGAGCAGTCGGCGGGCGCGGATGGCGCGGCCCGTCGCCCAGCAGGCGACGAAAACCAGGACCACCCCCGCATATCCGGCGACATTTCCGCCCGGCCGTCCTATCAGGAGCGTCACAGGAATGCTGAGCAGCACGAACAGCAGCCAAGCGACCGCGGTTCGTCGCTGCGTCCACGCCGCGACGGCGTATGTCGGCCACACGAACACGATGGCCTTGGACAGCGCGGTGGTGTTGAGCGGCGTCAGCTCGTGCGTCATCACCCAGTTGAGCGCAGTCATCGCGACGGCGTAATGCACCGGCCAGCGTCGGCGCCACATGGTGGACAAGGCCATGCACGCCGCGACGAGAACGTTGAGCGCCAGCGGCCCTCGCGGGCTTTCGCTGGTGAGTATGGCGACCTCGAACACGACCAGTGCGAGCGCGGCCAGCAGAGGGTCAAGCCACGGCCAATGCAGGCGATCGATCGGCGGCACGATTGTTAGTTCGCGATCGTCAAAACGCACGTCCTCGGCGTTGGCTGCCGAACCTCGCGATCCGTCTAACGGGATCCGTGCCCGGACCTCAAACCCCCCGCCCGGTCGCTGCCCCGCGTGAAGCTCCCCGCCGAACAGCGCTACGCGCTCGCGCATCCCCACCAGGCCGTGACCGCCACTGTTCACCTGGCTCTCGGCATCCGCGCCGCGGCCGTTGTCGGTCACGTTTAGCTCGAGCGCCCGAGCCGTGTAGCTCACAGCCACCCGTGCGCTGGTCGGCCCGGCGTGCTTGAGCGCGTTGGTCAGCGCCTCCTGCACTACCCGATACGCGACCAAATCCAGCCCGGGCGCCAGGTCGACCACCGTTCCCTGGACAGCCAGTTCGACCGGGAGCCCCGCAGCGCGACAGCGATCGAGCAGGTCGCTGAGCTGTGAAAGCCGTGCGGTCGATTCACCGGCCAAGCGACCGCCGTCGCGGCGCACAACGCCAATCATCCGTCTGAGCTCAACCAACGCGTCGCGCCCGGCTCGTTCGACGACGTCCAGAGCCGCGCGAGCTCCGGCAAGATCCGCGCTGGCGACGCTCCGGGCGCCAGCCGTCTGCACGACCATCACACTCACGCAATGAGCAACGACGTCATGTAGCTCACGCGCGACCCGCTGACGCTCCTCGGCTACCGCCCGCCGTACCCGCACGCTCTGCTCGTCCTCCAACTGCGCCGCACTCGAGGCGAGCTCTGAGATCAGGCGACTGCGCGTAACCAGCGTATGCCCGATCACCAACGGGACAACCCCGGTGGCCCACAAGGCGGCGACCACCCCAGGCGTACCACCGGCCGGGACATAGAACACCACCACCGATCCGACCAGCCAGTAGAGGCACAGCCCCACCGCCACAAGCGTCCCCGTGCGCCCGTCCACGCTACGTCCGAACGTGTAGAACGTAAAGGCGACGGCTGCGAACTCGAACGTCCCGCCGCCGTCGTATCGGCTGAACAGCACCAGGGCCACATAACCGCCGCACGCCACGATCGCCATCGCCAGCGGCGCGGCCCGGCGCCAGGCCACGCTTCCGGTACACGCCGCGCACGCCACCAGCGCCGTCGCGTGGAAGCTTTGCGGGACCACCGTATGAGCGTCGACCACGGCGCCGACCCCCAGCCCCACCGCGAGAACCGAGTCGATCACCCGCGAATCGATTCGCCCGATCCTCATAGCAAGTGTGCTCTCGGTGCCCACGCGCAAACGCTACCGCCGCGATCACGGCCGCACATCCCCCCAGACGCCGACGTCATGTCCCACTCGAGTAGGACCCGGTGGCGGCAAGATCGTCCCATAGTCCACGACGGTTCGACCCCGCGCACGACGACAAGCCGACGCTCCGCTGAGAGCCTGGCGATTGGAAACTCACCCGCCGGCAAGACCGGCACAAGCGGAGGAAATGACATGCCCAAGATCCTGACCATCCTCGCCGCAGCCGGCGCCGTCGCCGTAGCACTCGCCTTCGCGACGACCGCAACCGGAACGAGCCGACCCGGGACCGAGCACTTCTCACTCATCAACATCTCGACCCACGAATCCCACACCTACAGCGCAATCGCTACCGGAGCGTTCACCGCCGGAGGAACCGCAATCATCACCAACGGCAGCACGGCCGTCACGCTGCGATTCCCGAACGGCACGATCAAGCTCAGCAACAAGCCCGCACCCCCCAAGACCACCTCCAACGCCAGCTGCCTCTTGCAAGAGACCAGCCACAGCACCTACACGATCCTCAGCGGCACCGGCACCTACAAGGCAATCAGCGGATCAGGCCACGACACCAGCAGCGCCACCTTCGTCGGCGCCATGGTCAACGGCAAATGCTCCAACAACACGCCCGCAACCGCCATCCAGATCATCGACACCGCAACCGGACCAATCTCGATCCATTAGTTAGTTGGCGAACGTGACCACCTGCGGCAGGTACTGGTCGCCGCTCGTCTTCAACCCGATGTTCGCGCTCGTCCCCCGTTGGCCAGAACCCCGTTGATCCCGATCGGCTTGGCGTCGAAGCCGAGCTGGTTGACGTAGTCGGGATTCTTGTCGCTTCGGTAACGGCCGTCGACCGAGATCGCGCTGTTGAAGAAGTTGCTGACCGGGATGGTCAGCGTGCGCGTGCCCTGAGTGAACGACTGGAGCCCGTCGAACACCGTGAGGTCGCGGGGCGGATCGCCCGCCGACTCGTAGGCCACCATCAGGCCCCAGCCCGCATGGCGATCCTCGCCCGTGGCCGTCTGCACGTTCGCCACGGTGTAGCTCCCCGACCCGCTTCTTTGGACGTGCGCCGTGACGTCCACGAACACGGCGTAGGCACCTTTGATGTCGGTGCTCTCGTCCAGGCGTCGACATCGACGCGCTCCATCACGAAGTTGTTGTTGTCAGCGCGCTTCCCCGGCCGGCGCGCGCGTTCAGGCAGTTGGCCGCCGCGCTCGGACACGTCTCGAGTGTGTTGCCGATGATCGTGATGTCGCCGCTGGTGTTCGTGCTGAACCGGGGCGCGAACGCCCGGTCCGCGAGAGCGGGCGAGCACATCGCGAACACCAGCCCCACTGCGACAGCCAAGACCGCGCAAGCCAGCCCCAGACGTGATCTGAGCGACATCGGACTTCCCCTCTCCGTTGGCACCCTTCGCCACAATGCGAGGCGCCCCGATCATGGTCTTGCGAGAGCGAGACAACAAACGGCCCGCGGTACCACCGGACGAGCTTCAGCCCGCGTCCAGCTCGCTGACGAGCGCGTTGACACGCTCGGCGATGTCGTCGCGGGTCGCGCGCACCTCGGCGATCGGACGGCCCTTGGGGTCCGGCAGATCCCAGTCGATGTAGCGCTTCCCCGGTATGAAAGGGCACTCGTCGCCGCAACCCATCGTGACGACGACGTCGGCGCGCTCGGCCAGCTCACGCGTGAGGAGCTGAGGTTTCCGATCCGCCACGTCGATCCCGAGCTCACGCATCACCTCAACGACCTCCGGGTGTACTCGCTCGCCGGGGGTGGTGCCCGCCGAGAGGGCCTGGTGGCGTCCGGCGGCCGCGCGTTCGAACAGCGCCTCGCTCATCTGGGAGCGCCCGGCGTTGTGCAGGCAGACGAACAGAACGGTGCTCATCCCAACAGTCTAAAGATTGACAATCATCACTTCAATCGATATTCATACATAGATGGCTGTCGATCTGGAATTTATCCCGAAGCAGAAGCGCCCCGCGGGAGAGCGGTGCTGCGAGCCGGTCGTGTACCCGGACGTGCAGCGCGACGAGGCCATTCGAATGGCCGAGGTCGCCAAGCTGAGCTAACCGACATCCGCGAGACCGTCCACCGGCGTGTTCGGATCTGCCTTGTATGACGAGGCGCGAGGCGAGGAGCTCTCCGACGATGCCGTGAAGGCGTCGCTGGGGTGTGGCGTGCCGACCGCGGTCGCCCAGCTACCGAGGGGGAAACCGTTCTGGATCTCGGCTCCGGCGCCGGCGCGGACGTGCTCATCTCCGCCCGCCGGGTCGGGCCGACCGGGAAGGCGATCGGCCTGGACATGACCGACGAGATGCTCGAGCTCGCACGCGCCAATGCCCTCACGGCCGGCGTGGAGAACGTGGAGTTCCGCAAGGGCTACCACGAAGACATGCCGCTCGGCGACGAGACGGTCGATGTCGTCATCTCCAACTGCGTGATCAATCTCTCCGGCGACAAGGCTCAGGTCATCCGCGAGGCCGCGCGCGTGCTCCGCCCCGGCGGGCGCTTCGCCGTCTCTGACGTGATCGCCGACCCCGGCATGGACGAGCAGACCCGTGCCGACGTGGCCGCCTGGACCGGCTGCATCGCTGGAGCACTCACCGAGACCGAGTTCCGCTCCCTCTTGGAGGGTGCCGGCTTCACCGAGATCGAGATCACCGAGACCATCGCGTGCACGAGCACGCCGGGTCGGCCATCATCCGCGCCCACAAGCCTGGCACGAAGGCGACCCCCCGCTCAGGTCGCTGACCGAACTCAGCTGGCGGGGCGCGCCACGGGCAGCCCTGTGCGTTCCGGTTCGTCGGGACCCGAGTCCGGTTCGCCTTCGGCGTCGTTGCTCGAAGCATCGGGCGGCTGGCCGGCGTTCGAGGGCTTCGCACGCCTCGCGGGAAGCCGACCGGCGCGGCGGACGCGTTCGGCGAGCAGGTATTCGATCTGGGCGTTGACGCTGCGCAGGTCGTCATCGGCCCACCGGCGCAGCGCGTCGAACAGACGTGGGTCGATGCGGAGCAGGAATCGCTTGGGTGCAGCCATCACGGTCTCACGTGTAGAGCGATGCGATATTGATGATGGGCCTGGGCGGGCGATCGCCGCAGAGGACGACCAGCAGGTTCGAGGCCATCGCGGCCTTGCGCTCGGGGTCGAGCTCCACGAGATCGGACGCTTCCAGTTGCGACACCGCCATCCGCGCTAGCCCGGTCGCGCCGGCCGTGATCGTCCGGCGGGCGGCGATGATGGCCTCGGCCTGCTGGCGGCGCAGCATCAGCGCTGCGATCTCGGGAGCGTAGGCGAGGTGCGTGAGGCGGGTCTCGAGGACGTCGATGCCCGCGATCTCGAGACGTTTCTGAAGTTCGGCCTGCAGTTGCCCGTGGACCTCGTCGGGGCTTGGCGAACGGGTTGCAGCCCAGAAGCCGGGCTCGGTCACCGACCCGATGTAGCGGCCAAAGAGGATCAGCACCGACGCCTGGTTGGGCTGGACGACGAACAGGCCGCCCCAGCCGAGCCCACCGATCACGTAAAGAATGACCCCAAACAGTGCCGCCCCGTTGCCAACGAATTCGAGCCCGGTGGCGAGTGCGTAACCGACGATCACGCCAGGCATGCCTGCGACGACCGAAGCGGGCCGCTCCCGATTGGCGTGCTCCCGCGGGGATGCCTGCGGGTGCTGCACGTTCCGAGCCGGGTTCGTCTGCGATATCACATCCATATTGTTGCATAATCATCATTGTGATATCATCGGGCTATTATGTTGCGACAAGCAGAAGAAACCAACTCCGTGTCCTGCTCGGCCAACGGGACCAAGCCGGTGATCGCGGTCGAGCATCTGTACAAGGCGTACGGGCCGACGGTCGCGGTGCAGGACGTGAGCTTCACAGTGAATGCGGGCGAGATCTTCGGGATCCTCGGCCGCAACGGCGCCGGCAAGACCACCACGGTCGAGTGCGTCACCGGCCTGCGGCGGCCGGATCGGGGAACGATCAGCGTGCTCGGCCTCGACCCGCGCCACGAGCGGCGGGAACTCCACGAGCGCGTCGGAGTCCAGCTGCAGCAGAGCGCGCTGCAGGATCGGATCAGGGTGGCCGAGGCGGTGGAGCTGTACGCCTCGTTCTACCGTCGGCCCGCCGACGGGCGCGAGCTGCTGGCCACACTCGGGCTTGAGCGCGCGCGGGATCAGCAGTTCGCGAAGCTGTCGGGAGGGCAGAAGCAGCGTCTCTCGATCGTGCTGGCGCTGATCGGACGGCCCGAGATCGCGGTGCTCGACGAGCTCACCACGGGACTAGATCCCGAGGCACGCCGGGAGACCTGGGCCCTGATCGAGGGAGTGCGCGACCGCGGCGTGACGATCGTGCTGGTCAGCCACTACATGGAGGAGGCCGAGCGGCTGTGCGACCGGGTCGCGGTGATCGACCACGGGAAGGTGATCGCACTCGATCATCCGGCCGCCCTGGGGGATCGGGCACGGACCGGCAAGCGGGTTCGCCTGACGGTCCCGGAGGGCTTTGACGAAAACCTGCTGGGCGCGCTCCCGGAGGTCAGCGGCGTCGAGCGTCACGGTCACGACCTCGTGGTGATCGGATCCGGAGACCTCCTCACCGCGGTTGTGCTGGCCTTTGATCGCGCGGGCCTCCGCGCCCAGGACGTCCGGCCCGAGACGGCAAACCTCGAGGACGCCTTCCTCGCGCTGATCGATGAGACAACCTCAGAAACGGAGATCAAGCGATGAGCACCCTGGCGGTCGAGCTCGACCCCCAGCGGCGACACGCGTTCGGCCTGCTCGTAGGCACCGAGATCAAGCTTGCGCTGCGGCGCCCGGTCGGGTTGGTCGTGGCCCTGGGCATTCCGTTCGCGCTGCTGGTGATCTTCGGGAGCATCCCGGCGACGACGCGCCCGACGGCGGCGCTGGGCGGGATCTCCTTCTTCACGCTGTACGTCCCGACTCTGCTCGTGTTCGTGCTCATCGCCGTCGGTCTGGGCACGCTTCCACAAACGCTGGCGACCTACCGGCAGCAGGGCGTACTGCGCCGGATGTCGACCACTCCGGTGCCGCCGTCGTGGCTGCTGGCGGCGCAGATGACGATCAACGTGATCCTGGCCGCCATGTCGATCACGATCATCATCGGGCTCGGAGCGCTCGCCTACGGCCTGGGGCTCCCGACCACCGTCGGCGGATGGCTCGTGACGCTGCTCTCGCTCGTCCTCACGGTCGTGGCGACGCTCGGGCTCGGGCTGTGCGCGGCGGCCCTCGCCAGCAGCCCGCAGGTAGCGGGTGCCATCCAGGCCCTCCTCTTCTATCCACTGGCGTTCCTCTCGGGCCTGTACGTCCCGCTCCAGGAGATTCACTCGACGGCGCTCAACGACATCGCCAAGGTGGTGCCGACCGGGGCCGGATTCAACGCGCTGCACGCATCGTTTCTCGGGCACTCGCCGGGCGTCGAGCCGTTGCTGGTACTGGCCGGTTGGGCGATCATGACCAGTGTGGCCGCCGCCCGTATGTTCCGCTGGGAATAAGCCCCGCGGCGGGACGGGCGCGGGGGGCGCGACGGGTCAGCGCGACTCGGGATCCCAGTCGTACTCGATCTGCCGCGCCGTTCGCGCGGCCAGCTCGCGGCCCGCGAACCGATCGACCAGGTGGAGCGCCATCGCGATCCCCGAGCTGAGTCCGCCCGAAGTGACGACGCGGCCCTCGTCCACCCATCGGACCCAGGCCTCTCCGGTCCCCGTGATACGCGCCGCCAGCTCCGAAACGTCCTCCCAATGCGTGGTCCACCGCCGGCCGTCGAGCAACCCCAGCCGGCCGAGGAGAAACGCGCCCGTACAGACTGACGCGACGGTCTGTACGCCCTCGACTGCCCGCCCGATCGCGTCCATCAGCGCGTCGTCGGCGAGCACCTCGTCGATCGCGACCGCGCCCGGGACGACGAGCAGGTCGAGGGGTCCAGCGGCATCGATGGCGTGGTGCGGGATCAGCCGCAACCCGCCGTAGGCCGTGACCGGATCGCCGGTGAGACCGACCGTGACCACGTCGAACGTCGGCGCGGCACCGTCGCGCAGCTCGAGGCGAGAGGCGGTCAGGAACACCTCGTATGGACCGCCGACGTCCAGGAGGTCCACCTGTTCGAAGACCAGGAGCCCGATCCTCATGGGTGGATCGTGACGGGTTGGACGAAGGAGACGACATCGGCTCCCTGCACGGCGTGGACGGCGAATGCGGCCGACTCGTCCGACAAGTCGAGCTCGTCGGCCTCGAAGCGAGGGCGGGCCTGGACGTACGTGCTGGGGGCGGACAGCGCGACGCAACCGGCCAGCTCCGCGGTGAGCGGGCAATGCACATGACCCGCGAGGATGCGGACCACGTTCGGATGGCGGCCGATGACGTCGCTCAACGCTGCTCGATCGGACGGGGCGAGACCGATCGCGTCCCACGCCCGCATCCCGGTGGCGAAGGGCGGATGGTGCATCGCCAGCACCGTCGTCTCGTCCGGCGCGGCCGCCAGCGCGGCCTCGAGCCACTCCAGCTGGCGCCCCTCGATCTGGCCGGAATCGCGTCCTGGTGTGGTGGTGTCGATCACGACGAGCCGGCAAGGCCCGAGGTCAGCCGCGTAGTGCACCGGCTCCTCGGCCTCGCCGCCGAGCCGAAAGTGCTTCCGGAGCCGTGCCCGATCGTCGTGGTTTCCCGGCAGCACGTGTGCCGGGACGTCGAGCGCGTCGAGCGCGGATTTGACGACCGCGTACTCGTCGTCGGTCCCGTGCTCAACGAGATCGCCGGAGACGAGGACTACATCGGGCGGATCGGGCATGCGGGCGACCGACCTGATCGCCGCCTGCCACCTGGCGGCGGGATCGCTACGTGTCCACGTCGCGCCGATGTGGGGGTCGCTGAGCTGCACGAGGAGAAACGGTTTGGTCACGCTGCCCTCCAGATCATCACAAGCACGCAGCGGGCCGTTCCTGCACCTTGCAGATCGCGGCGGTTATCCTCGACCGCGCGTACTGGGCTTTGGTGAGCGTTTAGGGGGATCTTCCAGGGATGGGACGGATGCTGACTCGCCGGCGTTTTCTGTGGGGCGCGACGGCCGTCGCAGCCGGTGGTGCAGGCGTCGGGGCGGGACTGAGCTGCGCGCCGAACGCCGACGCCAACACGGTGCCGTTCGTCGCTCTCGGGACGCAGCCGCCGGGCCTTCCCGCGCGCCAGCACGCGTGGGTGAGGTCACTGGCTCGTGACGCCGAAGGCGATCCGATCTCGCCGCGGTTCAATCGGCTGCTGTTCTTCGACGTCGACGGCACCCCGTCGCCCACGTACGCGCGCGTGCTCGCCGCCGATCCCGTACGCGCAGGCGCTGTCGGACTTCGAGCGGCCGGCCATCGTCACCTACCACCTGTGCCTTCAGCTCGCCTGTGATGACGAGGAACGGTTGGCTTCGGTCCAGGCGGCACTGATCCACGGCGTGTCGCTTCCGGGAGCCGATGGGTCGCTCGACATCTCGAGCGTGCTGCGCTGGCGCGAGACGCGAACCGGGTTCACCGGTCCGGGCCTGCCCGCCCAACGTCAGAACGTCGGCGGTATCCCGCCCGGCAATCCCGTGGCGAAGAGCGCGCCGCTGTTCATGGGCTTCAAGTCAAGCCTGCGGCGAAATCAAGCCAGTGAGGATGACGTCACGATCCGCACCGGCCGGTTCGCGGGTGGGACCACCATGCAGGTGAGCTACATGCGCCTGCGCCTCGACAGCTGGTATCAGGACCTCGACGAGCGCGAACGGGTCGCCCGCATGTACGCCCCACAGGTGACGCCGGAGCAGGTCCAGCATTTCACGACGGACGCAGAAAGCGATCCCAATCTGCTCGAGCAGGCCATCAGCGGGTACGGCGTGATCGGGCATGCCCGGACGTCGGCGCGGGCGCGTCGCAACGGGAAGCCGCTGATCCTCCGACGAGACTTCAACACCGTCGACGGCGGGCAGGCGGGGCTGCACTTCGTGTCGGTTCAGCGGAGCATCGAGGACTTCGTGACGACGCGCATGCGCGCTCCTTTCCGCTGCTGCCGGGGCGCATGCGCCTGCTCACTGGAGGTGATTGAGCAGCAGGTCGTGCAGGTCCCGGTTGTACAGGGTGCGCCCGTGCTCCCAGTCGGGCTCGAGCGGCCGAGAGACGATGATCGGTACTGCCCGCTCGTGCAGACCGCCATGCGATCGGAGCCTGCCGTTCAGTCTGCTGAGGTCGTGGGCCGCCTCGGACTTGCCGACCACGGTGCTGGCGCCGGCGAGCACCACCAGATCACCGATCCGGTCGGCGGGTAGCTCGAAGCCCTCCGCCGCCGCCCACCGGTCGAGGACTCCCTCCACTCCCGGCAGCGAGGCGAGGACGCCACGAGCCCGGTCGAGGTCGTCGAGGTCGTCGAGGTGGACCCAGGCCAGTGAGCCGAGCGCGGCGTGGTGCACGACGTACGGGTCGGTGATCGGGCACACGGTGTGCGCGCCCGTGACGCCGGCGGCGGCGAGCGCGTCGTCCAGGAAGCGGATGTTGGGGCTGCCGTCGGTGGCCGTCTTGGCGCGCATCCCGTGGTCGGCCACCAGGCCGACGACGAATCCCGCGTCGAGTGCGCGCCCGATGGCCCGGTCGAGCTCGCGGTGGAACTCGTCCGACAGCGACTCTCCCGGCGCCGCGGAGTGTTGGACGAAGTCGGTCAACGACGCGTACACCAGCCGGCTCCCCAGCCGCCGGGTGAGCGCGAGCGCCAGGTCGATCGTGTAGATCGAGAGGCGCCAGTCGTAGATGTCCGGATTCGGGGCTCCCGCGACCTCGAGCACTGGCGTGCCGTCGGGAAGCACCTGTTCGTGCGCACGCTCGGCGCTGAACGCGGGAACCCCGCCGGCGGCGAGCAGTCGGCGAAGCTTGTCCTTGGCGGTCACGCACAGCGCGGGTACGCCCGCCGCCTGCGCCGCGGCGTGGATCGTCGTGGCGCGCAGGAAGCTGGGATCGGTGACCTGAACCTCTTCGCCGGAAGGGTCGCGGTAGTGGTTGCCCGCGATCCCGTTGCGCTCGGCGCACACCCCGGTCACGATGGCGACGTTGTTGGGGTTCGTGAACGTGGGGACCTGCGCGCGCCCGAGCACGTAGGCGCCGGCGGACACGAGCTCGGCGACCCGCGGCATCAGCCCGCGCGCGAGCGCGTCGTCCACGTACTCGGGGTCCCACCCGTCGACGCACACCGCGAGCACCGGCTCGCTCGGGACGCCGTACACCCGGTCGTTCGCCGCGAACGTGTGCCCCATGGTCTCACGCCGATCCTAAACGGGCCGCGCGTGGGACACTCTCCCGCCGTGATCCTCGCCGCCTACAACATCAAGGGAGGGGTGGGGAAAACCTCGGCAGCGGTGAACCTCGCCTACCTCGCCGCGCGCGGGGGGGCGTCGACGCTGCTGTGGGACCTCGACCCCCAAGGCGCTAGCACCTACCTGCTGCGGGTCAAGCCCAAGGTCAAGGGCGGCGGGCGCCGACTGGTCATCGGCAGGACCGACCCCGACGCGCGGATCAAGGGCACCGACTACGAGGGGCTCGACCTCCTTCCGGCCGACTTCTCCTACCGTCACATGGACATCCATCTCGACAGCGCCAAGCGTCCGCGCCGCCAGCTGGCCCGTGTGCTCGAGCCGCTCGAGGCGGAGTACGAGTACGTCTTCCTCGACTGCCCGCCGAGCATCTCGCTGGCCTCCGAGAGCGTGTTCGAGGCCGCCGACGCTCTGCTCATCCCGCTGCTCCCGGCCGAGCTGTCCGCGCGTCCCCTCGACCGCATCGAAGAGGTGGCCGGTCCCGGCCTGCGGCTGTTCGCCTTCTTCTCGATGGTCGACTCGCGCAAGCGCATGCACCGCGACGTGATGGAGCGGTTCGTCGCCGAGCGCCCCGAGATGCTCCACACCGTCGTCCCACTCGCCGCCGACATCGAGCGGATGGGACAGGCGCGCGCGCCGCTCGAGGAGTTCGCGCCGCGCACTCGCGCCGCGGCGGCGTTCCGCGAGTTGTGGGAGGAGATCCGCGAGCGGCTGGCCGGCGCCCCGCCGGGCATGGATGCACGGCGGAACGGCCCCACGGACGCCGAGCGCAGCGAGGCCAATGAGCCTTAACTTAGGCCAATGAGCCTTAACTAGATCGTCACAGCCGGGGGCTGGAGGCGGCCCATCATCGGTACGGATGAGCTTCGCCGAGATCCACTTCCACCTGCTCCCGGGAGTCGACGACGGCCCGTCGTCGATCGAGGAAAGCGTCGCGCTGGCTTCCGCGGCGGCGGCAGAGGGCACGCGGGCAATCGTGGCCACGCCGCACGTCCACCCCCAGTTCGTCGTCGACCCGATCACGCTCGCGGCCCGGGTCCGTGAGGTCCAGGCCCGGCTGACCGCCGAGCGGATCCCAATCGAGGTGAGGTGCGGGGGCGAGGTCGACCTCGCGATGCCGGAGCGTCTCTCCGACGCCGAGCTCGCGCCGGGCGCGCTCGCTGCGTAACCCGAATTGCCGGTACGTACCCGTACCGAACCGGTAAGTACCGGTCCGGCGGCGTCGTAGGGCGGGTTATGCGGCCACGGTCACCGACTCGTCGGCGCGCTCGAGACGCGGCCACATGACCAGCGCCCGGTCGACGAGCCCCTCGACCACGCTCTCGACGTCGATCCGGCGCTCGAGCTCGATCAGCGGCTCGGGCTCGGTCCAGGTGACGGCGCGGCGAGGCGCCAGCAGCGTGCAGCAGTCCTCGTCGGGGAGGATCGAGGTCTCGAAGGTCCCGATGCGCTGGGCTTCCTCGATGATCTCCGACTTGTCGCGGTCGATCAGCGGGCGCAGCAGGGGGAGTGTCGAGGCCCCTTCCACGACCTCGAGGTTGCGGAGCGTCTGGCTCGCCACCTGTCCGAGCGAGTCGCCGGTGACGAGCGCCTCGCAGTGCTCGCGGCGAGCCAGGGCATCGCCCACCCGCACCATCAGCCGCCGCTGGGCCAGGACCTGCAGCCGGCCGGCGCCGGAGGTGGCCAGCTGCCGCTGGGCCAGCCCGAACGGCACCACGAACAGCCGCGAACGGCCCTGGTAGCGGTTCAGCCGAGCCACCAGGGCGTACGCCTTGTACGCGGACTCGGGGCCGGTCAGCGGCTGACCCGAGAAATGCACGAAGTCGCACCGCAGCCCGCGCTTCATCATCCGGTAGGCGGCGACCGGCGAATCGATCCCGCCGGACAGGAGCACCATCGCCCGTCCACTCGTACCCACAGGCAGGCCACCCGCCCCGCGCAGGCGGTCGACCGAGACGAACAGCTCGCGCGCGTAGGCGTCGACGTGCAGCTCGATATCGGGATGGGTGAGGTCGACGCGCAGGCCGAGCGTGTCCTTGACGGCCGCCCCGACGAGGCGCGACACCTCCATCGAGGTGACCGGAAAGCTCTTCTCGCGCCGGCGCGAGCGGACCGCGAAGGAACCGACGGGCAGCTCGCGCAGCAGTTCGACGGCCGCCCGCGACGCGGCTTCGACCGCGGGCTCGAGCCGGAGCGCGGGCTGCACGACGCTCAGGCCCGGCAGCTCGGTGGCGACCTCGAGCGCCCGGGCCAGACCCTCGGGGGCAGGCACGACCAGGAACGAGGACCCCCGTCGTTTGAGCTCGACCTCGCCCGCCTGACGCAGCGCGCGGCGCAGGTTGCGCTCGAGCGCGGCGGCGAAGCTCGAGCGCTTGCGACCCTTGAGCGCGAGTTCGCCGAACATCAGCAGCAGGGACGGAGCGCCCCGCGCCGGGCCGGCGGCGCGAACGATTCGGTCGGCGGCTGTCTGCGACACGCTGGTGGACATGGGCCTACGCCGGGCTCAGGCTAGCGCGGCACGAGCCCGAGCCGCCGGGCGCGCTCGAGCGCCCGCGCCAGGACCTCCTCGGACCCTTCAACCTCGCCGTCGCGCATGAGCACCCGTCCGGCCACCACCGTGGTTTGCACGACGGCGCCCGACGCCGCGTACACGAGCGCGGCGGGGAGTTCGCCGAAGCTGAGCTCGGGCGCGGACGCGCGCAGGAGGAGGAAATCGGCGGGCTCGCCGACCTCGAGGTCGTGGCCGCCGCCGAGCAACGGCGCCCTGCGCCCGGTCGCGATCTCCCACGTCTCCGCGGCGCTGATGACCGCCGGATCCCTCGCCTCGTGCTTCTGCACGAGCGCGAGCACCTTCATGTCGGCGAACAGGTCTAGCGAGTTGTTCGAGCCCGGGCCGTCGGTGCCGAGGCCGACCTGCACCCCGGCCGCCCGGGCTCGGGGATACGGGAACACCTCCCCGACGGCCAGCTTGAGGTTCGCCACCGGGTTGGTGACGACGACCGCTCCCCGCGCGGCGATGAGCTCGAGCTCGGCTTCGTCGAGCCAGACTCCGTGGGCGAGGACCGTGCGCGGCGAGAGCAGCCCGACCCGGTCCAGGTAGTGGGCGGGACGGACGCCGTGCGCCGCGACGCAGTCGGACACCTCCGGCCCGGTCTCGGACAGGTGGACGTGGACCGGCAGACCGCGCTCGGCGCTGAGCTCTGCGATCCAGCGCAGGCTTTCCTCCGTGACGGTGTAGATCGCGTGCGGGGCGAGCCCTACGTCGACCTGCTCGCCGGCGCCGCCGTCGGTCAGCTCGTCGACGCTCCGCAGCGCGGCCTCGCGCATCGCGTCGCTTCCGGCCTCGACGTCGATCAGCGGGGCGGCCACGGTGGCGCGCATGCCCGCGTCGCTCACCGCTCGCGCCGCCGCCTCGGGATGCCAGTACATGTCCCAGAAGCGGACGGTTCCGCTGCGCACCATCTCCAGGCAGGCCAACCGCGTTCCCCAGTAGACGTCCTCTGCCTCGAGCCGTCGCTCGATCGGCCAGATCTCCTCCCGCAGCCAGCGCATCAACGGCAGGTCGTCGCCGTGGCCGCGGAACAGCGTCATCGCGGCGTGCGTGTGGCCGTTGATCAGCGGTGGGACGAGGAGTGCGCCGGCGGCATCGATCGCGTCGTCCTCGGGTCGGGCCTTGACCGCCGGGCCAAGCTCGACGATCACCCCCTGCTCCGCGCGCAACCCGACCGGCTCGCCGGCGAGCACGGCGTCGGTGACGGCCAGACTCACGGCGCCGGCGGGTCGCCCGGGATCCCCAGCGCATGCTCCTGGAGGTCGAGCGCGGCTTGGATGAGCCGCGGCTCGCGCAACCGCGGCGCCACAAGGGACACGCCGACGCACCAGCTCACCGGCAGGCTCGCCACCGGCATGCCGGTGATGTCCCACAGCGCGGTGAACGCGATCAGCGGATCGCCCGGGCCGGCCGGATGGTCCCGTTCGTAGCCCGGCCCCCGCTCGAGCGGGAGGATGGGCAGCGTCGGCTCGAGCACGAGATCCACGCGCTGCTCGTCGAACCATCGCTCCCACGACGCGGTGCCGCGAGCCCGGCGCTCCTGGGCGGCCAGATACGGCTGCTCGTCGGTGAAATCGCGAGCTGCCTCGACGAACTCGGCGACCTGGGGGCGGTAGCGCTCGTGCCGGTCGGCGTGCGAGCGGTGATAACTCCACACTTCGGTCATCAGGACGCGGCTCAGGTCGTCCGAGTCGAGCGCCCACGGGGCCGGAAGCTCCACAATGCGCGCCCCGAGGCCCTGGCACGCGTGCACCACCTCACCGAGCCCGCGGGCGACCTCGTCTTCTATGGGGATTTCGTTTATGCGGTCGGTGAGCGCAACGGTGACGCCATCGAGCGGGCGGGGACCGCGGCCGGGGACGAGTGGGAAGGAGCCAAGTCCGGCCAGCCCCCCCAGAAGGGCGGAGCAGTCGGCGACGCTGCGCGCCATCGGGCCCGCGTGGTCGAGCGTCGGCGCTAGTGGAACGACGCCGTCGAGCGGGATCAGCCCGTGGGTGGGCTTGATCGTCGACGTCCCGCAGCAGGTCGACGGGATCCGCAGCGAGCCGCACGTGTCGCTGCCCAGCGCCGCCGGGGTCATGCGGGCGGCCAACGCCGCGGCGCTGCCGCCGCTCGACCCTCCCGCGATGCGATCGAGCGCCCACGGGTTGCCGGTCTGATCGGTGGTGCCACCGGCGGCGAACTCGTGCGTGTGGGTGTGGCCGAGGAGGACCATTCCCTGTTCGCGCAAGCGTTGCCACGCAGTGCTGTCCTTGGCCGGGATGTTGCCCTCAAGCACTCGGCTCGATGCGGTCAGCGGCAGGCCGGCGACCGCGTACAGGTCCTTCAGGCCGATCGGGATGCCGCACAGAAGCGGCGCGGCGTCGCCCTCACGGACGCGGCGCCCGTCGGCTGCCGTGGCTTGCTCGCGCGCCACCTCGGGGTACAGGCGCGCCCAGGCGTTGATCCGGTCGGGGGCACCGTCGAACGTCGGCGGGCCACCGTTGCTCTCCTCGATCCGACGCAGGCAGGCCTCGGTCAGCTCGATCGAGGAAAGGTCTCCCGCGGCGAGGAGTCGCGCGGCGTCGAGCACGCCCAGGTCATCGGACATGCAGGGAAAGCTACTTCCTGGCGGCGAGCAAGTCACCGATCTCCTCGGCCGGCACCGGCCGGGCGAGCAGGAAACCTTGGGCGGCGTCACAGCCACGGATCGCCTCGAGTTGCGCGCGGGTCTCGACTGCCTTCGCCGACGCCTCGAGGTCGAGCGCGCGGGCCGCGCCGAGGACCGCCGAGAGTCTCCGCGCGGGTGTCGTCGCGAGGACCTTCACGGCGCCGAAGGGATGGCTCGAGAGCACCGCGAGGCTCGAGCGCTCGGCGCCGAAGCCGTCCAGGCACAGCCGAACGCCCATGCGAACGAGCTCCTCGAGCAGCGCGGCCGCGCGCGCGGGGTCTCGATCGAGACCGGCTTCGGTCACCTCCAGGGAGAGGCACGCCGGCGGGGTCCCGGCATCGGCGATCGCGCCCCGCACCGCGTCGGCCAGCCCGGGCGCGCGCAACGTGGTGGCGGACAGGTTCACGGACACCGGTACCTCATCCCCGAGGAGGCCGTCCTCGCGCCAGTGCGCGAGCTGACGGCAGGCCTCGGCCAGCACCCACGCGTCGACCTCCGCGGCCACGCCGCTCTCCTCGGCCAGGGGCAGGAACTCCGCCGGCGGGAGCAGCCCCCGCTCGGGATGCTGCCAGCGAACCAGAGCCTCGAGCGAGTGCAGGTGCTCGCCTGTCAGGGCGATGACGGGTTGGTAGTGGAGGACCAGCCCCGCGTGCCGGACCGCTTTGCGCAGGCGCCGCTCGACCTCGAGCCCGGCGATCGCGTCCGCACCCGTCCCAGGGTCGTACAGGTCGATGCCGCCGCCCCGTCGCTTGGCCCGGTACATCGCGACGTCGGCTTCCCGGATCAGGTCCTCGGGGGAGGTCTGCTCCCGGCGGGCCCGGGCGATCCCGACGCTGGCCTCGATCGTCACCTCGTGGCCGCGCACGTGCAGCGGTTCGGCGATCGCCTCGCGCGCTCGCTTGGCGACGCGAACAGCCTCGCGCTGTCCGCGCAGGTCCTCGCACAGGATCACGAACTCGTCTCCGCCGTAACGGGCGAC
Source organism: Solirubrobacteraceae bacterium (assembly GCA_035625625.1). Lineage (GTDB taxonomy): Bacteria > Actinomycetota > Thermoleophilia > Solirubrobacterales > Solirubrobacteraceae > Palsa-465. Next base: position 17,327 of record DASPPG010000247.1, read on the forward strand.
CGTGTCGCTCGGCCGGAGCACCCGCTGCATGCGCCGGGCAATCTCGATCAGCAGCGTGTCCCCGGCCTCGTGGCCGAAGCCGTCGTTGATGCGCTTGAAGCCGTCGAGGTCGAGGAAGAGGAGCGCCACAGAGGTCGGTCGCCGGCGCGAGCGGCCGATGGCGACATGCAAGCGATCGAGTAGCAGGTCCCGGTTCGGCAGACCCGTGAGCGAATCGTGGAGCGCTTGGCGGACCCGCCCGATCTCGGTGCGCTTACGGGCGATGGCGTAGCGGATCGCCCGATCCAGCGCACCGGAATCGGTCAAGGCCTCGAGCAGGAAGTCCTGGGCCCCTACCTGGATGGCGTGCGTGGCCAGCGCTGGATCGTCGGCGCCCGCCAGCACCACCACCGGCACGTCCGGGTCGCCGGACAGAACCGCCTCGAGCGTGTCGAGCGGTTGCGAGCCCGTGTCGTCGGCCAGCCCGAGGACGACGCAGTCGACCTTCTGCTCGCCCAGAGCGCGCCGCACGTGCGCCACCGTGTCGCCCACGAGCACTTCCGCTCGCGGCCCGACGGCTTCGCGCGTGCGCTCCCCAATTGCCGCCGCGTGCTGCGCGTCCTGGCCGATGATGAGCAACCGCAGAGAAGAGATGAAGTCCTTTTCGTCGGCGCGCCCCAGTCCCACCGAGATCCCGTTCCTTACGTGTTTGTGTGACGACGAGGCTAGCGGGTCGCGCAAGGCGTGCTGTAGGGTGCCGGCCACAGCATGGCGAGCGG
>DASPPG010000248.1:0-13401 GCA_035625625.1 Solirubrobacteraceae bacterium
GTTGGGAGTGCGAAACGCGTTCTATGGCGTACCGCTGACCCACATCCTCCGGCCGCGCGGCCTGCGTCGGCTCTGGACAGCCCACTTCGTCGTCGACGAGAGCGCCGCGATGGCCGTCGCCCAGCCAACCCCGCGAGCGGGCCGACACGCCTTCTGGGCCACCGGCGTGACCCTCTACACATCGTGGACTCTGGGTAGCCTCGCCGGAGCACTGATCGGCACCGGGATCGATACCTCCGCACTCGGACTCGATGCCGCCGCCCCAGCGATCTTCCTGGCCCTGGTGTGGCCACAGCTCTCGCGCGACCAGGGTCCCGCCGTCGCGCTTGCGGCCGCCGTCGTGGCGTTTGGACTCGTGCCGCTCGTTCCGGCCGGAGCTCCCATCATCGGCGCAGCGGCAGTCGCGGTCGGCGCCGGGCAGCTGCCGACGCGGCCGCCTCGCAAAACGGAGGACCGATGACCACCATCTGGGTGACCCTTCTTGCCGCCGCGCTCGGCTGCTACGGGCTCAAACTCGCTGGCCTCTCGCTTCCCGCGTCGGTGCTCAACCACCCTCGGGTCCAGCGGACCGCGGGCCTGCTGCCCATCGCGATGCTCACCGCACTTGTCGTCACCGACCTGTTCGACGCCAACCGGCGCTATACCGCCGACTGGCACACGCTCGCCGGGGTCGCGGCCGGCGCCATCGCGCTCCGCGCCGGTCGGTCGCTCGTCGTCGTCTTCCTCGTCGCGATCACCACCACCGCCGTTCTACGACTGATCGTGTAGGACCCAGGTCAGTCGAACAGAGCCGACTCCCTCACGCCGTAGTCAGCGCCGCCCCGCTCCTCGCCACCAGCGAGGAAGCCGGCGACCCGGCGGCGCACATGCCCGCCGCGGGCAAGGAGACCCGGCCCGGAGCTCGACGACGTCACCGTCGACGGCAGGGTGGCGACTTGTCGCGACCCCACAACCCAAGCGATCGCCCGCACCGATGAGAGTGACTGCCGCTGCGGCAGAAGCTGCCCAAGCGCCCTCCGACGGGGTCTCAGTGCTGTTGAGGACGAGCAGGAACAGCGTGGGTGATGGGTCGGAGAGCCCTGCTCACGCCCAAGAATCCGGAAGCGCCGGCCGCCGACGACCGTCGCGGTAATGCCCGATGGTAGTTTGCGGTCGGGCGACTCCTGGCTGCCAGGCAACCGCGGATTCGCTCGTCGGCTGAAGGTCAATCGGTCGTCGATGAGACACGTGCTCGGCTCCGGGCGGAGCCAGCGCGCGGACGGATACAACGAGATCCGGGCCGCTTGACGGAAGCGGGAGCCGTCGTACAGCGCGGCTGGGCCGCCGGACTTGAGCGGCCAGCTGCGGCAGGCAAGGCGTCTTGTAACCCTCAAGGGTGTCGGTGGCAGGTCCGATAAGAAGGGGAAAACCACGAAGGGAGCTGCTCGCATGACGGAGCACAATGAGAGGGTACGTCCGCGTTACGAGGAGGGAGCGGATGATCACCGCTCCTGGCCATCTTATGGCTCGACCATCGGTCCTTTGGCCAAGACTCCGACGTGGTCTGAGCAGCAGGTCAGCGATGCCAGCGATGCTCGTGCTCAGGAGCCGCGACCGACCGTGTGGTCCGCGGCTGCGTCGGTCGTTAACTCGGATGGCGTGGGGGACCAGATTCCCAGGGAGGGGTCGCCTGGTCCCGTGTCGGAGATCGGCTCCGATCAATCCCCGGCTGAGGAGACCGCCGCGGAAGCTGTTGTCGCGCGTCTCGCGGCGGTTGAGATTCCGACGTGGTCTGAGCAGCAGGTCAGCGATGCCAGCGATGCTCGTGCTCAGGAGCCGCGACCGACCGTGTGGTCCGCGCCAGCGTCGGTCGTTGGCTCGAATGGCGTGGGGGAACAGATTCCCAGCGAGGAGTCGCCTGGTCCCGTGTCGGAGATCGGCTCTGATCAATCCCGGGTCGAAGGGACGACCGCGGATGTTGACTCGGTTCCGTTGCGAGATCGCGCTCCGCTGAATACGCAAAGACGCGGTGGCTGGCGATCAGTTGATGACCTTAGGCTCGCGCGCAGGTCGAGAGGGCGACGGCTGGCACTGTGCCTCGGCGCTGTTGTCGGACTGGTCGTGCTTTTGACTGGTCGTGGCACTCGCCGCTCCGTGTAGTGGGCGATCATCGCGCAGCGCGGCTTCAGCGTCGGGATATATCAACGTCGGTGTGCGGTGGACGCATCGCGCGGCCGTTCGCAGCCTGATGCAGGCATCGGGAGCGCCGTGCCGGGGCACATCAGCCCGAGACCTCGAATACGGCCAAAGGTTCATTTGCTTTGGCGACTCTGATACCTCACAGGTTGGTGACGAACCCATCCGGGCGGTGATCTGCGGCATGGGTAGACCGGCCGGGCCGTGCGGCAATGCTTGTGAGCGTTCACCGCTGACGCGGATGCACAATGACAACAGGAATCGGGTCAAGCGGCCCGTAGCGCTAGCTGCCGCCAGGAGGACGTGCAGCCGCTCCCAGCGCTTGCCGCAACGAGGACGGACTTCCCCTGACGCCCGCCCTTCTCCGGTGCGCCCCATGATCACCGCCACTCGTGCTCCCCCGGACGACCACCATTGGGCATGGTTGCGGTGGCGTTCTAAACGGCGCCTTGCTGGCGGCGAGCTCCGCGGACGCCGCGACCGCGTCGGGATCGTCGCCGCCTGTCGGTTGGCAGGTGAGCGTCCATGCCCGCTGTCCGTCCGGCTCCTGACCGTGGGGCCAGTAGCCGACCAACCAGCTCCACTGCCGTGGCGAGACAGGGGGAGCGGGGCAACCGGCGCTTGCGATTGCCCCGCCCCGTCGCGGTTCATCTTGTGGCGGCTAGAACCCGCCCGTACCGTTGGGCGTCCCCAGGCCGGTCGGGCCGTCGTAGCCGGCGTCGGCGGTGCAGATCCAGCTCGGACTGCACGATCCGTTCGAGCCGCCGGTCACGTCGTAGAAGTTGGCGGATGAGTCGTGCGCGTAGAGGAACGCATCCGCCGCGTTGCCGCTGCTCGAGTTGTTGTCGCCGGCCAGCGCGAACACCGATGCGATGATCGGCGTGGCCACGCTGGTGCCGCCGAACTGCTGCCAGCCGTAGCTTCCGGCACAGGGTGCGGGCTCGAAGTAGTACGAGTAGGCATCCCCGCACGAGTCGTATACGGCGACCCCGGTGCTCGGGTCCGCGTCCGCTGCCACGTCAGCCTCCGCGCGATGCGCGCAGCCGCCATACGGCGAGCTCAGCAGGAATGACTGGAACGGCTGTTCGGGCTCGTACGCCGAGCAGCCACTCCCGCCGCCCGACCAAACGGTCTCACTGGCCCGCGTATTGCTAGAGGTCAGATTCAGGGTCGTTCCGCCGACGGCGGTGACGTTGGGCGAGGTGGTCGGCCAGGCCGCGCCGGTTCCACTGTCGCCGGCGGCAACTGTGGTTGGGTGCTTGCCGTAGTAGCCGTCATCCCCTATCTCGCCGGAGAACTCCGAGCCGTTCCAACTGTTGCTGACCGCGACCACGCCCGCGTAGGACTGGGCGGTGCGCTCGGCGGTGTCAAGGTTGGCGATCGTCGGAGAGCTCGCCTCGACCAGGACGACGCTGCAACTGGGGCAGATCGCCGACACCATCTCGACGTCGAGCGCCTCCTCGTCGCCCCAGCCGCTGTCGGTCCGCGGGAGCTTCGTGCCGCCGGTCTGGTTAACCACCGTGAAGCTCGGAGCTCCCGACCCGCTGGTCGAGATCGCCGCAATCCCATATTGGCTTCGGTACTTGTTGATGTCGTTCCTGATGTACGGCTCGTTGTAAGCATCGACGATCGCCACCGTCTCGCCCGCGCCCTTGCTGCCAGAGGCAGCGCTCAGGCCATACGCAGCCTGCAGCTGAGCCGGACCGTAGCTGCCCGCCGGCGGCGTGTTGCTCGCGAGCGGGCTTCCCCCCGGCGACGTCGTTGCCTCCTGCGCCAGACAGTGCATCTCCCCGGCCATCGCCGCGCAAACCGAGCGGTGGTACCTACCCCAACGCGGCGCGGCCTGGGCCACCCCAGCGCCGAGGAAAACTAGCGCACCGCTCAGCGCGCACGCCCACCTCACTCGCGACATATGCCCCCCTTTTGGGAATCGCGTTCTCCGACGGAACCGATCCTCTGCCGGACCCCCGGTCCCGCCACTTCAGATTCGCGAGGAGGCTAACAGCACACTCCGCCACCGATCTGGCCTTCGCTCATATCGCGGACAAATGTTCGATGCCTCGAGACGTCGAGGTTCCATCCGGGTTCCATCTCGGCCACCAAATCGCAGCTGACCAGGGAAATTTCGCCCGGGAGCGTCGGCTTCCCAAGCCGAAGGTCGCGGGTTCGGGACCCGTCGTCCGCTTGCGCGAAGGGGCTGGAAATCGCCTCCGCTCCGAGCGAGGGCATCGGCGATCGCGCGGCCGCGGCAAAGCAGGCCGGCGGAGCGCCTGGCTGATCGGCCCAGCTCGACACGTCTCCCAGATCTTCGTGTTGGCCGTAGCGACGGCCGCGGTCGCCGTCGGCACGCCTCAAATCCCGTCGCCTTTAGCCGGGCAAATCTTCAGGTCGCTTCTTGGCGAGCTCCCCATGGAGCACTCCGGTGGCCTGGCCGACCTCGATCATGTAGCCGTCGGGGTCTCGCATGTAGCAGCGGATCTCAGCACCGCGATCGATCGGCGGCGTGACGAACTCGGCACCGTTGGCGCTCCACTGCTCATAACACGCCTCGATGTCGGCGACGCGCAGGTTCAGGAAGCTCGAGACCGTGTTCCCGGGCTCGTAGTTCACCACCGAGATGTCGGGCTTGTCGGGGGTGGGGGGACCGCCCGGGTTCATCAGCACCCATGAGTTGGCGAGCTTAACGATGCACGGGTTCTCCTCCAGCACCACCTCGCCACCGAGGACCTCGGAGTAGAACGCGCGGGACCGAGCGACGCTTCGTACGGTGATGAAATGGGTGACGAGAATGCCCTCCGTCGGGGCGGGCAGGTTCTCGTAGTCGATGAATGGCGCATGGTCATGTGCTTCGTTGGCGCTCATGGCTACCTCCTGGTTGCGTTTGGGAAGCCCTCGATCGGTCTTCGTGTGGTGACGGACTACCACAGCTAGCCGAACGTGAACGCGTACGCCTCGGCGCCGGGCTCGCCGAAGGTGATCTCGACCGTTCGCTCGCGAACTCCGTCGTGTTGGCGTATGAGCTGGTACAGGCGGCCGTCCCGCAGCAAGCCGCTCCCGTCCGTGTCCACGTCCACGCCATGTGACCTGCCAGGCGCCTCGCCATCGATGAGCACCCTGAAGGAAATCGGCCCGTGCATGCCGGCAGACAGCACGAGATGCGCGTCGCGGGACGCGAACCGGCAGACGATGGTGCCGCCACCGCGGTCGAGCCGGATCCGCTCGCGCCCGGAGGTCCACTCGCCGGAAAGTGCCCAATGGTTCGGTCGCAGACGGTCCGGGAGCTCGTAGACTCGGCGCTCGTCGAACGCGACACCACCGGGTGACGCGAAGCGCTCGCCGCGTCCGTGCCCCAGGTACGTCTCGGGCGTGCGCAGGTGATCCCAATCGGCTTGCGCCTCCACGCCGACTGCGTCGACGGATACGAGCTCGCGCTCGACGCCCAGCAGTCGCTGGATGATGCGCTCTGATTGCTCGTAGCGCCCTTCGCCGAAGTACTCGTCGGTGATTACTCCATCTGCATCGGTGAAGTACAGCGCGGGCCAGTACGCGTTGCTGAACGCGTTCCAAATCGCGTATTTGTTGTCCACGGCAATCGGATAGTCGATCCCCCGCTCGGCAATCGCCCGCCGCACACCTTCGATTTCGTGCTCGAACGAGAACTCCGGGGTATGGACCCCGATGACCACGAGCCCGTCGTCGCGGTAGGCCTGTGACCATGCGCGGACGTAGGGCTCCTGCCGTAGCCAGTTGATGCACGTCAGCGTCCAGAAGTTCACCACGACGACGCGACCATGTAGCCCGGCGGCGCCGAGTGGCTCGGAGTTGAGCCACTCGGCTGCCCCGTCGAGCGGAGGCATGTGCAGCCGCTCGAACATGGTCCCGCTACCGCAGCGACCGGAATGCCGCGCGCACCTCTTGCGAGAACAGTTGCGGCTCCTGCCAGGCCGCGAAGTGCCCGCCTCGATCGACCTCGTTGAAGTAGATCAGGTTGGGATACGCGCGCTCCGCCCAGGTCCGCGGAGCCTGATACAGCTCCTTCGGGAACACGGTCACCGCGGCCGGAACAGACACGCCCTTGGCGTCGAAGAAAGCGTATGCGTTTTCGTGGTAGAGACGCGCCGAGGAGATCCCCGTGTTTGTCAACCACGTCATCGTGATGTTGTCGAGCACCTCGTCCCGCGTCAGGTTGCCGACGGGCCGTCCGTCGACAAAGGCGCTGGTGATGTCCAGGTAGCTCTCGGCGTCATGGTCCAGGATCCAGGCGGCCAGGCCGGCGGGCGAGTCGGCGATGCCATAGAGCGTTTGCGGATGCAGGAGCATTTCGACGGCGTAGCCGATCCCCTTTGTGTACACGTAGGCCACCTGCTCGTAGCAGCGCTGCTCCTCGGCCGATAGCCCGGCCGGCGCCGGAGCGACGCTCAGCGGCCCGAAACTCGGCGCGATCTCGGGCGGCAGAACGCCCGGCATGTTCGAGTGGATGCCGAGCAGTTCCGGAGGTGCCTGCACGCCCATCAGATCTACGATGACCGCGCCCCAGTCGCCGCCTTGCGCCACGAAGCGCGTGTAGCCGAGGCGCTTCATCAGCTCTATCGAGGCACCGGCGACGCGCTCGGGACCCCAGCCGCTTGTCGTCGGCTTGCCGGAGAACCCGTAGCCCGGAATCGACGGGATCACCACGTCGAACGCGTCCTCAGCGCTACCGCCGTGTGCCGTCGGGTCGGTGAGCAGGCCGACAACGCCCAGCATCTCCACGACCGAGCCAGGCCAGCCATGGATGAGGATCACCGGCAAGGCGTTCTCATGACGCGACTTGACGTGGATGAAGTGAATATCGAGATCGTCAATCTCGGTCAGGAACTGCGGCAGGGCGTTCAGCCGCGACTCGATCCTCCGCAGGTCGTACTCGGTGCCCCAGTAGCGCACAAGCGCCTCCATCGTCGCCAACTCGACGCCCTGCGGCGGGACGGCATCCCCCAACGGATGCGCGATGGGATCCTCGACCGGCTCCCGCTCAGGAAAACGCGTCCCCGCGATGCGACGACGGAGATCGGCAACATCTTCCTGCGGGAAATCGACATGAAACGAGCGAATCTCGGCGGCGGCCGCCGGCGTTTCTGTCGTGACAGCCATTTGAGTCCTCCTGGGTGAGGTGACGGATGACGGCACGCATCGTGATCCTCTTCCCTGGAAACCGCGCCCATGGGGACCCTGGGTTTGCCCCGAGTTTGTACCCGGGGGATCCCCGGGGCCGTGCATCGTGCCTAAAGACCGCGGACTTGCAGGCGACGCCGTGTGGGGCGTCCTGGGGCCGGTCCCTACACCTCAGGCCGAGACTAGCTCGGAGGCTGAGTCTGGCAGCGCGCTCGACAGCTCCCGGCGGGAACGGATGTCGAGCTTCGTGAACACGTTGTGCAGATGCCACTCCACGGTCTTCGGGCTGAGGAAAAGCCGCGCACCGATGTCTGGGTTCGATAGCCCATCGCGGGCCAGCTCGGCGATCTGCCGCTCCTGCGCGGTCAGATCATCACGAGTCTCGGCCGTCCGCTTACGCAGCTTCTCACCGGTGGCCTGCAACTCTGCCCGCGCGCGCTCAGCGAACGCCTCCATGCCGATCGTGACGAAGAAGTCGTAAGCGGTGCGCAGTTGGGCGCGCGCGTCGAGCCGCCGATTCTCACGACGTAGCCATTCGCCGTACAGCAGGTGAGCGCGGGCGAGCTCGGGACGAAGCCGGGTGCGGCTCAATCGCTCGATCGCCTCGCGATAGGAGGCCTCGGCGCCTCGGCCATCGTCGAGCAGCGCTCGAGAGCGCGCCTGGACGCCCAGGCCCCAGTCGGTCGCGCCGGCGCGCGTCGCCTGGGCCAGTCGCTCGAGCGCGTCGGCGGCGAGGCGGGTCCTCCCCGTCCTCGTGGCCGCCTCGATCAGCTCCGGAAGCGCAAACGCGGCCAGATGCAGCTCGGGCGCCTGCTCACTCGCTTGCTGGGCATCCGCCAGCGCCTCCTCGTAGCGGCCGAGAGCGTTGTGCAGGATGGCGGATACGAACTGGCACCACTGCATCCCGACGCCCTGGCCAGCAGCTGACGCGTCCCTTGCCACGGCCTCGATCAGCGCGAAGGCCGCGGCCTCTGAGCCACGAAGGCCGGCTACGATCACGGCCGCCAGGCGCGCGAAGCGACTTCCCGTCGCCTCGACGATCGCCTCCGCCTCCTCGATCAACGAAGCCGCCGCTGGAAAGTCGCCGCGCCACGCAGTGACCATGCCGCACGAGTTCAAGTAGAGCGGCATAACGGAAAGGATTCCCTCGTCGCGGAGGGACTGCAGGCGCCGAACGCAAACCGTATGCCAGAGTTCCTCGTCCCACAGTACGGCGGCGGCAGCGGCGCCTAGCCAGCCCCATCGCAGTCCTTCCGCCGTGGCCACCTCCTCCTCAGCAAGTACGCTTGCTGCCCGCCGCAGCATGGATGTCGCGCCGGCGCGGCCGTCGGTGACCAGGAGGGAAAAGCCCTCCAACAGCAGGTCGCTCGCACGCGGAGCCGAGCTGGGTTGGGGTGCTGACCTGGCGGCCCGGGAGACCTCGCGCAGATCGCCGGCACGCGCGAACCGGCCGGCGAAGAATGCGGCCCGCCAGGCGTCCAGATACGTCTCGCGCGCGAGCGTGGGATCGAGCGATTCGAGCCGTCTGGCCGCGTTCAGGAGCAGCGCGGGAGCCTCGCCGCCAGCGGTCGAGGCGAACGCGATCTGGCCACGCAGCAGATCCACCCGGGCACGTTGGAGCTCGTCAAGCGCTCCGGCCTCCGCTGTCGTCAAGAGCCCGAGGGCCGCGTCGAACGCCCCGGCCTGAAGACTTGCCTGCGCGGCGGCGAGCGCACGATCCGCGCGCCGCATGGAGTCCTGCGTTAGCGCGACGGACCGCTGCAGGAACGCGGCCGCAGCGGCTAGGCCGCCCCGCGCCTGCGCATATCCGGCCGAGCGCTCAAGCTCCAGCGCAACCTGCTCGTCAGGTCCCGCCGCCGCCGCGGCGAGATGCCACGCACGACGATCTGGGTCGAGCTCGCGGTCGGTCACCTCCGCCAACACCAGATGGACCGCCCGGCGTTCCCGCACCCCGGCTGACCGGTACATGGCCGAGCGGACCAGGGGGTGACGGAACGTCACGCGGTCAGCGATCGACAGCAGGCCGTGTGTCTCCTCGTCAACGGCCGCCACCGCGATCCCGAGCCGCTCTGACGCGCGCGACAGCAACAGCGGATCGCCAACTGGTTCTGCGGCGGCCACCAGCAGCAGGCGACGGGCGTCATCAGAAAGCACCTCGAGTCGGCGCACGAAGGTGTCTTCGATCCGGCCCGAAAGCGCCTGCCTGCCACCGAGCGCGAACCCGCCTGCCAACTGCATCGCGGTCAACCCCCGCGGCATTTCGAGCAAAGCCAGCGGATTCCCGTGGGTCTCCGCGATGATCCGATCACGGACGCGCTCATCCAAGATGAACCTCACCGCTGAGCTCAGCAACGCACGCGCGTCGCCGTTCCGCAGGCCGCGCACCTCGAGTTCGGGCAAGTGCTGAAGCTCGTCAGCCGAATGGCGCGCGGCGAACACCATCCCGACCGGCTCCGCCAGCAAGCGGCGGGCAACAAACGCCAGCGTCAGCGCAGAGGCCCGATCCAGCCACTGTGCGTCATCGACGATACAGAGCAGCGGACGCTTGTCAGCCGCCTCGGACAAAAGATTGAGCACAGCGAGACCGACCAAAAACCGATCCGGTGCGGGCCCGACGCTCAAGCCGAACGCGACCTGAACGGCATCACGCTGCGGAGCGGGCAGCCTCTCGAGGCGGTCGAGCGTCGGCCCACACAACTGCTGGAGACTGGCAAACGCCAACTCCATGTCCGATTCAACGCCGACGGCTCGGACCACCGTGCAGTCCGTCGCCGACTCGACGAGGTACTCAAGCAGCGCCGTCTTCCCGATCCCAGCCTCGCCCCGTAGCACAAGTGACCGACTCTCGCCCCGGCGGATCTGCCCGACCAATGCGTCCAACACGGCGCATTCGCTGGCGCGCCCACGCAGCCTCGTTGGCCGGCCCGGTCCAGGGACACCGCTCTCCATGAGCAGCAACCGATCGTACCCCACAGTCTTTGTCGGCGAGATGGAGTAGCCGTATCTTTAGCCGCAAGATCTCCGTACCGCGGCCATGATTAGACCGGGGGAGGAGCCATGGCCCCTGCGGTAAGCCCGGCCGGGCTCGGCGAGCGGGCAACGGTGGTCCCGCAGCGTCGAGGGCTCGGCGCCCTTAACGTCGTCGAGCCAGGCATTGCTCGAGATCGCGGGCCGCAATGGTGACGGGGTAACGCGTTCGCGCCACGCCGGGGCAGTCGCCCGTCAGGCGTGAGATCATCTGCCGTATTGGCCCGGAGCGGAAGGCGACGTCCGCGCGGCCGTCGAGATCCGAACTTTCCTCTGCGGCGCGGCGCCGGCTCGCCTAGCCTTAGCCGAGTGGGAGCCGCAGAGATCGAACAGCACGCAGCGATGGAATCAGCTGTCAGCAGTGACCCGGAGGGTGGAGCAGTACACGTTGGGGCAGCGCTCATCCATGAGCAGAGCGCAGCACACCATGAAGCGGCGGCTGCGGTCTGGGACGCGCTCGGCGACACGGAGTGGGCTAGGTTCGAGCGGCGGTGCGTCAGCCTCGAGCGCGAGTCGGCACAGCTCGAGACTAATCGCGCCGAACTGGCGCGGTTACGCGTCAGATCGTCCAAAGCGGCCGATGAGTCTGCGCGGGCCGAGATCGAGCGCCTCGTCTCGGAGATCGGGCTTCGGGCGGCGCAGCTTACGGCCGTTGATGCGGAGCTGGAGCGCGAGCGTGACAGGCTGCGTCGTCAGCGTCGGCGCGGTCGTGAGCATCGCGAGTCGACGGCGAACCAGCGGATGGCCGTCGAGCGCGAGCGGATTGCCGACGAGCGGGACCGGATGGCGGCCATGCGCGAGCAGATCGCGGACGAGCGCGACCGGATCGCGGACGAGCGCGAAGTGATCGCGGATGAGCGGGAGCGAACCGCCAACCTCCGTGAAGACGTCGCGGACCGGCGTGAGCGTTTGGCCGATGAGCGCGAGCAGGGCGCGGACGAGCAGAGGCCGCAGCGCGAGCGCGAGGAACTGACCAGGCTTGAGGAGTGGCGGCGACGCGAGGAAGCGCGAGATGGCAGGCAGCGGGCCGCGGACCGGCGCCGGTCTGCCGAGCGCGAGCGCTTTGCTGAGCGGACAGCATCTCGCACCCGACAGACCGCCGAACGCTTGGCATCGACGCTGAGCCGTGCAGCCGAGGCGCTTGAGGAAAGTGCCCGGCTCGCCGAAGAGCACGCGGTGAGGCGCGCCGGGCGAAGCGATGTTGTCGCAAAGGAGCGTCGGGCAGCTGACCGCGCTCACGAAGCCGCAGAATGTGCCCGCAGGCAGGCCGAGGAATGGCTCGAAGTCGCCGCGGGCTACAAGCGGGCGTCTGGCTGAGAAACCTTGTAGGACCAGGGCGAGTTGCGTCGTCCCGTGCGGGCAGCCCGCGCACCGCTGCCCGGCGTTGTCCGGGGAACAAGCCGCGACAGCACGAGCGGTTCTTGTGACCAGGTGCTTTGAAACGAAGGGCGCGAGCTTCAGGCTGTCCGGGCTCGGCGACCGGCGGCGCGTGCCCGATCCCACCGCGATCCTGAGGGCTCACACGGCGGGGCCGGTACGACGATTACGATCGCCTCGTGAGCGCCGCGGCCGCTGTAACGACGATCCCGGATGTGATAGCCCGGATGGAGGCGATCGATGCCGCGCTCCCTCGCGAGGACGGCGTCGCCATCTTCAACCGGCTCTACCTCCAGGTCACGCTCGCGGTCGACGCGGCGAGCGGCGGGACAGAATTCGAGGACAAGCCCTTCGTCGATCGCCTGGACGTCATCTTCGCCGGGCTGTACTTCGCCGCCGAAGCAACGATCGACTCCGGCGGGGACTGCCCGATCCCGTGGCGCCCACTCGTCGAGACGCGTTCGCAGGCGCGTGAGCCGATCCAGTTCGCGCTGGCGGGCATGGCCGCGCACATCAACCACGACCTGCCGATCGCCGTGGTCACGACGTGCGAGGAGTTCGGTCTCGCACCGCAAGACGAAAGCGCGATTCACCGCGACTACCAGCGAGTCGATGGCTTGCTCGCGACGGTCGAGACCCAGGTCGCGGGTTGGTTCGACACGGGTCTGATCGCCGATATTGAGGACGTGACGCCGGAGGCAACCGACGAGGCGCTCGCGATGTGGTCACTCGCTGCCGCCCGTGACGTGGCTTGGGATCACGCGAAGCTGCTTTGGGGGCTGCGTCACGCGGGCCTCATCCGGCAGGGCTACCTGGACGCTCTGTCCCGCACGACCGAGCTCGCCTCGAGGGCCATGCTGGTGTAGTAGTTGGCGCTCGGCATCCGCGGTACGAGCTGCGACCGTTTGCCGTCTTGGCAAAGCCAATCGTCGGACCGGACCGCAGCGGCGTGATCGATCCCGGGACGCTCCGCGGAACACGCCGGGCTATGCTCGGACGGAGGGCGGCGCGCCGGGACCGGCACCTGCCCATTTCGGTTGCGCGGCTTCTGGCAGGCGCAGCGTCCCAGAAATCGCCGCCAACTCGAAGGAAGGAGAAGCCTGGATGGCTGAGAGCAGACTAATCACAGCCGAGGGCGTGAAGCAGCTCCGCGCCGAGCTGCGCCGCCTGGAGACCGAGGAGCGCGCGAAGGTGGTCGCGCAAATCAAGACCGCCCGCGAGTGGGGCGACCTCAAGGAGAACTCCGAGTACCACGCCGCCAAGAACGCCCAGTCACATCTGGAGACCCGCATCCTGCGGTTGCGCGAGAAGCTGCTCAACGCCGAGGTGGTCGAGGCGGGCGTGGCAAGCGACGGCACCGCCCGCCTCGGCGCGACCGTCACCTTCGAGGACGAACGAGGCGGCCAGGCTCAGAGCGTCCGGCTGGTCGCCTCCCATGAGGCCAACCCGTCGGCGGGGACGTTGTCGATCGAGTCGCCGATCGGCGCCGCTCTGAACGGCAGCGGGGTCGGTCACGTCGTCGAGGTCAAGACGCCCAAGGGCGTGCGCCGGCTGCGCATCACCGCCGTCAGCTGACGAGCTCGACTGACGCGTCGGGCCAGGCGGCTGAGGCGGCGCCGTTCGGGGGACGCCGGGCGCGCGGAAGACTGACACCGCAGTTGGACCAAGATC
>DASPPG010000249.1:0-105366 GCA_035625625.1 Solirubrobacteraceae bacterium
CCGCCTGGAGGCCCACCGCCTGGAGGCCCACCGCCTGGAGGTCCGCCGCCTGGAGGTCCGCCGCCGCCATAGTGCTGGGGTGCGTATGCCGAATCGAGCCGCGAACCGAGAAGACCGATCGCCCCGCCTGCGGTCGCACCGATCAACCGCAGGTCGGGGTGCTGTTCGAGACGTCCCGAGAACGCCAGCGTGGCGAGACACATCGTCACGTCGAGGAAGCGACCGACCTGCTCGACGAGCCTGAAGTCGCCCGCGCTAGAGCTGCCGACAGGCTCGGCGGGTGGGTGCAGGAGAATCGGCATCCCGAGCTCGTCGGCCATCGCGAAGAAGTCGTCGGCCTCCGGCGCGTCCAGGTACCGGCCGTTGACGCTCGTGTTGACGATCAGCCCCACGAACGGACCCTCCCGCGCGGTCCGCGCGGCCTGCTCGAGCTCCGTCTCGCCGCCCAGCGGGTTGAGATACACGTATGCCGCCAGGCGCGGACGATGCTTCTCGACCTCCGATGCCAGCCAGTCGTGGAACGAGGCGAGCCGATCCAGCGGCTGGGCGTAGTTGTCGAGCCCCGGGACCGGCATCATCGTCCCGAACCCCACCGGACTTCCGACTACGGTCGTCTCTATGCCGAGCGCAGATTTGCGGTCGAGCATCCCCTCTATGTCCAGCAGCGAAGGCGGCATGGGGAAGCGCTTAAACAGATCTGGATGGGTGATGTGCCCGTGGACGTCGACGATTCCGGGCATTTCATGTGCCCGGCCAGTCGTAGCCGGAGATCCCACTCACCCGTTCCTGATAGGCGACGATCGCCCCAACGTCCTTGTCACCCAGGCCCAGCGAGCGCGCGGCAGTGAGCGACGAGTAGGACGCATCGGTCACCGGCATGGGAACACCGAGCTTGTGAGCCTCCTCGAGCGTCAGCATCATGTCCTTCCGCATTAGGCCGAGCTTGAAGGCGGCGAAATCGAAGTTGCGCTGGCCGATTATCTGGCAGCGGAAGTCCATCACCGGCGAGCTGTATCCGCACCCGCTGATCATCTGAAGCATCTTCTCGCGCGGAAGGCCGGCGGCCTCACCGAGAACCAGTGCCTCGGCGAGAGCGGGCATCTGTACGCCCATGAGCATGTTGAGCACGAGCTTCATGGTTGCGCCCATTCCCGCGGGCCCCATGTAGGCGACCTCCTTTCCGATCGTCTCGAAGATCGGCTGCAGCGCTGCCGCGTCCGTCTCCTCACCGCCCACCATGACGCGCAACTCGCCCGATCGAGCGTGGAATGGGTTACCCAGGACACACGCATCCAGCCGGTGACCGCCGCTCTCGGCCACGCGAGCGGCCTCAGTGCGCGCGTAGTCGGGAGGGACGGTGCTCATGTCGACCACGTACCCGCCTTCCGGGAGCGTGACCATCGCCCCGTCATCCCCCCAGAGCAGCGAGCTGACGACATTCTGGTCGGCCAGGCTGACCATGAGGACATCGGCCGTCTGTGCCGCGTCCGCCGGCGAGTCAGTAATCCGGGCTCCGAGCTTCTCAACCTCGGAGGCCTTCTCGCGTGTGCGGTTGAACACGCTCAGCGGAAAACCCTGATCGGCAAGCCGGCACGCCATGCCATTCCCCATCATCCCGAGCCCGATGAACGCAATTCGCGGTCTAACCATGGTGCCTCCTACGAGCTAGCCGTCACGCCACCGTCCACGAACAGGATCTGGCCGGTCACAAAGCTCGCCGCGGGAGAGGCCAGGTAGAGGACCGCTCCGGATAGCTCCCAGGGGGTGCCGAAGCGCCCCAGCGGGATTCGGCCAATCATGAACTGCCGGAAGCCCGGGTTCATCGCCTTCTCCTGGGTGAGATCCGTGGGGACAAAGCCCGGGGCGACGCCGTTGACCGTGATCCCGTATTGACCCCATTCGGTAGCCAGCTGCCTGATGAGGTTGTTGAGGCCGCCCTTCGCCGCCGCATAAGCGGCGAAGCCACGCTTGCCGCCGGCGACGCTGCGAGTCGATGAGAAGTGGATGATCCGTCCGCCGCGGCCACGCTCGATCATTCGCTGCGCCGCGGCCTGCGAGAGCCAGAAGGCGCCCGAGAGGTCGACGTCGATGACCCTCGTCCATTCGTCTTCGGCGAGATCCTCCGCCCTGTTCTCGATCTCGATGGCGGCAAGGTTGACGACCATGTCCAACGTCCCGAGGCGATCGAGCGCGCGGTCCACCGATGACCGGATGCCCCGCCGGTCGGCGAGATCGATCTCAACGCCGAGTGCTGTACCGCCCCGCCCGGTGATCTGCTCCGCGAGCGCATCGGCCTTTTCGAGGGCGCGACCGCCGATCGCCACCACGGCCCCGTGATGCGCGAGCAACTTCGATGTCAGCTCCCCGATTCCGCCGTAGCCACCGACGACGAGCACCGTCTTCCCGTCGAGCCGAAAGAAGCTGTCGAACGGAGGCATATCGGGCTTGGGCCGAGGCTCAACGGGAGCTCCCCCCGGCCGGGGAGGTCCGCCCCCGGCTCCCGGCGGCCCGTCTCGCGGGGGGCCACCTCCCGGGGGGCCGATCGAGCTCAATCGTCCCACCGGCGCGAGACCACAGTCCGCATCGCGGACTCGACGAAGAAAGCGCGGGCACCCTCGGGTGTGGACATGTCGCGGGGCTTCTCGATGAACGCATCGAGCTTTTCCTCGAGCTCTCGAATCGCCGGCTGCCGGCCCATGTGCGGAGCGACGTCGATGATCGAGCCTTCGAACTCAATCGCCCGAACGACGACGTTGCCCTTCATGAAGATCGTCGTGGCGAGCAGCTTCCCCTTGACGTTTCCCTCCTCGTCTTTGATCTCGTGGTCGGGACGGCCGTAGGTCTCGAACAGCTTCGCGACCTCTTCCTCAGTCCCTGGTCGCACTGTCCACATCAGCGCGAAATGGGTAGACATCCGGCCCCTCCTTCGCCTAGCTCGGTGGTCCTGTACCGGGTCGCGGCATTTGAAGAACGCCCAGCTGGACCAGAATCCCGGGAACGTCGTCGACGATCCATGACTCCGCGACCTTGCCATCCGAGACACGGTGGAGCTCCTGGCTATGCACCTCCATCCGTTTCCCGGTCGGGGGAATGCCGAACAGCGGGGCGTCGTGCGTGCCAGTCGTCGTAAATCGATTCGCGACGAAATCCCCCTCAGCAACCAACTGTTCGATCGTCATGTGCCAGTCCGAAAACGCCCCTCGCCACAGGCGTATCACCTGCTTGAACGCCTCGGCTCCCGTGGGCCCTCCTGGTGGCATTCCGGGAATGTGGGCTACGTAGTCGTCGGTGAAGTTCCCGTCGGCGACATCCGGGTTGTTCTCGTTTAGCCCCTTCTCGATCAGGTACCGGATCAGCCCCTTGTTCTCCTCAACGGTCACGTGCCAACCCTATGCGAAAACGATCGCGCTCCGCAAGACTCGGAATGAGGTGGGGCGGTGTGTCAACCCGTAATCACCGGTGCGTTCGCGGTCAGGAAGCGGCGAGTCGGTAATCCTCCCCAAAGGCTCACGTTTCGAGGTCGAAGCTTCCACTTTCTGGGCTGATACGGATGGCCCGGACCAACCAGCGCCATCTCCGAGCAGCACTCGACCATTACACCCGCGGGATCAAAGAAGTAGATGAAAAGGTTGTTGCCGGGTCCGTGTCGGCCGGGCCCATACTCGAACCGCCGGCCGAGCCCATGGATGTAGTCACCGATACGCTTGAAATCGTCGAAGCTCGGCAGCGCAAAGGCGTAATGCGCCAGGCCAATGGACGGCGTGCGCACGAGCGCGACGCCATGGTGGATCTCCTCGCAGCGAAACCACATCCCGTTGTTACCGATCTGATCGGAGAACTGGAAGCCCAGGCCCTCCCGGAGGAACTTCGCCATCGGCGCGAGACGGTGCACGTCCAGGGACACGTGCTCGCAGCGCTCGGCACGAACCCCTGCAGCTCCGGGAGCTGGGGAGGGGTCCTGGTCGGTGGCCATCCCGTGGAACAGCTTGAAGCGATGGCCGCCGGGTCCCTCAACCAGCGCCGCGCCGGCAATGCCCGGCTCCCGGTCGATCGACTCCAGGCGCTTGCCGCCAGCGCGCTCAACGTTGCCGAGGGTCTCGTCCAGCGCCGCGGCGTCCGGGACCTCGAGGCCAACGTGCTCGTAGCCGATCCGCTCACCGTGAGCGAGTATCAGCTCGTGATGGCGTTGGTTGCAGCTCAGATAGGCGCAGCCGTCGACGCGCTCGACTTCACGAAGCCCGAGCGTGTCGTGCAGGAACTCGACGGAGGCGTCCACGTCCCGGACCCGAAGCTTCACGTGTCCGAGCCGAGTTACCACGTCGCCGATGGGATCGGATGGCTAGACATGCGGCGGGACCGGCGACTTGGTGGACTCGAGCAGGCCGCTGATCGCTTCGCGTAGCTGCGCGGCGGCGGCCTGCAGCTGCCCAGCAGCGGAAGTGTGGAGGGACTCGTCTCGCTCAAGTGTTGTGGTGAGCTCCTCGATCTGGAGCTGAACATCCTCCGGCGCGGGACCTCCGTAGACGGCGGTGCGCGCCTCGACGAAGTGGCGTGGGTCGAGCGCATGCGCGAGCGCCTGTTCGCTGAGCCCGACCGGCTCGTCGAAGTACTCCACGGCGGCTTCGTCAACGAGTTGCGTCGTCACCTCGCTCGGCGCGAGACCGCGCTCGTCGCAGTATCGGACCAGGATCCCGACAATCTGGTGCGCAGACCGCCACGGCAGTCCCTTCTCCCGGACGAGCGCGCCTGCAACGTCGGTCGCCTGTGCCCAGTAGCGCCCGGCCTGAGTCGCCATCCGGCCGATATCCCACCGCATCCGCGGCAGCAACTCCTGCATCACGCGCAGATCGCGGAGCGTTTCCGCGTGAAGTCTGTCCAGCGCTTCAAGCGCGTAGCTCCGCTCGACGAGACTCTCACCGGTCGTGGCCTTCTCCGCCATCACCGCGGTGACGAAACCACCCAGAGAAGCGGCGCTGACGCCGTTGGCGAGCCTGAGGATGCCCGGATTCCGGATCTGGCTCATGATGCTGCTGGTCCCGCAGAACTCATCGGGAACATCGGCCAGCGCGTACTCGTGTGTGCTGAACAGCAGGATGTCACTGGCGAGCCGGGCCACGTCACCGTTGAGGATCGTCATCACGCTGAAACTGTCGAGGACCGTGTCGCGACTCATCACCGCATCGAACGTGTTGCGAATCGGATGATCGAAGCCCAGCAACTCCGCGACGCGGTGACGGTTGACCGGGAAGTCGGAACCGGTCATCACGGCAGCACCCGCTGGGCTGGTATTGATGCGCCGGTAGGCCTGAGCTGCGCGCTCGAAGTCTCGCTCGAAGACCGCGGCCCAGGCTGCGAACTGGTGGCCGAGCGTCACCGGTTGGCCATGTCGCCCGTACGCGTACCCCGGCATCACCGACGCGAGGTGCTGCCCGGCGAGTGAGAGGATCGCCCGGCGAAGCCTGTTCAGCGCCCCCATCATCGCCGCGAGCGCATCGCGTTGGATCATGCGAGTGCAGAGCGCCCCGAGATCGTTCGAGCTCCGCCCGAGCGCCAGCCAGCCCCCGACCTCCTCGCCGTGGCGGCGGATCAGTAGCTGCTCAGCTGAATGCACGCCACCCCCGGCTTTCGCGCGGGCCGCCTCGACGTCTGTCTCCTCCGTCTCGACCAGGGTCGCGAGCATCGCCACCGCCGCGTCGCGCGGGACGAGCGACTCTTCCGCCAGCATCACCAGATGAGCCTTGTCGAACTCGTGGACCGCGCGAATCAGCGGTCCGGCCTGCTCGGATCGCTGCTCCGCGATCGCACGGGGCTGCGGCGCCGTCAGCCTGATGCCGGCCTCTCGGTACCCGTTGTATTCCTCAGATCTCTGCTTACGCATTTGTCACCCCTACGACCTCGTGCGGTCAGCCGACGACACCGATGGCTCGGCTGTGCTCGCCCTGCGCCTCCGCCTGATCTAGGAGGCAGTGGGCAACATCGCCGCGCGTGACCTTTGAGGTCGCGTTCGCCCTCGCGTCAGGCCCAGCCGAGTACTTCCCGGTCGGGCCGCCGTCGACCAGTCGCGCCGCGCGCACCAACGTGTAGTCGAGTCCGCTCGCTTCGACCACCTCCTCCACCCGGACTCGGTCCGAGACCGCCTTCTTCATGAACAGCGGGATGATCACCCGCCCGAAGATGCCTGCTTTATCCGCGCTGTCGCGGATGCCGAGAACGCTCATCACTACCAGTCGCCGGACCCCGGCCTCCTTCATCGCGGCGCAGATCGTCGTGGTGGCGTCAGAGAGCGACGTGTCGACGCCCTTCCGGAGACCGATGACGGAGATGACGGCATCGCAACCCTTGACTACGGACGCTGCCCCCGACGGTTCCCGTGCGTCCCCCTGGGTGACTGACAGACGCTCGTTTGTGATGGTCAGCGCGTCCGGCCGCCGGGCCAGTGCAGCGACCTCCCAGCCCCTGTCCAGCGCCTGCTGGACGACCTGCCGCCCAGTCCCGCCCGCGGCGCCCAAGACCCCGATCCTCACGTTCCCCCCTCCGTCTCAGTCGTCGGGCTCACCCGCCCGCCTTGATGGTGTGAGCCACGTCGAAGATCACCCGCTCCACCTTGCCTGACCAGTACGGAGTCATTGGATTTCGCTTCTCCGTGTGCGCCGGAGCGTTCTCCCAGGCGAGGAACGCATCTTTGCTCTCCCACTCGCTGAGCAGAATGTATGAACTGGGACCGGCCGGATCGTCGGGCGGCTCACTGCGCCGCAGCAACTCGTCCGCGATGTGACCGGGCGTACCCTTGACATTCGCCGTGACTTGAGCATAGGCGGCTTCGAAGGCTTCCTCGTTGCCCCGATCGA
This sequence comes from Solirubrobacteraceae bacterium, assembly GCA_035625625.1. Taxonomy (GTDB): domain Bacteria; phylum Actinomycetota; class Thermoleophilia; order Solirubrobacterales; family Solirubrobacteraceae; genus Palsa-465. The sequence goes on from DASPPG010000249.1 coordinate 6,849, forward strand.
TCTTCGCAAACACCATCACGCGCGCAGCCATCAGCTTGTCTCTCCTTCGATGTCGACAACCAGCTCGTGCACCGTCATGCGCGCCGATGCCCGCAGATCACGCAACGGCGCGGTGAGTTCGTCCTGTTCGGGACTGCGCTCAAACGTGCTGAACTCCTCCCTGGTCCTCCAGTCACTAGTGACCACAAAGCTGTCAGGGTCCTCGGGATCACGCGCGAGCGCCTGTCTCACGTTGCCCGGGACCGTTCGTACCTTGTCTGCAATCGCGCGCCACTCGCGTTCAAACTCGTCCCCACGCCCGTCCTTCACCTTCATGTAGAGGGTTGCACGGACCACCGGCTGCGATCCTATCCTCGGCGCCGAGCGACTCGGGAAATTCTCATGACGGGACAGCTCCTGGGCGCGCCCCACGGCGATCGATCCCGTCTCTGATCTCAAATGCGCTCCGGCTCGCCTGCTCGAAGCATGCCCGCATTGGGGCCAGGAGCCGCCGGTGATCGTCGGATCGATCCCAGGATGTCGACGCTTCGATGGTCTCCCATTCGCTGACCACGAGCCAGCGATCAGGATCGTCGAGCGACTCGCACAGCTGATGTTCGATCAACCCCGGCTGGCGTGATGCCACCTGCGCGAGATCGTGGTATGTCCGGACCAGCTCCTCCCGCGCCCCGGGCTTAACCCGGACATCCACCACCATGCGAACACTCATGACCGAGCCGCCGCGAACTCGTCGAGCTTCTGCACGCTATCTGCGGCCGTGACCGCGAGGTCAGGCTCGATCTGACGGATCAGCCCGATCAGGACGCGCCCAGGACCGACCTCAAGAAACGAGCTGCACCCGGACTGCGCCAGCCGTTGCACGACCTCCACCCAGCGAACGGGACTGATGATCTGAGCCAGCAGCGCCTCACGGATCTCCTCACCCGACCGCAAAACCTCGGCCGAGGCGATACCGACGAGCGGCATCTGCGGATCGGAGAACGTAACCTGGTCGATCGTCTGCTTGAGCCGCTCGTGCACCGGGACCATCAGCTCGCTGTGGAAGGCTGCGCCCACCTGCAGGCGGAGCGCCCGCTTCGCTCCCGCCTCCTGCGCGAGCTCAAGCAGTCGCATCACCCCCGCCTCCTCCCCGGAAGCGACGGTCTGCGTAGGGGAGTTGAGATTGGCGACGCTCACGACACCCGCCTCGCCGGCCTGCTGGCAGAGTCGCTCCACCTCGTCGGTCGAGAGGCCGATGATCGCCGCCATCGCCCCCGGCCGCTCGGATTGGATCGCCGCCATCAACCGACCGCGCTCACTCACGATCCGCATCCCGTCAGCGAGCGACATCGCCCCCGAATAGGCCGCGGCGGAGTACTCGCCAAGGCTGTGGCCGGCCACGTAGTCCGGCGCAAGGCCCGCTTCACCGGCGGCCGTCGCGACCGCCAGAGATAACGCGTACAGCGCCGGCTGGGCGACATCGGTCCGCGTCAGCTCCTCGATCGGCCCTTCCAGGCAGAGCTTGCCTATCGGTAGTCCGGACACCTCCTCCGCGAGCCCCGTGTAACGGTCGAACAGCTCCGGGCGGTCCTGCCGCAACTCCGCACCCATCCCCACTTTCTGCGACCCCTGGCCGGGGAATACAAACGCCAGCCCGGTCATGACTCAGTCCTGCGCATCCCAGCTGTAGAACTCCTTTGCGGTGGCGTCCTTGGGGGATCGCCAGGTCTCCGGGTTATACGGGGTGATGTAGGGGTCGAGCTTGCGGCTGATGTCCTTAAACAGGTCGTGGTCTCGCACCTTATCGACTGCCTGCTCGAACTCATCGTCTGTCTCCACCAGGTGGATGTAGATGTCCTCGAGCACGAACAGGCTACGGTGCCTGACTCCGGTGATCCGCGGTAGCTCGGTCTCGTCGGACTCGGCGAAGATCCGGGCGACCTCCTCCTCCGCGCCGGGCTTGATGCGCGCGACGATCACGCCCCGCTTCACGCTCATGCCGAGCCTCCCGGCGTCTGCGCCTCGAGCCGCTCCTTGATCACCCGCATCTGCTCCTTGGTGTTCTTGTTCATGTACTGCTCGGCCTGCTCGTCGTTGGCCGGCGCCGTGGGCTTCATCGAGAAGTCCTGCACCCAGCGCATGCGCGTGCTGTCACCCGCCTCTTCGAAGTACCACTCGATGTTCATGTACTCGAATGGGCCAGTCTCGATCCGGCGCGACTTCGAGCTGTGGCTGCTCGGATCGGCGATCCGCTCGGACGTCCAGCTCCATACCTGACCGTCGTAGTCGGGATCGGGGTGCGTGGTCAGTCGGAACACGATCCGGTCGCCGTCACGCTCGACCACCTCAGCCTTGGCGTATTCGCTGAACAGGGTTGGCCAGCCCTCGATGTCCATCATCCGCTCCCATACGAAACCGAGTGGGGCATCGATCTGCACAGAGTTGTCGGTGTGGGCAGCCATCGCTCACGCCTGCTCCGCGAGCCGCCGGTTGGCGAACTCGATCGCCTCGCCCACCGTCTGGATGTTCTCGCCGTCCTCGTCGGTCACAGCGATCCCGTACTCCTGCTCCATCGCGAGCTGGACCTCGACGAATGCGAGCGAGTCGAGGCCCATCTCGTCGAAACTGAGGCTGGGGTCGTCCTTGACGTCCTCCTCGGGCAAGCCGACCCGGTCCACGAGGATCCGCTTAAGGTCCTCAAAGCCGAAGTGCGTCTGATCGTTCAACGCCGTCTCCTTTCTCTGGGGATTGATCACTTGTGGGCAGCACCAGCGACCGCAGCATCGGAAGCGCTCGTTCCGCCTCGGCTCGGCCGGCCGCCATGAACTGGTCCGCAAGATGAAAGTCGCGCCACTCGCCCGGCCCGAAGAGGGGCGAGATCGGCACGTCGGCAAGCTCGGCGTGACGGGTGCTCTGCGCGAGCTGACTCAGGTCCATCACCTCGAGCAGGTCATCCAGGACGCCCCGTCGCCGACGTTCGGGAGGCGGCTCGGGAACGGGCCCGCCGGGCCAGCGCGGAAGCGTATGGGGGCTCATCAGGTTGACGGCCACGGTCACGTCGGCGCCGTCCTCGACGACCGCTTCGGTCGGCACCGGCACCAGCGCCAACCCGTCGACGAGGCGCTGCCCATCCCGCTCAAACGGCGGGAACATCCCCGCGAGCGCCGTGGCCGCTAGAAGCGCCTCCCACAGGACCCCCTCGCGTAGCGGTGCGGGAGCCCTGCGAACGAGATCGACCGACATGATCGTGAGCGGGATCTTGGTGTCCGCAAACGTCTGATCTCCGGTCGTCTCGCGCATCAGCCGGGTCATCAGCTCGAGTCCGGTCGCCCGCCCCGCGAGGTTGATCTTGAAGATCTCCGCCACGCTCTCGGCGTCGAATGCCGTGCGGAGAGTGCGGTCGATCTCGGCGGCCGACGAGCCGAGTGCGTGATAGCTGCCGACGATCGCGCCGATGCTGCTGCCGGCCACGCAGTCGACCACGTACCCCGCGTCCTCGAGGACTCCAAGCACGCCAACGTGGGCGTAGCCCTTGGCGCCGCCGGCTCCGAGCGCGAGTCCCAGTTTGGCGCGGGTCAGATGACGGCCGACCCACCCGAGATCGGCGCTCCCGAGGCGAAGGCCACGCTCCGGTTCGAACGTTCGTAGCACCCGAACCGCGTCCGCAGAGGCGAGGCCGCGTGCGGCCCTGGCGGCCTCCTGGCCGACCAGCACGAGCTCGACCGAAGGCCGGTCGCTCGCCTCGAGCCCATCCAGCTCCGCAACCTCGTTGGCCGTGGCCAGCAGCGCCACCACGCGGTCCGCCTCGCGCCTCAAGGTGGCGACGGTCTGCGCGTCCAGCTCAGTCGGGAGCAGCACGGTGGCGTGGCTGGACGCCAGATCTCCGGCGGCCGTCACCGCACCGGCGAACGAGAAGTCGCGGGTCAGCGAGCTCACCGGGCGGGGAGTCGCGCTCCGCGCCGCTGCAATCACCGGCCCGGCGATCCCCCGAAGCGAGGGGCCGAAGACCAGCGCCACCGTTTCGCCTTGCTGAGCGTCCACTCGCGCCCGCTCGCGCGCGTGGGTCAGGTGGCCACGGAGGGTCCGCAGCACGTTCAGCGTGATCGCCGGAAAGCGTTCGATCAGCCCGTGTACGTCCTCGGCCCGCAGCTCGAGCGTCGACGTCGGGATGCTCGCGATCACCGTCTCCGCATGCGGCTCGGAGAGGATGACCGCTGCCTCGCCCACGGTCGAGCCCTTGCGCCGGCGCGCCACGATCTCCCCCGCCGCCACGCTGTCCCCCGCGCCGTACACGTCGACGAGGCCGGCCGTGATCACCCAGCAGCTCTCACCCGCCTGGCCCGCCCGGCAGAGCTCCTTGCCAGGCGCAAACGCTTTCGAGCGGGCCCGCTGCGCGACGGCCTCGAGCTCCTCGGCAGTGAGACCGGCGAACATCGGAGCGCGGGCGAGCATCTCGACCTCGGGGTTCAGCGCACGACCTCCTCGGGAGCGATCTGGAGTGCGAGCGCTCTCCGGTCAGTCTTGCCGGACGGCAGCAGCGGAAGTTCTTGCACGACCCGTACGGTGTACGGGACCTTGTAGCCCGCGACGCCGGCGCGGGCGAAGCTGATCACCTCACGCGGCTCGAGCGTCTCGCCGTGGACCGGTACAACGAATGCCTGCGGAGCCTCGCCCAGGACGGAATGCGGGACCCCGATCACCGCCGCGTGAGCGATCGCGGGGTGGGTGGCCAGAAACGCCTCTACCTCCCCAGGGAAGACGTTGAAGCCGCCTACGTGAATGACCTCCTTGGCGCGGCCGGCGATCACGAGGTTGCCGTCGGGATGGAGCTCACCGAGATCACCGGTCCTGAACCAGGCTCCCTCGGCCAGCTCCTCGCTGCGCCACGGGCGGGATTGGTACCCCGATGGCAGGTAGTCGCTGCGAACCTGGATCTCGCCCTGCTCGCCCTGCTGCGCGTCGACCCGCGCCTGGTAGCCCGGCAGAGCGCGTCCGACAGTGCGGTATCGAACCTCCGGGGGGTCGTTGGGACGGCAGGAGATAGCCGCGCCAATCTCCGTCATGCCGTACAGGTTGAGAATGCGCGCGCCGCTCTCGTCGAGCGCTTCCAGCAGGTCGGGTGGGCACCAGGAGCCGGCCACGAAGCCTCCGCGAAGCGCCGGTGCTGCGCCCGCGCGCAGCAGCCGTGCGAACAGAGGCGGCGTGCCATGCAGAATCGGCAGACCGTGGTCGTCGATCGCGCGCCGGACCGGGTCGATCGAGGTCGTCGAGTCGACCAGCACGGCCATCGCGCCGGCCGCGAGGCCAGCGAGCACACAGCCCAGACCGAAGGCGTGCGAGGCGGGTGGCACGAGCCCGTAGGGAGCCTCGGCGTCCGGCCCCAGAAGCTCCGCCAGGTTGCGGGCCTCGGCGGCGGCGAGCCGGTGGGGCACGAGCGCGCCTTTGGGCTCGCCGGTGGTGCCTGAGGTGTAGAGGATCGCGGCAACATCCTCAGGCGAGGGGTCGGGGCGCTGCTGGGCGCGCAACTCCGAGCCATGAACCATCTCCCCCCGGTCATCGACGACGGCGCGGGCGCGGAGGGTCGGCGTCTCGGCGCTGAGCTCCTCGAGCGCTTGGGCGAGTTCGAAGCCGCCGTGCGATGGCACCGAGATCACGACCGAGGGCTGGGCGTCGCCGAGCGCGCGGGCCAGCTCAAAGCGCCGTAGGCGGGCGCTCAGCGGAACGGCCACGGCACCCACTCGCCACGCCGCGCACATCCCCACCAGCAGCGCGGGTACGTTGGGGGCCACCACCACCACCCGTTCCCCCGGCTCGAGCGAGACCCCGCGCGCGAGCCGGTCGGCGGCCGACAAGAGCTCCGCGAACGTCAGCGTGATGTCGCCGTGGGCAACTGCGGCACGACGCGGACGCTCGGAAAGCGCTGAGGCGAGCAGACCGTCGAGCAAGTCACTCCTGCGACGTCCGGCTCAGTACCAGCGCCGCGTTGAAGCCACCGTACCCGCGTGCCAGGACGAGCACGGTCTGAAGCTGGGCCTCTCGCGGTGCGGTCACGAACTCCATGTCAGTGCCGTCGGCCGGCTGGTCGAGGTTGATCGTCGGCGGGATCACGCCGTCACGCATCGCCAGCACTGCCGCTGCGACGTCGAGCGGAGCACCGCCGGCGTACAGCCTGCCGACCATCGTCTTCGGCACCGTTACCGGCACTGTCCGCGCTCGGTCGCCGAGTGCCTCCTTGATCGCGGCAACCTCCAGCGTGTCGAACTCAGGCACCCCAAAGCCATCGGCGAATACCGCGTCCACGGCCTCGGCATCGACGCCCGCGTCGGCGAGCGCCACGGTCATCGCGCGCGCATATTGGCGGGCGTCCGGCCCCGGCTCGCCCCAGTGGTGGCCGTCGTGGGTCGCGCCGTAGCCGGCAATCTCGGCGTAAACGCGCGCGCCGCGCTGCTCGGCGCGAGCGTCGCTCTCGACCAGCACGATCGCGCCGCCCTCGCCGGGAACGTAGCCGCGCGCTCGCCGGTCGAACGGCAGGTAGGCCTCAGCCGGGTCGCTCGCGGTGCTCAGGTAGCCGTTGCCGCCCTGGCAGGCGAGGGCGTACGGTCCGATCGGCGCCTCGAGGCCGCCGCTGACGACGCTGTCGACGCCGCGCCTGATCGTGCGGCGCGCGTGCTGCAGCGCCTCTAGTCCGCCGGCGCCCTCGGCGATCACCACGCCGCAGGGGCCCTTGAGGCCGTGCTTGATCGAGATCTGGCCGGTCGTGGCCGCGTAGAACCAGGCGATCGACTGGTAAGCGCCCACAAACTTGGGTCCCTTGCCCCAGAGCGCCTGAATCTCCTTCTGTCCGAACTCGTTGCCGCCGGACGAACTGGCCGTGATGGCGCTCGTCGACCACTCGTCGAACTCAGCCGGGTCGAAGCTGGCGTCGGCGAACGCCATCTGCGTCGCGGCCAGCGCCATGTGGGTCCAGCGGTCGGTCTGCACCTGCAAGCGGCGCTCGATCCAGTCGTCGACGTTGAACTCGGCGACCTCGCCGGCGAGGCGGGTGGGATACCCAGCGGCGTCGAAGCGCGTTATCGGCCCGATGCCGCTCGTGCCCGCGGTGGTCGCCCGCCACCAGTTCTCATTGCCGACGCCGTTCGGGGCGACCACGCCGATGCCGGTGATCACCGCGCGACGGCTTGGGTCCGGCGTCATCGTGTAGCTCATATCCCAACCTCGCGCAGCTCCTCCGGAAGGCTGAGGATCATCGCCGACTGGAAGCCGCCGAAGCCGCTGCCGGTCGAGAGCACCGCGCGCACCGACTTGCGCCGGGCCTCGTTCGGCGTGTAGTCGAGATCGCACTCGGGGTCTGGGTTCTCCCAGTTGGCCGTCGGCGGCACCACGCCGCGATCGATCGCGAGCGCGCACGCCGCCATCTCAATCGAGCCGATTGCGCCCAGCGAGTGGCCGATCATCGACTTGATCGAGCTGATCGGGACCTTGTAGGCGTGCTCGCCGAGCGTGTTCTTGTAGGCATTGGTCTCGTGGCGGTCGTTCTGCTTGGTGCCCGAGCCGTGCGCGTTGACGTAGTCGATGTCCTCCGGCTGCAGCCGCGACTGGCGCAGCGCGTCGAGGATCGCCTCGCTCATCTCCAGCGCGTCCGGGCGCAGCCCGGTCATGTGGTAGGCGTTGCCGCGGGTCCCGTAGCCCACCACCTCGCAGTAGATGTGCGCCCCGCGCGCCCGCGCCGCCTCGAATTCCTCGAGCACCAGGATCGCGCAGCCCTCGCCCATCACGAATCCATCGCGGTCGCGGTCGAACGGGCGCGAGGCGTGGGCGGGATCGTCGTTGCGCTGCGAGGTTGCCTTGATCGGGTCGAAGCACGCCATCGAGATCGGGGAGATCGGCGATTCCGACGCGCCCGAGATCACGAGGTCCGCCTCGCCGTCCTGGATCATCTGGTGGCCGTAGCCGATCGCGTCGATGCCCGAAGTGCAGCCGGTGGAAATCACGACCGCCGGCCCGTGCGCCTTGAACTTGACCGCGATCTCGCTTGCCAGCGAGCTCGGTATCAACGCTTGGTACAGGAAGGGCGGCGCGTAGTCGGGGTCGACTAGCCAATCCTGCCCGCGGTTGGAAACCGCCACGTAGCCATTCTCGAGCAGCACGGTGCCGCCGACGGCCGATCCGAGGGCCACGCCCAACCGGTCGCCATCGATCGTCTCGAGGTCAAGCCCGGAATCGGTCGTGGCCTCGATCGCCGCCACGGTCGCGAACTGCACGTAGCGATCCTGGCGGATTCGCTCGTGTTCGCTCAGCCCCGCCGCCAGCGGGTCGAAGTCCGCCTCGGCCGCGATCTGGGAGCGAAAGCCGCTGGCGTCAAAGGCGCTGATCCGGCGCGTCGCCGTACGGCCGGAGGTGATCAGCTCCCAGAAGCTCTCGCGCGTCAGCCCGCCGGGCGCGACGACGCCGATGCCGGTGATCGCCGTCCTGCGCAATCGGTTACCCCCTAGCCCCCGGCCGTGGCCTATTCGGTATCGACGTGTCCGAGATCGGGCCGTGGCGCGAGCGGCCCCAGGTGGAAGACGATGAACGCCTCTTCAGCGCCATCGTTCACGAGCCGGTGACGGACATTGATCGGGATCATCAGCCCGTGTCGCGCACCGACGCGGTGTGACTTGCCGTCGAGCTGCGCGTCGAGCGCGCCGCTGACCACGTAGATGAACTCCTCGGAATATGGGTGATAGTGCTCGCTGATCCGGTCGCCCGGCCCGATCGTCGCGACGCCCATGAACCCCGACGTGCAGCCCACTGACTTCGGACTGAGCAGGGTGCGGACATCACCTCCGCGGCGGGTGTCGGCGGCGACGTCGTCGACAGAGCGGACCTGCGGCTCGGCAGCCGGTGCTTGAGCAGAGTCTGAAGTCATGGCAACCCCCGGGTCGTCTTGCTGACGCGGCGAGCGTATACGACGGTCCCTGGCGTAGTCAAACTCAGGTGCCGGCCAACAGCGCGATTCCAAACAGCACCAGGATGTGAAAGGACTGATCGAGCGCGGCGGCCAGCGACAGGTTCGTCTTGAGGTCGGCCTTCTTGACGATCCGCGAATAGGCAGCCAGCAGCTCACCGTCGTCCTGAATCAGGTGCGGAAAGAAGATCAGGGCCGCAATCCCGAATACGCCGGCGTGGAGGCCCGGCCACAGCCACACGAGCGCGGGCACGAACGCCAGCGTATATGTGGTGACGTGCGAGACCAGCGCCCGCCGCATCTCGGCGGTCCCGCGCAGGGCGCCATGCTTGTGCCTCGCCTGCCAGTCCGTCTGCAGCATGTAGTCGCCGACCAAGTGCGACACGATGAACACAGCGAACACCTCGACCCACGGTCGCATCTCCGTGGGGCACGCTATCCGGTTTGCCGGCTGACTCGCATCTGGCCCTCAACCCGTCGCGCTCACGTGACCTCCCGCAGGCCGCCGTCTTCCACCTCGTAGACGAACCCGCGCAGGTTGTCCGTGCGGGGCACGAACGGGCTCTCACGGATCGCGCGGAGCGAGTCCCGCACGCTGGTCTCGAGGTCCTCGAATGTCCCCGCCGACCAGGCCGGACGCAAACCCGTCGACTGTTCGCGCGCGCGCTCGAAATCCTCGTCGGTGAAGGTTAGGAGGCCGCAGTCGGTGTGCTGCACCACCATGATCGCCTCGGTCCCGAGCTTGTGCTGAGAAATCGAAAGCGAGCGGATCACGTCGTCGGTCACGATCCCGCCCGCATTCCGGATGACGTGGGCATCGCCGGGCACGAGGCCCAGCGCGCGGGCCGGATCCAGACGGGCATCCATACAGGTCACGATCGCGATCTTCAGCGTCGGCGGCGCCGGGAGCGAGCCCCCGTCGAAGCCGGTGGCGTGGACCTCGTTGCGTTCGATCAGCGTGGCGATGACGTTCATAGTTCACCCCCTTCGGCCGGGTGCGATCCGACCGGATAGCTTGACGGCGCCCCGCCGCTACCACCAAGATGCGCCCGGGGCGTGGTGCACAACCTTTACATCACCGCGATGGAGCCGGCAAGCGGCAAGTCGATCGTCGCGCTCGGGCTCATGCAGACGCTCGCCGGCCGGGCCCGGCGCGCGGGCTTCTTTCGCCCGATCGTCCCCGACGGTGCGCAACCCGATCCCCAGCTCGAGTTGATCCGCCGCCGCTTCGGGCTCGAGGCGACGTACGAGGAGATGCACGCGTTGTCCGCCGACGAGGCGCACGCGATGATCGCCGCCGGCCGGCACGACGAGCTCGAGCAGCGCGTGTTCGAGGCTTACAAGCGGCTCGAGCCGCGCTTCGACGTGATCGTGTGCGAGGGCACCGACTTCGCCGGCCTGCTCCCGGCGCTCGACTTCGAGCTCAACGTCACCCTCGCCAACCAGCTCGGTTGCCCGGTGCTGGTCGTGATCAAGGGCTCCTCGGTCTCGGGGATCGCCTCGGCGGTTCGGATCGCCCGGGCTTCCCTTACCCGGAAGGGTTGCTCGCTGTTTGGCGTGATCGCCAGTCGCGTGCCCGACGGGCTGATGGCGGACATGCGCAACCACTCGGTGGTGTACGACCCGGGCCAGCCGTTGTACGTACTCCCCGAGAACCCGGCACTCGGGCTGCCGACCATCGCGCAGGTGGCCAATGAGCTCGGCGCGGAGGTGCTGGTGGGCGGCCCCGACCAGCTCCACCGCGAGGTGAGCGACGTGCGCGTGGCCGCGATGAGCGTCGAGCACTTCATCGCCGACCTGGTGAGCGACACGCTCGTGATCGTTCCCGGCGACCGCGCCGACATCCTCCTGGCCAGCCTGGTCGCCAGCCGGTTCCCGGCCCTCCCGGCCGTCGCCGGCATCCTCCTGACCGGGTCCTACGAGCCGGCCGAGCCGATCCGCGCGCTGCTCAGCGAGGCACCCTTCGCCGTGCTGCACGTGCCGTCGCGCACCTATCCGACGGCCACCGCGGTGCATGCGATCAACCCGATCATCACCGCCGACGACGAGCCGAAGATCGCCACCGCACTCGCCGTGTTCGAAGCCGGGGTCGACCCCCGCGAGCTGGCCGAGCGGATCGCCCTGCCGCGCCCGACCACCCGGACGCCGCTGATGTTCCAGTACGAGCTGCTCGAGCGCGCCAAAGCCGCCCGCCGCCACATCGTGCTGCCGGAGGGCGAGGACGATCGGATCTTGCGCGCGGCCGAGATTCTCTTGCGCCGCGAGGTGGTCGACCTCACGATCCTCGGCGCTCCCGAGGACGTGCGCACCCGCGCGGCCACCCAGGGGCTGGTCATCGACCGCGCGCAGATCATCGATCCGCTGGACTCGCCCCTGCGCGCCGAGTTCGCCGAGCTCTACCACGAGCTGCGCAAGCACAAGGGGGTCACCCCCGAGCTGGCGTTGGACGCGGTCACCGACCCGAGCTACTTCGGCACGCTGATGGTCCAGACCGGAGCCGCGCACGGGATGGTCTCGGGTGCGGCGCACACCACGGCGGCGACAATCCGTCCGGCGTTCGAGATCATCCGGTCGGCTCCGGGCGTGTCGGTGGTCTCGAGCGTGTTCTTCATGTGCCTGGCCGACCGGGTGCTGGTCTACGGCGACTGCGCCGTCAACCCTCAGCCCGACGCCGGGCAGCTCGCCGACATCGCGATCAGCTCGGCCGAGACCGCGACGCGCCTCGGGGTCGAGGTGCGGATCGCGATGCTGTCCTACTCGACCGGCACCTCGGGCCGCGGCGAACAGGTCGACGTGGTTCGCAGCGCGACCGAACTGGTGCGCGAGCGCCGCCCCGAGCTGAAGGTGGAGGGGCCGATTCAGTACGACGCCGCGGTCGACACGGACGTGGCGGAGCTCAAGCTGCCCGGCAGCGAGGTGGCCGGGCGCGCGACCGTGTTCATCTTCCCCGACCTCGACACCGGCAACGTCGCCTACAAGGCGGTTCAGCGCTCGACCGGCGCGATCGCGATCGGTCCCGTGCTCCAGGGGCTGCGCAAGCCGGTGAACGACCTGTCGCGCGGCTGCACGGTGCCCGACATCGTCAACACGGTGGCGATCACCGCGGTTCAGGCCCACGGCTGAGCGTCAGGCGCCGCCGTCCAATCCCAATCCCAATCCCACTATCCGCCGCCGGCGCTCAGACGATCGAGTTCCGGCTCGCGCGCCAGCGCTTGCAGCTCGAGTTGCTGCTCGGCGCGGATGATGTGCACGACCGCGTTGATCAACGCCAGGTGGGTGAACGCCTGCGGGAAGTTACCCAGGTGTCGACCCGTGGCGGCGTCTATCTCCTCGGCGTACAGAAGCAGCGGGCTGGCGAACGACAGCAGCTTCTCGCACAGGCCGCGAGCCCGGCTGATCTCGCCGATCTCGGCCAGCGCCGAAACCAGCCAGAACGAGCAGATCGTGAAGGTCCCCTCCTCGCTGGCGAAGCCGTCATCGGTTTGATCGACGCGGTAGCGCAGGACCAGGCCGTTCTCGGTCAACTCGTCGGCGATCGCCAGCACGGTGGCGCGAACCCTCGGATCGTCAGGCGGCAAAAACCGCACCAGCGGCATCAGCAGCAGGGAGGCGTCGAGCGCGGTGGTGTCGTAATGCTGCACGAACACGCCGCGCTCGTCGACGCCGTGGGCGCAGATGTCGGCGTGGATTTCGTCCGCGGCCGCCTGCCAGCGCTCCGCGATGGCCTCGTCGGCACGGATCTGAGCCAGGCGCGCGCCCCGGTCCGCGGCAACCCAGCACATCATCTTCGACGATGTGAAGTGCTTGGGGTCGCCGCGCACCTCCCAGATCCCGCGATCCGGCTCGCGCCAGCGCTCCAGTGCCTTCTCCACCTGCCGCTTGATGATCGGCCACAGCCGGTCGGGCAGCTGGTCACGCGACCGGGTGTGTAGGTAGATCGAATCGAGCACCGCGCCCCACACGTCGTGCTGATCCTGGTTGTAGGCGCCGTTGCCGATCCGGACCGGCCGCGATTGGTCGTAGCCAGACAGATGCTCGAGCTCCTGCTCCTCGAGTCGGCTCTCGCCGCCGATGCCGTACATGATCTGCAGCTGGCCCTCCTCGGCCTCGGCCATGTCGGCGATGAAGAAGAAGAAGTCGTTGGCCTCCTCGTCGAAGCCGAGCGTGTACAGCGCCCACAGCATGAATGTCGAGTCGCGCACCCAGCTGTAGCGGTAGTCCCAGTTCCGATCCCCTCGCGGGGCTTCGGGCAGCGAAGTGGTGGCGGCCGCGACCATTGCCCCCGAGGGAGCGTAGGTGAGACCCTTGAGGGTCAGCGCGCTGCGCTGCAGATGCGAGCGCCAGGGATGGTCCGGGAAGGTGCCGTGCTTGAGCCACTCCTGCCAGAAGCGGCCGGTCCGAGCCAGCCACGCGGCCGCCTCCTCGTAGTCGGCGGGCAGCGGATGACTCGACCAGCCAAGCGCCGCGAACACGCGGTCGCCTTCGCGCAGCGTCGTGCGTGCCCGCGCCCGCGGACCTTCGAAGCCGAGCCGCAGATCGGTCACCAGGCGAAGCCGCACGTCGATCCCCTCCGACGAGGCCACCGCCTCGTGATAACCCGGCCCGGTGTAGGCCCAGTCGGCGGCCAGGCCGCCGTAGTCGAACGCCGGCTCGCACTCGAGCTTGATCTCGGCCGAGCCCTGGACGCACTCGACCAACCGCAGCAGGACATGATCCGCGTCGTGGTCGGTCGGCGAGCGCCGGTGGCTGCGCGAGCGCTCGTCCTGATGGTGCCAGGGCCCGATGCTGAGCGCGTCACGCACGATCACCCAACCCATACGGGTCTCCCAGCTGGTCTCGAGCACCATCGTGCCTGGTATGTAGCGCCGGCCGGCGGGGACGCTCACATCGGAGGGAGCGACCCGGAAGGTGCCCGCGTCTCGGTCGAGGATCGCCCCGAACACGCTCGGCGAGTCCATCCGCGGCAGGCACATCCACTCGACGTTGCCACTCGGCGCGACCAGCGCCGCCGTTTCGCAGTCGGACAAGAACGCATAGTCCCCGATCGGCGGGAAGGCACTGATCCGGATCCCATGATCGGAGGCCGCGTGAAACGCGTGATCAGAAGCCCCCATCATCCCGCGAGCGATTCTGCTGGAGGGGGCCGACACGTGTCAAGGTATGCTCGCCGCCTGTCACTGGCGCCCTGACCGCCGAGGCGTGAGGAAGCTCGCAATGGAACCCCAAATCCAGCTCACCTCGATCGACGTGATCGCCTCGGCGCTCGAGCCGGTGATCCCGACACTCGGGAAGGTCAGCTCGCCCGACGGCGCGGTCACCCTGATGCTGAGCGACATCGCCGACGCGGGCATCGTGGCGGAGCAGCTCGGTCCCGAACGTTGGGAGCGACTGCTGGCCGACCACCGGCTGCTGGTCGAGCAGCTGGTCCGCCGCCACGACGGACAGGTCGTGAGATTCGAGCACGATGGATTCCTCGCTTCGTTCAACAGCGCCCATGGTGGCCTGCACGCGGCGGTCGAGCTGCAACGGACCTTCACCGGGCCGGCCGGCGAGGCCGGCGCGCCGGCGATCCAGGTCAGGGCCGGGCTGCACTCGGGCTTCGTGATCGGCAACCCCGAGCAGCTGCTGGGCCGAAACGTGGTGCTGGCCAGCCGCATCGCCGGCCAGGCGCGGGGCGGGGAGATCCTCGTCTCCTCGAACCTCAAGCAGTACACGGAGACCGATCCCAGCTTCGAGTTCGAGCTGCACGGCGAGTACCACTTCAAGGGAATGCTCGGCGAGCACACCGTGTACTCCGTCGCCTGGCGCTAAGGCGCCGCCCAAGGCGACGCCGATCAACCCGTGAGCCGACCGCCCGCGGCGACTCAGCTCGAGGCGCGGCTGGCCGACGGCGGCCGGCCCGCCGCCGCAGCGAGCATGCGGGCGTATTCACCCGCGCTCGCGGGCCGCTGTTCGGGATCCTTCGCCATCGCCACCAGGAGGGTGCGTCCGAAGTCCGGGGGAAGGTCGGGACGGATGGTGGACGGATCCGAGGGTTGGTCCTGGAGATGGGCCCACAGGATGCGCATCCCTTGAGCCTCGGCGAACGGCGGCTTCCCGCACAGCGCCTCGTACATCACGCAGCCGAGCGCGTAGATGTCGGTGGCCGCGGTGACCGTCTCGCCGCGGATCTGTTCGGGAGCCATGTAGTCCATCGACCCGAGCGCCTGCCCGGGCAGGGTCAGAAGACTGCCTTGCGTGTCCTTGGCAAGCCCGAAGTCGGTGATGTATCCCTGCCCGTCGGTGTCGATCAGGATGTTCGCGGGCTTGACGTCGCGGTGCACCATTCCGGCTGCCCACAGCGCCTCCAGCCCGGCAGCCACGTCGGCGCAGACGCGCAGCGCCGTATCCAGGTCGAGTGGCCCTTCCTGCTTGAGCTGCTCGTCGAGCGACCGACCGTCGATGAACCGCTGGGCCATGTAGGGCACCCCTTCGAACTCGCCGGTCGCCACTACCGGCACCACGTTGGGATGCTTGACCGCCTGGGCGATCCGCGCCTCGCGTGAGAACCGGCGCCTGAACGTCTCGTCCCGGGCGTAGTCGTCCTTGACCAGCTTGAGCGCCACCCGCCCACCGTCGGGTCCGGTGGCGCTGTAGACCTTGCCCATCCCACCTTCTCCCAGCAAGGCGTCGATGCTGTAACCGTCGATCTGCGTCCCGACACGAGGATCGTTCATCACTGGCTCATGCTCTCATCGAGTTGTCCGCCGGCGCAAGCCCGTCGCCTCGCGCCCCGGTTGCAGGTGCCGGAGATCGAAGTATGATGCTGGTCGATTCACTGAGGATAGGAGATTCGGTCTTGCAAAGAAAGATCGGCCGGTGGATCGCCTCGGGGGCGATAATCGGGATTTTTGCGTTGTGCCTCGCCGGCGGCGCGAGCGGCAGCACGAGTTTCTGCTCGGGGTCAAACCCGATCAACGACAGCTACCTGTGCTCGTTGAACCTCAACTCCCCGGGCAAGCCTTTGAACAGCACCGACACGCTCGAGGACGCCGAGAACCTGGCCACCGCGACCGTCCAGAGCAACATCTTCAGCCCCTGTGGGATGACCAGCTGTCCATCGGGGGGTGCCGAGCCCACGGCGTGCAACGGCACGAGCTACGGCAACACCATCTGGTACGACTTCTATCCGAACGCCAAGGGGCTGGTCAGCATCCGCACCCAGGCGCTGTTCCAGAATGTCATCACGCTCTTTCAGTACAACCCGCAGTCGCTGGAGCCCAACCTCGGCACCGCCCAGTGTTCGGTCTCGAGCCTGGGGTCCGGGCAGCTGATCGCCTCGGTCAATAAGGGCGCGTCCTACACGATCCAGGTCGGGGCGGTCAGCAACCCGGGACCGATCCATGTCCTGTTCGACTACTTCAAGACGCCTCCCCGGCGGCTGAGCGCAACCACGTTCCTCAAGGCGGCAACGCTCACGAATGGACTCCAACTGTCCTCCCTGTCCGTGACCACGGCACGGGGGGTCAAGATCTCGGTCAGCTGCAGCGGACTCTGCCGCACGGTGTCCACGACCGTTCCGAAGTTCGGCTCGGACACCATCCAATTCCCCAGCGTTAGCGGTGTCCGGATGCCGTCCGGCTCGAAGCTCCTGATCCACATCACCGCCCCCCATTCGATCGGCGCTCTGATTCAGTACAGCATCCTTCCCGGCAACTTCAGCAAGCAGACCTTCTGCACCGAGCCGGGCTCGAACAAGCCGAGGACGACATGCCACTGACCCTGCCCGGACCCGCCCGCGCCGGCCTGCTGGCGATCCTGCTCGCACTCCTGTTCGTCGCCGCGCTCCTGGTCGGCAAGGCCGGCGGCACTAGCAGCAGCGCGCCCAGCCCCGTCTCACTGCAGCTGCACTCATCGCCGGTGGCGGTGACCGCGCCGCCGGCTGCCTCGGCGCTGCCCGCGCTGCGCTCCCAGCCGAAGCCGAAGCCACCCGCCAGCGCGAGCCACAGCTCGGCCGCGTCCAGCTCCTCGAGCTCGGGCCCGCCGCCGGCGTCCAGCTCCCCGCCCGCGTCGAGCTCGCCGCCAGTATCGAGCCCGCCGCCCGCAACGAGCTCCCCGCCCGCCTCGAGCTCCCCGCCCGCGTCGAACTCGGGGTCCGGGGGTGGCTCGGGTTCGGGCTCGGGCGGGGCCGGCGGTAGTACGGGCGGCATCGTCGGCGGCTGACCTCGCGCTTTGCTAGACACGGGGACGATCGTCGCCGGGTACCGCATCGACGGCGTGCTCGGTAAAGGGGGGATGGGAGTCGTCTACCGGGCCACTCAGCTGTCCCTGAACCGGGAGGTCGCTGTCAAGGTGCTGGCCTCCGAGTTCGGCGACGACCCGGGGTTCCGCGCCCGCTTCCAGCGGGAGGGTCAGCTTCAGGCCGCACTCGACCATCAGCACATCGTCCCGGTGTACGAGGCCGGCCAGACCGAGCAGGGCCTGTTCATCGCGATGCGACTGATCAACGGTCCCACCTTGAAGGACATGATCGTCGACGGCGAGCTCGATCCTCGCCGCACCCTCCGGATCCTCGCCCAGGTCGCCCAAGCGCTCGACGCGGCGCATGCAGCCGGGTTGATCCACCGGGACATCAAGCCGCAGAACATCCTGATCGAGCACGGCGATCGCGTATACCTGGCCGACTTCGGCCTGATCAAGGCTCCTGACGAGGCCGGTCGCCTGACCGGAACCGGCCAGTTCGTCGGGACGATTGACTACGTCGCGCCGGAGCAGATCCAGGGTGAGCCCGCCACCGCAGCCAGCGACTGCTACGCGCTGAGCGCCGTGTTGTACGAGTGCCTGACCGGAGAGGTGCCGTTCCCTCGCCCGAGCGAGGCCGCCGTTCTGCACGCCCACATGGTCCAGCCGCGACCGCGTGTGACCGAGCGGCGCCCAGATCTGCCAGAGGCGATCGATGCGGTGATCGCGACGGGGATGGCGAGGGATCCCGCCGAGCGACCCGCCTCGGCGGGTGAGCTGATCAGGCAGGCGGTTCAAGCGCTGGCCTCGGCCCCGCACGGAATGCCCGGCGGACAGGTCACTCGGCTGAGCGGGCCGGAGGGGTACGACCGGGGCGAGCCGATCCGTGCTCCTGGCGCCGTCGCGACGATCGCGTCTGCCGCAGCGCCCGCGGAAACCACGGTCACCGACCCCGTGCCGGCCCCTGCGGCCGCCGTCGCGACCAAGCCCGGCCAGGCGGCGTCGCCTCCGCCGGCGGTGGCCGGGGACGGAGTGCAGGCGCCGCCACCGTCGGCCAAGTCGCCGACGGCCCCCACAAGACGGGGTCTCGTAGGCGCGGGCCTGGCAGCGCTCGCCGTGGTGGCGATCGTGGCCGGCTTCCTCGTCGGGCACTCGGGCGGCGGCGGCAGCAGCTCGCATGACTTCGCCAACTCCGCCACGGTCGGTCCGTTGCAGCTTCGCTACCCGTCCGGCTGGCAGGTCGGTGCTGCGCTGCCGGCGGTGCCGGGGATCACCTTCGCCAACCCGCTCGTGCTCGGCCGCAGCCCGGGCGGCGCCGGCCTGAGTGCCGGCGAGGTCGCCGCCGCCGCAGGACCAACGCTGCTGGCGCCGTCGTTCCGGGCCCGGTTGGCGAATGCCTTGCCGTCGCCGGAGCCGACCCAGCTCGGCAGCGTCGAGGCCTACCGCTACAGCGGTCTTCAGGTTCGCGGTCTGACGGGAACGGCGACGGTGTACGCCGTCCCGACGTCCGCGGGCGTGGCAACCATCGTCTGCTGGTCCTCGAGCGCCGCGGCCGACAGCTTTCAGACGCAATGCGGCCAGGTCGCGGCGACGCTGCGACTGCTCGGGGCGACGGCCGACCCGCTCGGTCCGAGCCCGGCCTACGGTCGTCAGCTGACGGCGACCTTCGATCGCCTCCGCGCCGCTTCCAGTGGTCCGCTGGCCGCGCTACGAACTGCAAGCACTCCGGGAGCGCAAGCCGCCGCCGCCCGCCAGGTCTCGCACGCTTACTCGGCGGCCGCCCAGAGTCTGAGCGGCGCCACCGTCTCACCCATGGCGCGCGACGCCCAAGCCGCCATCGTCGGCGCCCTCACCCAGCTCGCGGCGGCGTACTCGCGAGCGGCCACCTCCGCGCAGTCTGGCTCCGCCGCCGCTTACGCCCACGCCGGCCAGGCGATCAGCGCCGCCTCGGCCGGGCTCAGCCAGAGCTTGCGGACGCTCTCAGGGCTGGGCTACACTGTGGCCGCGGGCTAGTCAACCTTTCCATGGGGGTTGTACGAAATGGGGCAGGACAGCGGTGCGCAGGTCGGTATGCTCAAACGGGTCACTGACCCTGAGCCCCGAACCGCTTCACAGGTGCTGGGCCGAACGCTGGGCGGCCGCTACCACGTAGTCGAGCCAATCTCCGCCGGCGCGATGGGCGCCGTCTACCGGGCGATTCAGGTCGACGGCGGTCAGGAGGTCGCGCTCAAACAGTCGACCAACCCTCACCACGACCAGCGCTTCGAGGCCGAGGCACGGCTGCTCTCGAGCCTTCAGCACCCACGCGTGGTGCGCATCGTCGACCACTTCTCAGCGCCGAGCGGCCAGTACCTGGTGATGAATCTGGTCCGCGGGATCGATCTTGGCGCGCTGCTCAAGCAGCGCGGACAGCCGGGACTTCCGGTCGAGCAGGCGATCGAGTACGTGCGGCAGACCTGCGAAGCGCTTCAGTACGTACACGACCAGCAGATCGTCCATCGGGACATCAAGCCGCAGAACTTGATCCTCAGCGAGGAGGGCATCGTGGTCGTCGACTTCGGTATCGCCCGCCTGCTCGATGACGCCGAGGCCCTGGGAACGGTCGGCATCGGCACCCCTCGGTTCATGGCTCCAGAGGTGTTCGCCGGGGGCCGCGTTTCGCCCCGCACCGACGTGTTCGGGGTCGCCGCCACCCTGTGGACGCTGATCGCCGGCCGGACGCCCGTATACGCCGATCCCACGAAGTTGTCGAGCCTCGTCCCGGATGTCACCCCCGAGCTCGAGCGGACGATCGAGGCCGGTCTCGAAATGATCCCGGAGCGCCGGGTCGCGTCAGTCGCCGCGTTCGCCAAGGCTCTCGGCGCGCCGCTGCGGACCGAGACCGGAATCTCGCTCGCGGTCTCGATCGACAACCCGGACGCTTCGCGCAGCCTGCTCGAGGCGGTCGTGCACACCGCCGCGGGGGTGTTCGGCGCCGCTGCCGCGTCGATCGCCCTGGTCGACGAGACCACCGGCGAACTCGTCTACCAGTCGGCCTGGGGCGCCGGCGCGCGTGAGATCGTCGGCGTGCGACTACCCCCGGGCGCGGGCATCGCCGGCCAGGTCGTGCACACAGGCTCTGCCGAGGCGGTGCCCGACTGCCACACCGACCCACGCTTCGCGGCCAGGATCGCGGCGGGGACCGGGTACGTGCCTTACACCCAACTGGTCGTCCCACTTATGCGCGCCATGCGACCGATCGGAGCGCTGGCGATCCTCGATCGCCGCGATGGGCGCTCTTACAGCCAGAATGACCTCGAGCCGGCCATGCTATTCGCCGACCTGGCGGTCAAGGCGCTCGACGTGACGCCGGGCTCATTCACCAGTCTCGGGATGACGGGAATCGCCTGAAACCGCGCTTGCGCAACTTTTAGCTTTCTTATAGGTTCTTTGATTCAGAGAATCTAGTTACTACCGGGGAGACGGAATGAGGGGGCAAAGCGGCCGCGCGCTGCGGCGGTTTGTCGGGTCGATTGTCGGAATGATGTTGCTGGCGCTCGTCGCGACACCGTTGGCCATGGCGCAGTCGAGCACGACGATCGCGGCGAGAGCGGGCACGCAGTTCTCGGGCATCGTCGACAGTGCACCCGAGTGCTCCACCACCGCCGCGGCGCCGACTGTCACGATCAATTGGGGCGACGGCACTTCTTCAGCCGGGGTGTACAGCGCTGCCAACGACGACGTCACCGGCAGCCACACCTACGCTGCCGGCGGCGCGTTCACAGGCTCAGTCGTGTTCTCGGGAGGCTCAGGCTGCGAGACCGACACGCTCGTTGCCGACGTGGCGAAGTTCAACCAGTGCCCCCCGGTCGACTTAAACGAGGGCTGCCAGTTTCTGATAACCGTTTCGAACGGCGCCGAGACCGTGGTGCAGGACACCAACGAGGGTCCCTACGAGGGGTCGGACGACTCCTTGATCGGCGTGCAGAACAACTCGTCCTCCACGATCGACGAGCTCCCGCTGTCGGTGCCCGGTTCGGACCTGTTCGGATTCGACGGTGATGGGATCTGCGACGTCGCGTCGCCCGTGCCCTCGGGCTGCGTCGTGCTTCCGGGCTCGGCCGCCGGCACGGCCTGCGGCACCGGGGCGCTGTGCGCATTCCCGCCTGCCCCTGGCCAGCCCGGTGCCGATCCGGACGCATATTCCGGAAGCACTCAGAACGGATACGAGGGACCCACCAGCTACTTCACGAACGTCTCCGCTGACACCTCTTCCGGGATCGTCAACTTCTCGCCGGGGATCCCGCCAGGCGGATCGACTTACTTCAGCCTGGAGGAACCCCCCGTGAACACCTCGATCGGGGTGGGCGGAACCGCTCCATACTCGCCCGGGGCCTCCCCGCCGACCGTCACCACCACCGGCGCGACCTTCTCGGCCTTCGTGAACCCCAACGGCTCTTCCACGACGGCGTATTACCAGTACGGGATTGATCTCCACTACACCATCGGCGGCGGCTCAGGTGTCAGCTACACCAACTCGACCCCGGTCCAGGCGGTCGGAAGCGACTTCGCCAACCACCTGGTGACCGCAACGGTGTCGGGACTTGTTCCGAACGCGCTCTATCACTTCCGGCTGGTGGCGACGAACGGCAGCGGCACGACCTTCGGACCTGATCAGACGTTCACGACCGCGAAGGACGGAGCGCCGCCGCCGCCGGTGCTGGGCAAGGCGGTGGACGTGACGCCGGTCTCGGGCATCGTCTTCATCAAGCCGCCACCCGGGAAGTCGCTCGGCACGGCCGGAGACGGCGCCCTGCTCAGCAAGGGCCAGGGGTTCGTGCCCCTGACCGAGGCCCGCCAGATCCCGACCGGCTCGCAGATCGACGCGCTGCACGGCAGCCTGAAGATGGTCACCGCTAGCGGCAGCGTCGGCAAGACCCAAACCGCCACCCTCGCAGGCGGTGTGTTCAACCTCAGCCAAGACCGCAGCGGCATCAGCAAGGGCCTGACGGACTTCAGCCTGGTCGAAGGCGCGTTCCAAGGCGCGCCCAGCTACAACCTGTGCAAGGCCAAGGGCAAGAAGGCGGCCGACCAGGCCACCGTCGCCAGCCTCTCGAGCAAGACGCTGCAGCTGCTCAAGGTCAGCGGCCACGGCAAGTTCAAGACGACCGGCCGCTACAGCTCAGCCACCGTCCGCGGCACCGCGTGGACGATCGCCGACCGCTGCGACGGCACCCTCACCCACGTCATCCGCGACACCGTGCTCGTCGACGACTTCGTTCGACACGTCACCGTCCTCCTCCATGCCGGCCAGAGCTACCTCGCGAAGAAACCGTAGTGGGACCCGACTACAAACCACGCACATGAGATAAGGCCGTAGTCCATGAGGGCCGGAATCGGGGTCCGAGGGATCATCGCGATTGCCACCGTGGCAGTGGCGCTGATTGCTGCGCCTGCGGCCCTGGCCTCCACCCCGTTTGTCGATATCCATTCGGCCGGTCCGCTCACCGATATCTACATCGGCAACGACCTTGGCTGTCAGGTCCGGACCGGCGGGTTCTCGAGCACCGAGTACTACCCGAACGCCAGCGGCCCAGGGGATTGCGGCACATTCCTCTTCGTCAACGGCGACGGTAACTCGGCGTTCTTTGGGCCCGACTTCACAAATCACGCCGGCGGCACGCACACAACCGGGAATTTTGCTGATCCGGAGGTGCCGTTCACACCCGTGAGCCAGTCGCTAACGGGTTCGGGCACGGCTCCGAGCCCGTTTCAGGTGACCACAGTCGTGTCCGGGGTTGACGGAAGTCTCAGTCTCACCTTCACCGAGGTCGACACCTACGTCGTCGGAAGCAATTCGTTCCAAACAGACGTGACGGTCTCGAACACCAGCGCGGACACCAGCTTCATAGGCGAGCTCTACCACGCCGCTGACTGCCAGCTGCGAGGCAACGACAGCGGGTTCGGTGCGTACGAACCATCGGAGGCGTCGGCTGACACCGCGGCGTGTACGCCGAACCTACTCGGCAACCCGGCATCAGCACTCGAGGAGTTCGCCCCGATCACAACGGGGGGCACCTGGGAGGAGAACACGTCAGCGGCGATCTGGTCGCACCTTGACAGCGAGGTTCTGCTCGATGAGTGCGATCAGTGCAGCACTTCGGTGGACAATGGCACGGCACTAGAATGGCCGATCCAGCTGGGGGGCGGGACTTCCACGTCGATCTTGTTCGAGACAGAGATCGTAGACACGGTCCCGACCGGTCGCTTCTCGTTCACCGGGAGCACCGGGGATGCTGTCGGCGGAACTGTCGCCACCATCACGGACCCGAACACGAGCGCCACACCGACCGCGTACTCGGCCGCCATCAACTGGGGCGACGGGACGACGTCGACCGGCACGATCACTGGCGGCAACGGCAGTTTCAACGTCGCCGGAAGTCACACGTACTCAACCGGCGGCACGTACCCCGTCTCGGTCACGATCACCTCAGTGGGGACGACCCAGGGCAGTTCGACCGTCGCCGACTCGGCGACGATCAACTCTCCCCCATCGCCTGTGATCACGGGCGCGCCGGTCGTCACCGGCCCGAACGGTGCGGCGTTCTCCGGGACGGTCAATCCGGGCGGCCTGGCCACGACCGCCTATTTCCAGTACGGGATACCCCCGAACGCGCAGGGACCGGAGGGCCCAGGTCCCACCTTCACCGAGTCCACGCCGGTGCAGACGGTGGGCTCGGACTTCTCGAATCACTCGATCTCGGCGTCGGTGGCGGGCCTGGTCCCCAACGAGCATTACGTGGTGCAACTCGTCGCCACCAACAGCGCCGGCACGTCCTACGGGCCCATCGAGACGTTCACCACCGCGCAGAACGGCGCTCCACCGGCGCCCGTGCTCGGCAAGCAGGTCAACGTACAGCTCGTCTCGGGTCACATCTGGATCAAGCCGCCGCCGGGTAAGACGCTTGGTCCGGCCGGCGACCCGGCGGAGGGCGCGGCGTTGAGCAAGGGTCAGGGTTTCGTGCCGTTGACCGAGGCGAGGCAGATCCCCACCGGCTCCGAGGTGGACGCGCTGCACGGCTCCCTGAAGATCGTCGCCGCTACCGGCCACGTGGGCAAGACTCAGAACGCGACGGTCGCCGGCGGTGTGTTCACGCTCGCCCAGGACCGCTCCGGGATCAGCAAGGGGCTTACCGATATCGCGCTCCAGGAGGGGGCGTTCCAGGGCGCGCCCACCTACGCCACCTGCAAGGCAAACGGCAAGAAGGCGGCTGACGAGGCGACGATCGCGAGCCTCTCGAGCCGCACCCTGCAACTACTCAAGGCCAGCGCCCACGGCAAGTTCAAGACCACCGGCCGCTTCGGCGCTGCCACCGTCCGCGGCACCGTCTGGACGATCGCGGACCGCTGCGACGGCACCCTCATCCATGCCATCCGCGACACGGTGCTCGTCCAAGACTTCGTCCGCCACGTCACGGTGATCCTGCACGCAGGTCACAGTTACCTGGCCCGAGCTATCGCCAGCCGCAGCTACCTGGCGCGCACCGAGACGCTCGCCCTCGCCGTGGTCGACGCCGTCCTCCGGCTCAGATGACGGCTTCCTAGAGCGGCGACACGCTGAGTCGCCGTTGCAGTACAACTGAAGCATGCGCGGCCCGCTGGGGACCGGGGGTCGTTCCCTCGGCTATGGGGGAAGGACCGCAACATGCTTCGCCTGATCGGCGTGGTCCTCTCGATTGCGCTCGCCGACTCGCTCAACCCGAGCACGATCGCCCCCGGCCTGTACATAGCGATCGGCAAACAGCCGCTGGGCAGCCTGATGCAGTTCACGCTGGCGGTGCTGGTGATCAACTTCGTGGGCGGGGCGGCGATCGCCCTGGGTCCAGGCGAGGCCGTGCTGGCCCTCGTGCCCAAGCCGGACGCCACGGCGCGGTACATCGGCGAGACCGTGGCCGGTGTCCTGATGCTGGTGGGAGCGGCGGTGCTGTGGCACAGACGCAAGCGGCTGGCGGCTCGGCAGCTTCCCGAGCCGCGGTCGGAGGGCCGGTCTGCCTTCTTGCTCGGAGTGACGATCAGCGCGGTCGAGCTACCCACCGCCTTCCCCTACTTCGCGGCGATCGCGGCGATCGTTGATTCGGGCTTCGGTCCGGTGCGCCAGCTGATCCTCGTCGGGCTCTACAACCTGGCATTCGTCTTTCCGCTCATCCTTATGATCGGGACGCTCGTGATTGCGCCCCACCGGGCCGCCTCGATCCTGGAGCGGGCGAGGAATGCCCTCCAGCGCCGCTGGCCGCTGCTACTAGCCGGTCTCGCACTGATCGCCGGCGTGTTCGTCACGACGCTCGGGATCACGGGCCTCGCGGGCCGCGCCCACGGGACCGTCGGGACCGTGTCGAGGCGGGTCAGACACGTGATCTCGCGCTGACCGGTTCCGGCCACAGGCCATCGCGTTTCACGGCGCGTTAGCATTCGGGCAACTTGACAACCCAGGGGTGCTGGCGGGAAAGGCCGGCTGAGATAGCGCCCTGCGCATGACATGCGACCGGCGCTGACCCTTAGAACCTGTGGGGTAATGCCCGCGAAGGGAGCGACAACGGAGATGGTCGAGGCTCCCCCCGAGGAGCCTCGCGAGCTTAACGCGGCAGACGCTGTCCACGTCGAGCTCGTGAGCCGAACATTCCGCACGAAACGAGGCCCGATCCAGGCGCTCGCGAGCATGTCGCTGCATGCGGCGCCACGCGAGGTGGTGGCCGTGGTCGGCCCGAGCGGGTGCGGCAAGACGACGCTGCTCGAGCTGATCTGCGGCCTGCAGCGACCCGACTCCGGCACGGTGCGGGCGGCGCCGGCCGCGCTCATGCCCCAGCGCGACCTGCTGCTGCCGTGGCTGAGCGCGATCGACAACGCAGGCCTCGCGCTCCGGGCCCGCGGTGCCTCGCGCCTCCAGGCGCGCAAGGCCGCCGCGCCGTGGCTCGAGCGCTTCGGGCTCGAGCGCTTCGAGCGCACCCGTCCCGCGGAGCTGTCGGGCGGCATGCGCCAGCGCGTGTCGTTCCTGCGCACGCTGCTGGCGGGCAAGCCCGTGCTCGCGCTCGATGAGCCGTTCGCCGCGCTCGACGCGATCACCCGCCACGAGATGCAGGGGTGGCTGTCCCACGTGCTCACCGGCGAGCCGCGGACTGTGGTTCTGATCACCCACGACGTCGAAGAGGCGGTGATCCTCGGCGATCGCGTCGTGGTGATGTCCCCGCGGCCGGGCCGGACGGTGGCGGAGATCGACGTCAGGCTCGCGCGACCGCGCCGCCGCACCGACCCGACCGTGGTCGAGATGCGCGAACGAGCCCTCGCCGCGTTGGGGGTCCGGACGTGAAAGCGGTCCGGCAAGCTCTGCCCGCGGCCCTGCTGCTGCTCGCCCTGCTTGGACTCTGGGAGGTGTATGTCGACCTCAAGGGGACGACCTTTGCGCTAGCGATCCTGCCATCGCCCCATCTGGTCGCCAAGGCGCTCTACACCGACCGCTCGCTGCTATGGAGCAGCTTCCTGGTCACCGCGCAGGAGGTGCTGCTTGGAATCCTGGTCGCCACCGCCCTGGGGGCGGTGCTGTCGGTGGCGATTCACTTCTCGGCCACGCTGCGTCGAGCCACCTACCCGTTGATCGTGGCCTCGCAGGCGGTGCCGGTCGTCGTGTTCGCTCCGGCGCTGGCCTTCTGGCTCGGCTTCGGCATCCTGCCCAAGCTCGTCGTGGTGGCGGTCGTGTCGTTCTTTTCCATCGTCGTCGCCACGACCGCCGGCCTCGCCGCTGTCGACCCCGAACTGATCAAGCTGATGCGCACATTCGACGCCTCGCGGATGCGGACGTTCTGGCACGTCGAGCTACCCTCGGCACTTCCGGCCGTGTTCACCGGAGCCAAGATCGCGGTGGCGGTGTCGGTGATCGGCGCCGTGTTCGCCGAGTACACCGGGTCAAACTCGGGGCTCGGCTACGTGATCCTGGTCTCGGAGTCTCAGCTGCTCGCCGCCCGCGGCGTCGCCGCCACGGTGATCCTGTCCGTGTTCGCGATTGCGCTGTTCGGTTTGCTGGGGCTGGCTGAGCGTCTAATGCTGCCGTGGGCCTACCGGCCGAGAGGAGACATAGCCACATGAAGCGCCTGATCCCGATCATCGCCGTGCTGGGACTCGCGCTCGCGGGCTGCGGCGAGAAGCAGGAGGCGGTGACCGCTGCCCCGGGGACCGCACAGCAGCAGTTCACGCTGATGCTGGACTGGACCCCCAACGCCGACCACTCCGGCATCTACCAGGCCCTCGCCGAGGGAGACTTCGCTCGGGCCGGACTCGACGTACACGTCCAGATTCCCTCCGATCCCGCCTCGCCCCTCGACCTGCTGGCCGCCGGCAAGGTCGACGCCGCGATCTCTTACGAGCCCGAGGTGATGCTGGCGCGCAATCAGGGGCAGGCGCTGGTGTCGGTCGCGGCGATCGTCCAGGAGCCGCTCACCGCGATCGTCTCCGTCGGCTCCAAGCACATCACGACGCCCGCCGACCTGCGCGGAAAGCGCGTCGGGGACGCGGGGATCCCCTACCAGCACGCCTATCTGACGACGATCCTGGCCCGGGCCGGGGTTCCGGCCGGCTCCGTGAAGGAGATCAACGTGGGCGCCAACCTGGTGCCGGCGATGCTTTCGGGCCAGGTCGACGCCACACTGGGCGCGTACTGGAACTACGAGGCGATCGAGCTGGCGATGCTCCACAAGCACCCGAACGTGATCCACATGCAGCAGGTCGGTGTGCCCGACTACGACGAGCTCGTCGTCGTGGTAACCAAGAACGAGATCGTCAACCATTCGGACGTGGTCCGCCGGTTCGTGCAGGCGCTCGCGCGGGGCTACGAATCGGTCCGCCGCGACCCGCAGGCCGCCGTCAGGAACCTCGTCCACGCCAGTCCCGGACTCGACCCGAAGCTTCAGCTGGCCAGCGTGAACGCCACGCTTCCCTACTACTTCCCGAGCAACCCCAGCCTGCCCTGGGGTTGGCAGGACCCCAACCAGTGGAACGCGTACGGGGAGTGGATGCTCAAGAACCACCTGATCTCCGACCCGAACGCGGTCCTCGACGCCTCGACCAACGAGCTGCTCGCCGGACAGGGAATCTAGGAATTCCTCTCCGCGACCGATGAGTTTCGGGAGATCGGCCGGTCTCAGCCTGCAGACGCGCATGCTCGAGGCCTCACCCGTCGCCCAACGATCCCGAAATCGATCCCGCCGATCAACTGGATCGCGTAGGATGGCCCGCGTGCAGGAATCGCAAGTGGCGCTTGGGCAGGGGGGCCTGGAGCAGCGACTCGAGCAGCACCGCTGCGAGCTGACCGGCTACTGCTACCGCATGCTCGGCTCGCCGTTCGAGGCCGAGGACGCGGTGCAGGACACATTCCTGCGGGCGTGGCGGGGATTCGACCGCTTCGAGGGACGCGCCGCGTTCCGCTCCTGGCTTTACCGGATCGCGACCAACGTCTGCCTGGACATGCTGAACAGCCGCTCGCGCCGCGCTCGGCCGATGGACTTCGGTCCAGCCGCCACGCCGGACCCGTCGAACCTCAACATGCTCCCCGAGGTGACGTGGATCGAGCCGATCCCGATGAGCCTGATCAGCACGGAGGACGACCCGGCCGACGTGGTGGCCACCCGCGACACCATCCGGTTGGCGTTCGTGGCGGCGCTCCAGCACCTTCCCGCCCGCCAGCGTG
The DNA here is from genome assembly GCA_035625625.1 of Solirubrobacteraceae bacterium. Taxonomy (GTDB): domain Bacteria; phylum Actinomycetota; class Thermoleophilia; order Solirubrobacterales; family Solirubrobacteraceae; genus Palsa-465. Next base: position 35,708 of record DASPPG010000249.1, read on the forward strand.
CGGTCCTGATCCTGTGCGAGGTGCTGCGCTGGAAGGCCAGCGAGGTGGCCGAGCTGCTCGACACGAGCGTCGCATCGGTCAACAGCGCCCTCCAGCGCGCCCGGGCCACGATCGATGAGCGCGACATCGCCGAGACCGACGCGGTCGTCCCGATGGACCCGGAGCAGCGCGAGATGCTCGCGCGCTACGTCGACGCCTTCCAGCGCTACGACGTCGACGCGCTGACGGCGGTAATCCGCGAGGACGCCAGCCAGTCGATGCCGCCTTACGACATGTGGCTGTCGGGTCGAGACGACATCCTCACCTGGTTCCACGGTCCCGGGATCGGCTGCGCCGGCTCGCGGCTCATTCCGGTCGAGATGGCCAACGGATCGGTGGCGTTTGGTCAGTACAAGCCGAGCGAGGCCGGCAGCGGCTATGACCCGTGGGCGGTCCAGGTGCTCGAGTTCGTCGGCGGCAAGGTGGCCGAGTTCACGTTCTTCCTCTCCACCGAGCGGCTGTTCCCGCTGTTCGGGCTGCCCCGTCGCCTCGAGGCCTAGGGTCGCGACCGGTTTGAACGACCCGCGACGATGAACGTCGCGGCGTCAGTCGACCGACCAACAACCGAAGGTCCAGACGGAAGCCTATCCGGGCAGCACGTCCTCGAGGCCTATGAACGCAATCAATTCGCGAAGCTCATCCGAAGCGCCCAGCAGCCGAATCCGGCAGCGGTGCCGGCGCGCGGCCACCTGCAGACGCGCGAGCGCGTCCACGGTCACGGCGTCCGCAGCGACCCCGGTGACGTCGCACCACGCGACGGTGGCCCCGCTCCCCTCGAGCAGAGCACAGACGCGGTCACGCAGCCCGGGCAGATCGTCGCGCTCGATCGGGCCTTTGATCGTGAACATGATCGAGCGCGGCGGCGAGGCTGCCATCGCCGAAATGACCGCAACCGGCCCCGGAAATCATCGGCCGGAGTCGGACTGATGCCGGTGACGGTGACGGTGGGCGGCAGCTGCTCGGCCACGTAGAGACGGTCGACCGCCTGCACGCGCTGGCCGGCGACGTCGACGCTCGCGCGGAGCGCGTCCACGAACGCCGCGCGGCTCTACGGATCTCCCAAGGAGGCGGCCCGCGCGCCATCTCGAACGCGATGGCCGTGAATCGTCGTGTGTCGCAGCTCGAAGCTCATCCCGCGCCGCACATCCTGGGGCGCGGGACGAGCCCGAGCGCGGCCGGCCGGCCTCAGCCCCCCGCCGGCCGGATGTTCTGATTGACGCGGAAGAGGTTGTGCGGGTCGTACGCCTGCTTGACCCGCGCCAGCCGGTCGTAGTTGTCGCGGTAGCTGGCCCGGACGCGCTCCTCGCCCTCGTCCATCATCATGTTCACGTAGGCGCCGCCCGCGGAGTAGGGATGCAGGGCCTCGTGGTAGTCGATGCTCCAGTTCCGGATCGCGGCGGCGTTGGCGGGGTCGGGGTCGACGCCGGCGAAGACCGCGCCCCAGGTCGCGTCGCGATAGCTCCAAGCGGTGTCGCCGGAGGCCACGTCGTGGGCGGCGCCGTCGATCGGATACATGTGCATGGTCGATTTCATCGTTGGCAGGGCGGTGCCGTACCGCGCATGGATCGCCACCGCCTCGTCGGGAATCTCGTTGACGAAGTCGGCCCGCCAGTACCACTGATCGCCGGCGGGATAGAGGCCGTCGAACGCTCCCTGGAGCATCGCGTGGGGCATCGGCGCCACGCCGTGCATCAAGGGTTCGGACACGTTGTCGAGCAGCGGCGCCATCGCCTTGGCGGCGCCCTCTTCCGTGCCCACGTAGCACCACACCACGCCACACACCGACTTCAGGTGGAGCGCCTCCGGAAACGGCGGTGCCGGAGGCACGATGGCGTACGCGAAGAAGCCGCCCAGCTCGCGCGGCGCATCCGGTAGGAAATCGCGGTACGCGGACAACACTTCCGCCCCGCGCTCGGCGGGCCAGAAGGTAGGACCGCCCACGATCGTTCCGACCTCGTGCAGACGGAACACGAACGATGTGACCACGCCGAAGTTGCCACCGCCGCCACGGATCGCCCAGTACAGGTCGGGGTTCTCATCCGCGTTCACGCGGACCGACTCCCCGCTTGCCAGCACCATCTCGGCCTCGAGCAGGTTGTCAATCGTCAGGCCGAACCCACGGGTGAGGTGACCGAGGCCGCCGCCGAGCGTGAGGCCGCCCACCCCGGTCGTCGAGATGATGCCGCTCGGGGTGGCGAGGCCGAACTCGCCGGTGGCTCGGTCGACCTCGCCCCAGGTGCACCCGCCACCGACCCGAACCGTCCGCGCGTTCGGGTCGACCTTGATGTCCCTGAACGACGAGAGGTCGATGACAACCCCGTCATCGCAGGTCCCCAGCCCGGCTCCGTTGTGGGCGCCGCCTCGGACGGCGAGCAACAGCCCGTGATCGCGCGCGAAGCGGACCGCGTTCGCGACGTCGTCCTGGTCGGCGCAGCGCGCGATCAGCGACGGCCGCTTGTCGATCATCGCGTTGAAGACGGCGCGCGCCTCGTCGTAGTCGCCGTCGTCGGGCCCGATCAGTGCCCCCCTGAAATCCGGCAGCTCCTTGCGTGCCGTGCTTGCCGCGCTGGTGGTGGTGCTCATGCCCCTTCTCCTTGCAGTCGGACTCCGAATAAAGCTGTCCGCAGCCTACGTCGGCCCGACGGGACTGTCATGACGCGGGCTGACTGACTTTCGTCGGGAGCGACGACCCTCCAAACCGTTGCATCAGTGATCAGATCTGACTATCGTCCTCCTGGGGCCGGTGGCCGTGCACGATCTTCCATCCTCGCTTCGGATTGCGTCGCCGTTTCCGTTCGTCGGTCGCTCGGCGGAGCTCGAGAAGCTCCGGACGCTCTTGCCGAGGGCCGAAGGCGAGGGCAGGCGCGTGGTCTTGCTCGGCGGGGAACCGGGGTGTGGCAAGAGCCGCCTGGTGAGAGAGTTCGCCGCTGACGCCGCGCGCGACGGCGCGCTCGTGCTCTACGGCGCGTGTGACGCCGACGTTCACACCCCGTACGGCGCGTTCGCCCAAGCACTGCGCCGACTCGCGCGACTCCTCGACCCGGAGGAGCTGCGGGGAGCGTTGGGGGACGGCGGCGGTGAGCTCACGCGTCTGCTGCCCGATCTTCCCGGCCGGATCGGGGAACTACCGCCCCCTGTCAGCGCCGATCCCGACACCGAGCGCCACCGCCTGCACACGACCGTAAGGGAGCTGCTCCGGGCGGTCAGCCGGCGGCAACCGGTGCTCCTCGTGATCGAGGACGGGCACTGGGCCGACGCGACGACGCTGCTGCTGCTGCGCCACCTGGCGCGCTCCCCGTGGAGCGGCCGGGTTCTGCTGTTCGCCACCTTCCGCGACACCGAGGCCGACGTGCCCGAGGCGCTCGCGCAGACCCTGGCCGACCTGCGCCGCGCGGATGACGTGGTGCGGCTGCGACTCGGTGGACTGTCGAATGACGAGGTGAGCGAGCTCGTCGCGCGATCGGTCGCGGGCACGCTGGGTCCGGAGCTTGAGCAGGTGGCCCGGACGATCAGCGATCTAACCGGTGGCAACGCCTTCCTCGTATGCGAGCTCTGGCGGGCGCTCGTGGAGACACGGGTGGTCGAGGTGCAAGACGGCGCGCTCCGCGTGAATGCGCCCTTGGCCGAGCTCGGGACGCCGGAGAGCGTGCGGGAGGTGGTGAGCTTGCGGCTGACGCGGTTGGCGCCCACAACCACCGAGCTGCTCGAGCTCGCGGCCGCCGCGGGGGCGGAGTTCCCGCTCGACATCATCCGCCGAGGATCCGGGTTCGCCGAGCGCGAGCTCGTGACCGCCCTCGACGAGGCAATCCGCAGCGGGCTGGTCGAAGAGCTCCCCCGCCCCCGGCTGGCCTACCGGTTCGCGCACGAGCTGATTCGCCGGGCGGTGTACGACCGGCTGACCGGCGTCCGGCGGGCCGAACTCCACCTGCGGGTCGGCGAAGCGTTGGAATCCGCCGCGGGCGGGTCGGTCCGCGCCCTGCCCGACCTGGCGCACCACTTCGCCGCAGCCCTTCCACTCGGTGACCCCGGACGCGCGATCGAGTACAGCGTCCTCGCGGCGCGGGCCGCGATCGACGCGCTCGCCTTCGACGAGGCGGTGGGCCTGCTCCAGACCGCGCTCGACCTCGGAATCGAGAGCGCGACGGACCGCGCGGAGGTCCTGCTCGAGCTGGGTACGATCAGGCACCGGTCGGGGAAGGCGTTCGAGGCCCTGGACGCGTTCAGGTCGGCGGCGGCGATCGCGCGCGAGCTGCAGGATCCTGAGCTGCTGGCACGGGCGGCAATCGGCTACGAGGACGCGGGCTGGCGTCCCGGACCCGAGCATCGTCCGGTTGGCCTGCTCGAGGAGGCGGCCGCGGCGCTTGGCGACCGTCCGTCCGAGCTTCGCGTGCGCGTACTCTCCGGACTCAGCCGGGCACTCGACATGCAGGGCCAGTACGACCGCTCGGCGATTGTGCGCGCGAATGCAATCGAGCTCGCGCGCCAGCTGAATGATCGCGAGGGTCTGGCCACAGTCCTGATGCGGGCTTACTGGGCGCGGGGAGCCACTCCGGTCGAGGAGATCCTGGAGATGCTCGCGGAGGCAAGGGTGATTGGCGAAGACCTCCATGACCCAGAAATCCAGGCCGAGGCGATCTCCTGGAGCGTCCCGGCGTACGTCGCCGTCGCCGAAATGCCGTCGGCCAGCGCGGCGACATCGGTGCTGCGAGAGATGGCCCAGATCACCCGGCAGCCCTTCTACTCCCATGTCGCCGAGCACTATGGGGCCGCCATCGCGCTCGGCGAAGGGCGCCTGGACGCGGCCGAGGCGATGGTCCGGCGCTCGGAAGAAGCCGGGCGCCTGCTCACGGGCCGCGATGCGTCCGGCACGTACGGAATTCAGATGTTCAGCCTGCGCCGCGAACAGGGCCGGCTGGCCGAGCTCGCGCCGGTGATCAGGATCCTGACCGCCGGCGACCGCGATCACGGGCCGTGGCGACCAGGGTTGATCTGCTTGCTGGTTGAACTCGGTATGGAGGCCGAGGCCGCTCGGGAGCTCGACCGCGTCCACCGCACGGGGCTGGATCCGTTCCGAGAGACGATCTGGCTCGGGTCGCTCACCTACCTCACCGATGCCTGCGCGGCCCTTGGCGACGAGGCGCTGGCGGCCGCGCTGTATCCCGAGCTGGCGCCTCTCGCCGGCACCAATGTGATGATCGGGCATCTGGTCATGTGCTACGGCGCGGCCGATCGTTACCTCGGGATGCTGGCCGCGACGCTTGGAGAATGGGAGCGTGCCGAGGATCACTTCGAGCGGGCGCTCGGGCTGAACCGGGAGATGGAGCTGCGCACCTGGCTCGCGCACACCGAGTACGAGTACGCGCGGATGCTTCTTGCGCAGGGGCCCGTGGAACGCGCCCGGGCCGAGGAGCACCTGAGCCGGGCAGCCGAGCTAGCCGCCGACATCGGCATGGTCGCGCTCACGAGCCGGATCGCGGCGATCGGGGCCCCGCTGAAACCGCCGGAGCTCCCCGATGAGCTCTCCGGACGCGAGGCGCAGGTCCTCGGCCTCGTGGCCCGCGGCCTCAGCAACCGTGAGATCGGTTCGACGCTGTTCATCAGCGAGCACACCGCGGCCAATCACATCCGGAGCATCCTGCGCAAGACCGGCTGCGCCAACCGGACCGAAGCCGCCTCGTACGCGCACCGACAGGGCCTTGCCGCGGGCGAGCCGCGTGGTTAGTATCGACCTACCATGCCCTTCTACATCATCGAAAGGACGTTCGCCGAGCAGCTCGAGCTCACCGGCGACGACGTGAAGCTGATCGAGGAGATCAACTCGGACGAGGGCGTTCGGTGGTTGTTCTCGTTCCTCAGCGCCGACCGCCGGCGGACCTACTGTCTCTACGAAGCGCCCTCTCCAGAAGCGATCCGGACCGCCGCCCGGCGCGGGAACGTCCCTGTGGATGAGATCGTCGAGGTCGAGCCCCAGACGGTCGGCGTGGCCGGCCGGCCCGCTGAGTGGGCGGCGACGCTCGGCTCCTAGTGTCCCAGGCCCGCAGGTCAGGCGGCCACCCGCGTCACCGCGGAGCCCCCCACAGCGCGCAGCGCGTGCATCCCGGCCAACCCTGCCCACGGCTCGTAGGGCGCGAAGAACTCGTTCACCTCGTCCTCGGTGGCGCGCTCATGCGGGTCGCCTGAGCGCAGCCGCCCCACCAGTTTCAGGTAGGCCAGGTCGCCGGCGGGCAGCTGGTCGAGGCGCCCCTGGCCGGTGAGCGCGAGCATCTGGATCGTCCAGCTGCCGATGCCCATGATCGAGCGCAACCGCCGCCAGCCGCGCTCGGGGTCAGGATCGTGCAGGTCGACTCGTCCGCTCGCCACCTCGCGGGCGGCGCGCACGAGCGCTCCCGCACGACCGGCCGACAGGTCCATCGACTGAAGCAGCGCCGGCGCCTGCGCGGCGAGCACCGCGGCCGTCGGGGCATCGCCCATGCCGGCCCATTCGCACCGCCGGCCAAAGCGAAACACCAGTCGCCGCTGGATCGCCGCGGCTCGCTCGAACTCGATCAGCTGCTCGCAGATGGCCCACGCCAGCGCCTCGAAGGGATCGGGCTTGCCGGCGACGCGCAACCCGGGACTGGCGCGCACGGACGCCCCGATCAGCGGATCGAAACGGAAGCGCTCGTAGAAGGGTTCGACGTCTTGGTCGATCCCGAGCGCGAACCGCATGCGCTCGATCCCCCACTCGGCCGCGCCCCGCTCCGACGCGCGGGCCCCGAACAGCACCCGATCGGGCGAGAGCTGGGCGACCCGGACAAGCACAGGCAACTCGCCGGCGTGGAGCAGGCGGTGCACCACACCCGAGCGGACTCTGGTCAACCCATCAAGTCCGCTCCGGCGAGACAGCACAAAGCACCACCGCGGACGAACCTCGACGCGGACCTCGAGCGCCGGGCCGCTGAGCGCGCTCAATCGCCTTGCTTGCCGATCACGTGCACGTCGACGAGGAACGACCGCGAGCCCACGATCGGGAGCATGTCGACCGCGCGGCGGGAGCCGCCCCTTCCGTTCCTGGCCATCTTGCGGGCGGCACGGCGCTTGACCAGCGCTACCGTGGCGGCGCCGGCCACGAATCCGGTGGCCGCCGCCGCGGCCGCCTGGACGGCCGGCAGCGAAGCGGGCGAGACGCGTTCAACCGTCCGGACCTCGGCGAGGACGGGAAACCCGTCGACGACTTCGACATCGGGATCCACGACCGCTTCGGACTCGGCCTCGAGCTCCGGCGGCGGCGGCGCCGACTCGGGCGCGCTCGCCTCGGCTGATTCCTCGCCGGCCAGGGGATCTCGTTCGCTCATGGCCGCGACATGGTGACAGCGCGATCGGTCATCTTCAAAAGATCTTCTCGTAAACCCTGTAGGTACGGGTGATCTTGCCTCCCATGCGCTCCATCGCGCGGTTCATGCGCGTGTTCGTCTCGAGTGTCCACCCGGTTTCACCCGCCTTCTGGGGCCGGTGCTCGGCCGCGTCGTAATTGAGCTCGTACAGCCTGGCGCCCACCCCGGTGTGCTGCCACTCGGGCTTAGCCCCCAACGCGAGCACCCGCACGCGGTCGATCTTGCGCCGGTACCACAGCGCCTTTGCCCAGCCGAACGGCAGCAGACGACCGTTCAGATGGCGCAGGACCTGGTTATAGTCGGGCAGCGACAGCGCTGCGCCGACCGGCTCGGCGTCCTTCTCGGCGATGAACGCCCAGTTCTCGTCCAGCACCGGCTTGAGGTCCTTGGCGTAGTGGCGGACCTCCTCCTCGGTGAGCGGGACGAAGCCCCAGTTTCGCTCCCAGGCCGCGTTGTAGACCTCGAGGAACCGGCCGATCTCCGCCTCCATGTCCCGCTTTCGCATCTTCCGGACGGTGATGCCGTACTTCTCGACCTCGGCAGCCGCCCGCCAGATCGCCGGGTGCACCGACCCGCGGCCGGCGAGCTCCAGCGACCACATGTAGAGATCCATGGCCTTGGTCAGACCGGCTCCCTCGATCAGCCCCGGATAATAGGGGTGGTGCCACTCGGTCAGCACCGAGGGCAGCAGGTCATAGCCGTCGATGAGGATCCCGCACTCATCGTTGGTGGTGAAGCTCATCGGACCCACCATTCGATCGCGCCCGCGAGCCCGCAGCCACTCCTCGGCTGCCGACAGCAGCGCCTGCGCGGCTTCGGGGTCCTGCTCGCATTCGAAGAAGCCGAAGAGCCCCCAGTCGTGGTGCTGGAACTCGTTGAAGTTCCGGTCTATGTGCGCGGTGATACGACCGACCGGCCGGCCGTCGCGCCAGGCGAGGAAGAACTCGACCTCGGCATGCTCGAAGAACGGATTCCGCAGCCGGTCCAGGAACCGCTTGCGGTCCATCAGCAGCGGCGGGACCCAGCGAGGCTCGTTACGATAGACCTGCCACGGCAGCTTGATGAAGGCGTTCAGCTCGCGCTTGTCTGCGACCGGACGGACTTCTAGGGCCTTGCGAGACTGACTCGTCACCTCGAGCGCCATCGGCCGGAAACTATATGTCCACCTCGATCGACGTCTTCGCCAAGGCTCGCGAGCACGAGCGGCTCGAGCAGCTGCGAGCCGCCCGCGAACTCGACCTGGTGCCCTATTTCCGCGTGCTGGAGGGGCCGACCCTGCCGGTCGTGGAGATGGAGGGCAAGCCCCGAATCATGCTCGGGTCGAACAACTACCTGGGCCTCACCGGCGACGAGCGCGTCGCCCAAGGCGCCCGTCAGGCACTCGAGCGCTACGGCACGGGCCTCACGGGCTCCCGCTTCCTGAACGGCACCACGGATCTGCACCTGGAGCTCGAACGGGAGCTCGCCGACTGGTTCGGCACCGAGGGAGCGCTGGTGTTCACCACCGGCCATCAGGCCAACGTCGGCGCCCTGGGGACGATCCTTGGCCCCGGCGACACGGTCGTCGTCGACTCGGGGGATCACGCCTCGATCCTCGACGGCTGCATTCTCTCGCGCGCCAAGCTGCGGCCGTTCCGGCACAACCGGATGGATCGCCTCGAGAAGACCCTCGAGAAGGCGGCGGCCGACGGCGGCGGAGTCCTGGTCGTGGTCGACGGCGTCTTCTCGATGGAGGGGGACGTTGCGCCGCTGCCTGAAATCGTCGAGCTGAGCCACCGCTATGGCGCCCGGGTGATGGTCGACGAGGCGCATGCGGTCGGCGTGCTCGGGGCGCGCGGAGCCGGTGCGTCGGAACTGCTCGGGGTCGAGGATCGGGTCGACCTGCGGATGGCCACCTTCTCCAAGTCGCTGGCCTCGTGCGGTGGCGTGATCGCGGGGCCGGCGGACGTGATCGAGTACCTCCGCGTGTCGTCGCGGCCGTTCATGTTCACGGCCTCGGCCGTTCCCGCCGCACTCGGGGCGGCCCTGGCCGCCGTACGGATCTGCCGCTCGGATGAGGGCCGCACGCTGTTCGCTCGCGTCCTCGAGAACGCGGCCTACCTTCACGCCGGCCTGGCCGCCCTCGGCTTCCAGGTGGTCGAGCCGACGAGGCTCGCCGATGGCACCGAAGTCGTCACGCCGATCGTCCCGGTCGTCGTCGGCGACGACTGGAAGGCCGCGTTCCTCTGGAAGGCGCTCTACGACCTGGGCGTCTACGTCAACGTCGCCCTGCACCCCGCGGTCCCCCCCGCCGGGGCGCTGCTGCGAACGAGCGTGATGGCGACCCACGACCGCGACACGCTCGATCGCGCCCTCGAACTGTTCGCCCAGGCCAAGCAGGCTTTCGAGTCCGAGCACGGGCCTCTGCCCGCTCGTGCGTAACCCCTACGCACGGTGGCCTTGTCCACGCTCGCACAAGAATGCGCTCACAAAAAAAACACGCTCTAAGCGCATGGCCTGCACTTGTGACGTTGCTGTTACGCGCGCGGATGCCGTAGCTTCTGCTCTGCCCAACGGCCGACCAGAGGAACCGGCCGGAACGGTAGGGAAGGCCAGAAACGGGGGTTAAGAGGTTGAAAAGTACCGCGCGTCTCGGCGTGCGGGCAAGTAGTGCGCAGTTCAGGGCCCACGGGAGGGGGCCCGATAGGCCCCTGCCGATTAGTAAATCAAGATCCGCGCAGGCGGAGGAATGGGAGGGAACGAAGCACCAGATGTCTGAGACCGCCACATTGAGCCCGTCGCCGCAACGACTGCGAGCACTTGAACGAGCCAACGCGGTCAGGCTTGCCCGGGCGGAGCTGAAGCGAAGGATCGCCGAGGGAGAAGCTTCCGCCGCGGATGTCATCCTGGAGCCGCCCGACGAGGCGCTCACGTGGGCGATTGGGGAGATGCTGATGAGCCAGCGCCGCTGGGGGGGCACGAGGTGCAGGAAGTTCCTCGGCCGTTACCACATCAGCGAGACCAAGATGCTAGGCGCCCTCACGGATAGGCAGCGCCGACTGCTCGCGGACGAGCTCGAGTCCTGCGGCGCACGAGCATTGGCGCTCGTGTAGTCGTGCTCGTGTAGAGAGACCTGCAAACGGACCCGTGCGACTGCCCCGGCAGCCGCACGGGTCCCGGCCCCGCCCGGTTGCCTTCTCGACGCGTTTATACCGGGTGAGAGCGAACTGACCGGAGTGACGTTCTTCGTCACCACTGTGTGACTGCCGCGCTCCCGGCTTAGAAGCGACACGCAACCGGACCACCGTGTTCGGTCTTCGGCAACTCTTCTCAAGTGTTCTCTTAACTCTTCAAAACCGGTCCTGCACCGGTGATCAGCTGGGAGGCGATCCTGTTCCAGTTCGTACGCTGGCCGTGGGCGTTGATCGGCTGCGCCAGCGCGGTCTGGAGTACCGTCACGGGCCGCGAGAATGGCTTCAAGGTGACACCCAAGGGAGCCGCCGGCGAGCGGCCGCTGCCGCTTCGGGTGATCCTGCCCTACCTCGTCCTTGCAGCGGTATCGATCCTCCCGGTGTTGCTCGTCGCCAACCCCGGTACCGCGCGCGGCTACTACTTCTGGGCGCTCTTGAACGGCGTCACCTACCTGCTCGTCTCGATTGCCGTCGTCGCGCTGCACATCGCCGAAAACAGGTCGCACACCGCTGGCCGGTCGATGCTCCGTCTCGTCGGCGCCCGGGCGATGGCGATCTCGGCGGTCGGCGGCGTGCTCGCCTTTGGGGCCGTCCTCCACGGCAGTGACGGTCTTGACGGCCTGACCTGGCCGTCGCTTGGACCCGCGACCCCGACGGCCTTCGTCGCCCAGGCCAAGCTTGCCACTCCGGCAAGCGCGAGCGTTGACATCGGCGTCACCACGCTTCCGCTCGCGAGCAACGCAACGCAACCCTGGACCGCGGCCGATCTCTCGACCGTCAACGCCTTCGAGCGTGACATCGACAAGCACGCGAGTGTGGTGATGTGGTACGCCGACTGGCAGCACAGCGCACCGTCCCTCGCCCAGCTGCGGATGATCGAGCGCCGCGGCAGCATTCCCGAGATCACGTGGGAGCCGTGGGATTCGACCAAGGGCCTCCGCAAGCCACAGCCGCGGTACGCGCTGCGCAACATCGTCGACGGAAAATTCGACGCCTACATTCGCGCCTGGGCCAAGACGCTGGCGGCGTACGGCAAGCCGGTGCGCCTGCGTTTCGCGCAGGAGATGAACGGTAACTGGTACCCGTGGGGCGCAGGGACGAACGGCAACACGCCGCAGGAGTTCGTCCAGGCCTGGCGCCACGTGCACGACATCTTCACCGCTGCCGGGGCAACCAATGTGCAGTGGGTCTGGAGCCCCGTGTCGGGAGCGCCAACGCAGTACTTCCCGGGGGTTCAGTACGTGAACCGGCTCGGAGTCACCTGCCTCAACGGCGGCACGGCCGCGTTCAACGCCGGATGGCGGAGCTTCACCGCGATCTGCGGCGAGTCGATCGAGCAGCTCCATGCGCTGGCGCCGGGGCTGCCGATCGACCTCTCGGAGGTCGGGAGCACCGAGGCCGGGGGCAGCAAGGCCGCCTGGATCACCGGCATGTTCGCGTATCTCGCCCACCACCCCGAGGTCAAGTCGGTCATCTGGTTCAACCTCGACAAGCAGACGGACTTTCCGATCCAGAGCTCCCCCGCGTCGGAGCGCGCGTTCAGGGAAGGAGCGCAGGCCGCGCGCTACAAGTGACAGCGCGGTCAGCGCGCGTCGAACTCGGCGACCAGCTGCCGATAGACCTCGAACGCCGGCTTCGGCGAGTAATCGTCACGGATGATTCCGTACTGACTCTCGAAGCTCGAGCTCGACGAATCGGCGTCGCGCAGATCGAACCACCGGTAACCGGTGATGTTGTCCCTCCCCCGCGTTTGGTAGACGGCCTCGACCGCGGCCTTCATAACGGTCGCCTGCATCGCCTCGGTGCGGCCGGGTCCGGTCGGGTAGCCATTCTCGGTGATTCGCAGCGGCACCGAGCGGGGGATTCCGGCGAGCGGCAGATAGGTCGAGCGCAGGCGGCCGAGCGCTCGGTCCATGAAGCTCGTGGTAGCCGCGGCGAGCTCCCGGGTCGAGCCGGGTGCGCTCGGCGAGTTCCAGGTAAAGGGGTAGGCGTCAAGCCCGACCCAGTCGAGCGCTTCGAAGAATCGCCGCCCGCCGGCCCGTCGCAGGTAGCTCCAGAACGCGTCCTCGTGCTGATCGGTCGAATACGCCCAGTTGAAGCCGACCTGCACTCCGGCAAAGCGGTCGGCGCGTACCACGTCGTGTGCCGCGATCACGCCCTGGATGAGCGCGTCCTTGGCATCCTTGTAGTAACCGTCAGACGTGTTCGGAGCACCGCCAACGTTCGCCTCGTTGGTCACCTGAACGGACACGAATCCGGGCTCGCGCCCGAGCGAGCGGACGGCCGTTCGGACGAAGGCCACGAACCCGGCGACGTCGGCTTCGGATCCGCCGTCCGCCGGCCGGTAGCAGACCGCGACCTCGGTCTCGAACCCTGCCCGGCCGTACGCGGCGACCTGCTGCCCGATCTGCTGCGCCGAATATCCGCCCGGACCCGTATACCCAACGTACAGGTGCAGTACGAACGGCCGCCCCGGCGGCCGAAGCCGCTCGAGCGCGGCCAGGCGCAGCGCGGGATTCTCGGGCTTGGGCGGACCACTCGGGCCTACCGTGCCGGCGGCGCCGCCCGGATAGATCCCGAACGTCACGCCGGGGTCGCCGTCGCTGGACTTAGGGCTGGACGAGCTCACCGGCTGATGACGCGACACGGCTGGCCGGGGGGCGCGAAGGCCTCCCGTGTCGGTGGCGGTCACGCTCGCCAGGGCGCCGTTCGCCACCGCAACCAGCGTACCTATCAGGGCACCGGCGAGGACCAGCAACACCTTGCGGCGCCCGAACGGAGGGGTCTGCCACGGCGAGGATGTGCGTGACCGAGCGACCGCCCTCCTACCTCCTCCTTCCCAGGCTCTGAGCGCGACCATTATCCCTCGATCTATCGCCGGGATGCAGCGTTGGCTCCACGCCTACGGCCGGTCGCTCGGCCGCCCGTCCAGTCCGAGGACGATCCGGACTAGATCTGGATCCCGACCGGCACCGGGCTCGCCCCGGCGAAGAAGAAAAACCAGACGACGAACGCGGCCAGCGTGATGGCGGCGCTCACCACGAGCACCGTCTCGAGCACGTAGTGCCCGGTGTCCGCGAGCCCTCGGGCGCGCCGGTTGGCCTGATAGACGTCGCTCAGCTTGGCCAGCACAGTGGCCAGGAGCGCGATTGTCGCGACCACGCCGATGAAGCTCACCCCGAGTGCGGTCCCGAGCGACGACGTGGCACCCTGGACCTGCGAGCCGACCCACAGCCATAACAGCGGCGTGCCGATCCACAGCACGAGGCTGCCGATGAACATGATCATCAGCACGAGGGTCGCCCCCATGCCGGTCCTCAGCTTCTCGTGCAAGGGAATCGTCCCGAAAGAGTCGTCTTCAGCGGGCCGCGGCGACGCCGCGGCCGGTGGCTAACGGACAGCCCGAGGACAGCTTGACCTGCCACCAGCCCATCAGCATCCCGATCAGCCCGAGCCGGGGGCGGACCTGCCAGACGCCGCATCCGGGCTCACCGATGTCGCGATTGGAGATGCGCACGAAGCGGTAGCGGCCGGGGTCGAGCAGCATGCGCTCGAGCGTCACGCGGTTGGCCGCCTGAAGGTCGGCTCGTTCGGTGATGGTGGCGCGGGCGTCCCGCACGCGGACGGCCAGCTCGTCGCGCACGCGCTCGAGTTCGCCGAGATCGAGCAGCCGGGGCGCCCCCGAGGACTGGGCCGGGCGCTCCTCCAGACCGCCGAGCGGGTAAGCCGTCACGAACGCGTCGGCGAGCTCCCGCTCGAGCTTGGCGATCTGCATCCGCAACGACCGTCGCGCCGCCCGCTCGTCCTGCTCAGGCGCGGTCAGCGCCTCTAGTGACGGTCTGTGGTGTTCCAGGAGCTCCAACTCAAGTCTCCTTTCAGGGGCCGTCCCAAACTACTAGCGGAAACCATACCCCGAATGTCTTGGCCTACCCAGACTCGAGCACCTCGCGGGCCATCCACAGAGCCTCCTCGAGGTGGATCGCCGGCACGCCCTCGACCCCGACCGCGAACAGGACCATGCGGCGTGTGCCACGCCGGGGAGCGTGCCCACGCTCGGGCTCGCCGAACAGCGTCCCGTGCAAGCGCACCGAATCGGCGACGACCAGCCGCCCGGCGGCGTGCCGGATGCCGAGGCTGTCCTGGTCGACCACGCCGGCGTCGAGCCCCCACACCGGCACTCCGGTCTCGACCAGCGCGATCAAACGCGCGTCCTCCAAAGTGTCCCGGGACCGGAAGCCCCCGTAGAGCAGACGCCGGACAGCCGCCTCCTCGCTGGGGACCCGCGATGCATCCGGATCAAGGCCGACCTGCCGGAAGAACGAGCGATACGCGTGCGGGATCGGCTTGGTTCGCATTGCCACCACGCCGGCGCCGCGATAGCGGTCGGACAGCTCCCTCAGCCTGCGCTCGACTTCCCGGGGACTGGGACGGACCGTCGCTTCGAGCACGGTCCAGTGCAACCGAAGCCCTGGGAACTCCTCGTGGACCGCGGGCTCGACCAGGCCGACCGAGACGCTCAACCTCGGACCCCGGCACCGAGCGCAAGCCGTACGCGAGCCTCGAGCGCGGCCTCGTTCAGCCAATGCTCACCGACCAGCAGGCCGGCCACCGTGCCCCCCCGCTTGGACAGCTCGATCATGGGGCACGCGGTGACGCCGTACAGCGCGCCCACCGCGCCGTCGGCGTCATAGGCGACCGGGATCGTCCAGCCGTGCCGGCGCACCAACTTGGCGGTGGCCGCGTGCGAGGCATCGATGGCGACGGCCGCGAACTGGACGCCGCGCAGCGACGAGACGCCCGCGAGCGCCTGGAACGTGTTGACCTCGCGCTCGCACACCGACGAGTCGGTCACGAAGAACGTCAGCACAAGCGGGACGCGCTTGACCAGTAGGCACACGTTGAGCGCGCGCGGATCGTGGCGCGCGAGCGTGCACGGCGGATTCAGATTGGCGTCGCCGTTGAGCGTCGTGTCGGCCAGCGGCGCCGCGAAGAAATGGAGCTGTTGACCTGCCGGCACCCCGTCGGTCGCGGGCTTCTTCGAGCTGAGCGTGTACAGCACGAACGCGATCACGAGGACGGCGGCGAACGCGCCGACGATCCAGCCGTAGCGGCGAGTGTCGAGGGGCACCGGAGTCGCTGGAGTCGGGGGCGGAGGTTTGGACGCGCTCACGCCACCGTTGCCCGCCGCCGACGCGGCAGCGCTGCCCCGAACTGCCGTGCCTTCTCGCGGACGCTCTGCAGCGCGTCGTGGCGCTCCGATAGGGCGAGCACTGCGGGCAGCACGAGCAACACGCCGACGAGCGACACCGTCAGGTCGATCAGCGTGACGAACCCAAAGTCGCGGAGCATCGTGATGCTCGACAGGGTCAGCACCCCGAACCCGGCGATCGCGGTGATCCCCGAGGTGAGCACGGCCGACCCGGTGAACCGATAGGTCCGCGCGAGCGCTTCCGCGGGCTCGCGCCCGGCCCGGCGCTCCTGCCGGAAGCGCTCGGACAGCAGGACGCTGAACTCGGTCGAGATCGCGATCACCAGCGCCCCCAGCGTCGCCGACATCGGGTTGAGCGGGATGCCGGTCGCGAACAGGATCAGCGACGACCAGCCGGTGGCCAGCGCGATCGGCACGAGCGGCACGAGCGCCCGCTCGACCGTGCGCAGGACGACCAGCAGCACCAGCCCGACGGCGATCAGCCCGGCCACCAGCATCAAGAGGCGATGGCCCGAGGAGGACAGCGACGCGTCGGCTTGCGCCGCCAGTACCGGCAACCCGGCCAGCGCCGCGGTCACGCCCGGTGGGGGGTGGAGCTGCGCGCGCATGTAGTCGACCACCCGCTGCTGGCGCGACAACGGCATCAGGCGGATCCCGAAGGCGAGCGTCGCCTCGCGGTGGTTGTCCGTGATCACCGCTTGCGAGAAGTAGCTGGGGACGGCCTGCAGAAGACTTGAGATCGCGCTCGTGGTCAATCCGCCGCACGAACCGGTCGACGCCTGCGTACCCGAGCAGAACAGGTCGGGCAGCGACAGGGCCGGGCACAAAGTGGCGCGCGCGCAGCCCTTCGCCTCGACGTAGCCGAAGTGCGACAGCAGCGCGTTCTCGTACTTGGTCATCCAGCCGATCGTGCTCGGCGTGGCCACGTTGCTCGCATGCACGACCACGTCGATCTCGCCCGAGACCCCGGTGACGCGCTCGAGCGTGCGTAGGTCCCGGAGGGCCGGCATATTGCTCGGCACGAGCTTGGTGATGTCGGACTGAACGGGCGTTTGGGTGTCGGCCACCCAGCCCAGTACCGCGAGCAGGAGGCCCACCATGAGCACCCGACCCGGCCGGCGCGCCGCGGCAGCAATCGAGCGCCGTGCGGCCGAGCCGACGGGTGAGGCGATCCCCGCGTGCGCGTCGCCCAGGATCTCGCCGGCGCCGCGGGCCGACGCGCCCACCACTCCCAGGGAGGGCGCGCGCCGTCGCTCAGACCGCGCGTCGCTCGCCACGTCCCGGTCTTCCCGGCGCCGGCTCAAGGCCATCGCGGCCGAGCCCGCGCTCAGGGCGCAGCCAAGCGCCACCGCGATCCCGACGATCAGCAGCTCGCCGAACCCCCTGACCATCGGCACCGGTGACAGCAGCAGCGCCAGGAAGCCTGCCGCCGTCGCCAGCGCGGCGGTGGCGATCGTGGGCGCCGCGGCGATCGTCGCGTCGGCCACGGACACGCCCGTACCTGTGGCCTCCTGAGCGCGCGCCTGGAACTGCACCGCATAGTCGACCGCCAGGCCGATCAGGATCGGGAGCACGGCGATCGAGGCCATGGTCAGCGAGCCGCCGAGCAGCGAGGTCACGCCGAACGTGATGCCCACCGCAGCCAGCGCGATGGCCAACGGAAGCAGCCGCAGCCGGCTTCGGAACACCAACAGCAGCACCGCCGCCATCACCAGCAGCGCGGCGACGAGCAAGCCGGCGATCGAGCCGGTGATGGTCGAGGCGAGCTCGTCGGTCACCACGGGGACGCCCGAGACGGTGTAGGTCCCGCCATAGGCCGATCGGAACATCGGCATCTGCACCGCCTGGCGGATCCACGAGATCGCCTGGGCCTGCTGAGCCGCGCTCAGGGAGGCCTTGAGCCGAACCTGGATCAGCGCCGAGTCCTTCGTCGGGAACAGGTACGCGAAGCGCGCCTTGGGCACATTGACTCCCCGCGTGGAGTCGAACACGATCTCCGGGATGAACCGCGGGTCGTCGATCGTCGGCGTGCCGGAGATCCCGGAGTCGAGGTACATCTGGATGAGCTGGTCGTACTGCTGCTCGGTCTCCAGCTGGCCCGCCGCGTTCTCCTCGGCCACCGCCTGCTTGTGCGACATGTGCCTGCCAAGCGCCAGCTTGTAGGCGGTCTGGCGCGCGCTCGTCACCGCGTCCTGAGCCGAGGCCTCGATCAACGTGATCTCCTGGTTGACCGCCGCCACCGCGCGGTTGAGGAACGTGCCCGGGCCGTACACCACCTGCGCAGGGCGCGCCTTCATCAGCTTGCCGCACGGGCTCTTCCAGCCACCGTAGGGCGTCTGCGATCCCGCCGGCGCCGGCGTGAAGGCCTGCAGCTGGTCGTTGGGGATAACCACCTCTCCCGCCAGGCACGCCTCGAGCTCTGAGACCGTGCCGAGGTCCTTGGTCTCGACGAGGTCGGGCAGCGACTCCCGGATCAGGATCACGACCGGGTCGCCGCCGAAGTGCTGGTCGTCGTCGAGGCTCGCCTTGTAGCTCGACGAGGACGGGCTGACGAACGTGTCGGTGGCGGTGTTCGGCTGCAGGCGCAGCGCCAGCGCGCCGCCGACCAGCGCGAGCGTGAGCACGATGCCAAGCGTCACCGCGGGTCTTCCCGTCGCGGCCCGCACCAACCGCTCCAACATCCTCACCACCATGGCCGCCTGAGGCTACCGCCGCTTAGCGCCCGGCGCGCCAATCCCCTGTACAACCCAGCAAAGCCTCCTCCGCACGCCCACCCTGGCGACATAAGCATGCGGTCCATGCTTACGTCCCCACGGTCGACCGCACCGAGGCGCTTTGCCGCGTTTTACATAGTGACGTCCTTCGACCGGTTAACCGCTGCCCCCGGCCTCGGTCGCCTCAACTCGGCCCGCCCCCGGACCTCGGTCGCCTCAACTCGGCCCGCGCCCCGCCCAGCTGCGCACGGCGATTAGAGCCCGTACGCCAATCGACCTGCCAGACACCGATTGCCGGGTGAGGCCCGCCGCCGGACGAAGGCCGAACAACCTAATCCCGGGATTCGGGCATGGACGCCCGAATCCACGTGATCAATCCATAGACAGCGGACCCTGCGACTCCCCGGACAGGAACTGGCGGATGAACGGATTGTCGGAGTTGAGCATGTCCTCGGCGGGACCCGCCTCGACGATCCGGCCCTTCCAGAGCACGTTGATGTAGTCGGCGACGCGCCGGGCGCTCATGATGTCGTGGGTGATCACGCAGAAGGTGGGCAGGTGCTCCTTCTGCTTCTGCTTGGCCTCTTCCATCATGTCGCGGTGGATCTCGAGGATCAGCTCGCCGAGCAGCGCGGTGCGGACGGGGTCAAGCCCCGAGTCGGGCTCGTCGAACAGCACGATGTCGGGCTCGAGCACGAGCGCGCGCGCAAATCCGGCCCGCTTGCGCATCCCACCGGAGAGCTCGTTGGGCATCTTTCCCGCCGCGTCGGCGAGCCCGACCTCCTTCAGCCGGCGCATGACGATGTCCTCGATCTCGTCCTCGCCCTTCTCGGTGTGCTGGCGCAGCGGGAAGGCGACGTTGTCGTACACGTTCATCGAACCGAACAGCGCGCCGTCCTGGAACAGCAGCCCGAACTTCTTGCGCATGTCGAACAACTCGTTGTCGGGCATGTTCGGTACCGATTCGCCGTGCACCAGGATGTCGCCCTCGTCGGGATACAGCAGCCCCACCATGTGCTTGATGCAGACCGACTTGCCCGTTCCGGACGGCCCGAGGATCATCGACACCATTCCCTCGGGGAGGCCCATATTCAGGCCGCGGAGAATGTGGGAGCGGCCGAACGACTTGTAGGTGTCGATGAATTCGACCGCGTCGGGGCGACCCGACGGATACACCTTGTAGGTGTGCCACTTGTACTCGTCCTCGTCGGCACCCGGGGGCGGTCCGGGGCGAGGCGGCTCCTCGTCGACGACCCAGACGCGCGAGCCCGATTCGGACTCCGTGGGCGCGCCGTTCGTCTCCACGCCGTTCGTCTCCACGCCGTTCGTCTCCGCGCCGTCATCGTGCGTGTCATCGTCCCGCTCGGCGGCAGGAGTGGTGGCCGGGTCATCATTCCCGCGCATCTCGTCGTCGTCGTCCGTGTCAAACCGCATGGTCAGCCTCCGATTGGGGCCCGGGGATTGGCTCCCCAGAACAGCTGTGTGCCGAGCATTCCGATCAGGTGCACTCCCACTAGGTTAAGCACCATCGACTTCGCGGTGGCGGTACCGACCCCTACAGGCCCACCGCTTGCGTTGTAGCCGTAGTAGCAGCCGACGAGGACGATGAGCGTCGCCATCGCCATCGCCTTTATCAAGCTGTATAAGAGGTCCGGTGGGTTCTGGAACTCCCAGAAGATGAGGAAGTAGCCGCCGGAGGACACGTCCCCGATCTGCTGGACCACCGCGATGTAGCTGGCCAGGAAGCCGGCGCCGATCGAGATCAGGTAGACGAACGGCAGCACCATCCAGGAGGCCAGGAGCTTGGTCCCGCACAGGAAGGTCATGCCGCTGATCCCCATCACCTCGAGCGCGTCGATCTCGTCGGAGATCCGCATCGATCCGAGCTCGGCGACGATGCCGGTCCCCACCTTGGCCGCCATCATGTAGCCGAACGCGAGCGGGGCGAGCTCGCGCAGGTCACACCAGGCCGAGAACACGCCGGAGAAGGCGGGCGCGCCCTGCGAGCGCAACAGATAGGCGCCCTCGATCCCGCACGACAGCCCGACGATGAACACCAGCGAGCAGATCACCAGCGCGGAGCCGACGATCAGGATGCCCGCCTGGCGCAGCGCCTCCCCGAAGAACTTGAACACGCGCAGGCGGAACACCTCGCCCAGCACCTGCGTGGTGAACTTGGCGATCTCGCCGAAGCTCTCGATCCAGCCCTTGGGTGTGACGATCAGGTCGTTCATGCGCTCATCGCGGGATCGTCGTGATCTCCGGGTGCGTGGCCAGCAGCGTCTGCGTGAACGCGTAGTTGAACGCGAAGATGCCGAGGAACGCTATGACAACGGCCTGGTTGACCGCGCGACCGACTCCCTCCGCGCCACCGGATGCAGTCATCCCCTTGTAACAGCAGACCACCGCGATGATCGCGCCGAACAGCGTGGTCTTCAGCACCGAACCCCACAGGTCGGTGGTCTCGGCGTTGTTGAAGAAGGTGGCGAAGAACGGGCCGAGCGTGGCGTGGTTGACGAGCGTGGCCAGGATCCCGCCGAAGATGCCGAAGATCAGCGCGTAGATGTCGAACAGGCCTGTGACCAGCATCAGGGCCAGGAACCGCGGCACGACCAGGTTCTTGATCGGGTCCACGCCGAGCACCTGGAGGGCGTCGAGCTCCTCCCGGATCTTGCGCGCGCCCAGGTCGGCGGTGATCGCCGTGCCGGCCACGCCGGCGAGCACGATCGCGTCCACGAACGGGGCGAACTCGCGAATCGACGCCAGCACGAAGAAGCCGCCGAGGCGGTCGAGGGCGCCGAACAGGACCAGGAAGTTGGCCGCCTGGAGGCCGGGCGCCTCGTAGCCGAACGCGATTGTCGAGATCAGGAGCGGGAACCAGCACAGTCGCAGCGCGAACATGAACTGGCCGACGAACTCGCTGCCGTACGGATACGGCGGTCGGACGGCAGACACGAGCGTCTTGCCAGTCAGGATCATCATGTTGCCGACCTCTTCGAGCAGGCCCTTGACGGGCGCGTACCCTCGATCGGCGACGGCTCTGATCAAAGCTGCTCTTGCCTCCCGGGTCTAGCAGTGCCGGCGGCGCGGCTGGACCGGATGAAGCCTACGGCTCGGCTCGCGCAAATGACAAATGGGAACTGTCGTGGCCCAACCCGGGAACACGTCTGGGCTCAACGCCAGATCAATGTGACGGTGCCGCGCGCGGGCGGTGGCGAATCGGCTCAACCGGGAAGGCCAATTGGTATGTTCGGCCGTCCGTGACCTGGAGGCGACTCGGCCCGATATTTGGAGTTCTGGCACTGGTTCTCACCGGGTGCGGGGGCGGTCAGCGCCAGGACGCGAACGAGCCGAGCCGGAACTTCCCGGTCGCCGTGACCACCGCGACCTTCCCCGGCTCCCAGCGCCTATCCGAGCACGCTCACCTGGTGCTGGCCATCCGCAACACGGGCGGCAAGACGATCCCCAACATCGCGGTCACGATCTGCAACGTCACCTGCGCCTATCCCGCGCCCGCGGGCGAGGGCACGAGCGCGGCGGCCTTCAGCCAGAACCTCCAGATGCCGGGCCTGGCTCATCCTTCCCGACCCGTATGGGTGATCGATCGGCCCCCGGGCGCGTGTAACTACGGCTGCCAGCCGAATTCGCCGGGCGGCGAGGGCGGCCCCGGCGGCGCCGTCACCGCGTACTCGAACACGTGGGCGCTCGGACAGCTCGCGCCGGGCCAGACGGCCCGGTTCGACTGGGCCGTGACCGCGGTGGCGCCGGGCCGGCACGTGGTCGCCTGGGAGGTCGCCGCCGGGCTGAACGGCAAGGCCAAGGCCGTCACCGCCGTCGGCTCGCTGCCGCACGGCACGTTCACGGTCAACATCTCGAGCGCGCCGGCGCAGACCTACGTGAACAACAACGGCCAGATCGTCACGACGCCGGCGAACAATCCCTGATTCTCTGGGCCTCGCTTCGCTCGGCGTCCGTCGGATGTCGCGCGGCGGGCCCGAAAGGCGAGGCATGGATGCCGAGCGGCCCAAGACGCGACCGCCAGGCGCCCCGTCCGGACGCTCCTATCTACTCCGCCGAGGACGTCGCCCAAAGGTTGATGCCGCTGTCGACCGCGTAGCGGTCGATCTCCTCGAGCTCGGACGGGTCGAAGTCGAGGCGGTCGAGCGCGGCCACGTTCTGCTCGAGCTGCGCCACCGAGCTCGCCCCCAGCAGCGCTGACGTGATCCGCGGGTCCCTGAGCACCCAGGCGATCGCCATCTGGGCCAGCGACTGACCCCGCCCCTGCGCGATCTCGTTTAGCCGCCGCACGCGCGCCAGGTTCTCCTCGCTGATCATCTCCTCGGACATGTAGTTGCCCTGGCGCAACCGTGAGTCCTCGGGCACCCCGTCCAGGTAGCGGCTGGTGAGCAGCCCCTGAGCGAGCGGGGAGAACACGATGCAACCGACGCCCTCGCGGTCGAGCACGTCGAGCAGCTCCGGCTCGATCCAGCGGTTGAGCATCGAGTACGAGGGCTGGTGGATCAGGAGCGGCGTGCCCAGCTCGCGCAGGATCAGCGTTGCCTCCTCGGTCCGGCGAGGACCGTAGGAGGAGATCCCCACGTAGCGGGCCTTTCCGTGGCGGACCGCCGTATCCAGCGCACCCATCGTTTCCTCGAGCGGCGTCTCGCGATCGACCCGGTGCGAGTAGAAGATGTCGACGTAATCCAGCCGCATCCGCTGCAGGCTCTGCTCGAGGCTCCCCAGCAGGTACTTGCGCGAGCCCCACTCCCCGTATGGTCCCGGCCACATGTCGTAGCCGGCCTTGGTCGAGATCACGATCTCGTCGCGGTGGGGCTTCAGGTCCTCGCTGAAGATCCGCCCGAAGTTGATCTCGGCGCTGCCGTAGGGCGGACCGTAGTTGTTGGCCAGGTCGAAGTGGGTGATCCCCATATCGAACGCGCGGCGGATCATCGCGCGGCTGTTCGCCAGCGGCCGGCCGTCGCCGAAGTTCTGCCACAGGCCGAGCGTGATCGCCGGCAGCTTCAGGCCGCTGCGCCCGCACCGGCGATACGGCATCCTGTCGTAACGGCCCTGGTCGGGCACATAGGCCTGCCAGCCCAGCTTGGGGTCGAACGGCACGGCCCCGAGTATTCCATGTCGCACTTTGCCATGTCGCACTTTGGTCAGATGGAACACCCGGTTTGGCCATCCGGATAATGACGCGCTCCACGGGCCCCCGTTACGCTCGGGGCCACTCCGAAAAAGGAACCGATTAGCCATGCCTCGAATCCGCCAGCAGAACGTCCTCGCCGCGCAATGGACCCCCAACGGGGGCTCGCTCGGCGCCCCGGACCTGACCATCCCCGACAACCAGGTATTCGGGGCCAACGTGTTCAGCCCCGCCGTCCAGCGCCAGCGCCTTCCCGCCGACGTCTTCAACCGCCTTCAGGACACGCTCGCGCGCGGCGAGGCGCTCGACACTTCGCTGGCCGATGCCGTCGCGCTCGCCATGAAGGAATGGGCGCTCGAGCGGGGCGCCACCCACTACACCCACTGGTTCCAGCCGCTGACGGGCTCGACCGCGGAGAAGCACGACAGCTTCTACGCCCCGACCGGCGAGGGCACGGCGCTGGCGGAATTCTCGGGTAAGGAGCTGATCCAGGGCGAGCCCGACGCATCGAGCTTTCCCACCGGCGGCATCCGCGCCACCTTCGAGGCGCGCGGCTACACCGCCTGGGACCCCACCTCGCCGGCCTTCATCCTCGAGAACCCCAACGGCACGCTGCTGTGCATCCCGACCGCCTTCGCGTCGTGGACCGGTGAGGCGCTCGACCACAAGATTCCGCTGCTGCGCTCGATGGACGCGCTCTCCCGGTCGGCCATTCGCGCCCTGCGCCTGTTCGGCGACGACAGCGCCGCACGCGTGTTCACCACGATCGGCCCCGAGCAGGAGTACTTCCTGATCGACGAGCAGTTCTATTTCGAGCGGCCCGACCTGTTCACCACCGGCCGCACCCTGTTCGGCGCCAAGCCGCCGAAGGGCCACGAGCTCGACGATCACTACTTCGGCTCGATCCCCGAGCGGATCCTGGCCTGCATGCTGGAGACCGAGCGCGAACTGGCCAAGCTGGGCGTCCCGGTCAAGACGCGCCACAACGAGGTCGCGCCCAACCAGTACGAGATCGCGCCGATCTTCGAGAACTCGAACGTCGGCTCCGACCACCAGCAGCTGACCATGCAGATGATGCAGAACGTGGCCCGCCGCTACGGGCTCGTGTGCCTGCTGCACGAGAAGCCGTTCGCCGGCGTCAACGGATCGGGCAAGCACAACAACTGGTCGATGGGCACCGACACGGGCAAGAACCTGCTCAACCCGGGCGACACGCCGCACGACAACCTCGAGTTCCTGTTCTTCTGCGCCGCCGTGATCCAGGCAGTCAACGAGTACCAAGGTCTGCTGCGCGCCTCGATCGCCTCACCTGGACAGGATCATCGCCTGGGCGCCAACGAGGCGCCGCCGGCGATCATCTCGATCTTCCTGGGCGCGGAGCTCGAGCGCGTGTTCGGCGCGCTCGAGCGGGGCGAGACCTCCGAAACCCAGGAGCAGTCGTTCCTGGGCCTCGGCACGCCGGTGCTGCCGCAGCTGCCAATGCACGGCGGCGACCGCAACCGCACCAGTCCGTTCGCGTTCACCGGCAACAAGTTCGAGTTCCGTGCCCTCGGCTCGAGCCAGTCGCCATCGCTGCCCAACACGGTGCTCAACACGATCGTGGCCGAGGCCATCGATGAGCTGGCCGACGAGCTGGCGAAGGCGCTCGAGGGCGCGCCGCCGCCGGGTGATCCGGGCCGCGAGGCTGCGATCGAGGCCGCGCTCCGGCCGATCCTGCAGCGCAGCTACGCGGAGAACAAGCGGATCGTGTTCGGCGGCGACAACTATGACGAAGCGTGGCACGCCGAGGCCGAGCGCCGGGGTCTCTTGAACCTGCGCGCCACGCCGGACGCGTTGCCGTATCTCATCTCCGACGAGACGGTGACCGTGTTCGAGAGCCACAACGTGCTCTCGCGCCGGGAGCTCGAGTCCCGGCACGAGGTATTCCTCGAGCAGTACGTCACCAAGCTCAACATCGAGGCCGAGACCGCGGCGTCGATCGCGCGGACGATGCTGGTGCCGGCAGCGGCGCGCCACCTGGTGCTGCTGCTCGAGGCCCAGCTGGGCGAGCTGGCCTCGGAGACATCGGACCTGATCGCCGAGCTCACGGAGACGACTAAGCGCCTCGAGTCGGCCAATCTGGCCGAGAATCAGCCGGAGGAGCTCGAGGCCCATGCCGAGTACATGCGCGACACCGTGGTCCCGGCGATGGGCGCGGTGCGCGAAGTGGCCGACAAGCTCGAGAAGGTGGTGGCCGACGACCTCTGGCCGCTCCCGAAGTACTCAGAGATCCTCTTCATCAAGTGACTAAGGCGCCGCCGTCAGGCGCCGCCGACAATTCTCCAATCCACGGCTAAAGCCGCGCCTGCCGCATGCCGACCCGAGGGGTACGGCATGCGGCAGGCAATTCCTTCTCCTGGCAACGCAACTTGTAGTTTCGTACCGGGTTCTACGCTACGGTGCAGTTGGTGGCACGCCGTATGACGGAACGCCGCGGGCGCTGGGCGGCCCTGCTCGTCGGGCTGCTCTTGACCGGGCTCGTCTTGGCGCCGAGTGCAGGCGCAGCGCGTAAGGCGGCGACTCATACCGTGCACATGGCCGGCGACGCGCAGGCGCTGGCCGGTCGCGGCATGTGGATCTGGTACGTCTCGCGCTCGAGTGGCGGCACCGTCTCGGGCATCGTCTCCACCGCGCGCCACTACGGCATCAGCACGTTGATCATCAAGAGCTCTGACGGCCCTACCATGTGGTCGCAGTTCAATCCCAGCCTCGTCAGCGAGCTGCACGCCAGCGGGCTGCACGTGTGCGCGTGGCAGTACGTGTACGGCAACGACCCCATCCTCGAGGCGGACGTGGGAGCCGAGGCCGTGCAGGACGGCGCCGACTGCCTGATCATCGACGCCGAGAGTGAATATGAAGGCAAGTACGTCCAGGCGCAGAGTTACATAACTCAATTGCGCAAGCTGATCGGGCAGAGCTATCCGGTCGCCTTGGCGGGCTTTCCCTACGTCGACTACCACCCCGGGTTCCCATATTCGATCTTCCTCGGTCCGGGTGGCGCCCAATACAACACGCCGCAGATGTACTGGATGGACATCGGCACGAGCGTCAACACGGTGTACGCGCACACGTACGCGTACAACCGCATCTACGAGCGTCAAATCGATCCGCTCGGTCAGGTGTGGCAGAACCCGCCGGCGGGCCAGATCATTCGTTTCCGCCAACTTTCGCGCACCTACGGTGCGGCCGGCGTGAGCTGGTGGGACTGGCAGCAGGCCAGCACCGCGGGCTGGGGCGCGATTTCGGTAGGCGCCGGCAATCTCACGGACGTCACCCAGACCACCGCCACCCCAATCCTCAAGCTCGGCTCCGTGGGTGACCCGGTGGTATGGGCACAGGAGCACCTGGCCACGGCCGGCTACACGACAGCGATCGACGGCGACTACGGGCCGAGCACACAGACCGCGATCGAGAGCTTCCAGACCGCCCGGGGGCTCACCGTCGACGGAATCATCGGGCCCGCGACGTGGGCGGCGCTGCTTCGCTACGCGCCCGCCTCCGTGGTATGGACCGCTCACGCAGGCGCCACCGTGGCCTCGGCCGCGGTGCGCACCGCTCGGGCCGGCCATAAACCGCTCGTGCTTCAGGTGCCGAAGTCGGCGTACGCGCGCGCACGACGCGACGAGATCGCCGGCGCGGGCGGCGCTGGGTAGCTAAGCCGCCGCGCCGGTCCTCACACCAGGTCGTGCTCGCGCGCGTATGCGACGAGCGCCGCTCGCGTCGTGCGGCCGGTCTTCTGCTGGATGTGTGCCCGGTGCGACTCGACGGTGCGCACGCTCAGGTACAGCCGCGCGGCGATCTCGCCGTTGGTGTAGCCGAGCGCTATCAACCTGAGCACCTCGAGCTCGCGCACGGACAGATCGTCCGGAGGCCCGTCGGACTGCGGCGCGGCGGCCAAGCGCGCTCCCAGTTCGGGATTGAGGTAGGTGCGACCCTCAGCCGCGAGTCGCACCGCCTGCACCAACTCCGAGTCGGCGGCCTCCTTGAGCACGTACCCGATCGCACCCGAGCGCAGCGCCTCGCGCGCGAACGCCGGATCGTTCTGCATCGTGAGCACGACGATCTGGGTCTCGGGCGCGGCCTCGCGCAGACGGGGAATGGCCGGCAGGCTCGACTCCCCCGGCATGTTCAGGTCGAGGATCAGCACGCGCGGGCGATACGCCGCGACCCGACGCTCGGTCGTCGCGACGTCGCCGGCCTCGGCCACAACCTCGAATCCCTCCTCGGCCTGCAACAGCATTCGCAGCCCCGCGCGCACCACCTGATGATCGTCGGCGAGGACGATCGTGATCGGTCCGCCGGACGCTGTCTCCTCCATCGCGCCCACAATACCTCGGGCGCCGCATGATCCGCACGTCCGCGAAACGATGCGCACAACGTGCAACGTGCACGACCTAGCGCCGTAGTACGTAATAACCTCCCGCAAGAACAGGTTCTAGGTGGCACGCGCGCGCGTTACGCAAAGCTTTGCCGCACTAGTTCAGTCCAATCCCTCCTCAACTCCCAACAGGAGACGCGATGCCACCAGCCCGCAGGTCAAGCACGAGCAGGTCAACCGCGAGTAAGTCCACAGCACGCACAGCGAGCCGGTCGCCGGCACGAGCGACGAGAGCCGTTCGCGCACGCGCCGCCTCGACGTCGGCAGCGACTCGTCGTGAGGTGGAGCAGTCGATCACCCGCTTCGAGAAGCGTCTCGAGGAAGCCAACGACGCACTCAAGACGCTTGGCGGCCACCTCGGCAGCGGTGCCCGGGGCAGCTACAAAGAAGTCACCGCCGCGCTCACCGCGCTGCGCCGCAACGCCGCGCGGACCAACAAGCAGGCGCTCAAGGACTTCGACAAGCTGCGCGCGGCGCTCACTCACCCGGGCGCGTCATCGGGTGCGTCTCGCAGCACGAGGGCGAGCTCGAGCTCGTCACGCAGCGGCACGTCGCGCAGCGGCTCACGCGCGTCGGGCAGCCGCCCCACCGCATCCCGTTCGACCGGGTCGCGTTCAACCGCGTCGCGCTCCACGGCGTCGCGTTCGACTTCTTCGCGCTCGCGCGCGAAGAAGAGCTAGCGGCTCATCCCTCCAGCGTGGCGCCGGCGTCGATCTGCATCGGCTCCGGCGCCTCGAGCCCGACTGCGCCACGCACGACGACGTTCGCGCCGAAGGTGACGTCACCGTGCACGACGAGTCGCTCGGCTTGCCGCAGCGAGGGCGCCCCCGCCGGGAACCGCCGCTCGAAGTCGTCGAGCAGTTTGTAGAACTTGGAGTCGAGCTCGACGTAGGGAAGATTCTCCGCGCGTTCAGGTATCGGCGCCACGACCATGTCTTCGTTCGAGAGCGTGTAGACGTCCGAGCGAAGCACGAGCAAGTCGTCTGTCGTCTTGACCGGCGCGAACCGGGTGCGCGGCACGAGCAACAACTGCGCGCCCTTGACGGCACCGATCGCGGCGCCCATCGCGCTCTCGAGCTGAATCACCGCGGGCGAGCTTGAGTCACGCGGATTCACAGTCTTGCGGTTGACGATCAGCGGTAGCTCGAGCACCCCGCCGGTG
Source organism: Solirubrobacteraceae bacterium (assembly GCA_035625625.1). Lineage (GTDB taxonomy): Bacteria > Actinomycetota > Thermoleophilia > Solirubrobacterales > Solirubrobacteraceae > Palsa-465. The sequence goes on from DASPPG010000249.1 coordinate 64,941, forward strand.
TCGTCGAGCGTGTCCTTGAGCCCGCCCAGGTCCACCCACAGGTTGTTGGTGTTGTAGTAACGCCAGCGGCGGTAGTCGCGGAAGGACTCCTGGTCCTCGGGCGGGGTCTGCGCGGTCTCGCGCAGAACTAGCTGCCCGTCCGCTCTGCGGCGCGCGATGTGTCCGCCCTTGCGCTCGGCCTCGGTCCCCTGCACCACCTCCATCAGGAACGGGATCTGGTTGTGTTCCATGTGCGCCGGGATGCGCGCGTCGGTGGTCGCGCCGAGGTTGTCGGCGTTCGAGATCATCGCGTAGCGAAACCCCTGATCGAGCAACGCTGACAGCATCCCGGAGCCGCGCAGCGCCGGGTACACATCGCCATGGCCGGGTGGATTCCACTCGAGCGATGGTTCCTTCGGCCAGCCGATCGGCGCGAGCGTCTCCGCGTCGAGCTTGGGCACCATGCTCTGGAGGAAGTCAAGCGGCAGGCCTACGTCGAGCTCGGGATACGCCTGAAGCGCTTGCAGCGTCTCCTCCCGCGTCGCCTGGCTGTTCATGAGCACGAGCGGCAGGCGCACGCCATAGCGCCGGCGCAACGCCAGCGTCTGCCCCACGATGATGTCGAGGAACGAGTGGCCGTCGCGTGCCTCCACCAGCGATTTTGGGCTGCGCAGGCCCATCGTCGTCGCCAGGCCGCCGTTCAGCTTGATCACCGCGACGCGGTCGAGCACGTCGCCGGCGTCCGCGTCGGGAAGCTTCTCGAACTGGTCCACGTCGCCGGCGGGTTCGAGCTCGGCGGTCGGCAGCATCGCCGATTCGCCTCCTTCCAGCCGCTCGTACGCGCTGCGAAAACTGCGGATCGCCTCGTCGGGCTGACCCGCGTCGCGCATCTTCTCCTCTGCTTGTTTGAGGCCGTCGTCGCTCGTCACGGTTGCCCGTAGTATGCCTGCGGGCCGTGCTTGCGCTCGTAATGCTTTTCGCGCACCGCCGACGGGAGTACCTCGGCGTCGGGCTCGACCAGGCGGGTTAGGAGCGCCATCCGTGCTACCTCCTCGAGTGTGATCGCCACCTCCACGGCCTTGGCCGGAGTCGGCCCCCAGCAGAAAGGAGCATGGCCCCTGACCAGCGCGCAGGGAAGCTCGGACGGACTGCGCTCGGCGATCGTCTCCACCAACACGTTTCCCGTCGCGCCCTCGTAGTCAGAGGCGATCTCCTCCTCGGTGAGCGCGCGGGTCAGCGGGATCGGTAACGCGCACAGGTCGGCATGGGTGGTTCCGAGCACCGGGATCTCGCGCTGCGCCTGAGCCCACGCAACGCTCCAGGTGGAGTGTGTATGCACGATCCCGCCGATCTCCTCGAATGCGCGGTAGAGCACCAGGTGCGTGGGAGTGTCGGTCGAGGGGCGACGCTCTCCGCCGACGACGTTGCCGTCGAGATCCAGCACCACTATGTCCTTCGCGGTCAGGGTGTCGTAGGCCACTCCGCTCGGCTTGATCGCCACGAGGCCTTGCTCACGGTCGATTCCGCTCGCGTTTCCCCAGGTGAGCGGCGCCAGCCCGTGCGCCGGCAACGCGCAGTTCGCCGCCAGAACTTCGTTCACCAGCTCCGTCAGCGCCAAGGCGAATCAGATTTCGACGTAGTCGATTTCGAGCAGCTCGGCGAGCCTCCGCCACCGGTCGGCGTGCTCGCCGAGGTTGGTCACGAAGTGGTGGGGCCCGCCCAGGCCGAGCCACTCGTCCATGAACGAGCTCATTCCCTGCTCAGGGCGGAAGTGGAAATAGTGCATCTCGACCTTCGGAAGCTCCGGGGTATCCAGCACCTCGCCGCGCCCCACCACCAGCCGGTAGAGCTCTCCCTCCAGCGGTACGAGTGCCGCGGTGGTGGCCGGTCCCGGCTCGGCGGAAAACACAGGGGTGGGCGGGTTGTCGAGTCGGCCGATACCCAGCTCGCGGTCGATCAATCGGATCGGTCGGTCCTTGCGCGCGATCCTCCAGTTGCCCTCCCCCATGTGGCTGATCAGCACCGAGTCCAGCTCCCAGTCCATCGCGTACATCTCCGAGAAGTGCGCATCGCCGATCATCGTTTGCGCTGCGCACATCAACGACGCGGTGTTGGTGTCGCCCTCGGCTGCGAAGCCGTAGCCGTCGGCCATCAGATCCGAAGCGGCCAGGAGCGGCAGTTGCTCGAAGCGTCCATCGCCTCCGATCGAGTCGAAGTGAAACGAGAAGCCGGCATAACCCTCGTCCTCGAGCAGTCCACGCAGCGCGACCTCGAACCGCGCCGCGTAGGCGTGGCGTCCGCGAGGCAAGTCGGAGGACACCTCGAACTGGTTGTGGTGCCTGTCGATCACCGCGTTTACGTCGGCGTCGGAGACCATGTCGATACGCGCCACCAGCGGTCCAAGATCCTCACTGATCACCGTCGGTCCGATCCGCCGCAGCATCGCCGGCGGGTCGTAGCGGATGTCGCCCATGCCGTTCATCGGGTAACCGAGCAGGCCGATCCGCGTGCGCCTGAGCTCGGTGATCGCCTGGGCCGCGCGGGCCCAGTCCTCGAACGCCTGCTCGAACTCCGGCGATTGCCAGTCGCCGGTGACGATCGAGAACGGCACGCCCGCGCGCAGCAGCGCGTTGGCCTGATCCTGGGCGCCGTGGATCCCCTGGTTGTAAGTGAGGTCGGCCATATCCCACTGCGGGGTCACACTGCGCTCGGGCTGGATGTTGGCCAAAAGCAGCGGCACGGGCGTTTCGAGCATTGCGCGGACCGTGCGCAGCGCCGGCCCATAGGTGAGCATCACAATTGCGATCCCGTCCACCTCGCCTGCGACGAGCTCGCGCGCGATTGCCTCCACGTCCTCGCGGTTGCGAGCGGGCCGGAGGAAGCGCACGTCGGCGACCCCGGCCAGCCGCTGCGCCACCGACTCCGCGTAGCGTGCCTGGCGTTCGGTGATGCCCAGGATCATGTCGTCGTACAGCTCCTGCATGATCCCCAGCAGGCCGATGCGAGGTTGCCGGCTCGTGCTCACGCGTCTGTCCTTTCCGTGCGGATTCGCTTAAGCTCGTGCACAAGCCGGACCTCGGAGCGACCGAGCATGTCGTACAGCGTGCGGTAGATCTCGTACACGCGGTCGTAGGTCTTCTTGGCCTTGAGGTTCGGTTCATAGGTGCGCACGCGCCTGGGCCGCGTCGCTTCGATCGCTGAGCCGATGTTCTCGTATGCGCCCGCCGCCACCGCTCCGAACAGCGCAGCGCCGCGCGCCGGGATCTCGCTGACCTCGGGCACATCCACCTGGCGACCGCTCGTGTCAGCCAGCAGCTGCATCATCAGCGGGCTGCGCTCCGCGATCCCGCCGCACGCCACCACGCGGTCGAGCGCGACTCCGTGCTCCTCGAAGTTGTCCATGATGCGGCGGCTGCCGAAGGCGATCGACTCGAGCAGTGCGCGATAGATCTGCTCGCGCGTGGTGTGCAGGCCGAGGCCGAAAATCGCGCCGGTGAGATCGGCGTCGGCGAGGATCGTGCGGTTGCCGTTCCACCAGTCGAGCGCCACCAGTCCGGTCTCGCCCGGAGCGATCCGCGCAGCTGATTCCTCGAGCGCGCCGTAGCTCCCCGAGTCCATGACCAGCCGCTCCACGAACCACGCCAGCATGTCGCCCACCGCGGCCTGTCCGGCCTCGTAGCCGTACAGCCCGGGCAGGATCCCGTCCTTGACCACGCCGGTGATGCCCGGGAGCCGGACCTCCTCGGGGTCGACGACCAGGTCGCAGATCGAGGTGCCGACCACGATCACGAACGTACCCGGTTCCTGGACGCCGACTCCGGGGACCGACACCCAGGCGTCGACGTTTCCCACCGCCACCGCGACCGACTCCGGCAGGCCGACCTTCTCGGCCGCCTCCTTGCGCAGAGTGCCCGCCTTCGTCCCCAGGGGCACGAACCTGTCGCCGAGCTTCTCACCGGGATTGTCGAAGCCCGGATACGCGGCGGTGAAGTAGTCGGTCGGCGGCAGGCCCTCCTCCGGCGACCACATCGCCTTGAAACCGGCGGTGGCGGTCTGCCGGCATTCGTGGCCGGTCAGCCACCAGATGGTCCAGTCGGTCGCTTCGATGTATCGCGCTGCGGCGTCGTACACCTCGCGGTCGTCGCGCCACAGCTCAATCAGCTTTGGGAAGTACCACTCGGACGAGATGCGCCCGCCGTAGCGTTCCAGGAAGTCCTCGTGGCGTTCGAGCGCGACCGCGTTGAGGCGGTCCGCGATCGGCTGGGCCGCGTGGTGCTTCCACAGCTTGGGCCAGGCCTGCCGGCGGCCCCGCCAGCGTTCGAGCGTGCACAGCGGCACGCCCTCCTCGGTCACGGGGAGCACCGTGCACGAGGTGAAGTCGATGCCGAGCCCGACGACCTCATCGGCCGGGACGCCCGCCTTCGCGATCACTTCCGGCAGCCCCTGCTCCATCACCGTGACCCAGTCGTCGGGATCCTGGAGCGCGAAGTCGGGCGGAAGCCGCTCACCGGTCGAGGGCAGCGTCTCGTCGATCACGCCGCTCGGGTAGCGGACGACGCTGGTGGCGAGCACGTCGCCGCCGCTCAGGTCGACCAACGCGGCGCGGCCGGACTCCGTGCCGAAGTCGATACCGATCGCGTAGGTCACTGGGCGGCGGCCTGTCGCGGCGGACCGGATTCAGGCGCCGGCGTTCTGCACCGCCTCAATTTGACGGCGATAGCTCGAGACCATCAGCTCCGTGAGCTCCTCCAGCGACGTCTCGTGCACCTGCTGGTCGATGGTGATGCGGCCGCCCTGCATGACATTGAGGCGGTCACACAGCTCGAAGAGGTGAGCGTAGTTGTGGTCGATCACGATGATCGAGATTCGGCCGCTCGAGGAAAGGTCCTTGACCAGGTCGATGATGAGGCGTGACTCGCGCGCCCCCATGGCTGCGAGCGGCTCGTCGAGCAGCAGGATCTTCCTCGCCGCGCGCACCGCCCGGGCGACCGCGATCGCCTGCCGTTGACCGCCGGAGAGCTGCTCGGCCTCGGCGTCCACGCTCGGCACGTTCACGTTGATGTCGTCGAGGTATTGACGCGCAAGCCTGCGCATTTCACGCTTGTCGAGGAGGCGCAGCGGTCCGAGCCTCGTCAGCTCGTGGCCCAGGAACAGGTTCTGGTAGACGGGCAGCTGCGGAATCAGCGCGAGATCCTGGTAGACCGTCTCGATTCCCTGGGCTCGGGCGGCCTCGACCGAGTGGAAGCTCACGCGCTCTCCCTCGAGGAAGAGCTCTCCCGCGTCCTGCGAGTAGAGGCCGCACACGATCTTGACGAGCGTGCTCTTGCCGGCTCCGTTGTCCCCCACGAGCCCGAGCACCTCGCCCTGGTGCAGACTTAGGTCGATGCCGCGGAGGACCGACAGCGCGCCGAAGCTCTTCGTCACGCCGCGCACCTCGAGCACGGGCGCGCCGGCAGCGGCGGGGGGCGGGGACTCAGCGGGTTGGGCGCCGGCGCTCATCTGGCCCTCGAGCGAGCGATGATCCGGTCGAACTGGACGTTCAGCGCCACCGCGACGATGATGATCACGCCGACGTAGATGAAGAAGTCGTTGGTGCTGATCCCGATCACCGTCAGCCCGTCCTCGAGAACGCCGAACAGGATCGCGCCGATGAAGGCCCCCACCACCGTCCCGCGGCCGCCGGTGAGTGCCGTGCCGCCGATCACGCAGGCGCCAACGGCGTACAGGATGTAGTCGACGCCGAAGTTGCCCGGGTCCAGCGTCCCGTACTTGATCGCGTCGACGATCCCGACGAGACCGGCGACGAAGGAACAGAGCACGAAGGCCCACACCTTGACGCGCCGGATGGGCACGCCCGCCTCGGCCGCGCCGACGAGGTTGCCGCCTGTGGCGATGATCCGAACGCCGAAGCGCGTTCGCGTGAGCAGAATGGTGAGGATGATGGTGATCGCGATCACCCAGAGGATCTCGGCCCACTTCCAGACCCCCATCGCCTGGGCAATGAAACTCGTCTCCCCGCTCAGCGGGATCGGGCTGCCCTCCAGGTCATTCGAGGCGACAAGCACCACCCCGTAGAGGATGAAGTTCATCGCCAGCGTGGTGACGAACGAGGGCACCTCCAGGCGCACGGTGATCAGGCCGTTGATCGCGCCGACGGCGCAGACGGCCAGGAGCGCGATCAGGATCGCGAGCACAAGCGGCAGACCGTCGTTGTGCATCCAGTACATCACCCACGGACAGAACAGGAAGACCTGACCGGCGGACAGGTCGATCTCGGCGAGCACAAGCAGCAGCACCTCTCCGACGGCGATCGCGCCGATCGGGCCCGCGTAGCCGGCGGCCGAGCTGAGGCTGAGCGATCCGGTGAACGAGGACCCGGCTCTGATTGCGAAGTACGCGAACAGCCCGATCGTGATGACAATCGGGGTCAGCTCGCGCTGGTAGAGGAAGGCGCGCAGAACTCGACGCCCCACCGACACGTCTTCGCGCCGCTGCCCCGGAGGGCTGGCCTCCGGGGCAGCAGCAGGCGATGGTGCGGCTGATGCCACGCCCGCGAAGACTAGACAGAGATCGAAGACGGCGGCGTCAGCGCCTTCTTCGCCGAGGATGTTCCCTCGAACCTGCTCGACACGAGGTAGGGCGCGACGTTCGCCTTGGTGACGATGCCGATTCCCGTGTCGGTGTTGGTCGGGCGCATCAGACCGCCCGAGACGTTCCACAGGTAGAGCTGCATGATCGTGTCGAAGCCCTGCAGGTAGGCCTGCTGGTCGATCGTGGCGGTCACGTAGCCGGCGTTGATGGCCTGCACCACGGGCAAGCCGACGTCCCAGACCGACGCGCCGACCTTGCCCGCCAGGCCCTCGTTCTTGATGAACTGCGCCACCGCGTTGCTGTCCCCGCTGTCGACGGCCATCATGAACTTCACGTCCTTGTTGCCGGCGTACCACGCGGAGATCTTGTTGTACTCCGGCGCGCCCTCGGTCGCCGAAGTCCCGACCTCCACGAACTTGATGCCGGCGCCGGTCAGGACGGGCTTCGCGCCGTCGATCCGCGGCTGGATGTTCCCGGTCCCCGGAGTCGCGATGATCCCGGCGACGAGGTCGCCTGAGGTCACGTGTTTGAGGATCTCCTGCCCGACCGCGGCGCCCGCGGTGAGGTTGTCCTGGCCGACGTAGGCCATCCGGTTGTTCTTGACACCCGGCGAGACGTCAGCGTTGTACGCGATCACGGGAATGCCCGCGGCCAGCGCGGTGTCGACGGGTGAGGTAAAGGCGGTGTTGTCGATCAGACAGCACCCGATTCCGTTCGCCTTCGCGGCGATGCCGGCGTTGAACGCCGAAACCATCTGCCCGACGATCGAGGTGGTGGAGCCCGTCCACGTGAACGAACTGCCCGTTAGTGCGCAGGCGTCCTGGCATCCATAGATCGTCGCGGTGAAGAACGAGTTCGTCGTCACGTGGTTGACCATCACGAAGTGGTGGCTCGCGCTGGTCCCGAACACCCCGGCCCCGCTTGATGTTGTCGCCGCTCTTGAGGTCGAGGTTTTGCTCGCGCCGCAAGCCTCGAGCGCCATCGCCGCGATCGCCGCCGCGCTGCCGGTCAGCGCGGTGCGGCGCGTCATCTGGCGGAACTTCTTGAACGGCGTCTCCTCTTCCTTGCGTTCGTCCCAGTCAAGCCGCTCGATCGCGTCGTGAACGATGTCCTCGTCAGCCATCTCGTCCTCCTCGCTTGTGCCTTGAAACGTGTCGCGGCGGACCCCATAACCGGTCCCCTTATCCACCGCTACTCACACTCGCTAAACGCTCCCACCCATCGGCGCGACCGTCATGAGCACAACCCACCCGTCGAAAACGTAGTTACTACGGATGGCGACCGGATTTCCAGCGGTCGCATGCACATGCGGCGGGCCGCTCGGGCTGGGCTCCTTGCTGCGCTCCTCTCTCGTGTCCCAGGCGGCGCGATGTTAGCGATAACAAGTTGGGAGTGCAATGCCGCCGTCCCACGACCTAACCGCCTCATAATGGCCTGCGCTCACCGCGCCCGAGCCGGACCGGTGCTCGCGCGCACGATGAGCTCGGGCGGAACCAGCGACCCGGCGCCCGCCGACCGGCCGGTTTCAACCGTGTCCAGCAGCAGCTGGAGGCTGCGCCGGCCCATCTCGATGAAGTCCTGGCGGACGGTGGTCAGCGGCGGCAGGAAGTAGGCCGCCTCCGGGATGTCGTCGAAGCCCACCACGCTCAGCTCTCCCGGGACGGCTCGCCCGACCTCGTGCGTAGCACGTAACAGCCCCAGCGCCATCTGGTCGTTGGCGACGAACACCGCGGTGACGGCGGGATCGGCGCTCAGCCGGCGGCCGAGCTCGTATCCGGCGCGTGGGCTCCAGTCTCCGGCCGGCGCCTTCGGCACCGCGGCGCCGGCGGCCTCGAGCGCGGCGCGCCAACCTTCAAGGCGCTGGCGTGCCTCGATGAAGTTGGATGGGCCGGAGATGTGCCACACCGTCTCGTGCCCCAGTTCGAGCAAATGCCGGGTGGCGGTGACCGCACCCGCGACCTGGTCGACCGCGACCACGGCGACGCCCTCCTCGGGCCCGGCTTCGACCGCCACCAGAGGCACATCCGCGTGTGTGTGCAGGAGCGCGTCGCCCGCTTCCTCAAGCGGTGCGATCACCAGGATCCCGTCCACACCCTGGCGGCGCAGCCGCTCGACGGCCTCGCTCACCGACGAGCGGTCGAGCGCCGTCAAGCTGGCGACGATGATGAAGTAGCCAGCCTCGTGCGCGGCGCGCTCGATCCCGAACAGCGTCGAGGCGGGGCCGTACAGCGTCGTATCGAAGCTGACCACCCCGAGCGTCCGCGAGCGGCCGGTCACGAGCGCGCGCGCCACCGGGTTTGGCCGGTAGCCCAGCTCCTCCATGGCCGCGAGCACCCGAGCCCGTGTCTCTGGCCGCACATGCGGGCTGCCGTTTATGACTCGCGAGACGGTCTGGTGCGAGACGCCGGCGAGGCGGCCGACGTCGGACATCACGGGCGCTCGGGGGCGGGCCCTGACGGGCGCCTCTCCGTGTGTGATTTCGTCACCGGACTTCATTGCGCTCATGTTCCGGCGTGACCACGCGCCGTCCCACCCGTGGGTGGCTCGGCGGGCGGGAAGGCCCCTCCTTGACGATGGCGGGCATGTTAGCGCTAACGCGCCTCCCGGACTAAGATCGCGCCATGCCGGCGCTGCTCCAGTATCGCGCGCAACCGGTCAGCCTCCTTGCGCGGTCGCTGGTCGAGGCGCTCTTCGGTGACCCGGACGGTCACGAAGTCGTGCGCCAGCGTGTCGGCGTCCCGCTCTCGGTCGGCCTCGAACGCGATCTTGCCCTTGTGGAAGGACCAGCTGTCGAGTTCGACGATGACTTTTTCTTCCACGAACAACGCGTCGGCGATGTAGCCGAGAAGGGGTTGGCCCATAACCGGCGCCGGCAGGCCGTAGCGCTCGCAGAACTTGGGGAAGTCGTCCTCCCAGCCCGACCGGGTCGGCGTGCCGGGCATGCCGATCAGCTTGGCGATTTGCTTCGCGCCCGACGCATGTGGGTGGCGAACGAGTGTCTCGGCATCGACGCCTCGCGAAGAAACTCCCACATAGTCGTAGTTTCTTCCCGAGCCCCTCGACGGGCCAGGGGCGGGGGGTGCGGAAGCCACGTACAACTTGAGCCCACGGCGACCGATCCCCACCCCCCCTCGTTACGGAGTTGTCACACGTGACTGTCCTCGTAGGCATCGACGTCGGGACCACCGCCACAAAGGGCCTCGCCATCGACCCGGACGGCACGGTCCTCGCCACGGCGGAGGCGTCGTATCCCCTGTCCACACCACGACCGGGCTGGGCCGAGCAGGACCCCGAGGACTGGTGGCGCGCCACCGAGACGGTGCTCGCGGAGCTCAAGAACACCGCCGGCGACCCCGCCGGCATCGGGCTATCCGGGCAGATGCATGGCCTGGTGGCGCTGGACGCGGAAGACCAAGTGCTCCGCCCCGCGATCCTCTGGAACGACCAGCGCACGCAGGCCGAGTGCGACGAGATCGAGTCCACGATCGGGCTCGACCGACTGATCGCGCTCACCGGCAACCGCGCGCTCACCGGCTTCACCGCGCCCAAGATCCTGTGGATCAGGCACAACGAACCGGAGCTCTACGACCAGATCGCCCGCATCGCGCTGCCCAAGGACTACGTCCGTCTCCGCCTGACCGGCGAGCGCGCCACCGACGTCTCCGACGCGTCCGGGACGCTGCTCCTCGACGTCGCCAAGCGCCGCTGGAGCGACGAGGTTCTGTCCGCGCTCGAGATCGACCCGGGCTGGCTCCCGGAGCCACTCGAGAGTCCGGCGATCTCCGGACAGACGCAGGCGGGCGTGCCGGTCGCGGCCGGCGCCGGCGACCAGGCCGCCGGCGCGCTGGGCGTCGGCGTCGACCGGCCCGGTCCGCTCTCCATCGCCCTCGGCACCTCGGGGGTCGTGTTCGCGGCGCTTGAGGAGTTCGCCGCGGACAAACAGGCCCGCGTCCACGCCTTCTGCCACGCGGTGCCCGGCGCCTGGCACGCCATGGGCGTGATGCTCTCGGCCGCCGGCTCGCTGACCTGGCTTCGCAACGTCGCCGCGCCGGACGCCAGCTTCGACGACCTGCTCGAAGCCGCGGCGAACTGGCCGCCGGGAACCGAGAACCTCCTGTTCCTCCCCTACCTCGCCGGCGAGCGCACGCCCCACGCCGACCCCGACGCGCGCGGCGCATTCGCCGGCCTGAGCCTCCGCCACGATCGCGGTGCCCTGACCCGCGCCGTGCTCGAGGGCGTGGCGTTCGGGCTCAGGGACTCGCTCGACCTGATCGCCGAGCTCGGCGACAAACCCCAGCTCGGCCGGATCTCGGGCGGTGGCGCCCGCGCCGACCTGTGGACCGAGATCGTCGCCTCCGCGCTCGAGCTGCCCCTCGAACGCGTGGCCGTCGACGAGGGCGCTGCGTTCGGCGCGGCCATCCTCGGTGGCGTGGCGGCCGGCGCCTGGCCGGATGTCCACGCCGCTGTGCGCGCCACCGTTCGCCCCCGCGGTCGGATCGACCCGCAACCCGGGTGGGCCAAGGTCTACAGAGAACAGCGAGCCAAGTTCCAGGCGCTCTACCCCGCGCTGAAAAACGTTCTCACTTGAGCGGGCCGATCGCGGTCTCGACCGCATCGACAACCGCGCCGGAGCGCACGAGCGCCTCCACCGCCGCCAGCTCCGGCGCCAGGTAGCGATCAGGGCCGGGTCCCGGCACGGTAGAACGCAACACGGCGAGGGCGGCCGCGGTGCCCGCGGCGGGCGCCAGCGGCGCGCGCAGGTCAAGCGCCCGGGCCGCGCAGCACAACTCGACGGCGACCACCCGCGAAAGGTTCGCCACGACCAGACGCAGCTTGCGCGCCGCCGCCCACCCCATCGAGACGTGATCCTCCTGCATCGCGCTGGTGGGCAGCGAGTCGACGCTGGCCGGCGCGGCCAGCTGGCGGTTCTCCGCCACCAGCGACGCCTGCGTGTAGCCGGCCAGCATCATCCCCGAGTCCACCCCCGGATCGGCAGCCAGGAACGGCGGAAGGCCGTGCGAGCGGCCGGCATCGAGCAGCCGGTCGGTACGCCGCTCGGCGATCGCGCCCACCTCAGCCGCGCCGATCGCCAGGTAGTCGCAGGCCAGGCCAACGGGCGCTCCGTGGAAGTTCCCGCACGACTCCACCCGCCCGTCGGGCAGAACCATCGGGTTGTCGATGGCCGACCGCAGCTCCACGGAGGCCACCCCGCGCGCAAACGCCAGCACGTCCCGGGCCGCGCCGATCACCTGTGGCGCGCAGCGCAGCGAGTACGCGTCCTGCACCCGGGGGTCTCCCTCGCGGTGACTGGCCACGATCTCCGACCCCGCCAGCAGCGCCCTCAGATTCGCAGCGCTCTCGACCTGGCCCGGCTGCGGGCGCAGCGCGATCAGGTCCTCGTCGAAGGCGCGGTCGGTGCCGAGCAGCGCTTCCACCGACATCGCGGCGGCGACCTCGGCCGCGCGCAGCAGGCGCTCGAGGTCCCACACGGCCAGCACCAGCATCCCGAGCATGCCGTCCGTGCCGTTGATCAGCGCGAGTCCCTCCTTGGCGGTCAGCTCGAGCGGCTTGATCCCGGCCGAGGCCAGCGTCTCAGCCGCGGGCCGCAACTCCCCGTCGTCCGCCACCACCGAGCCCTCGCCGGTCAGGACCAGCGCGCAGTGGGCCAGCGGCGCGAGGTCGCCGCTCGCGCCGAGCGACCCGTACTCGGGGACCAACGGGGTCACCCCCGCGGCGAGCAACGCCAGCATTCGCTCGACCACCACCGGCCGGGCCCCCGAGCGCCCCATCGCCAGCGACCGCGCCCGCAGGAGCATCATCGCCCGCACGACCTCGCGCTCGATCGGCGGTCCCATGCCGGCGGCGTGCGATCTGATCAACGAGCGCTGGAGCTCCACCCGCGCCGCGGCCGGGATGCGCACCAGCGCCAGCGAGCCGAAGCCGGTCGAGATGCCGTAGGCGGGCTCCTCGGCCGCCGCTCGCGCGGCCACGACGGCGGCGCTCCGCTCCATCTCGGCCCGCGCCGCCGCGCCGAGCGTGACCAAGGCATCCTCCCGCGCAACCGCGACGACATCCGCGGCCGCGACGCCGTCCGGTCCCAGGTCTATCGCCCGCGTCACGATTCCGACACCGCCGCGCCCGGACCCGTCCGCACCGTCACGGCGCCCTCCGGTGGCGGGGTCTCCGGCGGCATCAACGCCAGCACGCTGCCACCGAACCCGCCGCCCATGATCCGTGCCCCGAGCGCGCCGGCCCGCTTGCATCGCGCCAGCGCATCCTCGACCGCCGGCGTCGACACCGCGTAGTCGTCGCGCAGGCTGGCGTGCGACGCGTCGAGTAGCCGGCCGAGCTCCTCCATGTCGTCCCGCTCGAGCGCGGCCACGGCCCCGTCGACGCGCGCGTTCTCGGTGATCACGTGGCGGGCCCGCTCGCGCAGCGGCGACGGCAGCCGCTCGACATCGGAGAGCTCCGCCTCGCGCAGGCTGTCGACGCCAAGCCGCTCGGCTGCCTCCGCGCACTCGGCTCGCCGCTCGTTGTAGCCCGAGCCGGCGTGTGTGTGCTCCTCGCCTGAGTCGAGCGTCACGAGCTCGAAGTCTCCCAGCGAGAGCGCGACCGTCCGCACGTCGAGCGAGCGGAAGTCGATCCGGAGCGCCCGGTCGCGCTCGCCGAACAGCGACGCTATCTGGTCAAGCAGGCCGGTCTGCGCGCCGACCCAGTCGTTCTCGATCCGCGAGCACAGCTTGGCGAGCTCCATCCGGTCGGGTTCGCCCGTTCCAGCCAGCGCGAGCAGCGCCAGGACGAGCGCCACCTCGAGCGCGGCGGACGACGACAGGCCGGCGCCGCGCGGGACGGTCCCGGTAATCGTGAGGTCAGCTCCCACGAGCGGCACGCCGAACCCGGCCAGCTCCGCGGCCGCGCCACGCACGAAGGCCCGCCATCCCTCGGCCGGGTCGACCCCGTCGAGCGAGAAGGCGTCGCGCTCGTCCAGATCAACGGCGATCGCCTCGATCCGACGATCGCGCAGTCCCCGTGCCCGCACGGTTACCCCCTCGGCGATCGCGAACGGCAGGGCGAGGCCCTGGTTGTAGTCGGTGTGCTCGCCGATCAGGTTGACCCGACCGGGTCCGAATGAAGTGGCGCGTCTGGGCAAGGTTCCAACAGCTAGTGTGCCGGGGCGATGGCGCCCGTAAAGTGGGGAATCATGTCGACCGCGCGGATCAACCGCTTGTTCCTAGCCGGAGCACGGGAGGCCAAAAACGTCGAGCTCGTCGCCGTGGCCAGCCGCAACCCGGAGCGAGCCCAGGAGTACGCGCGTGAGAACCAGATCCCGCGCGCCCACGGCAGCTATGAGGCATTGCTGGAAGAGCCCGAGGTCGAGGCGGTCTACATCTCGCTCCCGAACTCGCTGCACGTCGAGTGGAGCGTGCGCGCGCTCGAGGCGGGCAAGCACGTCCTGTGCGAGAAGCCACTCAGCCGCCGGCCGAGCGAGGTGGAGCGCGCCTTCGACGTGGCCGACCGCGACGAGCGACTGCTGATGGAGGCCTTCATGTACCGCCACCACCCTCAGACCCGCCGCCTGACCGGGCTGGTGAACGACGGCGCGGTCGGCAGAGTCCGCATGATCCGTGCCGTGTTCGGCTTCGTGGCCCACGACCCCGCCAACGTCCGCCTGAGCGTGACGCTCGACGGCGGCGCGTTGATGGATGTCGGGTGCTACTGCGTGAGCGCCGCCCGCCTGATCGCCGGGGAACCGGAGAGGGTGAGCGCCGAGCAGGCGCTCGGCGGCGACGGCGTGGACGTGGCGTTCGCCGCCACGATGCGGCACGCGGGCGACGTTCTCAGCCACTTCGACGCCGGCCTGGCCCTGGCCAGCCGCGACCTCCTCGAGGTCGTCGGCGATCAGGGAACGCTTCGTCTGGAGGATCCGTGGCACTGCCGTGAGCCGGAGATCCAGCTGTGGCGGGAGGGCGGAGTTGAGCGGGTGGAGGTCGCGCACGCCAACTCGTATCAATTGGAGGCCGAGAACTTCTCGGCGGCGATCCGGGGCGAGGCTGAACCGTTGCTGGGTCGCGCGGACGCGCTCGGTCAGGCCCGGGCGATCGAGGCGCTCTACGGCGCCGCCGAGCGCGACCGGACCGTATCGCTCGACTGACCCTTTGGGGATGGCCGCGGCATCGGGCGGCTACCCCCGCAAGGCAGGTCAACTAGGTCCACATCGCGATGCCGTCCTTCGGGTCCTGGGCCACGGCCGCCAACACATCTGGGTTCGCGCCCAGGTAGGCGACGCACATCCTCGAGCATGCGCGACGCGCATCCTCGAGCGTCGAAGTTATGCTGGTCGTGTGGCCTCCCGTACATCCGCAGCCCTCGGCGAGATCATCCGCCAGCAACGCGAGCTGGCCGAGCTCTCGATGCGCCAGTTCGCCGAGCTGGCCGGAATCTCGAACCCGTACCTGTCCCAGATCGAGCGGGGGCTGCGCGCTCCCTCCCAGCACGTGCTCGAGGGCATCGCCAAGGCGCTCAGCCTCTCTTCGGACGCGCTGTACGAGCAAGCCGGCATCACGCCTCCCGGAGCGGAGCCCGAGGACAACGCCGTGCTCGACGCCATCGCCGTCGACCCGCGGCTGACCGCTCGCCAGCGCAAGGCGCTCGCCGAGATCTACGAATCGTTCGCCGCGTCCTCTCCCATCGGGAAGCGAAATTCGGCATGAGCGCGTCAGCGGGCAAGGCGGCGGTGGTCACGGGGGCGGCGAGCGGGATCGGCCGTGCCGTCGCCGAGCGCCTCGAAGCGGACGGGATGGACGTCCTGGCGGTCGACCTTCGTCCCGATCCCGACGGTCCGGGGACGCAGTTCGAGGCCGATTTGACCGATGCCGACGCCAACGAGGCCGCGGTAGCCGAAGCCCTGAACCGGTTCGGGCGCCTCGACGTCGTCGTTGCCAACGCCGGCATCCAGCACGTCTCGCCCATCGAGGACTTCCCGGTCGACAAGTGGAACACGATCGTCGCCCTCCTCCTGACCAGCCCGTTCCTGCTGGCTAGGTACGCGTGGCCCGCGCTCAAGGACTCCGGCGCCGGCCGGTTCGTCGCGATCGCCTCCGTCCACGGCCTGGTGGCCTCGCCCTACAAGGCCGCCTACATCTCCGCCAAACACGGCGTCATCGGCTTGTGCAAGACCCTCGCGCTCGAGGGCGCGGAGTTCGGGATCACCGCCAACGCCGTGTGCCCCGCCTACGTGCGCACGCCGCTCGTCGAGAAGCAGATCGCCGACCAGGCGCGCGCCCACGGATTGCCCGAGGACGAGGTGCTGGAGAAGGTGATCCTCCAGCCCCATGCGGTCAAGGAGCTGATCGAGCCCTCCGAGGTCGCCGGCGTGGTGGCCTTCCTGGTCAGCCCCGCCGGCAAGATGTTCACCGGCGCGCCGATCACCCTCGACCAGGGCTGGACCGCACGCTAAGCGTAAGGCGCCGCCGTCAGCCGGCCTGCGCCACCTCGTCGCGCAGCGGACTGAGCGACGCCTCCAGCCGCAGCAGTGATCGAGCAGCGCGTCGGCCGCCTGCTCCATCACCTCGTTGGCCTGCACGACACCCTGGTCGTCGATGAACTGCTGGTAGAACGGGATGTTCACCTGCTCGATCACCGGCGTCATCCTGACCGCGGTGACCACCTGCTGGAGCTGCTCGACCGACCGGGTCCCCGCCGCCACCCCGCCGTAGGAGACGAACCCGACCGGTTTGTAGCGCCACTCGTGGTGCAGGTAGTCGATCGCGTTCTTGAGCGAGGCGGGGTAGCCGTGGTTTTACTCCGGCGTGACGAACACGAACGCGTCGGCGGCGGCCACGTGCTCGCTCCACTCGCGCGTGTGCGGCCGGGTGTACTGGCGGAGCCGGGGGTGGTTGGGCTCGTCCAGCAGCGGGAGGGCGCGCTCGATCAGGTCAACCACGTCGAGTTCGAAGCCATCGTGCGCGGTGGCGCGCTGGATGAACCATTGCGCCACCGGCCAGCCGCCACGGCCGGGACGGGTGCTGGCGATGACGATCATGAGTCGGGGCATACGCATCCCCTGCCCAGTATTGCGCGCCGCGCTCGCGTGGCCGCCGAAGGCTCAGCGGAAGCCGACCAGCGACACCGAACCGTGCGCGGTGGCACCGCCGTCGCTGATCGTCACCTGCGCGCCCAGCTGGTTGCCGTGCGCGTGGGCGAGCATCGAACGCCCGGCCGAGGTGAGCGTGAAGATCAGATAGCCGACCTCGCGCCCGCCGAGCAGCTCCGTGCCGGTCTTCGCCACCGTGGTGCCGCCGACCGACACCGTGGTGCTCACCTGGCAGGGAGTCGTGGTCGGACACTGGGCGAGGATGCCCCCCACCCCGCCCGAGGAGACGAAATCGCTGAGCCCCAGGATTCGCAACCCGGGGGACTGAGCCACGCTGCGAGCGGGGCCGGAGCCGCGGGTCGAGAACGGGACCAGCGTCATGTACCGGCTGAAGCTCAACTTCGAGATGTCCTCGCCGGTCAGGTGCACGAGCAGACGGTGGC
The DNA here is from genome assembly GCA_035625625.1 of Solirubrobacteraceae bacterium. GTDB lineage: Bacteria > Actinomycetota > Thermoleophilia > Solirubrobacterales > Solirubrobacteraceae > Palsa-465. The sequence goes on from DASPPG010000249.1 coordinate 82,047, forward strand.
CGCGGGCGTGGGCGAGCAGCGAGCGGCCGGTACCGGTGAGCGTGAAGAAGATGAGCCCGCCGCCCTCGGCCGGGATCTGCTCGCTTCCCGTGCGGGCGATCACCGTACGGCCGGCAGCGATCGTGACCGCGATGTGACAGGTGCTCGAGTGGTCGCACACCGCGGGCAGACCACCGGTCCCGCTCGCGGACACGAACGCGCTCCGGCCGGCGATCCCGATGTGCTGCGGGGCGCTGACGGTGGCCGTCGTCCCGAGCACCTGTCCGCTGGACCCGAGCGCCTGGACGGCGAAGTACGGCACGCCGGTGCCCGCCGAGATGTCGGTCTCGAACCCGCTCCTGCCCGCGGTCATGAGGGGGGTCAGGGAATTCGCGGTGGGTCCGGCCAGCACGCGCCATGACGACACCGTCGTGGCGCCGTTCCAGCTCGGCCACACCTCGGTGGTTCCGTCGTTGTTGTTCCCGACCGCGATGCTCGGCGGCGTCGTCGGCTGCCCGGTCCAGGCGAAGCGGTAGGCCCGGTAGCTCGAGGTGTTCGACGTGAAGTGCGCATCGAAGATCTCCTGGCCGGCGGCGTTGAACTCCGTGAAGTAGGGCTGCTGGCCCCAGCCCACAAACGCATCGCCATTGGGCAGCATCTGCATGTTGCCCTCGAAGTCGGTGTCGAGCGCCGGCGAGTGCGTGTACTGCTTGATCAGGGTGACTGTCTTGGTGGTCTCGTTCACGGCGAGGCGAATCGCCCGTCCCGCCCTGACCGTGGGCGGGCCACCACCGTCGTCGAAGACGGTGAAGGTGCCGTCCGGCTGCACGAGGACGTCGTGCTGGAACACCGTGCTCGTGCCGGCACCCCGGTTGAACTGGTTCTGGTTTGAGCCGAGGATCCACATGATGGCTCCGGTCTGCGCGTTGACCTTGTAGACCGCCCACGTGTTGCGCATCGAGATGATCGGGTTGCCGTCGGTGTCGAGCGAGACCGAGTTCAGGTGGTAGGGGTCGTACACCAATCCGGGCGCGTTGGTCTTGAAGAAGGACGCGCTGATCGGGACGTGATCGAGCGCGTGCCACTCGAACAGGACCAGGCCGGTCTTGATGTCGATCTCCTGGACGACCGCGTCCATCAGCGCGCGCTTGAGGCTGCCGTAGTGGACCGGCGAGACGCCGACGATCCAGGCGTCGCCCTGGGGCGTGATGAGGAACTCGTGCAGGTCCATCCCCCGGAGCCCGTTGCCTGCCTGCACGGTGGCGATCTGCTGGTAGGAGGTGTTGTAGATAACGCCCTCGCCGTCTCCGGAGCCGTTGTTGCTGTAGCCCTGCCACCAGGTCAGCACCGGCTGCCCCTCGTATTGCTGCACCCGGAAGTCGGCCGCCATCTCGTTCGCGGGTACCGGCTGGAACCAGATCAGCCCGCCGGACGGGTCGAGGATCATCGGCCCGTTCTGGACGGGGCCGTACTGCGGGGTGAGGAAGATGTCGCCGTCATAGGCAGCGGACGAGCGCCGGTTGACCGTGATCGACGCCGGCGCCAGACCGGGCTGCGAATGGAAGTACTGGACCCCATTCGACCCGGCGGGGACCACCGGCAGCTTCTCCGGGGTGAACGTCCCGAAGGGAACCGCGATCTTGAACTGGAACGATCCGTTCGACCCGCCGATGATGTTCAGCCCGGTGCTCACGGTCACGGTCTCGCCCGGGGTGAACGGCTGGCTGGGGATGAAGCTCCCGCCGTCGCCGTCGGAATCGGCCTCGATCGTCCCGCTGTGGGCGCCCGAGCTCGACCCGGTGACCGTGATCTGTCCGATCTGCGACGCCGGGATCCCCCGGAACGTGATCTGCTCCCCGGGCAGGTTGTAGCTCGTGCCGGGGCTCGGGAACACGCTGACCGCCGGCTGAGCGAGCGCGCTGCCGGCGCCGGCAAGCCACGCCACCGTCACCGCCAGCGTGAGCACGAGCCCCCTGCTGATGCCAGTCGATCGGGCCTTCAGTTGTTTCCTAAGTCCGCGCAACCACAAATCACAACCCGCCGCCACGGCAAACGTTGCGCCACGGAGCGTAGCTTGCTGTCCGTACGCTTACGGTCAGCCGCGGCGAGCGATCCGTATCTTTCCGCGCCATGCGCTTCGCCTCCGTCGTGCACGAGGGAGCTTCCATGGCCGTGCTGATCGACGGCGATCAAGCCGTGCCGCTGCGGGGGATCCAGGAGCTCGGTCCCGACACCCCTCGGTCCGTCCTGCGCGACCCGCCGCTCGAGCCCGACTCGGCCTTCCCGGCGTCGGATCTGCGAAGGCGCGCCGTCGTGCCCCATCCCGGCAAGGTCATCTGCGTCGGCCTCAACTACGCGGCGCACATCGAGGAGACGCAGCGGGAGCGCTCGGACTACCCCGTGCTGTTCACGAAGTTCACCACCACCCTGACCGGCCCCTACGACTACATCCCGCTCCCGCCGGAAAGCGAGGCGATCGACTACGAGGGTGAGCTGGTCGTCGTGATCGGCGAGCGCGGCCGGCGCGTTCCGCCGGAGCGCGCGCTCGCGCACGTCGCCGGCTACGCCGTGGCCAACGACGTCTCGATGCGCGACTACCAGTACAAGAGCCATCAGTGGCTGCAAGGCAAGGCCTGGGACGCGTCGACCCCGGTAGGGCCCGACCTCGTGACGCTCGACGAGATAACCGAGCCGCTCACCCTCCGGACGTTCGTGAACGGCGAGAAGACACAGGAGGCGAGCACCGATCTGCTGATCTTCGACGTGGCGACGCTGGTCAGCACGATCTCGGAGTTCGCCACGATCGAGCCGGGCGATCTGATCCTGACGGGCACGCCGGGTGGCGTCGGCTACCGCCGCGAGCCGCAGCTGCTGCTGAAGGACGGCGACGTGGTCGTGGTCGAGGTCGACGGCGTGGGGCGGATCGAGAACCGCTGCGTGGCCGATCAAGCTGCAGCCTGAGCCAGCGTCTGACGCACGGCGGCCGCGAAGCCGTCCACGTCGTCCTCGGTGGTGTCCCACGAGCACATCCACCGGACCTCGCCTGAGACCTCGTCCCATACGTAGAACGGAAAGTCCGACCGCAGCCGTCCGATGACGGCCGGCGGCAGCGTCGCGAACACGGCATTGGTCTGGACGGGCCGCGTGATCGTCAGACCCGGAGTGTCTTCCACGGCGGCCGCCAGGCGGGCGGCCATCGCGTTCGCGTGGCCCGCGCAGCGCAGCCACAGATCGTCGGAGAGCATCGCGTCGAACTGGGCGGCCAGGAACCGCATCTTCGACGCGAGCTGCATCGACTGCTTGCGGATGTACAGGAAGCTGCCCGCGAGCTCCGGGCTCACGGTCACCACCGCCTCGGCCCCAAGCAGGCCGTTCTTGGTTCCGCCGAAGGAGATGAGATCCGCTCCGGCGGCGACCTCGCCAAGCGGCACCCCGAGCGCGGCAGCCGCATTCGACAACCGCGCGCCATCGACGTGCAGCACGAGCCCGCGCTCGTGCGCCACCGCCGCGAGCTCGCGCAGCTCCTCCGGTGCGTACAGCGTCCCCAGTTCGGTGCACTGCGAGATCGACAGCACCCGTGCCTGCACCGCGTGCTCATCCCCGACCCGCGCCACCCGACGCATCACCGTCTCGGGCGTGAGCTTGCCGTCGACGCCCGGGACGGTCAGCAGCTTGATCCCGGCGATTGCCTCCGGCGCCCCGCATTCGTCGACATTCAGATGGGCGGTGTCGGCACAGATCACCGCGTCGAACGGCCGGCACGCCGCGCGCAGCGAGACGACGTTGGCGCCGGTGCCGTTGAACACGAAGAACACCCGCGCCTCATCGCCGAAGTTGCCCGCGACCCGCCGCTCCACCTCGTGGGTGTAGTCGTCGTGCCCGTAGCCGAACGTATGCCCCAAGTTCACGCGGGCGATCGCCGCGAGCACGTCGGGGTGGACCGTGGCCGAGTTGTCCGAGGCGAAGCCCCGCTGCGCGTTCACGCGGCGAGCTTAGCTTTCAGCGACGAATAGAAGATCGACAGCGGGAACTCGTCGTCGCGCACCAGGTCGATGTACGGGCGCGGATCCTCCACGTCCGTGAAGTCGCGCGCCGACGCGGTCCACTTCGATCCCGTCGCCGGCGCGACGCTCGCCGCCACCAGGTCGTGCGCCGCCGTCCAGTGCTGGAGCTTGGTGCGATCGATGCCGAGCCGGTAGAGCTCCTCGACCTCGTGACGCAAGGACGCCACACCGTCGGTCACCCGGTCCCATTCGATCGTGAGCTGGTTGTCGGTCCAGTGCAGGTAGCCGTGGCGGTGTAGATAGGCGAACAGGAGCTGGCCGCCCAAGCCGTCGTAATTGCGCACGCGCGAGCCCGTGATCGGAAAGCGAAGCAGGCGGTCGAGCAGGATCGCGTACTGCACGTAGCGCGCGAACGACACCCCCTCGGCCTCGAGCTCGACGGCCTGGCCGAACGTCGTCAAATCGCAGCGCAGCTCCTCGAGCGAGTACATCCAGTAGGGCGCGCGTTGGCGGATCATGAACGGATCGAACGGCAGATCGCCGTGGCTGTGATTTCGATCGTGGATCAGGTCCCAGAGGATGTAGGCCTGCTGCGAGATGGCCGGACTGGCCAGCATGCAGGCGGCGTCCGGGGGAAGGTTCAGGCGCAACAGATCGGCGGCGGCTCCGCCCACTCGGCGCAGGCGCTCGGACTCGCGGTCGCAGAAGATCGCGCCGAAGTTGCTGACGGGGCGCCCGGCCACGCTCACGGTCTCCGGGAACAGCACCGCGCACTCGCTGTCATAGCCGGCGGTCGCGTCGATCAACTCGACCGGGACGAACTTCGGGTTGTCGAACTGCGTCCGTTCCAAATCGGAGATCCACTCCGGCCACGGCACCCGCACGATCAGCGCCTCGAAGCACGTGTCGCGCGAGCCGTTCTGCTTGTACATCGGGAACAGCGCCAAGTGCTCGATCCCGTCGACGCGCTGTAGCTCAGGCCGGAACAGCTCGAGCGCGCGCGTGAAGTCCGGCTTGCCGAAGTCCCACGCCCGCAGGTCCTCGACCACGGCGCTCAGGTAGTCCGCCTGGTGCGGAAAGCGCGGCGCGAGCGTTTCGACGGCTTTGATGATTCTTTCCAAGTGCGCACGGGCCGTGTCGTGATCGCCATCGAGCGAGCCGTCCGCGGCCTGCAGCGCCGCGAGCGCGTTGGTCTCGTCGCGCAGCCGGACCCAAGCCGGGTCGTGCTCGGGACCGGCGCCGTCGCGGGCTGCCTGGACCGGCCAAGTTCCGCCGTCGGAGCGCGCGGCCCAGTAAACGAGGTTCAGCCACAAAGTCCGGTGGTCGAGGTCGTCGATGCAGTCGTCGCCGAACAGGTCGGAGTCGGCGAGCACCACAACCCGCCCCCGGCCGTGGGTCGCGGCCACGATCAACGGCCGGTCCGGTACCGACGCGGTGGTGTGGGTGCGGGCCAGCACGGCCGCACCGTTGTCGGGCGAGATCGTCGTCGCCCGGTACAGGCACACCTCGTTCACGCGCGCGAGGAGATCACCCGAGCGACCCCGGCTTCCGTCGGCGAGCTCGGCCAGGATCCAGCTCGGCGCGTCCCGGTAGTGCTCGTAGTCCTGGACCGTGTCGTTCTCCAGGTGTAACCCGAATCGCGCGAGCAGCTCGTTCAGGTTGTTGCCGTACTTCTCCTGCTCGGTCTCGCCGAGCACGATCAGCCCGCCGCCGGCGTCCACGAACGCCTCGATCGCATCGAGCTCCTCGCTCGAGAGCGGCGGCGAACCGGTGCCGGTGGTCCGCTCCCAGGCGGGATCCGAGGGGTGGGCGATCACGAGCACGCCGCAGTCGGCGAGCGTCCGAGCGCTCAGCGGCTGATCCACGTTGGGCGCGACGACGAACTCCCGCGAAGCCAGCGCGCCGGCGGCGCGGGCGTAGGAGGCATCGCCGGGATGGGCGGGCTGCATCTGGCGCGCCAGCTCGGGGCGGATCGTCCACGCCTCGCTGTGCGCCTCGTCAAACACGACGCGGGCAAGGGTTCCTGACGCGGCCATGACCAGCAGCCTACCCCGGCCTCCGGCGGTTGTCGATGCCGAAATCGATGTAACCTCCGCAACAGATCGCCGCATGGACGACCAAGATCGTCAGATTCTTGCGCTGCTCGTCGAGGACGGGCGTCGCACCTACGACGACATCGCCCGTCGCGTCTCGCTCTCGGCGCCGGCGGTCAAGCGTCGCGTCGACCGGCTTCGCCAGCAAGGCGCCGTCCAGGGCTTCACCGCGATCGTGGACCACGACGCACTTGGCGACCACACCGAGGCGTTGATCGAGCTGTTCTACGCCCCGGGCATCCTGCTCGACGAGGTCGCCGACACGCTCCGTCTCCACCCGGAGGTGGTCGAGGCCTGGAGCGTCACCGGTGAGGCGGACGCGATCGCGCGGGTCCGCACTCAGGACAACGCCGGCCTCGAGCGACTGATCATGGAGCTCCAGCGCGACGGCCTCGTGCAGCGGACCCGCTCGCAGGTGGTGATGTCCCGCCTCGTCCCGCGCGCGGGGACTTAATCGAATGGTCGGCGGCGCCTGACGGCGGCGCCTTGTAGAAGAACCCCCCAGAGAACCCCCCAGCGCTACCGTTAACCTTGACAGACTCATGTCAAGGTTTGCTAGCATCGCGCCGATGCGCGACTTCCTGGCCGCCACGCGCGAGCGCGTAATCGTCTACGACGGCGGCATGGGCGCCACGCTCGAGCAGTTCGACCTGAGCCTCGAGAACGATTACCGGCTGCCCGGCCGCTGCCACGAGGTGCTGGTGCTGAACCGCCCCGACGTGATCGAGGGTGTGCATACCGCGATGCTCGACGCCGGCGCCGAGGTGCTCGAGACCGACACCTTCCAGGCCTCACGGCTGAAGCTGTCCGAGTGGGGCCTTCAGGACCACACCTTCGAGATCAACCAGAAGGCGGCGGAGATCGCGCGCACGGCGGCCGGCGAGCACCGCTTCGTGGCCGGCTCCATCGGCCCCACCGGCTTCCTGCCGGCGAGCGACGACCCCACCCTGGGCCAGATCACCTTCGCCGAGCTGGCAACCGTCTTCGAGGAGCAGGCGCATGCGCTGATCAAGGGCGGCGCGGACCTGATCATCATCGAGACCGCGCAGGACATCCTCGAGGTGAAGGCGGCCGTCCTCGGGGCAAGAGAAGCCTTCAAGCAGGCGGGCCGGAGCGTTCCGATCCAATGCAGCGTGTCGCTGCTCCCCCAGGGCGGCAAGATGCTCCTCGGCACCGACATCAGCGCGGTTCTGACCACGCTCGAGGCGCTCGACGTCGACGTGATCGGACTGAACTGCTCGACCGGCCCCGAGGACATGCGCGACGCGATCCGGTTCCTGGGCGAGAACTGCCCGGTCCCGGTCCATTGCATCCCGAACGCCGGCCTCCCCCTTCAGGGCCGGAACGGCGAGACGATCTTCCCCGAGGAGCCCGAGCCGCTCGCCAACGTCCTTGGCGAGTTCATCGAGCGCTACGGGATCTCGATCGTGGGCGGCTGCTGCGGCACGACGCCGGCGCACATCGCGGCGATCGCCGAGCGCGCCCACGGGCGCATGCCCGGCGAGCGGCCGGCCAAACGCCCGCCCCACCTCTCGAGCATGATCGCGGCGACACCCGCCGTCCAGGACCCTCGCCCGACCCTCGTCGGCGAGCGGGTCAATTCGCAGGGGTCGCGCAAGGCCAAGGAGATGCTCCTGGCCGACGACTACGACGGTTTGCTGACCGTGGCCGAGGATCAGGTCGCCGGCGGCGCGCACGTGCTCGACGTATGCGTGGCCCTGACCGAGCGCCAGGACGAGGCCGAGCAGATGCGTCAGGTGGTCAAGCGGATCTCGCTCACCCAGCCCGCGCCGATCCAGGTCGACTCGACCGAGCCCGAGGTCATTGAGACCGCGCTCCAGCAGATTCCGGGCCGCGCAATCGTCAACTCGATCAATCTCGAGGCCGGACGGGCCAAGCTCGACCGGGTGGTTCCGCTGGCCAAGGCGCACGGGGCGGCGCTGATTGCGCTCACCATCGACGAGGTCGGGATGGCCAAGACGGCCGAGCGCAAGTTCGAGATCGCGCAGCGGCTCAAGCAGCTGTGCTGCGACGAGCACGGCCTCGACCCCGAGCTGCTGATCTTCGACTGCCTCACGTTCACGCTGACCACGGGCGACGAGGAGTGGCGGCCGAGCGCCGTGGCGACGATCGAGGGGATCCGCAAGATCAAGCAGCAGATCCCCGGGGTCAAAACGAGCCTCGGCGTGAGCAACGTGTCCTTCGGTGTGTCCATGACCGCACGCGCCGTGCTCAACAGCGTGTTCCTGCACCACTGCGTCGAGGCGGGGCTCGACCTGGCGATGGTCAACCCCAACCACATCACCCCGTACGCCGAGATCCCGACCGATGAGCGGGAGCTGGCCGACGACCTGGTGTTCAACCGCCGCGACGACGCGCTCGAGCGCTTCATCGCCCACTTCGAGTCCAAAGGCGAATCCGAGGCCGAGGCCGAGAAGGCCGACCCGACCGCCGGCATGGAGCCCGAGGAGGCGCTCCACTACCAGATCCTCCGCCGCAAGAAGGAGGGGGTCGAGGACTGGATCGACCGCAGCGTCGACAAGATCGGCGCGGTGCCGACGCTGAACGAGGTGCTGCTCCCCGCGATGAAGGAGGTCGGCGACAAGTTCGGCGCCGGCGAGCTGATCCTGCCGTTCGTGCTCCAGTCGGCCGAGGTGATGAAGCGGGCGGTCAAGCAGCTCGAGCAGTACCTCGACAGGATCGAGGGCTACACCAAGGGCACGGTCGTCCTCGCGACCGTGTTCGGCGACGTCCACGACATCGGCAAGTCGCTCGTCAACACGATCCTCACCAACAACGGCTACAGCGTCGTTGACCTGGGCAAGCAGGTGCCGATCCAGACGATCATCGACGCCGCCGTCGAGCACAAGGCGACCGCGATCGGGCTGAGCGCGCTGCTGGTCTCGACGTCCAAGCAGATGCCGGCGTGCGTCCAGGAGCTCCACTCCCAGGGGCTCGAGTTCCCGCTGCTGATCGGCGGCGCCGCGATCAACCGCAACTTCGGCCTGCGCATCCTGTACCCGAACGGCACCGAGTCCGACGACGTGTACGAGCCCGGGGTCTTCTACTGCCGCGACGCATTCGAGGGGCTGTCGAAGATGGATCAGCTCGTCGACGGCGAGGCGCGCAAGGCGCTGATCGCCAAGACGCGTGAGGCGGCGCAGAAGCTCCGCGAGCGCCCCGACGACACCGACGACGACGCGCCGCCGGTGACCGACGCCTCGGTCCGCGCCGCGGTCGCCACCGACAACCCGATCCCCGAGCCGCCGTTCTGGGGCGTACGCGAGATCGAGGTCGACATGGACGAGGTCTACCGGCACCTCGACACGCACGTCCTGTTCAAGCTCCACTGGGGCGGACGCGGCGTGAAGGGCGAGGAGTGGAAGCGGCTCGTGGGCGAGGACTTCAAGCCTCGCCTCGAGCGCATGTGGCGCGAGCAGACCTACCTGCACCCGCGCGCCCTCCTCGGCTACTTCCCGTGCAACTCCGACGGCAACGAGCTGATCGTGTGGGACCCGGAAGCTCCCGGTGAGAAAGAGCTACACCGTCTGGTTTTCCCGAGGCAACCGCGTCACGACCGGATCTGCCTGGCCGACTTCTACCGTCCGGTCGGGTCCGGCGAGATCGACGTAGTGGCCATCCAGGCGGTCACCGCCGGCGACGAGGTCACCGAGCTGATGGCTCGGCTCGAAGCCGAAGGCGAATTTGCCGAGCAGCTGTTCGTGCACGGGCTGGGCGTGCAGACGGCCGAGGGGATGGCCGAGTGGCTGCACGGTCGCGTGCGCGCCGACCTCGGCCTCGAGCCGGCCCAGGGCCGCCGCTACTCGTGGGGTTACCCGGCCTGCCCCGAGCAGTCCGAGCACGAGAAGGTGTTCGACCTGCTCGACGCACCGTCGATCGGCCTGCGCCTGTCGGGCGGGTATGCGGTCGAGCCCGAGCAGTCGACGCTAGCCATCGTCGCCCACCACCCGCAGGCGGTGTACTTCGGGATGAAGTCGGGCTTCCTGCCGAAGAACGACCGGCAGGCGGCCGACGAGCTGATCGCCGGCACCGACAAGGACCCCACGCGACTGGACGAGCTGCCCGACGCCGACCCGGACGCCGTGGATCAGGGCGCCGGCGACGGCGAGCCGGCGATGGTCAAGGCTTAGCCCCGAGCCTTAGCTCCGAGCTGAAGGCGCCGGCAAGCCAGCCGAGGACGCGCCGGCGATGGCCGAGGTCTGACCGCGCGGCCGCGCTCTATCGGCGCCCGGACATGCATAACCGGCCGTTTGGCCTGATTTCAACGGGCCGTGGCAGCTGGTGCACGCACCACGTGTAAAACATGCCACGGCCGGCGTCCGGCGACCCGAATGGCGGCTTATGCATGTCGAACGCGCGGGCTGCCGCGCTGCGCTACCGCTCCTCCGCTGTGGAACTAACCGCGCGCGCGGACGGCACCGGCGGTCGCGCCGGCCTCGGCACCGCGCGAGCTCGGGCGCGCCGGCAGCTTGACCGGCGTGGTGTGCATCGCGCGCAGACGGACCTCGCGCCAGGACATGCCCTCCTTGAGCAGCGCCGGCATGCCCATCACGATCGCCGTCGTCACCTCGACCGCCTGAAGGATGACGCCGTAGGCCACGCCGTCGCCGTAGGAGATGTGCCAGCCGGTGTGGAGCACCGCGGCGCAGGCGGCCTGGAACACGCCGAGGTTGGCGGGCGTGGCGGGCAGGACCGCGGTGATGTTGACGGCGAACAGGACGGCGGCGGCGGCGCCGATGCCGGCGTGCTTGTCGAGCCCGAGCGCCACCAGCAGAATCCAGCAGGACAGGCACTGCAGCGCCCACGCCGACAGCTGGGCACCCGCGGCGACGGCGCCGAGGCGGGGCCGGCGGAACACGATCAGACCGGTGCGCACGCGGGCCAGTGCGCGGCGAATCTGCGCGGCGATGACGTGCAGCCGCGAGGAGGAGCCTTCCGGCGCGGCGCGCAGCAGGATCGGCGACAGGAGCACCACGATCAAGAGCATGAGCGGGGCAATCGCCGCCACCAGCAGTGCGTCCTGATGGCCGTTGAACAGGTCGACCGAGGAGAACATGATCGCCCCGAGGATGATCAGCGCGACGATGTTCAGCAGCGTTTGAGACACCACGGTGCCGAGCACGATCGGCAGGTTCTCGCGCGGGCGCCCGGTTCTTCGCGCCACCACCAGGGCACGCGAAGGCTCGCCCAGGCGCGCGGGCAGGGTCGAGGACATGAGCACGCCGATGAACGTTCCCTGGGCGGCGTCGGCAAACCGCACTCGAGCTCGAGGCAGTGCCGCGAGCAGGATCGCGTGCCAGGAGATGGCGCGAACCGCCATCGCGCTGCACATCACGGCGAGGCCGAGCAGCACGAGCGTGGGGCTGGCGGTGATCAGGGCCGAGGCGATGTGGGCCAGCCCGATCTTCTGCAGTGCCAGCACGGCCAGCGTGGCGCCGCCCACCGACACCGCGGCGACGCCGACCCGGCGGGCCGCCCCGAGCGCCTTGCTGTGGCGCTCAGGACCGGTCAGCGGGGGTTCGAGGCTGGGCAGCCTCTGGGCCGGAATGCGCGGCTTCAAATCGGCGGGGCGCACGCCCACCCGCACGGCGGCGCGCTGAAGCGCTGTCGCCGGCTCGGGTATCGCGATCGCGTCCTCGTAGGCCTCCATCACCTGCTCGGCGACGTGCGACCAGGCGAAGCGCTCGGCGCCGAGCGCGGCCGCCCGGGCCATCGCGGCCCGGCGCACCGGCTCATCCCAAAGGTCGCGCAAGGCCTCGGCCAGGGCCTGGGCGTCACCGCGGGGGACGAGCACCCCGTCGACCCCGTCGCGCACCACGTCGCGGTAGCCGGCGATATCCGAGGCCACGACCGGCGTCCCCGCCGCGAAGGCCTCGGTCAGCACCATGCCGAAGCTCTCCCCCCCGAGCGACGGCGCGCACAGCACGTCGCCGCGCTCGAGCTCGAGGCGCTTGGTCTCGTCGTCGACCTTGCCGAGCACGCGGACGTCGCGCATGTCGAGCATCAGCGGCGAGAGCTCGTTCAGCGACGGCCCGATGACCGTCAGCTCGGTGGGGATGTGCTCGCGGAGCGCCTCGAACGCGCGCAGCAGCAGCGGCAGCCCCTTGCGCTCGACGGCCTGCCCGACGAACACGATCCGCAGGCGGTCGCCCTGGGGTCGCAGCGCGGCCAGCGCCGCCCGCTGGGGGTCGACGTGCACGCCGTTGGGGATCACCCGGTAGTGGCCGCCGAAGAACCGCCGTGCGGTCCACGCGGCGGCCTCGGAGACCGCGATCCGGACGTGCAGATGGTTGAGCATGCGCCGCGCGCCAAGCGCGGTGGCGATCCCGTTCGAGACGCGGTTCTCGTTGTAGGTGTGAAACGTCCCGACGAGCGGCAACCGCACATGGTCGGTGACGCACCAGGGCGCGAGCGGCGCGAGCGGCTCGTGCACGTGGACCACGTCGTAGCCGCCGGTGCGGAGCTCGCGGTTGGCGGTGGCCAGCGCGTAGGCGGTGATCCCGAGGTTCGACACGGCCTGATTGGCCTTAAGCGAGAAGCTGCGGCCGAGCGAGACGAGGTAATCGGGTCCCCGCCCATCCTCCATCGCCTGCGGCCGGGCCCCGCGGTGCAGGACCGCGCCGAAGCGGTCGGGCGGGTCGTACGGCGCCAGCACCCGGACGTAATGGCCGCCCGCGATGAACGTCTCCGCAAGCGCCTCGATGTGCCTCGTGACGCCCCCTGGATAAGTCCACGAGTACGGCGACAGAATCGCTACTCGCATGTGTTCATATGCTAGAGGCTGGCGTTAACGGATATCTAACAGAGCGGATCGCACATAGGGGCCTGCGTATCATCACCGAAGCATGCCCGTTCGCCATTTCGTCAAGTACACCTTCCTGAAGGTCGACCCGGCATGGCGCCGGCTGGACGAGGAGCGCCGGGCCGCCGACAAGCGCGAGTTCATCGCCGCTTGTGAGGACTTCGCCGACGGCCACCTGCTGCGCACCTTCTCGCTGGTCGGCACGCGTGGCGACGCCGACCTGATGCTGCTGAGCCAGGCCCAGAACCTTGAGCGGATCCACGAGTTCCACGTGGTCCTCGCCCAGAGCGGGCTGATGAAGTGGTGCGAGGTCCCTTACTCCTTCCTGGCCATGACCAAGCCCTCGGAGTACTCAAACGAGTCGCGCCTGGAGGTCCGCCCAGCGCACGGCAAGTACCTGTTCGTCTATCCGTTCATCAAGACGCGCGCCTGGTATGCCCTGCCCGCCGACGAACGCTGGCGGATCATGCAGGACCACATCAGTGTCGGGCGGGAGTACCCGTCGGTGGACCTCAACACCAGCTACTCGTTCGGTCTGGACGACCAGGAGTTCGTGGTGGCGTTCGAGACCGACAATCCCGCCGATTTCCTCGACCTGGTCCAGCGCCTGCGCACGACCGAGTCGAGTTCGTACACGCTACGCGACACCCCCACGTTCACCTGCATCTCGTGCTCGGTCCAGCGGGCGCTCGGCGCGCTCGACGGCGCCGCGCTGACCGTGACCGAGGGCGTGGAGCGGTGACGGAAGACGGGGGTTGGTCGGCGGCGCCTGACGGCGGCGCCTCAGCAGCCAAGCTGGCTCTCGATTTCGACGAAGTCCGCGACGTGAGCGTGATCGGCGCCGGCCCGGTCGGGATGTGCACCGCGTTCTGGGCGGGCATGCGCGAGGCCTCCTCGCGCATCATCGACTCGCTGCCTGAGCTGGGCGGCCAGCTCACCACCCTGTATCCCGAGAAGTGGATCTTCGATGTCCCCGGGCATCCGAAGCTGCTGGCCCGGGACCTTGTCGAGCTGCTCCGCGTCCAGTCGCTCGAGCAGTTTGACGTCCCGGTCCACCTGAACACGACCGCCGAGGCGATCTCCTGGGAGGGTTCGGGAGAGGATCGCGTCGTGGTCCTGCACACCGATCGCGGCGATCTGCGCTCCAGGACCGCGATCGTCGCCGGCGGGCACGGAGCGTTTGAGCCAAAGAAGCTTCCGGGCTACGACATGACCACCTGGGAGGGTCGCGGCGTGCACTACGTCGTCGGGGACAGGGCGGTGTTCGAGGGCAAGCGCGTGATGATCGTCGGTGGCGGCGACTCGGCCGTGGACTGGGTGATCAACCTGCTCGACACCGCGAGCGAGATCAGCCTTGTCCACCGGCGCGCCGGCTTCCGGGCTCATGAGCTCACCGTGGGCCAGGTGCTCGAGGCCGCCGACCGCGGCGAGGTCGCCCTGCACGTCCCGTTCCAGATCAGGGAGGTCTCGGGCAACGGGAACGTCGAGCGCGTGCGCCTGTTCCACTCTGAGGACGAGGCGCACGAGATCGAGGTCGAGGTCGACGCGATCCTGCTCCAGCTCGGCTTCAAGACCGCCCTCGGTCCGCTGAGGGACTGGGGCTTCGAGGTGGCCAAGGGCGCGATCGTCGTCGACCAAGGGATGAAGACGTCCTTGGAGCGCGTCTGGGCGTGCGGCGACATCACGACGTTCGCCGGCAAGCTCAAGCTGATCGCCACCGGGTTCGCCGAGTCCGCCCTCGCGGTGGCGCAGGCGGTGCACGAGATCCGCCCGGAGGTCAGGCTCCAGCCCAGCTACTCGACCAACACCGGCGTGCCGGGAGTCGTTGCCGGCCAGCCCTGAACCTCCCGCGGTCACCGAGGAGTCGGCCGTCGCCGCGCTCCGGCGGGCTGATCCTGTGCTCCGCAAGGTGATCGACGAGGTCGGGCCCATCGGCAATTTCTTCGCCGGCCGGCCCATCGACCACTACGGCACGCTCGTGCGCTCGATCGTCGGGCAGCAGCTGTCGACGAGGGCCGCGCAAGCCATCTTCAACCGGCTGATCGACCGGTTCGGAGGCCATGTGCCGACGCCCGAGGAGGTCCTCGCCGACGATCCCGACGAACTGCGCACGGCGGCCGGCCTCAGCCACGCCAAGGTCAAGTACGTGCGCTCGCTGGCCGAGCACGTCCTGGACGGGTCCTTGCAGCTGGATCGCCTGCTTGACCTTCCGGACGACGAGGTGATCGCCGAGCTCGTGGCGATCAAGGGCATCGGCCTGTGGAGCGCACAGCTGTTCCTGCTCGTCCACCTCAGGCGTCCGGACGTCCTGCCGTCGGGGGATCTCGGGATTCGCCGCGCAGTCATGATCCACTACGGGTTGCCGGCGATGCCCAAGCCGGCTGAGGTCGACGAGATCGGCGAACGGTGGCGGCCGTACCGCTCGCTCGCGTCCATGTACCTGTGGCGCTCCTTGCACGTAAAACCGGTGTAACGCGGCCGGCGGGGGCGCGGTCACGCGCGATGCGAAACGCCCGAAACTGGCCCAGCCGCCACCGCCTTCGGGGCATGAGCATCTCCCAGGCGCTCATCTCCCGGGAGCCTTGCGTGAACAGCGGACTCCGGGCGTTACGCACAGGCCGCCGCTCGCTGCGGCGCGTGGTTCCCGAACTCGCCGCGAAAGCCGCGGGGACAAACGGAGGACAGCGCCGGCGCAGGCCTTAGACGGCGGAGACTTCTTCCTCTTCGGCGACCCGGAACGAAGAACCGCAGCCACACGCCGCGATCACGTTCGGGTTGTCGACCTTGAAGCCGGCGCCCTGAAGCCCGTCGACGAAGTCGATTACCGAGCCCTTCACGTAGGGAAGGCTGGGCTGGTCGACGAGAAGGCGGATGCCCTTGTCCTCGAAGACCTCGTCGTTCTCGCGCTGCTCATCGAAGGCGAGCGCGTACTGAAAGCCCGAGCACCCTCCGCCTCGCACGCCAACCCGCAGGCCGGCGGTTTCGGCGACCGCGCTCTGCGCGGCGAGGAACTCGCGAACCTTCTCGGCGCCCTTGTCGGTCAGTGTGATCATCGCATCCATTATCGGCTCCTTGCTTCATTCAGTATAGCGACGGCATCTCGCTACGCTAAGGGCATGGCAGTTAGTGGAGCACCGGCCACTCCCGCCGAGCTCAAGCAGAGGATCGAGGCGGGCATCCCCGGCGCCAGCGCCGAGGTGACCGGCGACGGCCACCACTTCAACGCGGTCGTCTCCGCGCCGGCGTTCGCCGGCTTGTCCCGAATCGCCCAGCACCGGCTCGTCTACGACGTGTTCGGTGCGGAGGTCGGGGGCCGCATCCACGCGCTGTCAATCCAGACAAAGGCTTCAACCACGGAGAGCATCGCATGAGCGACGAGACGCCCAACCCGCTGCGCGAGCAGATCGAGACCGCCATCGAGGAGAACCCCGTGCTCCTGTTCATGAAGGGGACTCCCGACCAGCCGATGTGCGGCTTCTCCGCGCGCACGGTGGCGATCCTCCAGTCGGTCGGCCAGCCGTTCGCCGCCGTGAACGTCCTGCCCGACCCCCGCATCCGCCAGGAGCTCTCGGCCCTCTCGAATTGGCCGACGATCCCGCAGCTGTTCATCGACGGCGAGCTCGTCGGCGGCTGCGACATCGTCACCGAGATGTACGAGTCGGGTGAGCTGCAGCAGGCGCTGGGGCTAGACAACGGCGCCCCGGCCGAGGCGCCCGAGCCCGCCACGCCCGAGGCTCCTCCGCTCAGCATCGAGAATCGGCTCTAGCCGGCCATTAGCGCCACGCGCCCCACCCCGCCGCGCGTTGTCGCGCTGCGCTACGCGGACGCGGTCCTAAAGGCGATCGACCAGACCCAGCTGCCGTGGCGCGAGCACGAGCTCGAGCTGCGCACCGCCGGTGAGGTAGCCGCCGCGATCCGCCGGCTGGCCATCCGCGGCGCGCCCCTGATCGGGGCGGCGGCGGCCTACGGGATCGCGATCGAGCTGGCCGCATCGCCAGATGCCCTCGATCGCGCCTGCGCCGCGCTCCGCGACGCCCGCCCGACCGCGGTCAACCTGGCCTACTCGGTCGACCGGGTCGCTCGCGCCGTTCGTGCGGCGGGGGCCGCGGACCCGCACGCCGCGGCCCTGAGCGAGGCCCGCGCGATCGAGGCCGAAGAGGAGGCGGCCAGCGACGCGATCGCCTCCCACGGCGCCGACCTGCTGGCCGGCGCCCGGCGGATCCTCACCCACTGCAACACCGGCGCCCTGGCCGCGCCCGGCCGCGGCACGGCGCTGGCCGTGATCGCCGAGCTCCACGACCGCGGCAGCCTCGAGCATGTCCTCGCCACCGAGTCGCGGCCGCTCCTCCAGGGCGCCCGCCTGACCGCGTATGAGCTCACCAAGCTCGGGATCCCGTACGAGCTGATCGTCGACAGCGCCGCCGCCGGCCTGATCGCGGGGGGAGCCGCCGACGCGGTCATCGTCGGCTGCGACCGGGTGGCCGCCAACGGCGACGTGGCGAACAAGGTGGGAACGTACGGCCTTGCCCTGGCGGCGCGCGCGGCCGGCATCCCGTTCGTGGTCGCGGGCCCGACCTCCACGATCGACCCGGACACTCCGACGGGCGCCGAGATCGTGATCGAGGAGCGCGCCCCAGAGGAGGTGCGCTCAGCCGCGGGACACCCGCTGACGCTCGAGGGCACGCCCTGTCGCAACCCGGCGTTCGACGTGACGCCGGCTTCGCTCGTGACCGCGCTGGTCACCGAGCGCGGCGTCGTCAGTTAGTCGGTGGTGCGCCGGCGGTAGAGAGCGCTGGCCAGCGGCGCGAATACCGCGAGCATGGCCAGCGACCACAGCAAGGACGCGACCACCGGATGTTGCATCGGCCAGGCATGGATCGTCGCCGACGGATTGGGGTTTCCGAATAGCTGGCGCGCCGCCGTGGTGACGGCGCTGACCGGGTTCCAGTCGGCGATCGTCCGCAGCAACGCGGGCATGTGGGCGGTGGGCACGAGCGCGTTGGAGACGAAGGCCAGGGGGAACAGGATGATCAGCCCGAGCCCCTGCGCCGACTCGGCGTCCTGACTGACGAGGCCGAGGCACGCGCAGCCCCACGAGACGGCGTAGGCGAAGAGCAGGAAGATGCCCACTCCGGCGAGGGTCGATCCGAACGAGGCATCGGGACGCCAGCCCACGACCAAGCCGGTCGCGAGCACGATCGCGGCGCACAGGACCGCGCTGAGCAGGTCGGTCAGCGACCGTCCGACGAGCACGGACGGCTTCCAGATCGGCAGCGTTCGGAAGCGGTCGATCACGCCGGTGCGCAGGTCGGTGCTCAGCCCGACGGCGGTTCCGATCGCCGACGTGGTGAGGTTCATCGCGAGCAGTCCGGCGATCGCGAAGTCGGTGTAGCTGCCGCCGGACACGACGACCCCGGCGCCGAACACGTACACGAACAGCAGCGTGAACAGGATCGGCTGGATCGTCACGTCGGACAGCCGCAGCGGCTCGCGCGCCAGGTGGACGAAGTTGCGCGTTGTCAGCACCGCGACGTCGCGGACGGCGTGCCGAAAGCGGCCGCAGAGCCGCGCCGGCGTCGTGGTGAGGGTGAGCGCCTCGGTCGTCATGCGCGGGCGTCGTGACCGGTGAGGGCGAAGAACACGTCGTCCAGCGACGGCGGCCGCACCTGGACGTCGTCGACCCCAACGCGGGCGTGATCGAGCGCCCGGACCACCGTCGTGGCCAGGCCCGGACTGCTCTCGACCGGCGCCCGGAGATGGCGACCGTCGTGCGCAACCGCGATCGATCCGCTGACGAGCGGGTCGAGCGCGTCGCGGGCCTCTGGACGCGCCTCGGCCAGCGTGACCTCGAGCCGGGCGCCACCGACCTGCGCCTTGAGCTCCGCCGGCGTTCCGGCGGCAATCGCGCGACCGTGATCGATCACGACGATCCGGTCGGCCAGCTCGTCAGCCTCGTCGAGGTACTGCGTGGTCAGCAGGAGCGTCGTACCGTCGGCGACGAGCCCACGGATCACCTCCCACATCCGGGCGCGGCTGGTCGGATCGAGGCCGGTGGTCGGTTCGTCGAGGAACAGCACCGGCGGGTGCGTGAGGATGCCGGCGGCCAAGTCCAGCCGCCGGCGCATCCCGCCCGAGTACGTCTTCATCATCCGGTCGGCGGCGTGGGTGAGCTCGAACTGCTCGAGCAGCTCGCTGGCGCGCGCCCGGGCCTCGCGGCGGTCGAGACCGCCGAGACGGCCGATCATGATCAGGTTCTGGCGCCCCGTCAGGAGGTCGTCGAGCGTCGCGTCCTGGCCGGTGACGCCGATCCGCCGTTGCACGCGCGCGGGCTCGCGCACCACGTCGAAGCCGGCCACCCTTGCGGTCCCGCCGTCCGGCCGGGCGAGGGTGGTCAGGATGCGCACCGCGGTCGTCTTGCCGGCGCCGTTCGGCCCGAGCACCCCGAGGACGGTGCCCCGTGGCGCGGCCAGGTCGAGCCCGGCCAGCGCGACGGTTGCCCCGAACCGCTTGGTCAACCCGCTCGCCTCGATCATCGTGTCAGGCGCCATGTCGTCAGACTCTCCTTACCGGTCGACAAGTAATCGCTGAGCCGCAACCATACACTCTTGACTTGCCGGTCGTCAAGTAAGTTGGATGATAAGCTGGTCGCGGTGCCCGACCAGCCGTCAACCCGGGAGCGGATCCTCGACATCGCCCTCGAGCTGTTCTCCGAGCGGGGGTACGACAAGACATCACTCCGCGACATCGCGGAGCGACTGGGCACGACCAAGGCGGCGCTCTACTACCACTTCGCGCGCAAGGAGGACATCCTCTTGGAGCTCCACATGCGCCTGCACGAGATCGGCTATGACGTGCTGGCGCAGCTCGACGGGCTCGAGGGCGCGCAGGCGTACGTCGCGGCCTGGCCGAGGCTCATGGACGAGTTCATCGACCGCGTGGCGCAGAACCGCGACCTCGTCGTGCTCCATCTGCGCAACGTGCACGCGCTCGAGCAGATCGGCACGGACCAGCGCCACCAGGCGGAGAACGAAGACCTGATGGAGCGCTTCTCGCGGGTGTTCGCCAACCCGGAGATCCCACTGGCCGACCGCGTCCGGATGGCGTGCTCACTCGGGGCGGTGATCGCCGGGCTGATCGACGCCGGCGAGCGGTTCGGTGACGTGGAGCCCGCGGAGGTGATCGAGCTGGTGCGCGGCTGTGTCAACGACATGCTCCGCCCGCCCGAGGCGTCGCGCCAAGCCCTGCAGCGATTGTTGACTTCGGACCAGAGCCTCCAGTAGCGTCGAACACCACGATCGACGCCGCCAATCCGCCGAGCTACATCGCGTGCCCGTCGACGACGTTCTGTGTGGCGGTCGGTCAGAACGGCTACGCGCAAACCTTCAACGGCACCTCCTGGGCACGCCGCAATTCGTCGATCCCAGCCTGAATCTGAGCGGCAGTCCGTTCACCTCGATCTCCTGCCCGTCGACGTCCTTCTGCGCAGCCGTTGACCTGGCGGGAAGGGAGGTGCAGTGGGGCGGCAGCTCCTGGACCTCGCCGAGCCAGATCGACAGCACTGGCAACAGCCTCAGCGCGGTTGGTTGCGCCTCGGCTTCGTTCTGCGTGGCCGGCGACGTTGGTGGAAACGGATTCGTCTGCAACGGCAGCACCTGGAGTACCACCCCGATCGACGCCGCGAATAACACGCTCTACTCGGTCGACAACGTCGAGAACGTGCTGATCTTCAACGGCTCTCTGATGGTCGTCACCGCCACCGGTCAGATCGGCAAGACCCAGTTCGCCACCCTCACCGGCGGCATCTTCAAAGTCACCCAGGACCGCACCGGCATCACCAAGGGCCTCACCGACCTCAACCTAGTCGAGAGCGCATTCCCCGGCGCCCCCACCTACGGCGTTTGCAAAGCCGGCAAGAGCGCCGACCAGGCGACCGTCGCCAAGCTCTCAAGCAAAACCCTGCAACTGCTCAAGGTCAGCGCCCACGCCAAGTTCCGTACGACCGGCCGCTACAGCTCCGCCACCGTCCGCGGCACCATCTGGACCATCGCCGACCGCTGCGACGGCACCCTCACGCACGTCATCCGCGACCCCGTCCTCGTCGACGACTTCGTCCGCCACAGGACAATCCTCCTGCACGCCGGGCAAACCTACCTCGCCAAGGCGCCGGCCTGAGGAAGTAGCCAGTGCCCCTCCCGTCACTAGCCGCGGCGGTACTGGAGGTGCTCGATGATCCGGCGCGAGTCGCAGATCGCCTCGCCGTCGATCACCAGCACCGGCACCCGCCGCTGGCCGGTGAGCGCCTCGACCTCCGGCCGGCGCGAGCGGCGCTGCGGCACGACCACCTCCTCGCAGCGAATTCCGTCGCGTGCCAGGGCGCGCGCCACCTTGCCGCACGGGCACAGCCAGTTGGTCGGCGTCGAGCAGCGGTAGAGCGTGGCCACCAGCCCGGGCAGGGTCCGTCGTTTAGCCCCAGCCGACGGGCGTGTGGCGCACGAACGCGCCGGCCACTCGCAGCGCCACCGGCTGGCGCGATCCCGGCGGTGACATCAATGCCCCCTCGCGCTCGCGGTACCAGGCGATCGTCTCCTCGAGGCAGTCCTCGTGGGGCGAGGTCCGCCAGCCCAGCTCGCGCTTGGCCTTGGCGCTCGAGCAGGCCCAGTTGAGTGACACGATCCGGACCTCCTCCGGCGAGGGCATGGCCCCGCCCGCCACCCACTGCCCGCCCTCGGCCAAAGCAAGCGCCACGCGCACCGGGAGCTTCAGCGCCGGCGGATCGATCCCGGACAGACGACCCAAGTCGGCGAACAGGCGGTCCATCGTGAAGTTGCGGTTGCCGAGGATGTAACGCTGACCCGGCGCGCCGCGCTCATCGGCCAGCAGGTGACCGCGGGCGACGTCCTGGACGCCGACGATGTTCAGCGTGCCGTCCACATAGGCGGGGATCTGGCGGCGCATGAAGCGGCGAACGAGCACGGTCGAGGAGCGGCCGCGGTCGCCGGGCCCGAGCACCGTGGCCGGATTGACGATCACCACCGGCAGCTCTCGTTTCGCCAGGGCGAAGGCCACCCGTTCCGCCTCGTGCTTGGAATCGACATAGGCGATCCCATACCGCGATGCGTTCCACACGGTCGACTCGGTTGCGACCGACCGCCGGCGCGCCGGCCCGATCGCGGCCTGGGACGACGTGTACACCACGCGCTCGACCCCCGCGCGCAGCGCCTCCTCGAGGATGATCCGCGTCCCCTCGACGTTCAGCGCGAATATCTCCTCCCGCGGGAGCCTGAGATTCGTCGTCCCGGCGGCGTGGAACACCCGGTCGACACCGCGCAGGGCGCGCCGGATCGACCGGCGATCGAGCACGTTGCCGCGGACGGTGGCGACGTCGAGATCGGTGAGGGCGTCGAGATCGGAGGTCGGTCGCACCAGCGCCAGCACATCGTCGCCGCGCCGCACGAGCAGGCGGGTGAGGTGCGATCCAAGGAAGCCGGTCGCGCCGGTCACGAGCGTACGGGGCATGCATTCGTCCTCGTCTGGGTCCTGCCGTGAAGGTTAGGCGGGCGGTTGAGGGTAGCTGCGAACCCGCCGAGTTCAGCGGCGCTCCAGCCGCCGCCTGCGTCCTCCGAACGCGAGCGCCCCAAGTGCCGCGATGCCGCCGCCGATCACGAACCCGGCGACGCCGGCGCCAATCAGCACCTCGCGCTGGTGCCGACGGATCTGGGACCGCCAGTCCGTGAGCTGGGCGACCTCGACGCGAAGCTTCTCGAGCGAGGTGCCGAGCTCCTGGCGGTTCTGCTCGATCGACGCGCGGATTTCATCGGGGGTGCGTGGGGTGCGAGTGGCCATCAGGACCCTCCGTCGCTCTTGGGCGACACCGTCTCGCGAATCTGCTTGGCCTCGTCGATCGCCATCGTCGGTGTGGGCGGGCCGACCTTCAGTTTGCGCCAGGCGAACATGAAGGCAATCAAGGCCAGCAGGGTCAGCCCTCCGGTCACGATCAGGAAGCCCAGCCAGATGTCGCCGGCGCCCTGGATGAGGATCGCGTCGAGAGCCCAGGCGATGGTCTCCAGCGCGAACAAGAACGCGAACACCCCGAACACCGCCCCGGCGGCGACCGCCACCGTGCCCCGCAGCAGGCTCCTCGCCTTCCGCGTGACCTCCGCCTTCGCCAGTTCGACCTCGTCCCGAACCAGATTGGTCATCCGGTCCGAGATCTCGGTTACCGTCTGGACGAGTTGCTCCGGTCTGCCGTTTTCAGCGGGCAAGGCGCTTGAGGATCAGGGCGAGGAGGAAGCCACCGGCGAATGCGGCCCCGAGCGCCGCCTCCGGACGTTCGTCGGCGATTGCGGCCGCACGCTCCTGGATGGAAAGGGATGGGGAATGGGAAGGGGACTCGTCCGGCGCGGGCGACCCGGCGTCGGGGG
>DASPPG010000250.1:0-6089 GCA_035625625.1 Solirubrobacteraceae bacterium
AGCGCTCGTGTCGCCGCAGCGGTAGCTGCCGCTGTCGGAGTTGATCACCATCCGCGACCCGCACGTCCCGCAGCGCAGCACGCCCGGGCGCGCCAGCAGCCGCTCGGACTTGGCTTTGGCGCCCGCGCGAGACCGTCCGCCACTGCACCCGCTCGAACAGCCCGCGATCCTTGACGATCGCCTCGTGCGCGTGCGGGTTGTGCAGCGCGCCGAAGTGGATCTCACCCAGGTACATCCGCGAGCGCAGCATCCAAGCCACACCGGAGAGCGCGCGGTCGATCCCGTTCTCGGCCAGCCACGCCTGGATCTCCACCAGCGAGCTAGGCTAGCTCCTCCTCCATCTACAGGAGACGCGCTCGCTGCGTGGCCTCATGCCAAACCTCGTCCGTATCGGCCGAGTCATCCGGTGACGTAAGCTGAGACCGAGCAGTCCGAGGTCGCCGTTGCACCGCTGGTCCACGGATCATCAAGCCATGTTGGGCTGTTTGTGATCTCCCAGCCCTGCCCGCTGCAGCCGCCCTTCTCGGCGAGTTTGAGGGTACCGGTGCCCTGGACGTGAATGATGAGCCAGACCTTCTGGCCCGATGTGACGGCCATCGAGCCAGCGCTGCCGGCCTGGAGGCCGCCCATGTCGAGCCAGCCGGCCGAGGCCAATGCGTTGGTTGCCGAGTCACCGATCTGCGCGCCGGGGTACCCATTGTTGTTGGCATACACGGCAGCTTCGATGGTCGGCGAGCCCGAAATCCCCGCCGCCTGGTAGACGAACATGTCGCTCAGCGTTCCCGTCGAAGAGATCGTCGCCTGAGTAGCGAGCGCTTGCCCCGCACCAGCAAGGCTGACACCGCCGCCCTCAACGGAGTAATCACCGCCAAGAAAACCGGTAGGCGCAGGAGAACCAGCAGCCACCACCGCGGTCGCGGCCGAGCTCCTTGACGCTTGCCCCTGGCTGTTGGTGGCGCTCACGACAACGACGATCGTGTGCCCGACATCGGCGGCGACAAGCGTGTAGCTGCTGCCGGTCGCGCCGGCGATGTTGGTGCACGAGCCGCCGGCGCTGTTGCAGTCCTGCCACTGATACGTGTAGGTCGGGGTCGGGTTGCCGTTCCAAGACCCGCTACTGGCATTCAGCATCTGCCCCTGGCTGACGGTGCCGCTGATCACCGGCGGCGCCGTGCTGGTCGGCGCCGACAACGCCGCGGTGGTCCCGCCGATGTCGGAAAGCTCGCTCGACCAGTATGTCGGGAGCAGGTCGTAAGGATTTGGAAGCGTCGCCGGCGTCACATAGACGTATCCGGCATTACGCGCCTGGCTGAGCTGGACCGCGGTAGCCATCGCCGATGTCGTAGAGGTTCCATAGATTACGTGCCAAAAGCGGGAAGCGGGATAGCTACTCACCCATGACGGAGCCGAGTAGGAGTTCACATAGTCGCTGTCGGATCCCTCGAAAGTGAGGAGAATGTCGGCGGCGGATGCATAGCACTGATTGGTCTGGGTTCCGGGATTGAGAATCGTTCGAGCCGGCCCGCCCTTCGCCTTCACGTAGTTGTTCAGCTGGGCGTAATAAGACTCGTTCGCACAACTCGTGCTGGCCTCGTCGAAGAAGATCCCGTCCACCGAATACCAGTTGTAGTACTTGTCTACGTCCGACTCGACCGCCCGCAGCGAACGACTTCCATAGTTCGTGTAGACATAGCCCACCACGATGATCCCCGCGGCCTCCGCGGACTTGACCGCGCCCACATAGTTGACGTCAGGCGCCGAGCCCGGTCCGCTACTAGGATTCACGACCGCCAACGCCCCAGGGCCGGCCTGATCCAGCTGAGTCCAGTAGTCCGGCGTTCCGCCTGGATAGAAGTACGCAGGTACCGCGACGCTCTCGGCAGCAGCCGCGCGGGCGCCCACTCCCACGATGAGCAGAACTCCGGCCAGCAGCGCTGCGCGGACCAGAACCGCCGACAAGGACAATCGGGGTGCGGTGGCATCCGGTGGGAATGCCTTATGTCGCGGTTTGCCTACGAAGCCTCGCAATCCGCACGAAGCGACGACAGTACCCAACCTGGAACTTGGTCGTGCAATACACCACATAGCACTGCCCTCCAACCCTCAACTTCGCTGCTGCTGGGAAGGGCACACCCCCCAAGCTACTAAATCCGGCCTAAACGTAGCCCCAGGCCGTGGCAGCGTCATCAGATACGACCCCCAAGGTTGATCCGCAGGAACCTGCAGGCTGGATCCGTAGAAGTGTGGGCCTGCGCCGACGCGCTGTATCACCTCGAGCGCCTTTGTAGCGGATCGCGGTACCAGCGACATGGTCGCGCCGAAGCGCGCGCAGACGTTGAGTTGACTGCTCAGGCCGAACACGTGGAACAGCCGTAGCGCGACCATGACGATGTCATCGCCGCGGATGCCGAACACTCGGCCGGGCGTGTCGGCATTCATGAACAGCTGAAAGTGCGTCAGCTCGGCGCCCTTAGGGGTTCCCGTGGTTCCGGAGGTGTAGACGATCACGGCGGTGTCGCCCGGGTCAGTCTGCGCCATCGGACGTGGCTTGGGCTCGGTGGCGAGCAGCTCCTCGAACCGGCGCCCGCCTGGCGACTCGGGAACGCCGGGGGTGTTGACGACGTACACAGCGGAAACCTCGGCGTCGCCGGCGCCCTTCATTGCTTCATCGGCAATGCCCGCCCAGGTGACCAGGGTTCACGCCTGCGCATCGCCAAGGCAGTCGGCAACCTCGGGTGCTTTGAGAAGAACGTTCAGCGGCACCGCGATACACCCGGCCTTGAGCACGCCGAATAGGCGATGAGGAACTGGGGGATGTTGGGCAGCTGTAGCCCGACCCTGTCCCCATGCTCAAGGCCGGAGGCGCGGAGGCCGACGGCGAACCGGTCCGACAACGCGTCAAGTTCGGCATAGCTGAGCTAAGTTCGAGCAGCCGCGGCAGTCTCGCTGATTCGAGCGTCGAACACACCCTCCGGCGGCTGACTGCCAGCCGCCGACACGCGAACAAACACCCACCAACGGCACCGCGGAGAGTCGTCCATTATCGACGGGCGACCGGTCGACGAGTGGTGGGAATCGACGAGCAGCGATTGCGACCGCCCCAGTGATCGCGATGCTCTCGCAACGCTCCGGCGGAGCGGCTGTCCACACAAACGGCCCGGGACTGGGAAGCAGAAGTCCGATTCGAGCCCTGCGACGGCCAAATTACTCTCGCCTCGGACGCGCAGCAGCGCTGTTGCGCCGGCCGCCGAGACCGCTGGATCTGCCCGGCGGAGCGGAAGACCGGACGTCGGCACGACCCTCCGTGTCGCTCGCCGAGGTAGAGCAGCAGCGTTACCCGAGGCGGCCAGGTGCTTGCACGGACCCGGAACCGCCGCCGCCCGCAAGCGCTCGCGGGCTGACGGGCTCGGCGCCGGCGGTGCTCAAAAGCATCAGCGGACAACCTGGACGCCGCGCCGCGCCGTTCGCCAAGAGGAATCGTCAGGAGCGCGGCGACCGGACGAGCGCTTCGCCACGGCGGCAGTCGTGAGAGCGTGCCACTCCTTCAGCGCAGAGCAGTCGTGGGCAGGTTCCGCTACCGCATCTCGGGAGGAGCAGTCGCGCGCCGCCGTTGCTCCAGCCGTGAAAAGCGGTGGCGCGCACCCGACGGCGCCGGACGGCTCGTTCGGTGCCTAAGCTTCATGGTCCGGACCCTCTTGGACTGAGTCGGGGATCGACGTTCGAGCGCGAGCATCCTGAGCTGCCGCAGTTGCCCGCCGGACTCGAACACGGCCGCTTGGTCATTGCGGCGGTCCTCGGTCAACGTCGTCTCGTGGTCGCAGTGCTCCGTTCGAGCGCACCGGGCGGCCCGCCCGGGTGCTCTTGCGAGCGTGACGCCCGCGAGCTCTGCAGTCCTCCCGAGCACAAAGGATGGTGGCGGCGCCCAGCGCTTCTGCTTGGCGAGGGCCGTGCAGGAGCGCGGTGGGCGCCGCGGCGCGCGCTGGGATCAGGAGCCGGTGACAGCCGGTTTCTCTCCGCGGCTGCCCACCACGAGACGGTTCCGGATCAGATCAGAGGCCGGTGTCCTCACCTACCGCTGTGCAGGTCAGGGTGGCGCCACCGTTGATCGTGCTGCAGCTATCGGATGCGGTGCCTTTGACGCCGTCGTACGCGCCAGTCCCTCCTGTCACAGTGAGGCTTTCCTTGTAGGTCGCGTCAGTGTGACTGGTGAACTGGAACGTCTCGCTGAAGCGTCCGTGGACGGTACCGTCGAGGAACCACTTCGTCCACCTTCCCGTGGCCGTCCCCGCCCCGGTGTTCGGGTCGAACGTCGCGCTGTAGGTTCCCGAGACCACGCCTTCGCCAAATGGCTGCGAGCATTTGATGAAGCCGACAACGACGCCTGACGGTTGCAGGGGCGTCGGGTTGTACGCCGTGTAGTTGCACGTGACCTTCGAAGTCTTAGCCTGCGCGGCGGCTGTGCTCGCTATGCCGCCTGCGGCGAGGGCTCCCGCGATTGCGATGACGCTCGCGAGTGGGATGAGTTTACGCATGGCTCCTTCCTTCTTTGCCGGCGTGTGCCGGCGTTTGGTTTGAGGGGTCGATCGCGGCGTCGATGATCAAGCGCCGGTTCGTGCTGACTGCTTCTGGCGGCGAGTATCGCCCGGCTGGGCGTGCGCCGCATCGCCCTCGGAGGTGTGATCTTTTGGGCGCGGGGGTGTTAGGAAATGCTCGGCGCAGCGGCGCTCGCGTGCGAGCGACTGTCACCGAGACGCCCGGCGAGAGCGACGGCGAGCTGGCCGCGGCGGGTGATCTCGAGCTTGCGGTACACGCGGCTGAGATGCGACTTGGCGGTCATCGTGGTGATGAACAGTGCTTGCGCGATCTCGCGATTGGTCAGGCCGTCGGCGGCGAGCCTCGCGACCCGCAGCTCGCCGGCGGTCAGCGCGTCGCGGCCGATGATTGCGTCGCGACGCGGCTTCGCGCCGGCGGCGATCAGCTCGGCGCGTGCTTGGTTGGCGATCCGCCAAGCGCCGAGGCGGTGGGCGAGGTCCAGTGCCAGCTCGAGCTCCGTCCGCGCCTGGACGCGGCGGCCGGCGCGACGCAGCGCGGCACCGTAACCGGATCGCGCGCGGGCGAGCTCGAGCGGTGATTCCGCGCCCTCCAACGTTCCGACGGCCTCTGCCAGCAGCTCGAGACCGGCGTCGCCGCCCCAGACCAGCCCGCACGCAGCCAGCGAGATGCCCAGCGCCCGCGGGCGCCCGAACGCGCGCGCGAGCTCGAGCTGCTCACCCGCCAGCCGGCGCGCCTCGCGCGTGTCGCCGAGCGCCGCGTAGGCCAGCGCCGCCTCGCTGCGCCACATGGGACTCGGATTGCGAATCCTGCGGCGCTCGCATCGCTGCCCGCACTCCAGGATGTCCTCCAGCGCCTCGTCCAGGCGGCGCTGGGCGCTTCGCAGCCGACCGCGCACGAACAGAAACCGAGCCACCTCGACCGAGCGCGACGCGCGCGGATCGGGAAGTTGCTCGAGCACGTGTTCCGCCGCCTGGAGCTCGTCGCGCTCGATCAGCACCCGAATCAGCTCGCTGACCGCCTGGATCCGGCGGACCCCGTCGGCGCGCTCGAGCGCCCAGCGCGCGTCAGCTTCCGCGTCGGCCAACGCACCGCGATCCGACGACGCCCACGCCCGGAAGAGTGAAATCGCGATTGTCTCCGGCATCGCGCCGCGGCGGCGCGCGGCCGCGAGCATGTCCTCGGACACCTGCTGCACTGCGTCGTAGCGCTCGAGCATCGTCAGCGTGCCGATCAGCCAAGGGCTCACCTCGAGCAGTGGTGGATACGGCTCGCACGCCAGCGCCCGCCGCGCCAGCTCCAGAGCCTCGCCGGCGTGGTTCTCTCTCAAGGCGTAGTACGCCAGCGAGGCGAGCACAAACACCGGCGGGTCGGACAGCTCAGGCAAACGATCACGCAGCCCCTCGGCACGACGCAACGCCGTCAGCGCTGTGCGCTCGTTCATCATCCCCATCGCGGCGATCCCGGCCTCGAGCGTTAACGCCAGCTTCGCGATGCTCTGTGGTCCCCTCTCGGGAGCGGACTCGATGACCGCGGCG
>DASPPG010000251.1:0-56724 GCA_035625625.1 Solirubrobacteraceae bacterium
CAATGAGCGCCGCCGTGCGGCGCAGCTAGCCCGCCACTACCGCGACCAAGAGAACCTGACGATCGCCGAGATCGCGCGCCGGCTCGGACGCGCAGAAGCCACGGTCAAGGCCTACCTGTATGACCCGACCGGCGAGAAGGCGCGGGAGGTCAAGGCGCGCTACCGGGGCGTCTGCCGGGGCTGCGGCGCACCGACCAGCGCGCGTAACGGCAGGGGCGACGCGTACGCCTATTGCAAGCGCTGCCACCCTGGCGCGATCACGCGGGAATGGACACGCGAACGGGTGCGCGACGCGATGCGCGCCTGGCATGCCCGCTACGGCAGCCCGCCCTCTTCGTATGACTGGTCGTGGACCCACGCGAGCAAGCGCGGGCAAGACGCGCTCGCTCGCCTACAGGACGACGTCTGGCCGGCCGCGAGCACGGTGACCGAGGTGTACGGCAGCTGGGCAGCCGCCCGCGCTGACGCGTTGCCAGACGCCTGAGCCGCCGCTGGGTTTGCTCGGCCGTGCGTGTACCCAACCGGGCGACCGGTTACGGCCGTCCATCAAGCCGCGGGCGCAACGCGCGCCTCGCGCAAACTGCCATCCGCGTCCACGCGGGAGTAGACCACCTCGACGAGCTGTCCGATCCGCTGCGCTGTGCGGGCGCCGGCGATCGCGTGGACACGCCGGTCATTGAGTTCGCATAGGGCGTGCCAGCAGCCGTCGCGATCCTGGTGGACCGAGCGCAGCTCCGCGCGAGCGACGAATCGCGCCTTGTGCTTGAGCCAGGCGCGGTGCCGTCCGGGTCGGTACGACGATCCCGCGCGTTTGAGGACCGTGCCCTCGAAGCCCAGATCCACGATCGCCTCGTGCGCCGCAAGCGTCGCCGGCTGCGATTCGATCAGCCGGATCCGGTCGCAGACAGGGAGCGTGTCGCGCAGGCGCGCGTCCCGGTCCTCCCAAGGGCGAACTCGAACATCGTCACCCGCTGCGGCCAAGAGGTCGAAGGCGACGAACCGCAGGCGGTCCGTCGCGGCGGGCTGGCCGGTGAACACCGCGCGGGTGACTGCGGCGAAGTCCTGCGCCGGCGTGCCGTCGCGCTCACTGACGGCAACGAGCTCGCCGTCGAATGTGGTGCCGGGCGCCACGCCGGTGAACGGTGCCAACAGCGATCCGAGTCGAGCGGTCAAATCGGTGCCGCGGCGTGACCACCCGCGTACCTCTCCCTCCACGCCGACGTCGATCAGGAGTCGAAAGCCGTCCCACTTCGGCTGGAGGACCCAAGGTCCGCCGTCGGGCCAGCGACGAGCGGAGACGCTGAGCATCGGCGGTGGAGCGGGCATTGACATGAGGCTAGTCCAAGCGGACATTCCGGACGCGCGCAGTTCTGGACCATGCTCAAAGTGGGCCCGGCGCGGCCGTGGACGTTGGTCACTGCGATTCGTCGACCGCCGGAGCCTCGGAAGACCCGGGTGGCTTCGCCCTGCCGTCGTCGGTTTCTACAGCGGTCAATTCGCGCTCGGCCTCGGCGGCAGCCTCGTTCAGCCAACCGGGGAGCTTGCGGGGCGGCAGCAGCATCGCTCTCCTGATCGCCTCACGTGCGGTCGACGCCTCGCTCCAACCGCTGCTGCCCTTTCTGCGCGCGAGCCAGAACCACGTCCAGGAGGTGCCTCGCCTCAGGCCGCGCATCTCGTGGCGGACTACTTCGACCCCGCCACGCGGCGTCACGAGCGTGACGGTCTCGGACCTGTCGCGGATAGCGCTGCCGGCTGGCATGTCGTCCGGAGCGTAATTGTTGTACGGCCTTGATGGCCTCAAGGCCAGGAAGAGCCTCCTGGCGCCGTCTTATCTGCCACCAAGCCCCTTGACGAGGGTGCGAACATATGTTCGATTCTTATGCGCGAGTTCGGCTTCACCATCACCGAGCACGACCCGGATCGCCCGTGGATGGTTCTCTCGAGCGAACACCGAACGATCAAGCTGCCGGACGGCATGGACTTCTTCACGTGGGCTCGGGAGCAGTGGCCGGCGCCGCGCTGGAGCGTCCAAGTCGATCCGTGGGAGCTGTCGCCAAGGTAGCTCCCTCATTCCTCGGGGTCGGTCTTTGCCACGTTCACCGTACGCGTTCCGGAGCCCCGGGAATCGCGTACGGCGTCGCGGAGCTCTGCACGGACCGCTCGCGTTTGTCGCCCTTTTGTCGCCCTCTGGGCCGTTCCCACCCCGTGGGCATCGCTGAAGAATTGCCCCATTAGCAGGGATTTTATTAGTCGGGGAGACAG
This sequence comes from Solirubrobacteraceae bacterium, assembly GCA_035625625.1. GTDB lineage: Bacteria > Actinomycetota > Thermoleophilia > Solirubrobacterales > Solirubrobacteraceae > Palsa-465. The sequence continues at coordinate 2,263 of DASPPG010000251.1, forward strand.
GATTTGAACCTGCGACCGCCCGGCCCCCAGCCGGGTGCGCTACCAGACTGCGCTACTCCCCGTGGTCTGGCCCGATTCTACGCCGAACCTCAGAGCGGGCGACGGGGGTCGAACCCGTTCCTAGAGCTTGGAAGGCTCCCGTGCAACCGTTAACACCTCGCCCGCCGCGTGTCGGCAGATGGTAGCCGGGCGTCCTCTCAGGCGACCGGTCGCCGCGCTTCGGTCGGCACCTCGCCCTCCCTGGTGAGACCGGCCGGCGGCCACGGGCCGCTCCAGTTGTCGAGAGCGCCATCGAGCGTCACGACCGAGCCACTGAGTGAACGGCCGAGGGGCGTGGCGAGCAGCGCGATCAGCCAGCTGTACTCATCGACCGAGCCGAGCCGCTGAAGCGGCACGGTGGCGGCGGCGCTCCGCCACAGCTCGGCGGGATACTTGCGCAGGGACTCGGTGTCGAACCGGCCGAGCGCGACCGCGACAACCGCGACACCGCGCGCCGAGTACACCGAGGCAAGCTCGCGCGTCATCGCCTCGACCGCCGCCCGTGCCGCTCCGGTATGAGCCATCGTCGGGAAGCCGTGATGCGGCGAGACCGTGACGTTCACGATCGTGCCCCCGCGCGCGTCGCGCATCGCCAGCTCGTACGCGGCTTGGCACATCGCGAACGTCCCGTCGACGTTGAGCCGATGGACAGCGCGCCAGCCCTTCGTCGTGAGCCTCTCGGCCGGGACCATGTACTGGCCGCCGGCGTTGTTGAGCACGAGATCGAGGCGCCCGAAGCGCTCGAGCGCGGTCGTGACGATCACCTCGGCGCCGGCGCGCTCGCGGATGTCTGCGGCCACCCACGAGCAGCGCTCCCCCACCTCTCCCCCCGCCGCCTCGAGGACGTCCCCTCGTCTCCCGGCGATCAGGACGGATGCGCCGCAGCGCACGAGCTCCTTCGCCGCGGCCTTGCCGAGGTTCGTCCCGCCGCCGGTGACGATCGCGACCTGTCCCTCGAGCACCCCCTCGACGAAGACGCGCGAGGGCTCCGGGGTCACTCGCCGAGCACCTTGATCACGAGCCGCTTCGGCCGCCGACCGTCGAATTCGCAGTAGAAGATCTGCTGCCACGGCCCCAGGTCCAGCTGGCCCTCGGTGACCGGCAGGATCACCTGGTGGTGGACGAGCAGGTTCTTCAGGTGCGCGTCGCCGTTGTCCTCGCCACCGCGATGGTGGCGGTAGTCACCGGGGTCCGGCAGTAGCTCCCGTGCGACCTCGTTGGCCGGCTCGCGCCAACTCGGTGGCGCCACCTTGTCGAGCCACTCGAGCGTGTCCGCCTGAAGCCCCGGCTCGTCGTCGTTGATCCACACCGCCGCGGTGATGTGCATCGCGCAGACCAGCGCCATTCCCTCGGCGATACCGGCGTCCCGAACCGCCTGCGCCACATCCTCAGTGATCCGGATGAACTCGCGGCGCTTCTCGGTATTGAAGGTCAGATAGACCGTGTGAGAGTTCAAGCAGGGGAGCCGGGATTCGAACCCGGATTCATGGTTTTGGAGACCATGCGCATAGCCATTAACTCACTCCCCTGGGGAGTCGCGATGGTAGCGATCGAGCGGTCAATCCGTCCGAGTCGGGCGGGAACATATGTTCCCACATGGCGAGGACGAAAGCGGAATTTGACCACGTCAAGGAGCTGATACGCGAGGGGCTGAGCGACTCCAGAATCGCACTGCTGACTGGTATCCCGCAGCCAACCGTCCGCGGGTGGCGCCATCGCGAACAGCCCCCGGGGAGACCTTCTCATCATTTCAGCTGGCGGGTTCTGGACGAGTATGCGTACTGCCATCTGCTCGGCTGCTACCTCGGTGACGGAACGGTTGCCCACCCATCGCGCAACGGCTGGGAACTGCGTCTCTACTGCGATCAGCGCTACGCGGACATAACGGACGAGATCCGCGCCGCAGCCATACTGACCTTCCCGGATGCGCGACCTACGACCTTTGCGTCATCTACCGGGGCGGCAGCCGTCGTGCGCATCTCCCATCGCGGTATTGCTCAGGCATTCCCTCAGCACGGCACGGGACGCAAGCATCTTCGACGGATCGTTCTCTCCGACTGGCAGATCGACCTCAGCCACAGGGAGCCGGAAGCGCTGATTCGGGGACTGATCCATTCGGACGGCTGCCGGGTCGAGAATCGCTTCCGGACCAAACTGCCCAGTGGTCGCGTTGCCGAGTACCTCTACACCCGCTACTTCTTCAGCAACCTCTCGGAGGACATCCGGCAGATCTTCATCGACCACTGCGCGCTGCTGGAGATCCGGGTAACGCAGTCGAACCCTCGCAATCTCTCCGTCTCCCACCGGGACAGCGTCGCGATCCTGGAGCAGATCGTGGGTCCCAAGACCTAGCGACGAAGTAGTGCGGGCGGAGGGACTCGAACCCCCATGGGCTAAAGCCCACCGGCACCTAAAACCGGCGCGTCTGCCAATTCCGCCACGCCCGCGAGCGAGGAGCCGATTCTAGGTCGTCGCGATCGCCGCGCGCGGACAGCGCGGGCGCAGACCCGCCGGCGTCGGAACCGCCGCACACCTCGGGGTCAATTTGTATGGTCCCGGCATGCCACAGCAGCGGACCGTGACGCCCGGCTACACGGTGGTGTTCCCCAACCGCGAGAAGGCCGGGAGCAAGGCCATGAAGGCCGTGGTGGCGTTCATCCTGCTCGTGTCGGTGGCGCTGATCCTGATCGTGACGATCGGCGGCTGGTCGCAGCTCGAGGGGATGAAGCCGCTCAACTTCTTTTTCGCGATCGCGTACCTGGTCGTCGCGTTCTACGTGTTCGTGCGCTGGTCGCGGGGGATGCTGCCCATCGCGGCGGGGCTGGCCATCCTGTTGCTGATGATCGCCCTCGTGGCGGGGCTCGGCTTGTCGGGAACAAGCTGGTTCGACCGCAGCCACGCGGGCTTCGCGCCGGCGCAGTCCCTGTTCGGGGGCGACGGGCTGAGCGCGGACACGCTCGGGCTGGTGACGGTGCTGATCGTTCCGGTCCAGGTCCTCGTGATCCTGTTCGCCCTGAGCGCCTTCGCGCAGGGCTGGAACGTCGAGCAGGAGGTCCCGATCGAAGAGGCCCGCGAGCGCGGCTACAACCCGCCCGAGCCGCCTCGCTCGGGCGCGCCGACCACCGCCTAGCCAAAACCGCGCCTACCGTAGGGTCCCCCGACCGCCCGCCGGCGCCCTCGCGCAAGCGGGTGCCAGGTGGAGCGCCGGCCGCTCCGCTGGACGTATCCCGGTGACCATGGGCATGTAGCGCCCGGTTCACAAGATCGGTCGCTTTGGCTAGCGTCTGTAGGCCGGGGTTTAGTAGAGGCGCCCCGGGACCGAGACGGCAAACAGGGCATCGATCCGCGCGCCCCGAGTGCAATGGCGCGTGTCGAGGTCATGCTCGATGAGCAATGCGTTCCGACCGAGGGGATTCTCATGGCACAGATCATGGTGGTCGCGGATGATGCCCGCGACTTGAAGCAGATCGCTTCCGCGATGCGGGAGCGCGTGACGGTGGCCGACTTGGAGTCGGAGCACTTTCGTCGGCAGCTACTCGAACGGGTCGGGTGGGCGGTCGAGGACACAGAGGTCGAGCGTAAGACCGAGCGGTGATCGCCCGCTGCTGGTTCTACCTGCGAGTGCTGGCCGGTGCGCTGTCGATCGAGGAGGCTGATCGGACGGGGCTGAACGATGAAGGCCCGCCGGAGCGGTTCTTCTCGGAGACAGGTGTTGATGGACGCGGCAGCCTGTGGTGGTTCACGGCCGCCGACGAATCGGCAGCGCACGCACCTATCGGGCTAGTCCAGGAAGGTGGCCGCGAGTCCGAATTAGCCGCACTAGCGTGGCTGTCACGTTGGTAGCGGCTTGGTAAACCGCCGACGCCGAAACCGGCCATTTCAAGCGTCCTTGTCGATGCGGCGGGTGGGACTCGAACCCACACGTCCCGAAGGACAGTGCCTTTTGAGGGCACCGCGTCAGCCGATTGCGCCACCGCCGCGCTCGGCGGCAGTTTAGTCGCGGCGCGCCTTAGTCCACTAACAGCGCCAGCAGCTCCTCGATCAGCCCCGCCGGCGCCACCGCGGTCCCGGCCGGATCCTGCCCCGTCGCCGGAAGATCCCTCACCTCCAGGCCGGCACGGGACGCGATCAGGCCGCCGGCGGCCACGTCCCACGGGTTGAGTCCGCGCTCGTAGTAGGCGTCGTAGCGGCCGCAGGCGCACCAGCAGAGATCGAGGGCGGCGGCGCCGACCCGGCGGATGTCCCGCACGCGGGGCAGCACCTTCAGCAGGATGTCGGCCTGGCGCGCCCGGATCGCCGGGTCGTAGCCGAACCCGGTCGCGACCATCGCCACCTCGAGCGACTCCGCCCGGCGAGGGCCCTCGAGGGGCTCTCCGTTCAGCGTTGGCGTGCCCGAGCGGGTGGCCTCGAAGCGCTCATCCCGGCTGGGATCCAACACGACTCCCGCGACCGTCCCCGAGGAGTCCTCACAGGCGATGCTGACGGCATACGCGGGGATCCCGAACAGGTAGTTGATCGTCCCGTCGAGCGGATCGACGACCCAGCGAAGCTCGCCGCCGGCGGTCTCCCCTCCCTCCTCGGCCAGGATCGAGTCGCCGGGTCGCCGCTGCGCGAGCACCGCGCGGATCGCGTGCTCGGCCGCGAGATCCGCGTCGGAGACGAGATCGGTCGGCGTGCTCTTGGTCCGGACTCCGCGCGCGCGCTCACCGAAGCGCTCGCGCAGCTCCGTCGCGGCTGCTTCGGCGGCGTCTCGCGCCACCGCGAGCAGCGCGAGCTCATCGTCGGCGGTCATCCCCCGGCTTTCTATCGGATCGGTCGCTCTCACCTTGGCGTCCCATCACAATCGTCTCGCCTCGCCAACCGGCTTGCGATCATCCCGCCCGATGCGACCGCTCGAGACGATCGGCGGGCTCACGGCGTATGAGCGGCGGGGTCCGGGCACCGACGCAGAACGGCGCGCCGCCCGTTGGCTGGCCGGCGAGCTGATTGCGCAGCGCCACCGGGTCAGGGTCGAGACGTTCTGGTGCCGCCCCAACTGGGCGATCGCTCACGCGTGGCACGTTGCGTTGGCGCTTGTCGGGAGCCTCCTCTCTCCGAGTTACCCGACGCTGGGCGCGATTCTGCTCGCGGTCGCCGTCGTGGCGATCCTGATGGACGAGGCGACCGGAGTCTCGCCGGGTCGTCGCCTGACGCCCGAGCGCGCCAGCCAGAACGTTGTTGCCCGCGCCAGGACCGAGGCGCGCGACGGCAAAACGAAGCTGATCGTCACCGCCAACTACGACGCCGGCCGGACCGGACTCATCTACCGCAGCGCGCTGCGCCGGCCGACCGCGTACCTCCGACGAGTCGCCGGCCCGCTGGCGCTCGGCTGGCTCGCGTGGGTGTCGATCGCGATCATCTGGCTTCTCGCCCTCGCGGTTATCCGCGCGACCGGACACCACTCATCGACCGCTCTCGGCGCGATCCAGCTGCCGCCGACCATTGCCCTCGTGGTCGTGCTGGCCCTGCTGTTGGAAGCCGGCGCGGCTCCTTACGCCCCCGCCGCCAACGACAACGCCACGGGTAGCGCGGTGGCAATCGCGTTGCAGCGCGCGCTCGCCGCCAACCCACCCGAGAACCTCGAACTCGAGCTGGTGCTGGCCGGTGCCGGCGAAGGCGGCGACGTAGGCATACGGCGCCACCTGCGCGCCCACCGGCGCGAGCTCAGGCGCGCAAAGGCGATCGTCATCGGTATCAGCCCCTGCGGCGGCGGGCAGGGCCACTATTGGTTGAGCGACGGCCGCCTGATCCCGCTCCGGTACGCGCGTCCGCTGCGCGAGCTTGCCGCCCTGACACAGACCGCTCGCCCGCACCGGGGCCGCGGGGAGACCCCCGCCTTCCTCGCCCGGGCCCGCGGGCTGGCGGCCATCGCCCTCGGCTGCCTGGACGAACGAGGCGTCGCACCACGATCGCACCAACCCACCGACCGCGAAGCCGCGATCGACCCGAGCGCGCTCGACCGCACCCTCGAGCTCGCGCTCCTGCTCGTGGACGCGATCAACGCGTCGCTGCCGGCGCCAGAGCCTTCCCCTACACCGGCGTGACCGGATTGCGCTTCTCCGGCCACTCGCGGTGCTTACCGGCTGCGAGGCCGAACCGGCGGATCAGCTCCGAGCGCAGATCCTCGGGTTGGATCACCGCGTCGATCACGAGCTCTGAGGCTAGATGCAGGATGTCGATGTCCTCCGCGTACTCGCGGCGGAGCTCCTCCGTACGCGCGGCTCGCTCGGCCTCGTCGGAAATCGCCTGAAGCTGGTTGAAGTAGACAGCGTTGATCGCGGCAGAGGGCCCCATGACCGCGATCGAGGCACTCGGCAGCGCCAGGCAGCAGTCGGGATCGAAGGCGGGACCGGCCATCGCGTACAGGCCGGCGCCGTAGGCCTTGCGCACGATCACCGAGATCTTGGGCACGTTCGCCTCGGACACCGCGCTGATCATCTTCGCGCCGTGGCGGATGATGCCCTCGCGCTCGACCTGGGTCCCGATCATGAACCCGGGCACGTCGGCCAGGAACAGCAGCGGGATGTTGAACGCGTTGCACGTCCAGATGAAGCGAGCGGCCTTGTCGGCCGAGTCGACGAACAACACGCCACCCTTGACCTTCGGCTGGTTGGCGACGATGCCGATCGCACGGCCGTCCAGCCGCGCGTACCCGACGATCACCTCCTTCGCCCAGCGGGCATGAATCTCGCAAAACGAGTCGGCGTCAATCACGGCGTCGATCAGGGAGCGCACGTCGAACGGCTTGTTCTCGTCGGCCGGGATCAGCTCGCGAATCGAGGCCGCCGAGCCAGCCGGCTCAGCCGGCGGAGCCGCCGGCGGCTCGCCCAGATACGACGACGGGAAGTAGCTCAGGTACCGCCGCGCAAAATCGATTCCCTCCTCGTCTGACGAAACCAGCACGTGCCCGACGCCACTGCGCGAGGTGTGCATGCGGGCGCCGCCCATCTCCTCGAGCGTCACCTTCTCGCCGATCACCATCTCAGCCATTCGCGGCGAGCCCAGATACATCGAGGCGTTCCCGTCGCGCATGATCACGACATCGCAGAAGGCGGGGATATACGCCCCGCCCGCGGCTGAGGGCCCAAACAACACGCACACCTGCGGCACGACGCCGGACAGCCGTACCTGGTTGAAGAAGATCCGCCCCGCCCCTCGCCGGCCCGGGAACATCTGGACCTGCTGGTTGATCCGGGCCCCCGCCGAATCGACCAAATAAATCAAAGGCACGCGCAGCGACAGCGCACGCTCCTGGATCCGCACGATCTTCTCGACCGTCCGCGGCGCCCACGACCCGGCCTTCACGGTCGGGTCGTTGGCCATCACCGCCACCGGAGCCCCGGACACAGTGCCAAGCCCGGTGACCACGCCCTCAGCCCCGAGGCCGTCCTCCTCCAACCCCGCGAGCAACCCCTCCTCGGCGAACGAGTCGGGATCGAGCAGCCGCGCCACCCGGTCCCGCACGGGCAGCTTGCCCTGCGACAAGGCCTTCTCGCGGTGGTGCTCCGGACCCCCGGACAGGGCCCGCTCCACGGCCGCGTCAAAGCGATCGCCATGCGAAACCCCGGTCACGAAGGACTCCCCCACTCCACCGGACCGGCCAACAGGACATGGCTTCCGAGCGGCCGGCCGAGGACCCCCTGAACCGCGCGCGAGGCTTCGAGCAACAAAACCAGGTCGATCCCGGTCTCGATCCCCATCTCGTGGAGCATCGAGACCAGATCCTCGGTCGCGATGTTGCCGGTGGCGCCGGCCGGCACCGGGCAGCCGCCGAGCTCGCCGAAGCTCGACTCGAAGCTGTCGACACCCGCTTCCAGGGCCGCGAGCACATTGGCGAGGCCCTGCCCCCGGGTGTTGTGGAAGTGGGCGGTCAGCTCGAGATCGGGCAGCCGCGCTCGCGCCGCGGCGAAGAACTCCCGCACCTGAAGCGGGTTCGCCATCCCGGTGGTGTCGCCGAAACCGACCTCCACCGCTCCCGCGTCGGCCAAGGCGCACGCGACATCCAGCACCCGAGCAACCGGAACGTGCCCCTCGTAGGGGCAGCCGAACGAGGTCGAGATCACGCCCTCGCACCGCAGGCCCTCCGACAGCGCCCGCGCGAACGTCCGCTGCAACCCCGTGAGCGATTCCGCCACCGACCGCCCGACGTTCCGCGCATTGTGCGTCTCCGACGCCGACAGGAACCCGTTGATCTCATCGAAACGATCCCGCAGAGGCAGCGCGCGCTCGAGTCCTCGTTCGTTCGGGATCAGCACGCTCACGGACACCGACGACGGCAGCGACACCGCCGAGAGGACCTCCGAAGCGTCCGCCAGCTGCGGGATCACGTCGGGCCGCACGAAGCTCGTGACCTCGATCCGCGGTATCCCGGTGGCTCCGAGCATCTCGATCAGACGGACCTTCTCGGCGGTCGGGATCACCTCCGGCTCGTTCTGGAAGCCGTCTCGGGGCCCGACCTCGCGGATGCGCACGCGTGCTGGCAGGTCGTTCATCGGTCCCGATTCTATGAATCGTTCTCGAATCTGTTCCTGCCGGTCCGCCCCCGCCACCTAGTAGGGTGCGCCGCCGATGACCGGCTCGCTGCATGTGGGAATGGAAGCCACGGACGAGTTCGAGGTTGAGGGCCGCCTGCTCACCGACGTCGGTGGCACACTCGCCATCGAGGTCCTCTCGACGCCGGGGATGAACGGGATGATGGAGCGGACGGCGTCGATGCTCGTCTACCCGGCGCTCGATGTCGGGAAGGCGACGGTGGGCTTCGAGGTGAATGTGCGGCACGTGGGCGCCGCCAGGAAAGGCGACCGGTGCCGCGTGCACGCGCGGCTCGAGGAGATCGTCGACGGCCGCAAGCTCCGCTTCGCGGTCGAGGTCATGGCTGAGGACGGCAGGACGATCGGCGTCGGAAGGCACGAGCGGCGCGTCATCGACACCCAGGCCGGACGCGCGGCATGACCGCGGACGCCGGCGAGAGGTCAAGCCCGATCTGCATCGTCGGCGGGACCGGCGCACTCGGCTTCGGGCTCGCCCTGCGACTGGGCCGGGCGGGCATCCCGATCATCATCGGCTCACGTGACGAGGAGCGTGCCCACGAGGCGGCACACCGAGCCACCGCAGCCGTTCGGACCGGCTCATACACCGGCCATCGGAATGCCGAGGCAGTCACGGAAGCCGAGATCGTCATCCTGAGCGTCCCGTTCCGCAGCCAGTCAGAGACGCTCACCAACCTCAGGAACGCGCTCAAGCCCGATCAGCTACTCGTCGACGCCACCGTTCCGCTGGCCGCCGCGGTCAGCGGGAAGGCGACCCGCACCCTCGGCGTGTGGCAGGGCTCGGCGGCGCAGCAGGCGCAGGAGATGGCGCCAGACGGGATTCGCGTCGTCTCGGCCTTTCACACGGTCAGCGCCGCACTGCTCTCAGACCTCGATCACAAGCTCGACGAGGATGTCCTGATCTGCGGCGATCGCCTCGAGGACAAGGCGAAGGTGGCCGATCTGGTGAACGCGATCGAGGGCCTCCGCCCAGTCGACTGCGGACCGCTCGAGATGGCTCGTATCGTCGAGCCCCTCACCGCCCTCATCATCTCGATCAACGTGCGCAACAAGGTCCGCGCCGGGATCAAGATCACGGGCCTGTGAGCGACCCGGTCGTGGTGCTCGCCGGCGGGACCGGCGGAGCGAAGCTCGCCCGCGGCATGCTGGACGTGGTCGGTGGCGACTCGCTGGTGGTGATCGCCAACACGGGCGACGACATCGAGATCTACGGCGCCTACGTCTCGCCAGACCCGGACCTCGTCACCTTCTGGCTGGCCGACCGGATCGACGAGCGCGGCTGGGGCCTCGCCGGCGACACCTTCCACGTCATGGACGGACTCAGGGCGATCGGAGTCGACGTCTGGTTCAACCTCGGCGACCACGACCTCGCGATCGGAATCGAGCGAGCGTGCCGACTCGAGCGCGGCGAGCGACTCACCGAGGCGCACCGGACGATCGCCAAGGAACTGAGCGTCCCCGGCACAGTCCTACCCATGAGCGACACGCCGGTCCGCACAAAGGTGATGGCGGCGAGCAAATGGTGGCCGTTTCAGGAGTACATGATTCGAGCCGGTGGCGCGGCCGGCAGTGCGGATCTGGTCGAGGACGTCGCCTTCCACGGCGTCGGCGTAGCCCGTCCCACCCCCGAGGTGCTGCACGCGATCGCCAGCGCCCGGGCGATCGTCATTGGACCCTCCAACCCGGTCGTGTCGATTGGCCCGATCCTGGCCGTGCCCGGGATCAAGAAGGCCCTACGCGACAGCGCCGCGTCCGTCGTCTTGGTCAGCCCCCTCGTCGGCGGCCAGGTGCTCAAGGGGCCGACCGCTGCGTTCATGGAGTTCACCGGGCTCCCGCTCTCGAACGACGGGATTGCCGCCTACTACGAGGGGGTGATTGACGGGCTCGTGGCCGACAAGCGCACACGCCGGGTCCCCGTGCTCGAGACCGACGTGCTGATGGCTACCTCAAGCGAACGCAAACGAGTCGCCGAGGAAGCGCTCGGGTTCGCGCTGGCGCTCAGCTAGGCGGCGGCGCTCAGATACCGTTTCCCCGCCCATGCGCACCGCGGCCATCCTCCCCGTCAAGAGCTTCGCCCAGGCCAAGCAGCGCCTGCGTGATGGGCTCTCGCCCCACGATCGCCGCGCGCTCGTCGAGGCGATGTTCGCTGACGCGCTCGTTGCGCTCGGCCGCGTCGCGGCGCTCGAGCGGATCGTGGTCGTCAGCGGCGACCGGATCGCGCAGCGGATCGCCGGCGGGTACGGCGCGACCGTCATCGAGGATGACGAGCGCGGTCACAACTCGGCTGCCGTCCGCGGGGTCCAAGCAGTGCTCGAGGATGGCATCGAGCGGACGCTGCTCGTCCCGGGTGACTGCCCGATGCTCACCGCCGCCGACATCAACGCCCTGCTGGACCACCCGGTCGGCGAGCGCTCCGTCCTCATCGTCCCCGACCGCCACGGAACCGGGACGAATGCGCTACTGCTCACTCCGCCGGACGTCCTCGCCCCGAGCTTCGGGCCGGACAGCCGGCGACGCCACCTGGCCGAGGCAAGCGCAGCCGACGTCCCTGCCGAGGTCGTCGAGCTGGAGTCGCTGGCGCTCGACGTCGACACCACCGACGACCTCGAGGCCCTGCAGCTCGCGCTCGGGAGCACCCACGGCGGCGCGGCCCATACTCGCGGGATGCTGAACCAGCTGATGCGGTCGCGCTCCTGACCCGGTGCTGAGCGCAACCCCAGTCGAGGGCCTTCCCGAGATCCGCCCCGGCGACGACCTGGCCGAGATCATCGCGGCCGCGGTCAAAGATCACTATGTAGTCCAGGACGACGACGTGCTGGTCATCGCCCACAAGATCGTGTCCAAGGCCGAGGGCCAGATCCGCGTCCTGACCCAGATACAGCCCGGACAGAGCGCCACCGAGCTCGCGCAAACGCTCGGCAAAGACCCGCGACACGTGCAGGTCGTCCTCGACGAATCGCAGACGGTCCTCCGGGCCTCCCACGGCGTCCTGATCTGCGTCACCCACCACGGGTTCATCTGCGCCAACGCCGGCGTCGACGCGTCCAACGTCCCCGGAGAGGACACGCTCGTCGTCTTGCCCGCAGACCCCGATGCCTCGGCCAGGAAACTCCGCAACGACCTCAACGACCGTCTCGGAGCGAGACCGGCGGTTCTGATCACCGACTCGTTCGGCCGCGCCTGGCGCCGCGGGCAGGTCGACATCGCGATCGGGTGCGCGGGTCTGAATCCCCTCGAGGACTGGCGCGGCCGCACGGATGCCACGGGCCGCGAGCTGAAGGCCACCTGGATCGCCGTGGCCGACGAGCTGGCCGGGGCGGCGGACCTCGCGCGCACGAAGGACGGCGCGCTGCCGCTAGTCCTGGTCCGCGGCGCCGGCCGGCACGTCAGCGGGCATGACGGCCCCGGAGCTGCGGCGCTGATCCGACCGGAGGCGGAGGACCTGTTTAGGTAGCCGCGGGCGGGCCGACGGCCGCGCGGCGACCACCACCGCGCTCAGGACGACCGCCACGCCAACGAGCTGCAGCGCGCTCGGCGACTCGCCCAGGATCAGCGCCGCCAGCCCCACCGCCCCGACGGGCTGAACCACCAGGATCAGCGACGTGATGGCCGCGGGCAGGCGCGGGAGCGAGGTCGTGATCAGTAGCCACCCGATCACCTGCGAGGTCAGGGCAAGGACGATCAGCCACCCCACGCCTGGCCACGCCGGCGCCAAGTCCGCGTCTCCCACGATCAAGCCAGCCACGACCGCGACGATGGTGGCGGTGGCGGTGGCGTCGAAGAGCGGCCCGGCGACCCGCCGCAGATCGGCCCCGCCACGCCGGAGCAGCAACAGAAACCCGACGTACGCGACGCCGGCACACAGGCCGAACACCGCCCCCCGCCCGGGCTCCCGGCCGTAGGCGCCGTGCTGAAGCGCGCCCGAGATCAGAACCACCCCGACCAGCGCGACCGGCAGCGCCGCCAGGACCCGCCGCGGCGGCCGCTCGGCCAGGAGCGCCCACGCCACCAGCGGCACGAGCACCACCTGGATGTTGGCGAGCACGGTGGCCAGACCCGCGCCGACGTCGTCGATCGAGTGATGCCAGAGGATCAGGTCGGCAGCGAAGAACACGCCGGCGGCCACGACGACTCTCCGCTCGGCCCAGGTCCGCGACCCGTACCGCCGATCCTCCAGCCACGCCAGCAGGCCTAGCACGGGCAGGGCAAAGAAGCACCGGAAGATCGCTGCGGTCGACGGCGAGGCGTGACTCAGCCGCACCAGGATGCTCGAGAACGCGATCGCGAGAGCCCCCAGCAGCCCGCACACCCGGACGACCCGGACATCAGCCAGCCAGCGCTCCACGTCACCCAGGCTAGACCCGGGTAAGGGTCCGGAATGTCCAGGATTACGGCTGCGCGGGCGCCCCGATGGCGTGAAAGCCACCGTCGACGTGCACGATCTCGCCGCTGATCGCCCGCGCGTAGTCGGACAGGAGGAAGCAGATCGTGTCGGCCACCGGCCCCGGGTCCTGGACATCCCAGCCGAGCGGCGCCTGAACCCGCCACAGGTCGGCCAGCTGCTCGAACCCCGGGATTCCCTGCGCCGCCACCGTGCCGAGCGGTCCGGCCGATACCAGGTTGACGCGGATGCCGCGCGGTCCGAGGTCCCGTGCCAGGTAGCGCGAGACCGACTCGAGCGCCGCCTTGGCCACGCCCATCCAGTCGTAGATGGGCCACGCCACGCCCGCGTCGAAGTCCATCCCCACGATGCTGCCACCGTCTCTCATCAGCGGCTCCACCGCCGCCGCCAGCGCCTTCAATGAGAACGCGCTCGTCTGGAACGCCGCGGCGGCGCTCTCCGCCGGCGCGGTCATGAAGCGCCCACCGAGCGCGTCCTCGGGCGCGAACGCGATCGCGTGCAGGACGCCGTCCACGCCGTCCCAGCGATCGCGCAGCGACCCCGTCAACGCTTCGAGATCCTCGACGCGATTCACGTCCAGTTCGAGCACGTCGATGTCCGAGCACGAAGGCAGCCGCTTCGCCGCGCGCTCGGTCATCCGCCGCGCCCGGCCGAAGCTCGTCAGCACAATCGAGGCGCCCTCCTGGAGCGCCCGGGAAGCGGCATGGAACGCGATCGAGTCCTTGGTGATCACGCCGGTGATCACCAGCCGCTTGCCGTCGAGGATCACAACTGAGGGCCGCCGCCGGCCAGGGTCCACAGCGCGCGCGCTAGGCGCTCGCGCGTGTGGCCCGGCTCGACCAGCTCGTCGACGAACCCCGACGCCGCTGCCGTCTCGGCCCGCAGGTGCTCCTCGAAGTACTCGTCGGCCAGCTGGACGCGCAGCGCGTCGACGTCCTCGGCGGCGCGCAGCTTGCGGCGGTGGACCACTCCCACGGCGGCACGGGCGCTCATGATCCCGAGCTCGGCCTCGGGCCAGGCCAGCACCAGGTCTGCGCCCAGGTCGCGCGAGTTCATCGTGATGTACGCCCCGCCATACGACTTACGCAGGACGACGGTGAGCTTGGGAACCCGGGCGGCGGCAAACGCTCGCACCAGCGACGCCCCGTGGCGAATCACCCCGGCACGCTCCTGCCGGGACCCCGGCATGAACCCCGGTGTGTCGACCGCCGCGACCAGCGGCACTCCAAACGAGTCGCAGAACGAGACGAACCGGGCGGCCTTCTCGGAGCTCTCGGCGTCGAGCACGCCCGCCAGGTGGCGCGGTTGGTTGGCGACGAGGCCGACCGGCCGGCCTTCGATCCGTGCGAGCGTGGTCACGACGCTGCGCGCCCAGCGCGGGCATAGCTCGAGCAGCGAGCCGCTGTCAACGATCCCGCGAAGCGCATCGCGCACGTCGTAGACGCGGCGTGGCTCGGTCGGCACCACCGAACCCGGATCGGCGATCTCGGGACCGACGCCGTCGACAAACGGCAACCCCGAGCCTGCCGCCGACGGCAAGTACCCCAGCAGCTCGCGCACCCGCTGAGCGGCCCTCAGCTCGTCGCGCTCAACCAGGTGACACACGCCGTTTTGCTCGTGGACCCGCGGTCCGCCGAGCTCGTGCGCGTCGATCTGCTCCCCGAGCGCCTCGCGCACCACGCCGGGGCCGGTGAGAAACATCGAGGCGTCCTCGGTCATGATGATCAGGTCGGTCAACGCCGGCGAGTACGCGCCACCGCCCGCCGATGCGCCCGACACCACGGAGATCTGCGGGACCACGCCGGTCAACCTCACGGTGTGACGGAAGATGCGGCCGTAGCCGGCGAGCGCTGCCGTGCCCTCCTGCATCCGCGCGCCACCGGACTCGACGAACGCCACCACCGGGATCCGCGCGCGCTCGGCCGTCTGCAGTACACGCACGATCGTGTCCGCGTGGCGCTCGCCCAGGGACCCTCCGAGATACGAGCCGTCCTCGGCGTAGCAGGCGATCGGGCGGCCGTTCACGCATCCGGTCGCGCCTAGAACACCGTCGCCGGGAATGGCTCGCGCGCCCAGGCGCGGGGACACGACGCGCGAGCGCAGAGGCTGGACGGTGCCGGGATCACACAGTGCTTCGAGCCGCTCAAGCGGATCGAGCCGCCGGGCCGACTCGCGTACCAGGGTGGCGCTCACGAATCCCAACCTCGGAGAAGCAGCGCCACGTTGTGGCCCCCGAACGCGAACGAGTTCGAAATCGCGGTCGGGGGATGTCCGTTCGACATGACCAGCGGCCGCGCCTCGCCGGGCACGTAGTCGAGGTCGCAGTCGGGGTCGGGAACCCCGTAGCCGAGCGTCGGCGGGATGATCCGGGCCTGCAACGTCTTGACCGTCGCTACCGCCTCGGCCGCGCCGGCCGCGCCGAGCAAGTGGCCGGTGGCGGACTTCATCGAGGACACGGGAATCCGCCGGGCTCGCTCCTCGCCGAGCGCGCGCTTGATCGCCGTGGTCTCGGCCGCGTCGTTGAGCTGGGTGGAGGTCCCGTGGGCGTTGACGTAGTCGATCTCGTCCGGCCCGACGCCCGCGTCGGCCATGGCCAGCGCAATCGCCCGCGTGGCCGCTTCGCCGGTGGGCTCGGGAGCGGTCAGGTGGTACGCGTCGGACGTGGAGCCATATCCGGCCACCTCACCCAGGACCGTCGCACCCCGGGCCTCCGCGCCCTCCGCGGATTCGAGCACGAGCACGCCGGCTCCCTCGCCCATCACGAACCCGTCGCGCCGCGCATCGAACGGTCGCGACATGCCCGTGACCGACAGCGCCTGCATGGCGTTGAAGCTCCCGAACCCGAACGTCGTCAGGGTGGCCTCGGCGCCACCGACCACGGCCGCGTCGGCATCGCCGTACTGGATCATGCGCAGAGCCGTACCAATCGCGTGCGCTCCGCTCGAACACGCGGAGATGACGCTGAACACCTCGCCCTTCAGCCCGTACTTCATCGAGATCGCAGCCGCGGCCGCGTTGGACATCTGCGCCGGAATGCCGAGCGGCGACATCCTCGCCGCGCCGCGGTCGCGCAGCACATCGTGCTGGTTCTCGATCGTCTGGATCCCGCCGATCCCGGTGGCCAAGATGCAGGCGGTTCGGAAGGGGTCGTACGGAAGCTCGCCCTCCCAGCCGGCGTCCGCGATCGCCTCGGTCGCTGCGACCAGCGCGAACTGCGAGAAGCGGTCCAGGCGCCTGACCTCCTTGACCGAGAGAAGCTCACTCGGCTCGAAGTCGGTGCAGGCGCCGGCGCCGTCGACGATTCCGACCTCGCCAGCGACCCAGCGCTCGTATAGCGCCGCGGCGCCGACGCCCATCGGCGTCACGGCGCCGAGGCCGGTCACGACGACACGACGCTTCACGAGATCACCGCCCGCATTCACTGGCGTCGCCGGCAAGCTCACTCTGCCCGGCTGACGATCAGGTCGATCGCGTCGCCCACGGTCTTGAGCTCCTTCATGTCCTCGCCCTTGAGCACGACGCCGTAGTCGTCCTCGACGACCTGCGCCAGCTCGACCAGGTCGAGCGAGTCGATGTCGAGTTCCTCGAACGTGGATTCGCGGGTGATCTGGTCGGCGTCGGGGCCGAAGCTGGCCAGCGTCTCGACGACGCGCGCCTCGACCTGCTCTGTAGTGATGGTTGCCATGTCGTGTCCCTTTCAGTTGGTGGTTGTGCTCATGCGGCCAGCCCGCCGTCCACGGTGAGCACCGCGCCGGTCACATAGCTGGCCTCGTCAGAAGTCAGGAAGCGCACGCACGCGGCGACCTCCTCGGGGGTGCCGACGCGCCTGACGGGAATGGCCTCGAGCAGCTGCTTCGAGGCACCCCCGATGAATTCCGTGTCGATCAGGCCCGGCGCCACCGCGTTCACGGTCACGCCGCGCCGCGCGACCTCAACCGCGGCGGTCTTGGTCAACGCGATCAGCCCGGCCTTCGCCGCACAGTAGTTGGCCTGCCCCGGACTGGCCCGCAGACCGGCGATCGAGGAAACGTTGACGATGCGACCGCTTCGCGCCCGGAGCATCTTCGGCAGAGCACGTCGGGTGAGCCGAAAGGCCGCGCTCAAATCCGTCTGCAGTACCGCGTCCCACTCGTCGTCGCCGAGCGACGGGGTGAGGTCATCCCGGCTGATGCCGGCGTTGTTGACGAGCGCCAGCACGGGTCCGTCGAAGCGCGACTCGAGCGCCCCAAACAGCTCTTCGGCCGCTCCGGTGTCGGCCACATCGGCGGCCAGCGCCACCGCCTGGCCGCCCTCGCGCTCGATGTCGGAGACGACCGACTCGGCGCCGGAGCGGTCCGAGCGGTAGTTGACGCCGACCCGCCAGCCATCGCGGGCCAGCGCGCGGGCGATCGCCGCGCCGATCCCGCGCGAGGCGCCGGTGACGAGCGCGGTGCGGGCGGTCGAAGCCTCAGGCATCCTCCGAGCCTCCCCACTCGATCACGCCAGCACCCCAGGTGAAACCAGCCCCGAACGCGCTCAGCAAGACTCGCGCACCCGGCCGCAGCCGCCCCTCGTGCTCGGCCGCAGCAAGACCCAGCGGCAGGGTGGCCGCTGAGGAATTGCCGAGGTTCTCGATGACATCCACGACACGCTCCGGTCGGAGCTGAAGCTTTTCCGCCAGCGCGCGCAAAATCCTGCCGTTGGCCTGGTGGTAGACGAACAGATCGATGTCATCGAGGGTCAGGCCGGCGCCCTCGACCGCGGCCAGAGTCGCCTCCCCCATCCGAGCGACGGCGTGGCGGTAGACCTCGGGGCCGTCCATCCGCAGCTTGCGGTCGTCGTGGTCGATGTGGATGGCGGCCGCGCCCGAGCCATCGGCACCGAGGATGATCGGCCCGATCGCGCCAAGCTCGCCGGCCGCGGGGCCGACCACCACCGCGCCGACGCCGTCGCCGAACAGCGGCGCGGTGCGCTTGTCGTCCCAGTCGACGATCCGGGTCGTGAAGTCGGCGCCGATCAGCAGCACGCGCTCGGCGCGGCCCGTCTCGATCTGCGCGGCGGCCAGCGAGAGCCCGGACAGGAAGCCGGTGCAGGCGGCGCCCAGGTCGATCGCGCCGGCGCGGTCGGCACCCACGGCGTGCGCGACGATCGGAGCCGCATTGGGCATCAGCTCGTCCTGGGTGAGCGTCGCCACGAGCACGAGGTCGACGTCGGCGGGGTCCACGCCGGCGCGCATCAACGCATCAGACCCGGCACGGGCTGCGAACTCGGACAGTCGCTCATCCGGCGCGGCGACCGGGCGCGAGCGAATCCCGGTGCGCGACACGATCCAGTCCTCGCTGACCCCCAGGCGCGCGGCGAGCTCGGTGGTGGTTAGGCGCGTCGACGGGATCTCGACCGCCACCGACAGGATGGCCGGGCGCGCCGGCGCCAGCGCCTCGGCGCCCATCTGACCCGCGCCACGGGCGCCCGCCCCGAGACGACGAGGCTCAAGCACCGGTCAGCTCCTCGCCACGGAACACGATTGCAAAAACTCCCATTCTGGTATCACCCTACGCAGCAGTTCGGATCGAGATACATGTGCCATGTGGACTTCCCCCCGTTCGGGGGGAGGCGCAAATCGGCCCGATCTGGCGCCCAAGGCGCCGCCGTCAGGCGCCTCCGACAATCCCATAAGGCGCCGCCGTCAGGCGCCGCCGACAATCCTCAATCGATGTGAGCCTCCCCGAGCCAAGATCGACCTCCGCCGCCCTCGTCACGGGCGCCTCCGCCGGCATCGGCGCCGAGATCGCCAAGCTGCTCGCGGCGCGCGGCTACGCGCTCGTGCTGGTCGCGCGCCGTAAGGACCGGCTGCTTGCGCTCGCTGACGAGCTGACCGGGCAGCACGGCGTGCGGGTCGAGACGATCGCGGCCGACCTGTCCAAGCCGACACCGCGCGGGCGCATCCCTGGACGGACCGAGGAGCTCGGCCTTGACGTCGAGGTCCTGATCAACAACGCCGGGTTCGCCACTGGCGGCGAACCGTTCTACGAGGCCGACCCCGACCGGGAACTGGAGCAGGTACGCGTCGACGTCGAGGCGGTCGTCTCGCTCACCTCGGCCTTCCTCCCGCAGATGGTGCAGCGCGGGCGCGGGGCGGTCCTCAACGTGGCGTCGACCGCCGGGATGCAGCCGATCCCGTATTCGGCCGGCTACTCGGCGGCCAAGGCGTACGTGCTGACCTTCTCCGAGGCCCTTCACCAGGAGGTGCGGGGGCACGGGGTCACGGTCACCGCGCTCGCCCCGGGCCCGGTCAACACCGATTTCTGGCAGATCGCCGGTTGGGAGGTCCAAGGCGGCAGATCGTTCGAGCGGGCGGTGCCCGGAACGCTCATCTCGCCCGAGCACGCCGCCCGTGCCGGCGTCGAGGGGCTCGAGCACGGTGAGCGGGTGGTGGTCCCCGGGCTCCCGATCCGCGCCGCGATGCTCGCCAGCCGCTACATCCCGCACGCGATCAAGCTGCCCGCGCTGGCGCGCTTCATGAAGCCGAGTTAGGGGCCTCGCTGCGCTCGGCGTCCGTGGGGCCGTGCGACCCCGTCCGGACAGGAATCGCCTATCCCAGCAGCCCGATCCGCTGGGCCCTCTGCACGGCCTCGGCCCGGTTGCGCGCCCGCAGCTTGCGGTACAGCATGCTGGTGTGCTCCTTGACCGTGTGCGGAGACAGGTACAGCGTCTGGGCAATCTCGCGGTTGGTCGAGCCCCGGGCGATCAGGTCGAGCACCTCGCGCTCGCGCTCGGTCAGGAGCGGCGCCGGCTGCTCCGCCTTGGGCGGGAACGACGTCATCCCAAGCCCGACCCGCCGCACGGCAGCGGCCACGCGCGAAGCCTCCCAGTCCTTGGACACGAACCCCGAAGCCCCGGCCGCCCGGGCGGCCGCCGGCGACATCCTCCCCGCGCCAGAGATCAGCAGCACCCGCGTGGCCGGCGACGCCTCGCGAATCGCCGCGCTCAGCTCGGCGCCCGACTCGCCGGCCAGGAACAGGTCGACCAGCGCCACGTGCGGCCTTTGGGTCCGGGCCAGCGCCAGCGCGTCCGCGCCCGTCCGGGCCTGAAAGAAGCGCTCGACCCAGGGCTGCTCCCCGAGTAGCACGCGGAACCCCCAGTGTACGACGTCGTGGTCGTCGACGACGAGCACGCGCAGCCGGCGATCGTCCATCACTCCACGTCCTGCTGAAGGGGCACGACCAGTCGCACCCGCCAGCGGTCGCCGTCGAGCGCCCCGAACTCGACCACGCCCCCCTGCTGAAGGGCCTCGAACGCCGCGAGCCGCAACCCCATCCCGGGATCCCCGTCGCCACCCCGCGCGCCGTCGTTGCGGACTTCGAGCGTGAACTCCTCGTCGTCGCGCGCCACGGAGACCTCCACCCGCGACGGATCGGCGTGTTTGGCGATGTTGCGAAGCGCCTCGGCCAGTACCGACTGGGCCAGCGGCTCGATGTCGGCCGGCACGCTCGACTCCCCGCGCCAGTCGACCTCCACCACCATCCCGGTCGATTTCCGCACCCGATCCAGCTCGCCCGCCAGCGTCGTCCCGGTCTCGGGCGCCAGCGGCGCGAGCGGACGCTCCAGCGCGCGGCGCAGGTCGGCCAGCGCCTCCTGCATCTCGATCCGGCAGCGCTCGCGCTCCTCGCGATCGAGGGGCTGCTCGGCACCGAGCGCCAGCGACACACCGAACAGGCGCTGGAGCACGCTCTCGTGGATCTCGCGGGCGAGGTCCAGGCGCTCGCCGAGGCGGCGCATACGCTCCTGCTGGCGGGTCACGTTGCGCGCGGCGGCCACCAGCGCCGCCGTCTTGCCGAGCGTCCACAGCAGGTGGCGCTCGCCGTCGGATAGCTCGAACCGCCCGCCGCCGCGGTCGGCGCAGATCACTCCATACGCGTAGCCGCCGGCGCTCATCGGGGTGCACACCAGCGTGGTCACGCCGAGCAGCTGGGCGTATTCCGGCAGAACCGCCTCCTCAATCGCCTCGGAGATGACCACCACCTGGTCCTCGAGCAGCGCCCGCTGCGCGATCGGGGTGTTCACCAGTGTGGGCCGCAGCCCCGACAGCTGCTCGAACGGGATCCCGTGCGAGCCGATCGCGCGCACCCGCCGGCGGGTCGTGTCGGCCATGAACACCGCCGCCCGGCGCATCGTGGTGAGGCGGCAGATCGCCTCGCAGATCCGGTCGTAGAACTCGGTCGGCGCGGTGTGCATGTCGATCTCGGCCAGCAGCTCGACGAACACCTCAAGCGGCTCGACCCCGGCGAACAGGGACGGCGGAGAGGCGATGGGCTGATCGACGCTCACCGGACCGACCTTCGAGCCTCTACGCGGCCACCGGCAGGTCGTACTGCCGGCGGATGTCATACAGCGTGGTCCGCTCCGCCGCGGGACGGCCCGCGCGGTGTGCCGCCGAAACCAACTCGGACGGGGTCAGCCGAACGCCGTGGTAGCTGCCGGCCATGCGCGAGATCGACTCCTCCATCAGGGTCCCGCCGAGATCGTTGACGCCCCAGCGCAGCGCCTCGGTGGCGGCGTCGAGGCCCATCTTCACCCAGCTGGCTTGGAGGTTCCGGACCGTCCTGCCCAGGGCGAGCCGGAAGGCGGCGGTGTGCTTGAGGTTCTCCTCACGGGTGATCTCCTCCACCCCGTGCGTGCGCCCGAGCAGCGTGTGGAACGGAATGAACGACAGCGGCACGAACTCCGTAAACCCGCCCGTGCGCTCCTGCAACGAACGCACGACGCGCATGTGCTCGGCGAGCTCCCAAGGCTCCTCGACGTGGCCGAACATCACGGTCACGGTCGAGCGGATCCCCTCGGCATGGGAGGCCTCGATGATCTCGACCCACCGCGCCACCGGCAGCTTGTTGGGCGAGATCCGCTCGCGAACGCCGTCGTGCAGGACCTCGGCCGCGGTCCCCGGGGTCGACCCGAGCCCCGCCTCCCGCAGCCGGTCGAACACCGCCCGCGGCGAGAGGCCGGACACGTCGCACATGTGCGCGACCTCCATCGGCGAATACGCGTGCAGATGTAGCTGCGGCGCCGTCCGCTTGGCCACGCGCAGCCACTTCTCGTAGTCCTCGAGACACCAATCGGGGTGGATCCCCGACTGCACGCAGATCTCGGTGGCGCCGAACTCAACCGCCTCCTCGACCCGGCGCACGAACTCCTCCTCGGAGTGCTCGTAGGCGTCCGGCGAGCGGCGCGACTGCCCAAACCCACAGAACGCGCAGCCGACCGTGCAGATATTGGAGATATTGATATTTCGGTTGACGACGAACGTGACGGTGTCGCCGACGAGCAACTGTCTCAGCTCGTCAGCGGCAAGGCGCATCTCCTCGATGACCGCGGGCCGCGTCTCGGCGAACAGCGCGGTCAGCTCCTCCGCGCTCAACGCGATCCCGTCCCGCGCGCGCTCGACCGCCCGCGGCGCCGCGTCGTCGGCGAGCCGAAGCTCTGCCCGCCGGCCCGACCCGCGCCGGGGGATGAACGACCAGTAGCTGGCCTTGATCACGTCCATCACCGGTCGCGAGACCCACTCCGGGTCGATGTACTCCGGGTACACGCACAGCCGCTCGGACAGAGCCAGCCCGTCGGCCCGCAGACGCTTGCGAACCTCGCTCGGCGACGGAAAAGGATGCTCGGGCGAGATGTGATCGCCGTTCGCGCTGAGCCCGCCCAGGTCGGTGGCGCCGGCGCGCACCAGCTCGACCCACCAGTCCGACAGATTCGGCGGGACCTGGATCCCGACCCCCGGCAGCAGGCGCCGCGCCTCGGCGATCACGCGCTTCATGTCCTCGAGAGTGACCTCGCAGGCCCACGTCGGCGCATCCAGCCGCGGCCCGTCCCACACCCCGGTCCGCCAGTACTCGCGCGTGGCGGCGTCGGCGATCTGGGCCGGCTCGCGGCCGTAATAGTTGTGATGCGGGACGTAGTTCTGGAGGATCACCTCCTGGATGTGGCCGTAGCGGCTTTGCAGCTCGGCCAGCGCCTCCAGCGACGCGATCCGCTCCTCCTCGGTCTCACCGATCCCGACCAGGATCCCACTCGTGAACGGGATCCTGAGCTCGCCGGCGGCGGCGATCGTCTCAATCCGCACCGCTGGGTGCTTGGTCGGCGAGGCTTGATGCACCACGAGATCCGGGTTGACCGACTCGAGCATCAGACCCTGCGAGGCGGTCACCTCCCGCAACCGGGCCAGGTCCTCGCGCCCCAGCACACCCAGATTCGTATGCGGCAGCAGGCCCCGCTCGAGCGCCCGCTCGCACACCCACACCACGTAGGAGGTGAAGTCCGCCTGACCATAAGACTCCAGGCGCGCGGCCACCTCGAGATTGACCTCGGGCTTCTCCCCCGTGAGCACCAGGAGCTCCTTGACGTGGTGGCGCGACACGGCCCGGTCGAGCAGCTCCAGGACTTCATCCGGCGAGTGGAGATGGGCCTTGTGGGTCGCGAACGCGCAGTACTTGCAATAGCAGCGACACGTCCGCGACAGCGACAGCGTGAGATTCCTGCTGAACGTGACACGGCGGCGCATGCGCGCGGCCCATTCTAGGGACGACTAACCTGGCCCCCGCTGATGCCGCGAGCCATGCTTGCCACGGCGCTTGCCGCCTGCCTCCTTGCCGTCGCGGGTGCCGGTTGCGGCGCGGGTACCTCAACCGCGCGCACGCCGGCGCCCGTCCGCGATGCGACGCTGATCCTTGACTTCACGCCCAATGCGGTCCACACCGGCATCTACGCCGCGTTGGCCCAGCACTACGACCGGGACGAGGGGGTCGACCTGCACGTGATCGCGCCCACGGCGTCGACCGATTCCATCAAGCTGCTCGAGACCGGCCGGGTCAGTTTCGCGATCCTCGATATTCACGACCTGGCGATCGCCCGCCAGCAGCACCAAGACATCGTCGGGATCATGGCGATCGTCGAGCGGCCGCTGGCGGCGGTGATCGCGGCGCCTGCCGTCTCCTCGCCCAAGCTCCTTCAGGGGAAGACCGTCGGGGTCACGGGCGATCCCAGCGACAACGCGGTGCTCGACTCGGAAGTCGCTGGGTCGGGGGGCGATCCGGCCAAGGTCAAGACGATCACGATCGGCTTCAACGCGGTGGCCGACCTGCTGGCGGGTAAGGTGGCCGGCGCCACCGCATTCTGGAGCGACGAAGGCGTCACGATCCGCGCCGAACGACCGGGCTTCCACGTTTTCCAGGTCCAGGACTACGGCGCTCCGTCCTATCCCGAGCTCGTTGTCTGCGTGACCCGCGGCACCCTCGAGCACGACCCGACCCTGATCCACGACGTGGTCGACACACTCGTGCGCGGCTACAACTTCACGCTGGCCGACCCGGCGCGTGGCGCTCAGGAACTCGACCGCGCCGTGCCGAGCCTCGATCCGAGGCTCGTGGCGACGCAGCTGAACGCGCTCCTACCGGCCTTCCGGGGACCGGGCGGCCGGGTCGGCGTGCTCGACACCGCGACCCTTGGCAGCTGGGCGCGCTGGGAGGCGCGGTTCGGGATCGTGCGCGCCGCGCCCGACGTGAGCACCACGTTCGACCCGAGCTTCGCCGCCGCTGCGCCGGTTCCCCCTTCCCCCGCGCCCGGCGCGGCCAAGTCGTTCGCGACCACGACGACCGGACCGCCGACGCGCTGGCCGACGCGCTCGTAATCGGATCGACGATCTCGGCTGGACCGGCGCGGTCACCGCAGCGTAGGGTTCTCGAACGGGGGCCGGAGCATTTCGGCACGCGAGAAGGAGGGTGGGAGATGGTGAAAGCGCGAGTTCTCGGGGCGCTCGGCGTCTTCGCACTCTGCGCGGCAGTCGTGATGGCCGCCACCGCGAGCGCCTCGGCGACGATGGTCGCGCCGGACGCACCGGGGAGCATGAGCTACTTCGACCTGGCCCGCAAGGACTGCGTCGGCACCGCTCGCAACACCACCTCGAAGGTCTGGTTCACGGTGGCCGACGGCGTGCTGTCGGACACCTACTGGCCGACGATCGACGCCACCAACGTGCACACGCTCCAGTACCTCGTCACCGACGGGCACAGCTTCACCGACCTGCAGACCCGGGACATGACGTACAAGGTCCTCCCCGACCCGACGGGGATGAGCTGCACGGTCCAGGCGTCGAGCGCCGCCCACCACTACCGGATCCTCACCACCTACATCGCCGATCCGGCTCGCGACGCGGTGCTCATGCGGACGAGCTTCTACGGTCCACGCGGCGACCAGCTCTACGTGCGCCTCGACCCCCTGGCCGGGGGGACCGGCGGCGGTTGGCCCTCGATCTGAGCGCCGGGCGCATCCTCGAGCGACCGGACATCGTCAGCGATCGCTACGTGGCGCACGGGATGCCGGGGTCGCTTCCGATCACCGTGACCTCGCCCGCCAGCGGTACGCGTGTCACCAGCACCACCGTCACGGTCAGCGGAACCACCACGCCCGACGCCAGCGTCGTCGCGGAAGCGGCGCCGCCCACCGGCGGAGCCGTGCCAATCGTGTCGACCAAGGCGGACCCCACCACCGGGGACTGGACCCTGACGGTGCCGGTCGGGTTCGCCACGACCACAATCACGGTGACCGCCACGCTCGGGCGCAGCACCGGCTACACCCAAACCAGCGTGGTCAACTTCACGCTCCCGGGGACCACCCTGCTGAACGACACCGACCCGACCGGAGACGACAACGGGCCAGGCACCTACCAGTACCCGACGTCGCCCGACTTCGCGCCCGGCTCGTTCGACCTGACCGATCTGCAGGTCAGCCAGACCGGAACCGACGTGTACGTCCAGGTGAAGATCCGCAACCTGGTGCCCACCTTCGGGAACTCGTTCGGCGCTCAGCTCGTCGATATCTATGTCCGCAACCCCAGCGCGACCAGCTTCTCGACCTCGGCCGCGTACCCGCAGCTGAACTACGGGATAGCTTCGAACTCGGCCTGGAGCGAGCGGCTGGAGGCGCAGGGGTTCGCATCGCCCATCTGGCTCGACGCGAGCGGGACATCGCTCGGTAACCCGGAGTTCGTGGTCGATGACACCAGCGGCACGGCGACGCTGATACTGCCCCAGTCGACCTTCGGCACGGTCACCTCGAGCTGGGTGTTCACGGTTGCGCTGACCGGCCAGAACGGGTTCAACTCGTATCAGGCGCGGGACTTCACTCAGCCTGCGGGAGCGTTCACGTTCGGCGTGTGCCCGGTGGGCGACACGGCGAAGATCTGCTCGTTCAACCCGAGCTTGGTGCCAGACGTGATGGACACGATCACGCCGCCCGGCGTGAGCCAGGACACCGAGCTCAACCCAACGCTTGGCTCAGTCGAGCTTCAGGGAGTGAACGGGACCGACACCCAGTCAGGCCCTTAATCACCGCGTGCGAGGAGACGCGCTACGAGCGCGGCGCCTTCGCGCGCCATCCGCGAGCGCGGGACCACCAGGTCAAAGCCGGCCTGCTCGGCCTGCGCTCGCACGTCGGTCTCGACGTGCGAGTAGAAGGCGAGTGCGGGTGCCCCGCGCCGCGGCAGCTCCCGGAACTGCTCGATCCGCTCGTTCGCGTCGGCGGTCAGGTCGACGACCACCACGTCCGCACCCGGCAGCTCGGCTCGTAGCTGCTCCGGACCCGACACCAGCACCGGATCATGCCCCGCCGCCTGCAGCGCTCCGAGCACGTTGGAGCCGAACAGGAGGTCGGGGACGAACGCGACGACCCTCGCCATTCTGATCGCTGCCGCGCCCGTTACTGCGCGCGGATCCGGTGGAACTCCTCGCGCACCGACTCCGTCCGGCCCCACATCGGGTTGATCTCGGTGCGTCCAGTGCGGGACTCGCGCAGCGCCATTTCGCCGTCGATACCCGCTTCGTCGAGGAGCCTCAGCGCGGTGTGGACCGCCGGCGCCGCGGCGGCGTGTCCGAACCGGTGCGCCACCAGCAGCCGCCAGTGCCAGTCGTGCTTGGAGTAGGGCTGCGCGTTGCAGGTGACGAGCAGCACGGCCGCGTCGACGTAGCGGCGCTCGTCGAAGATCCGCAGATCGAGCTCGAGGTCGGTCCAGTCGTCGGGGAGCGAGTCGACGATCTGCTGAAAGGTGTCGGCGAGGGACATCGCGACCGGAGCCTAGCGATCGGTCAACGTCAGAGCTGCGCGATGAACGTGTAGATGACCATGGCGCTGACCACCAGCGCGAACACGCGCAGCGCCCACAGCCCTACCTTGACTCGGCGGCTCAGCTGAGCCGGGGAGACCGGGCGGCCCGTGTCAGAGACAAGCTGGTCTCGCTCCAGGTACATGACGAGTTCTTCGCGCTCGCGGTCGGTCATCTACAGCACGTGGGTCGCTTGGAGGAACGAGTCGACCGCGTACGCGGCGCCGCACACCGAGATAAAGGCCACGATCCCGATTGCCACGCGGTTGAGCGTCGCGCCGTTGACCCACCGGCCCATCAGCTCGCGATCGTTGGCCAGCATGATCATGAACACCAGCGCCACCGGAAGCAGCACGGTGGCCAGCACGTTGGCGTTGAGCGCGATCGAGAGCAGCGGAGCCCCCGGGATCAGGATGATCGCCGCCGCGATCGTCGCCGCGCCGATGTTCGCGCCGTAGAACAGTGCCGCGCCGCGGGCCGAGCTGTTCAGGCTGTGCGGTGCGCCGACGCACTCCCCGGCGGCGTACCCGGTGCTCGCCGAGATCGTGAGCACGGCGACTGCGCCGGCTTCGATTAACCCGAGGGCGAACACCGTCCCCACGGCCTTGCCAGAAACGGCGGCGAGCGCGGCGGGGAACCCGGCGCCGGCCAGCCCCTGGATGTTCGCGCCGCCGTGGGTGGCCAAGGCGGCGCCCGCGATCAGGGCGCCGCAGCCGAAAACCGCGGCCAGTACGCCGCCCGCGACCGTGTCGTAGCGCCCGTGCCTGAGATCGTCGGGGGTCATCCCCTTGTCGGCGGAGGCGCTTTGCTGGAAGAAGATCATCCAGGGCGTCACGGTGGCGCCGATCGTCGAGGCGATCAGCAGGAGCAGCGTGTTGAAGCTGCCGCCCGGGAGCGGGGAGAAGGCAACCACTGCGTGGCCGACCGAGCCCCAGTCGGGCCGGACCATGATCGCCGCGACCAAGAACAAGCCGTTGAAGGTGGCCAGACCGAGGACGATCCGCTCCCACCGCCAGTAGCGACCGCCGCTCAGGGTGAACAGGACAAGGACCACCCCGAGCACCGCCGCCACCCCGGCGCCGAGGTGGAAGTAGGCGAGACCGACGCGGATTGCGACGAACTCGGCAATCAGCGTGACAAGGTTGGTGACGACGAGGTCGCCGGCGGCGAACCAGCCCCATAGCTTGCCGAACCGTTCCAGCACGAGCTGGCCGTAGCCGCGATGGGTGACCGCGCCGACCCGCATGCACATCTCCTGGCACACGATCGCCATCCCGAAGGTGACCACGATGAACGGCAGGAAGAACCCGAGCCCGTAAGTGGCGCCGCTCGTCGCGTAGGAGATCATGCTGGGCCCGTCGTTCTCGCCCAGCATGGCGAGGATCCCCGGGCCGACCAGCAGCCAAAGGAGGTACCAGCGACGCCGGCTCTGGCGCGCGTTGTGGACCCGGAAGCGGTCCCGCGACCGGATCAGGTCCTCGTGGGTTAGGCCGGCCGGGAGGGTCGTGCCCTGCCCGTCGGCAATGGCGCCCTCGAACGCCGGCTCGGGGATCGGAGTGGGTCCCCCCGGCGTCACCGGCTGACCTCGACCCGCATCGCCTTCGCGAGCTCCCCGCCAAGCACCTGGACCCGATCACCGAAGCGGACGAACAGCGGACCGTCGAACGGTTGCTTGTCGACCACCTCGAGTTCGTCGCCCGGCGCGATGCCGTGCCCCGCCAGGAAGCGGAGCATCTCGGGGTCCGAGTCGGACACGCGCACGAAGGTTCCGCGCACGCCGGCCTCGAGCGATTGCAGGCTTTCGGTCGTCCCCTCCTCGATCGTCAGCTCACGGGTGGGGATGGGATCGCCGTGGGGGTCGTGAGTCGGGTTGCCCAGCTTGGCCGCGATCAGATCCTCGAGCTCGTCCGAGAGCACGTGCTCGAGCACCTCGGCCTCTTCGTGGACCCGGTCCCAGGGGACGCCCAGCGACTGAACGAGGTATAGCTCGAGCAGACGGTGATGGCGCATCACTTCGAGCGCCACGCGCCGGCCGTCCTCTGTCAGCGACACCCCATGGTACGGCTCGTGCTCGACGAGACCGAGCTCGCCGAGGCGCTTGACCATCCCCGAAGCGGACGCCGCGGTTACTCCGAGGCGGTCCGCCAACGCGTTGGTGCTCACCGCCTCGCCTTCGCGCAGCTCGAGGGCATAGATCGCCTTCGCGTAATCCTCGATTGCCTGGGATCGGGTGGCGTGGGTCTCAGGGGTTGCCATCATAAAAGTTATGGTAGGCCTAAATCTCGATTCTTTCAAGAGAGACTTCAGGTTTCGCGGGCGATTCATCCGCTGTAGGGCCCCGCCGACCCTCCGACCTATCCTGTTAGCGATGGCCTCGATCAATAAGGCGCCGCCGTCAGGCGCCGCCGACCATTCGAAAACCCTCAGCACCGACTACCGCGCGATCACCGAGGCCTGCGGGGTGCTCGACCGCTCCGAGCGCGGCAAGCTTGCCCTCTCGGGCACCGACGCCGCGAGCTTCCTCCAGGGCCAGGTGAGCAACGACGTGGAAGGTCTCGCTCCCGGAGCGGGCTGCTACGCCGCGTTCCTGACCCCGAAGGGCAAGATGCTCGGCGACGTCCGGATCCTGAACGCCGGAGACGAGCTGCTGCTCGACACCGAGCGGGTGGCGCTCCAAGCGCTGTTCAACATGGTCCGGCGCTTCAGCATCGGCTACCAGGTCGAGCTGCACAAACGGACGCTCGAGCGTGGCCTGGTGTCCCTGATCGGGCCCGAATCGGCCGCGCTGGCCGGCGCCGGAGCCCTGCCGTCCGAGGAAAACGCGCACGCCACCGCCTCGATCGGGAGTCTCCGGGTCCGCGCCATCCGTACCGACGTCGGCATTGATCTCCTGTGCGAGGCGGCGGACACAGAGGCTTTGCGCGCCGCGCTCGAGGAGGCCGGCGCCATTGCGATCGGCGAGGCGGCAGCGGAGTGCCTGCGGATCGAGCACGGGCGGCCCCGCTACGGCGTCGACCTCGACGAAACCGTGATCCCACAGGAGGCCGGGCTGAACGAGCGCGCGGTCTCGTTCACCAAGGGCTGTTACGTCGGGCAGGAGACGGTGGCGCGGCTGTTCTACCGCGGCAAGCCGAACCGGCAGCTGCGCGGCCTGCGGCTGTCCGCGCCGGCCGAGCCCGGCGAGGAGCTGACGTGCGAGGGGCGACCCGTGGGACGGCTGACGAGTGTCGCCTCCTCGCCACGCTTCGGCCCGATCGGCCTGGCGCTCGTTCGCCGGGAAGCGCCACCCGGCACCGCGGTCGCCGTAGGCGAGGGCCTCGCCGGCGAGGTCACAGAGCTGCCGTTTCGGTAAGCGCCCGTCGCTCCAGCATCACCTGGGAGAGCTCAGGGTGCGAGGTGAGGTACGTGGCGATGATCCGCAGCTCGTCGACTTCATCCGGCGGCACGTGGGCGCCGAGTTCGCCGGCGCGGCCGCCGTGCCTCAGCGCCAGTCTTGTCCGCTCCTCGAGCGCCACCGTCTCGTCCGAGGTCGGCCCCCAATCGACCAACCGCCCACCGACCAGCCAGAACGCGTCCTGGCGGTCCCGATCGATCGGATGCGCGGCCAGGATCAACCGCGCCCGGGCGTGCGTGGCCTCAAGTGCGCCACCGAGGCGCTCGAGGATCACCGCGAGCCGCCGCAGGCGCCGGCGCAGCCAGGCGGCGCGCTCGTAGTGCTGCTGATCGGCTGCCGCGCGCATCTGGCGCCTCACGTGCGAGAGCAGTCGCTCGCGACCGTCGTCGGCGGTCACGAACAGCCGCAGCGCCTCGTCCAGCCGGCGCCGGTATAGGTTCGGGTCCAGATCGCCGAGGCACGGGGACAGGCAGCGACCCATCTGACCGTAGGCGGAGGGATGCTCCCGGAGCTTCAGTCGCCGTCCGCAGTGACGCAGCCCGAACAGCGAGTCGAGCTGTTCGACGAGCTCCTGCGCGAGCCGCCGGCCGCGGAGCGGCCCGATCGTCACGGCATGCCCGGCAGCGGGCTCGGACGCCACCTCGAGAATGGGGAATGGGATGTCGAGCCGGCAGCGGATGTAGCAGAGCCGCTCGTCGCGCCGCGTCAGACGAATGTTCCCGGGCGGCTTGTGCCGCTTGATCAGGCGGTTCTCGAGCACGAGCGCCCCGAGCTCGGAGTTCGTGCCCTGGTAGTCGACCACTGTCGCCTGGGTCGTCCAGGCGGCGGGCAGGCTCGAGGGGGCGAAGTGGGCGCGGGCACGGCTGCGGATCGAAACCGACTTGCCGACGTACAGCACCCGGCCGGCGTCGTCGCGGAACAGGTACACGCCGGGGTCACGCGGGAGGTCGGCGAAGTCGAGCCGGGGCGGCGCGATCGCGGCGGGGACCCTCTCTTTGCGTCCCATCGTCCGCCGGCGCCGGCGGTTGGTCAGCGCCACCGCATCGGCGATCGTGCGCGCGTTGGCGCACAGCCGGGGGAACAGCGCGCACAGGACGCGCGCGCAAGTCTCCGCATCGGCAAGTGCCCGGTGGGCGGTCTCCACCTCGATCCCGAGCGCGCCGGCCAGCACGCCCAGGCCGCGCTTGTTTTGCAGGGGTAGCAGCTTGCGTGCCAGCGCCGCGGTGCAGAGGACGGGCGGGTTCGGCCAGTCGAGGCCGATCAGCTCGAATGCCCGGCGAAGCACGCGCCGGTCAAACGGCGCGTTGTGGGCGACCAGCACCCGGCCCTCGAGCAGCTCTTGAAGCGGCGGCAGCACCTCCTCGAGGCCGGGAGCCTCGACCAGCATCTCCTGGGTGATGCCGGTGAAGCGCTGGATACCCCGTCCGAGCGGCCGGTTGCAGCGCACCAGCGACGACCACCGCTCGTGCAGCTCGCCCCCGCCGACCAGCACGGCCCCGACCTCCGTCATCTCGCAGGCGTCGCCGCCCAGACCATTGGTCTCGGTGTCGACGACGAGGAACTCGGCCGTGGCGATCGCCTGCTCGAACAGCGTCACCAGACGCGTGATACGCCCCGCGCCGGACGGCAAGCAAGCAGGATTGCACGCGCTTTGGACGTATTTGTCTGGACGACCGTCGGCATGGGTGGGATCGGCCAACAATGCTCGGAAAGGAGGTGAAGTGACCACCACCGCGCCCGATCTCGACAAGCTCCGCGAACTCGAGGACTCCACGCGCCGCGCCTGGATGATTTACAACGACAGCCTGCGCGATCTCGAGGGCGACGAGTACGAGCGCGTCGAGGACGACTCGTGGACTGAGCTCCAGCGCGAGCTGCGGCGCCTCGAGCGCCGTAAGGCCTCGCTCACTCAGAACTCGACCTGAGCCGCAAGCAGTATTTCGATCGCGACCGTCCCGGGATCACACCCGCCATCGCGGACCTCGGGACCGCCTCGTGCCGCGGCAGGCCCGACACTGACATCAAATGGTGTTGCGTTTCCGGGTTTGGGTAATAGGCTCGCTAGGGTTCGCGCCCGGACCGGGAGTCCGGCGATCCCTGGCCCCGACGCGGGGTTGCAAGGAGGTGCGGAGAGGATGCGCAGAAGGGCGATCGAGATGCTGGCGGTCGGCGGCATGCTCGCTGTCAGCGCTCTCGCCGTCTCCGCGTGCGGCGGGACCTCCACCGCCGCCACCACTCCCCGCCCTCCGGCGCCGGTCAACCTGACCGTGTACATCGACAACAGCCGCGTGTCGGTCTCGCCCGCGTCGGTCGGCGCCGGCCCGGTGACGTTCATCATCGCCAACCAGGCGAGCCAGGCCGAGTCGCTCGAGCTCCTCCCCCCGGGCTCATCCGGCGGTAAGCCGCTGGCGAACACCGGCCCGATCAATCCCCAGGCGACGGCCCAGGTGACGGTCGACTTCTCCTCCCAGGGCACGTACTCGGTGGGGACCGACGGCGGGGGAACCGGATCGGGCTCCATCCAGCCGGCGTCCATCGACGTCGGCGCGCCCCGCCCAAGCAGCGACAACCAGCTGCTCCAGCCGTAGCGGATATTGCTTTTGCGCAATACTTGCATGCGTGCAAGCAACTGAGACTCAGCGCGTCGGTCCTGGCGAGGCGGGCCAGTCGAGCGACGCCGGCCTTGCCGCCGACCTCTACGCGCTCATCGTGTTCCTGCACAAGAACTGCAATGCGGATCTGTTCGAGGCGCTCGGCGCCGTCGAGCTCACGCTGACCCAGGTCAAGCTCCTCCACCGCCTCGAGGACCAGCCACGCGAGCTCACGCTGAAGGAAGCGGCTGAGCTCGTCCACGTGTCGTTCCCGGCCGCCAGCCGGATGGTCGACGACCTCGTCCGGCGCGGGTTTGCCCAGCGCCGCGAGGACGAGGAGGATCGCCGGATGAAGCGCGTCTGCCTGACCGACGGCGGCCGCACTGTGATCCGCCGGCTGAACGCCGCCCGCCTCAGCGGGCTCGAGCAGTTCGCCACGTCCTTGACCACATCCGAGCGACGCTCGCTCGCCTCGGCGCTTTCGAAGCTGCTCGAGCGCGACGAGGTCGCCGCCTGCCGACCGGAGACTTTCGCTTCATGACCGAACGCATCCTCGCCCGCCGTCACAGCCTCATCACCGATGAGAACAGCCGCTGGTGGACGCTCGCCGCCATGTGCTTCGCGCTCTTCATGCTGATGCTCGACAACACGGTGGTTAACGTCGCCCTGCCGTCGATCCAGCGGGATCTGCACGCGTCGCTGGCCTCACTCGAATGGACCGTCAACGCCTACACGCTGACGCTGGCGGTGATGCTCGTCACCGGCGGCAGGCTCGGCGACATCTTCGGGCGCCGGCGCATGTTCCTGTTCGGGGTCGTCGTGTTCGGCCTCTCCAGCCTCGCCATCGGCTTCTCGCCGGACGACACGGTGCTGGTGGCGTTCCGGGCCGTGCAGGGCATCGGGGCCGCGTTCATGATGCCGGCGACGCTGTCGATCATCACCCAGGCATTCCCGCCCGAACAGCGGGGCACCGCGATCGGGACGTGGGCGGGGGTGAGCGCGCTCGCGCTGGCCATCGGGCCGGTCGTCGGCGGCTTCCTCACAGAGGACGTCAGCTGGCGAGCGATCTTCTTCATCAACCCGCCGATCGCCGTCATCGCGGTTGCCATGACTTTGTTCGCCACGCGCGAGTCGCGCGACGAGACGGTGGGACGGACGATCGACTTCGCGGGCATATCCTCACCGCACCGTTGGCCGGGCGCCTGACCGACCGCGTGGGCTCGCGCCCGCTGATGACCGTCGGTCTCCTAATCGTCGCCGCATCCCTCGTCATCGAGTCGCGATTGACCGTGCATAGCGGCTACGGGCTTCTCCTGCCGGGCTTCATCCTCATGGGTCTCGGCATGGGCTTGGTCATGTCGCCCATGAGCACGGCCGCGATGAACGCGGTCGACCGAACGAAGGCCGGCGCCGCATCCGGCGTCCTCTCGATGACCCGCATGGTCGGCAGCACCTTCGACGTCGCGGTGGTGGGCGCGCTCGTCGCGGCGATCGGGCGCTCGAAGATCGACTCGGGACTCCCGCACGTCGCCGCCTCGACCCGCACCGCGATCGTCAACGCGCTGGGAAGCGGCGGCACGGTCAGCGGTCCCCACGTGCCGGCGCAAGTTGCCGCGGTCGCCCGCGATGCGTTCGTCTCCGCGCTCTCCACCGGCCTGACCGTCAGCGCTGTGGTGACCCTGTGCGGCGCTGCCGCGGCCTGGATCCTGATCGCCCGGCGCATCCAGCAGCCAGTGCCGCAGGCGGCAGAGGCAGGCGCGGACGAGAGCAAGCCTGCCGAGAGCACGCCCGCCGAAGTCAGCCTCGTCTGATGGCGCTCAGAACTGTCCACCGTGCGTGCGGATTCACACGGCCCGCGTGCCGTACGGCCTCTGTAGCTACACCTCAGTAGCATCCGGAAACCCAACCCAATGCGAGGAAGGTGCAGCACCAGTGGCCGTTGACCTGAGCCAACTCTCATACGTCGAAACCGAGCCCGGGGAGCTTCCCCGGACCATGGCTGCCTGGGTGATCCGCGAGGAGCGCCAAGGCGAGCCGACCGACGCGTTCCAGATCGAGGAGATCGAGGTGCCGGAGCCGGAGGCGTTCGAGGTGATCGTCCGGGTGATGGCCGCCGGCGTGAACTTCAACAACGTGTGGGCGGCGCTCGGCGAGCCGGTCGGCGTGTGGCGCTACGGCGATCACCCGCGCTGGGGGCATCACATCGGCGGCTCGGACGCATCGGGCGTCGTCTGGAAGGTCGGCCCGGGCGTGACGCGCTGGAAGCCCGGCGACGAGGTCGTGATCCACTGCAACCAGGCCTCCTACGAGGACCCCGAGGTGCACGGCTTTGATCCTCTCGCGGCCCCCTCGCAGCAGATCTGGGGCTACGAGACGACCTGGGGCTCGTTCGCCCAGTTCTGCAAGGTGCAGGCCCAGCAGCTGCTGCCCAAGCCGGCGCATCTCGCCTGGGAGGAGGCGGCGGCCTACGGACTCACCTACTTCACCGCGTATCGGATGCTGATGGACCGCTGCAACCTCCAGTCCACGCATCGCGTGCTGATCTGGGGCGCCGCCGGCGGGCTGGGCGTGTTCGCCACGCAGCTGTGCGCCCTGACCGGAGCGGACGCGGTCGGCGTGGTCTCGAGCGAGGAGAAGGGTCAGCTCATCCAGCAGCTCGGCGCGGTCGGCTACATCAACCGGAGCGAGTTCGCCGGCATGATGCGCCACGGCGACGAGACCAAGGAGCAGGAGCTGGCTCGCTTCAAGGAGTCCCGGCGGTTCTGCAAGGCGGTCGAGGAGATCCTGGGCGAACCGCCCGACATCGTCTTCGAGCACGTCGGGAAGGCCACCTTCCCGACCTCGGTGCTGGCGGTCAGGCCGTTCGGCAAGGTGGTCATCTGCGGCGCGACGTCGGGCTACCAGCTCGATTTCGACGTACGCTATCTGTGGATGCGCCAGAAGGAGATCATCGGCTCGCACTTCGCCAACGCCTGGGAAGCGACAAAGGCCAACCAGCTGATCCAGGAGTCGAAGATCCGGCCGGTGCTGTGGCAGACGATGGGCTTCGACAAGGTGGCAGAGGCCCACCAGCTCCTGCGCGATAACCGCCACCTTGGCAAGATCGCCATTCTCGTCGGCGCCACCGAGGAGGGGCAGGGCAGGACGGAAGAGGGGCCAGGCGCGATCCGCGCCGAGGTGGGGGCCTGATGGCCGGCGTCGTCCACATCGACTGGTACGCCACCGTTCTGCGCCAGCAGGCGTTCGCGGCCGATGTCGCCTACGTGGCCCCGCTGGTCCTGCGCTACGGCGCCACTCAGTACGCGGTCCATCGCTCACGCGACGACCAGTACAAGATCATGCAGATGGCCTGGTTCGAGTCCAAGCAGGACTGGTACAGCTACTGGGAGGGCATCGAGATGACCGAGTTCCGGCGCCGCAATATGGGCCGCTACCAGATCCCGATCAATTACGCGTGGCACGACGAGCTGGTCGTGGGCTCGATGGGTCCGTCGGTCGAGGCCCAGCCCGAGAGGGAGCCGGAGCCGGTCGCGCCGGCCACCGCCTGAGCGCCCGGCGGCGCATCTGGCGCCCCGGCGCTCCCGAGCGTCCGCGAACGCCAATAAACACGGCAGATACTGGCGCGTGGCAGGGCGCGAGGTCCTATCCTTTCCCCCGCTGTGACACGCACGCACAAGATCGCCAACCTGATCGGCGTGCCGTTGCCGCTGGTCGGTCTCCTCGCTGCGATCGCGCTGCTGTGGAACCGCGCGATCGGACCGCTCGAAGTCGGATTGCTGGTCGGGCTCTATCTACTCACCGCGCTTGGCGTGACGCTCGGCTACCACCGCATGTTCACCCACCGCGCGTTCGAATCGAGCCGGACGTTCCGCGCGATCGTGGCCATCCTCGGGTCGATGGCGGTCGAGGGGTCCGTGATCACCTGGGTCGCCGACCACCGCAAGCACCACACCTTCACCGATCAGGACGGTGACCCGCACTCGCCCCACCTGGCCGGACCCGGCTTCTGGGGAGCGGTGAAGGGCCTCTGGCATGCCCACGTCGGCTGGCTGTTCGAGACGGTCGGCACCGCTGACCGCCAGCGGTTTGCGGCCGACCTGCTCAAGGACGGCGTGATCCGGGTGATCGACAAGCTGTTCTTCGTGTGGGTGGGTCTCAGCTTCGCGATCCCGTTCGCGCTTGGATGGCTCATCGGCGGCGGGCTGGGAGCCGCGCTCACCGCGGTCCTGTGGGGCGGCTTCGTCCGGGTGTTCCTGCTGCACCACGTCACCTGGTCGATCAACTCCGTGTGCCACTTCATCGGGCGCAAACGATTTGACGTCGACGACGAGTCGCGCAACGTGTTCTGGCTGGCGCCGCTGTCCATGGGCGAGGCCTGGCACCACAACCACCACGCCTTCCCTACCTCCGCCTTCCACGGCCTCCGCCTCTGGGAGCGGGTGGCCGACCCGACCGGCCTGCTGATCGCCCTGCTCGAGAAGCTCGGGATCGTCTGGAACGTCGTGCGCGTCACGCCCGAGCGCCAGCGCGCGAAGGCGCTACCCCGCGGCGTCTAGCCCCGCCGGCCGGGCTAGGCCGACTCGAGCGGGGCCATCGTCAGCCCGGCTCCGTTGAGCTGCTCCCAGTACTGCTCGGCCTCGTCGCGCGGGCCGCTCCAGACGATCGCGCACCCGCTCTTGTGGATGCGGTCGGCGAGGCGGTAGCCCTCGGCGAGCGACACCTCGGGGATCACGCGCGAGAGCGTCTCGGCGACGTGGTCGAAGGTGTTGTGGTCGTCGTTGAGGACGACCACCCGCCACAGGCCACCAACGTCACTGCCTGGTCCACTCAGGCGCGGCAGCTCAACCGTCTGCGACATGTGGTGCCAGCATAGCTTTCTATCGGTGCTTCAGCGGGCGCGGACCGCGTCGGCGCGCTTTCGCCAGTACCGCTCTAGCCCGGCATACAGCTGGTCGGGCGGCGCCGCTTGCTCGTACGCCGCGGCGGTGTCGGAGTCGACCACCTCATCGATCTCCGACCGCACCCGGTTCACGAACGCGTCATGGTCACCCTCGCGGGCAACAGCCGCCCACTCGTCGAGACGCTCCGACAGCTCCGCCAGCTGCGCGTCGACATCCTCGCTAGAGCCGAAGTGGGTCATCACAAGCCGGCGGGGCTTCCACGCCGCGATCCTCTCGATCGACGAGTGCCAGCTCTCGACGTCGATGTCCGGCGGCGGGCTCGGCGGGATGGTCAGTGGTGTCCCGGCGATTCGCACGCCGCCGGTGTCTCCCACGAACGCGGTTCTCTCCGGCGCATGCAGGAAGGACACGTGGTGCGAGGCGTGGCCCGGCGTGTAGGCGACCTCGAACGCGCCGTCTAGCAGGCTCTCGCCGCCAT
The DNA here is from genome assembly GCA_035625625.1 of Solirubrobacteraceae bacterium. GTDB lineage: Bacteria > Actinomycetota > Thermoleophilia > Solirubrobacterales > Solirubrobacteraceae > Palsa-465. Next base: position 40,787 of record DASPPG010000251.1, read on the forward strand.
GCAAAACGCGCAGGTTCCCCTCGGGCACCGGAACCATCTCGCCCCACAGCCGGTCCATGTCCTCGCCGTAGAGCATCCGCGCACTTTCCACCAGCCGCTCCGGCGAGGCCATATGCCGCGCCCCGCGCTCGTGCACGTACACCTCGAGGTCGGGCCAGCGCTCGACGAGCGACCCGCTCGCGCCGGCGTGGTCGAGATGGATGTGCGTCAGCAGCAGCGCCCGCGGCCGGGCCCCTTCCAGCCCGGCCAGCAGGGTGTCGAGGCAGGACGTCGGGCCGGGATCGATGATTACGTCGCCGACCAGCCAGGCGCCGATCACCCGGGGACGCCCGAGGTGCCTCACGTCGATCAATCGCATGTGCGCGATGCTATGTCGCCTCGAGCTCGTCTTTCGGAAGCTCGACCACCGGCAGGACGGCGGTGGACTCGATGTCGGGGTCGACATCCGGCTCCTCCTCGTCGTCGACCGCCACCTCGTCCGGGAGCGCGTCCTCGATCGGCACTTCCACCGGCGAGGGCTCAGACCTCTCCTCCTCCTCCTCGGGCGTGACCCCTTCCTCCACGGCGCCGAACCCGCCTTCGTCGGACGCCTTGCCCGCGAGGCCCACGTCCTCGGTCTCCTCGGCGGCCGCCGGATCGGGCGGGAACCGGTCGGCGGCCGAATCGGTCAGCGTCAAGAGCTCTCGCGCCAAATCGCGCGTGTCCTCCACGATCCGGTGGCGCTCCGCCCAGATCCGGTCGGTCTCGGCGTCGAGCTCGCGGACGCGCTCCTCGGCGCGCTGGACGATCTGCGCGGCCTCCTGTCGCGCCACCTCGAGGCGATCTTCCGCCTCGCTCCGGGACTGGGCGGTGATCCGCTCGGCGGTTTCGTGGGCCCGCTGGAGGATGCCCGAGACCTCCTCCCCCACTCGCTCGAGCGCCCGCCGGATGGCTGCATCGGGCGACCGGGTCGCCTGGAGCTCGGCGACCAGCTGGCTGGTCTTCTGGACGTAGGCATCGACGGCAAGGCGGTCGTAGCCGCGCAACGTCATCGGGAACTCGACGTCCGCCACCACCGGCACGGGATCGTCGGGAAGCGTGGCGAGGGGTGCGGTGATCTCCTGCATGAGCGCGTGTTCGGTGGAGGCTGAGCTCTGATCGGGCATGTCGTCCACGTTACCGGTCTCGTACCCCTATCGGCCGCCGCCTGGGCAAGGAATCATTCATACAATCGGCCCTATGCCGGAGACCACCACGCCCCGCCTCCCAGAGCCCGACCGGCCCTGGATGATGCGCACCTACGCCGGACACTCTGACGCCAAGCGCTCGAACGAGCTCTACCGGCGCAACCTCGAGAAGGGCCAGACCGGTCTGTCGATCGCCTTCGACCTGCCGACGCAGACCGGCTACGACCCCGACCACGAGCTCGCAAGAGGCGAGGTCGGCAAGGTTGGTGTGTCGATCGCCCACGAGGGCGACATGGCCACGCTGCTCGATCAGATCCCGCTCGACCAGATGAACACGTCGATGACGATCAACGCGACCGCCGCGTGGCTGCTCGCCCTCTACGTCGTCGCCGCGGAAAAGCAGGGAGTCGACGAGAAGCAGCTCCAGGGCACGACCCAGAACGACATTCTCAAGGAGTACCTGAGCCGCGGCACCTACGCCTTCCCGCCCGGCCCGAGCATGCGGCTGATCGCCGACACGATCGCTTACACGGTCCAGCGGATCCCGAAGTGGAACCCGATCAACATCTGCTCCTACCACCTCCAGGAAGCCGGTGCGACCCCGGTACAGGAGATCGCGTTCACGATGAGCAACGCCATCGCGGTCCTCGACGCGGTCCGTCAGCGCGTGGAGCCGGAGCTCATGGGCAGCGTGTTCGGGCGCATCTCGTTCTTCGTCAACGCGGGCGTAAGGTTCATCGAGGAGCACGCCAAGCTGCGCGCGATGGCCATCCTGTGGGACGAGCTGGGGCGCGAGCGCTACGGGGTCGAGGACGAGAAGCACCGGCGGCTGCGTTACGGCGTGCAGGTCAACTCGCTCGGCCTGACGGAGGCGCAGCCTGAGAACAACGTCTACCGGATCGCCCTCGAGGCGCTCGCGGTCACCCTCGGGCGGAACGCCCGCGCGCGGGCCATCCAGCTTCCGGCCTGGAATGAGGCGCTCGGCCTTCCCCGCCCGTGGGATCAGCAGTGGTCGTTGCGACTCCAGCAGATCCTGGCCTACGAGACCGACGTGCTGGAGTACCCGGACATCTTCGAGGGCTCCAAGGTGATGGACGGGCTGGTCGAGGAGCTGCTCGAGGGCGCCCGTGAGGAGATGCATCGGGTGGCCGAGCTGGGCGGCGCGGTCGAGGCCGTCGACTACATGAAGGCTGCGCTGGTCGAGTCTCACCGCCAGCGCCGCCAGCAGATCGAGTCCGGCGAGCATGTCGTGGTCGGCTTGAACCGATTTACCACGACAGAACCCTCGCCGCTGACTGCCGGCGCCGACGGCGGCATCCTGGTGGTCGACCCCGAGGTCGAGGCCGAGCAGCGCGCAGCGCTCGAGCGGTGGCGCACGAGCCGCGACCAGTCCGCCGTCGACGAGGCGCTCGAAACTCTGGCCCGCGTCGCTCGCAACGACAACGAGAACATCATGCCGGCGACGATCGCGGCCGCCCGCGCCGGCGCCACCACCGGCGAGTGGGCCCAGACGCTGCGCGACGCGTTTGGGGAGTACCGGGCCCCAACCGGCGTTGGCGAGGCGGTCGCCGCGCCCACGCAGGAGCTGTCCGAGCTGCGCGAGGAGGTAGAGCGGGTGAGCGAGGCGCTCGGGCGTCGGCTGAAGTTCCTGGTCGGCAAGCCCGGCCTGGACGGCCATTCCAACGGGGCCGAACAGATCGCCGTCCGCGCGCGCGACGCCGGCATGGATGTCGTCTACGAGGGAATCCGGCTGACCCCGTCGCAGATCGCCAACTCCGCCGCGCAGGAGGGCGTGCACGTGATCGGGCTGTCGATCCTTTCCGGATCGCATCGTGAGCTGATCCCGTCCGTCTTGGACGCCCTGCGCGAGGCCGGCGTCGGGGACGTGCCGGTCGTCGTCGGTGGGATCATTCCGGAGGCCGACGCCGAAGCCCTGCGCGACGCGGGCATCGCCGCCGTCTACACCCCCAAGGACTGGAACCTGAACGGGATGATGCGCGACATCGTCGAGCTCGTCGCCGACCGCAACGGCGTCGAGACCGCCGTGGGCGCTTGAACCGTACGCCGGTGGCGGCAGCCGGGGGCGAGCTGGGCCGGCGCCTGCGCGAGCGGGACTTGACCGCCGCGCCGGCCGCGCTCAACCTGATCGAGAGCCGCTCGCCGAAGGACCGCGAGGAGGCGTGGGAGCTGCTCACCGAGGTCTCCCCCGCCGCGCTCGGAGCCGAGGCGGCCGGACACGTGATCGGGGTCACCGGACCCCCGGGGGTCGGCAAGTCCTCGCTGCTCAGCCGCCTCGTCGCCGAGTGGCGCGGGCGCGAGCGCTCGGTGGCGGTGCTGGCCGTCGATCCGAGCTCACGCCGGTCCGGTGGATCGCTTCTCGGCGATCGGGCCAGGATCGATGCCGACCCCAGAGACCGGCGCGTGTTCATCCGCTCGACCGCGGCCGGCGACCGGCTCGGGGGCCTCGCACCTGCCACCCGGAGCGCTGCGGCCGCCCTGGCCGCGGCGTTCGACGTCGTCGTGATCGAGACGGTCGGGGTGGGCCAATCCGAGACCGAGGTTGCCGACGTCGCCGACACGGTGGCGGTCGTGCTCCAGCCGGCCTCGGGCGACGTCCTTCAGTTCCTGAAAGCCGGGATCATGGAGGTCCCCGACGTGCTGGTCCTGACCAAGGCTGATCTCGAACGCCCCGCCCGGCGCGCGCTCGCCGACCTGAACGCCGCGCTGCTGGCCCTCGGCGCCACCGACACCGCCGTCTGCGCGGTCTCCTCGGTCCCGCCGCCCAAGGGAATCGACCGCCTCGCCGACGCGCTCGACGCGCACCGCTCGGAGCTCGACCTGCGGGCGCGGCGGCTGCTCGCCCGCCGCCGGCACGCCCTCGACGACTTCATCGCCGAGCACGGCGACCGCGGGCTGCGCGCCCTGGGCGGCCGGATCGAGGCCCAGCGCTGGCTCGACCAGCAGGACCCCGGCCTCGACGTGCCCGCGCTCGAACGCGCCCTCGAAGAGCGCGCCGGAGAGGGACGATGAGGGTCGTTCGGCGCCGCCGCGGGATGCCGCGGCGGATCGTGCTGCCGGGCGATCACCTCCTCGACGGGGAGACTGCGCTCCGCGCCTGGCGCGACTCTGACCTCGGCGGGTTGGTGGCCGCCTGCCAGGACGCCGAGATCTCGCGCTGGACCCGGGTCCCGTACCCGTACGGACCGAGCGATGCCCGCGCCTACCTGCTCTCCCGCCACGACGCGGTCCACACCGGGACCGGGGCGCCGTTCGCCATCGTGGCGGCTGACGAGCGCGACCACCTGCTCGGGTCGATCTCGCTCCTGCGCTTCTCCTGGCCGGACGCCCGGGCCGAGGTCGGCTACTGGCTGGGCGCGGCGGCGCGCGGGCGGGGGCACGCGACCCGCGCGGTGCGGCTCATCACAGACTGGGGGTTCAGGAGCCTGGGCCTCGAACGGATCGACCTGATGGCCGCCACCGGCAACCCGGCCTCCCAGCGGGTCGCCGAGCGCTGCGGCTTCACGCGCGAGGCCGTGCTGCGGTCATACCTACTCGGCCGGGAAGGCCGGCAGAACATGGTGGCGTTCGGCCTGCTGGCGAGCGATCTCCGGCGCCCTTGGGAAGAAATCCGAACATAGTTCGCGTTTCTTCCCGGGTTCCAGCCGGCCCTCCGCAACAGCTAGGCTCTTTCGTTCGATGCCACTCGAACCCCTCAAGGATGGACACGGCCGTCTGATTGGCGACCTGCGGGTGTCGGTCACCGACCGCTGCAACTTCCGCTGCCAGTACTGCATGCCCGCCGAGGGCCTGCCCTGGCTCGAGCGCGAGGAGATCCTCACCTTCGAGGAGATCACGCGTCTGGTCGGCCTGTTCGCCGCAATGGGAGTCCACGACGTCCGGATGACCGGCGGCGAGCCGCTCGTGCGCAAGGAGTTCCCCCGGCTGGCGGCGATGCTTGCGCAGGTCCCCGGGGTCGACGACCTATCCGTCACCACCAACGGGTACCTGCTCGAGCGCGACGCCGAAGCGTTGGTTCGCGCCGGCATCGATCGGTTCAACGTGTCGATCGACTCGCTGCAGCGCGACCGCTTCTTCGAGCTCACTCGGCGCGACGCGCTGCCCAGAGTTCTCCGCGGACTCGAGACGCTGGCCGAATACCCCGAGGCCCATCCGATCAAGATCAATGCGGTGGCGATGCGCGACTTCACCGAGGAGGAGGCGATCCCGTTCGCCGAGTTCGCCCGCCGTACGCCTTACGAGGTGCGCTTTATCGAGTTCATGCCGCTCGACGCCGACCATGCTTGGACCGCGGACCAGGTGCTGACCGGGGCCGAGATCCGCGCCGCGATCGATGCCGTCTACCCGCTCGAGCCCGAGCCGCGCGAGCCGCACGCCACCGCCCGCGTCTACCGCTTCAAGGACGGCCGCGGCAAGCTCGGCTTCATCAATCCGGTATCCGAGCCGTTCTGCGGCGACTGCAACCGGGTTCGCCTGATCGCTGACGGTCGGCTTCGCACCTGCCTGTTCTCGCTGAACGAGACCGATCTGCGCACTCCGATCCGCGAGGGCGCGGACGACGGCGAGCTCGAACGGATCATCCGCGACGCCGTCTGGCGCAAGGAGCTCAAGCACCACGTCGGCGAGCCCGGATTCATCCAGCCGGCTCGCAGCATGTCCGCCATCGGCGGCTGAGCCGACAGTCTTCGATAAGAGAGTCGTAATAACCGGACTGCGGTTAACCCTTTCGCAAGACTCCAGCAGCATCATCTGAGGCGCAGATGCTGCTGCTGATGCTGTTCGCCCTGATCGCCGGCGCGGGCACGGCGATCACGCCATGCGTCCTCCCGGTGGTGCCGGCACTGCTCGCTTCGAGCGCCACCGGAGGCCGTCGGCGCCCGATCGGGATCGTGATCGGGCTCGGGACGACGTTCACGATCGCGATCGTGCTGCTCGCGCAGCTGGTTAAGGGTGTGGGCCTCGCGAGCGGGGCCGCGCGAACGCTGGCGATCGTGGTCCTGATCGGGTTCGGCATCGCGCTGCTGATCCCAGACCTGACAGCCCGGATCGAGGCGCCGCTTTCTCGGCTTGGCCGCTTCGGGCCCAAGAGCCGCGGCACCGGCTTCTGGTCGGGGCTCGGAGTGGGCGCCGCGCTCGGGTTCGTGTGCGCGCCGTGCGCGGGGCCGATCCTGGCCGCGGTGACGTCGGTCAGCGCCTCGAGCGGCGCCAACGCCCGGGTGGTTCTGGTCGCGATCTCCTACTCGATCGGACTGTGCGCGGTGCTGCTGATCTACGCCTTCGCCGGACGCGCGGTGATCGACCGAATCCGCCGGGTCGGCCGCGGCAACACGATCAACCGTGCCCTCGGCGCCGTGTTGCTCGCGACCGGGGTGCTGATGATCTTCAACATCGACGTCCGCTTCGAGGAGGACCTCGCAAAGGACACCAGCCTGCCTGCGGTCCTGGTCGATCCGACCCGCTCGCTAGAGAACTCGAGCGCGGTCCAGAAGCGCCTGGCCTCGCTGCGCCCGACGTCGCGTTTCGTCACCGCCCAGAAGGAGGCATCGGTCACGCCGGTCCCGACCGAGGCCGAGCGCGAGGTCGCGATCCCCGGGGTCAAGACCCCGTCGCTGGCCGATCTCGGCACCGCGCCGAACTTCACCAACACCGAGGACTGGTTCAACACGCCCGGCGACCGCCCACTGAGCCTGTCCCAGCTCCGCGGCCATGTCGTCCTGGTCGATTTCTGGACCTACACGTGCATCAACTGCCTGCGGACGCTTCCCTTCCTGAAGGGCCTGTACGCGCAATACCACCGTTACGGCCTCGACATCGTCGGCGTCGAGACGCCGGAGTTCACCTTCGAGCAGGAGGCGAGCAACGTCCGGCAGGCGATCGCGTCGGACGGGATCAAGTACCCGGTCGTCCAGGACAACGAGTACGGGACCTGGAACGCCTACCAGAACGAGTACTGGCCGGCCGAGTACCTGATCGACGCGAAGGGCCAGGTGCGCCACGTCCAGTTCGGCGAGGGCGACTACAAGCAGAGCGAGGCCGCGGTCCGCGCGCTGCTGGCCGACGCCGGCGCCACCAGCCTGCCCCCGCCCATGACCGCCACCGCGATCATGGCCTCGGCCGGGCTCGGCACCCCGGAGACCTACCTCGACACGCAGCGCCAGCAGGGCTTCGTGACCCCGATTCAGTCCGGCGTTCGGAATTACGAGGGGGCAAAGGGCGTCGGCCTGAACCAGTTCGCCCTGAAGGGGATCTGGTGGGCCACCTCGGAGTCGCTGACACCCGTCGGCGGCACCTCGTCGATCACCGGCGGCGTGCAGGCCGCCAAGGTCTACCTGGTGCTGACCTCGGCCGGGAACGTTCCACGCCAGGGCCGCGTCCTGCTCGACGGCCAGCCGCTACCAAACGCGCACGCCGGCGCGGACGTCAAGAACGGCGTACTCACCGTCACCGGCGAGCGGCTCTACTCGCTGATCTCGTTCCCCACCGCGCAGGACTTCACCTTCACCGTGCAGCTGCCGCCGGGCGTCTACGCCTACGACTTCACGTTCGGCTAGCGCAGCCCCTACACCCGCGGCGCGCCGGCCCGTCGCCGGTCGAGCATCGCCGCGGCCTGCAGGAGGTCGTCCGGCGTGTCGACATCGAACAGCTCCTCGGGGTCATCGACCTCGAGCAGGACCGGATCGATCCCGGCCACGATCTCCATCAGTCGTCCGGTCGCCGCCCGCGCCGGGCCCGACAGCAGCTCGAGCGCCCGCGGCTGGTAGCAGCCCAGTAGAGGCTGCATGCGCCCATCCGCACACGCGACGACCGCCGGCGCTCGCCCCGGATCGGCCTTGACCAGCCGGCGGACCAGCTCCGGCGTGACGAACGGCATGTCGGCCGGGCACACGAGCACGGGGCGACCGCCCGCGAGCGAGAGCGCCTGCGTGATCCCGACCACGGGGTGACGCGGATCCTCGGGCTCGATCCACACCGCCACTCGGGACAGCGGGGGCAAGCTGGTGCCGGCTTTGGCCAGGATCGCCACCTTGCTTAGCACCTGCCCGACCGCCTCGAGCGGATAGGCAATCAGCGGCTTGCCGTCGAGCTCAACCGTCGGCTTCTGCCCGCCGATCCGCAGACCGGCGCCGCCCGCCAGAATCGCCCCTACCGGCCTCGGTCGGAACCGCATCAGCGGCCCTCGTCGTGCTCACTCACACGGGGATCGTAGAATCAACGCAATGGAGGGCTCAACTTCTGTTCGGAGCTGGCTCCGTTGCTATCGCTGTTGGTCGCAGAACCTCGAGGTTCAGGTCCATTACGAGGGGATCCACCGGATCGACCCGGAGACGGGCGAGCGGGGCGAGGTCGTGGACGAGATGCAAGAGGCCGTCGTCCAGTGCCTCGAGTGCATGCACGACCAGCCGCACCTCGGCTTCCACAACGGCCGCGTCGAGCCGATTGAGGACCGCTGGGAGCGGATGATCGCGGGCACCCCGTGGGTCGCCTCCTGCACCGTCACCGTCGAGGCCGACGACGTAGAGACGTGCTCGGGACCTGAGGCCGGCGACGCGCTCTCCTACGCCGCCTTCGGCGACCACGGAACACGCGAGTTCTTCACCCACGTGCGCTTCCACAAGCACGACGACGACCGGATCGTCGTCCACCTGCTGGTCGAGCTCTACGCGCGCTCGGCCGAGGAGGCCACCGAGGTGCTCGAGGACGCCGCGCGCGGCATCCTGGCGATCACCTCGCTTGCCGAGGAATCACGTCCGCCCGCATCGACGGGCGGCGGCGGCGACGGGCAACACTGACCCGCTCGGCCGCCTCCATCACGATCAGCGCCAGCGCCACCGGGACCGTAGCCGGCAGCTCCGAGATGACGAGGAAGAGCAGGTCGAATACGGCCGCGATTGCGAGCGTGAGCAGCGCCGCCTGCCACTGCCGCCGCCACCGCGCGGCCAGCACCGCCCCCAGCAGGGCGGCCACGAACAGGTCGCCGTAGCCCAGCGAGACGGTCCCAAACAGCTCGCTTTGAAGCTGTGGGAGCCCCGCCGGCGGCGAGGCGGCCACGAGCGTGGCGTTCGGGGTCTGGAGCAGGTCAGAGACCACGAGCCACACGTCCGCGGCAGCCATCAGCACGATTCCGGCCTTCAGCCACGACGGCGGGGTCACGGCGGCCAGCAGGACCCCGAGCGTCACGCAGCTGAGCGCCGAGAGGAGCGCGGCCGACCCCTCGCCGACGAGCGAAGTTTTCAGCGTCCAGGCGAGCACGAACAGCGGCACCGCCAACAGCGCGGCCCACGGCCGGGATCCACGCATCGCCCACCCGAGCGCGAGCGCGGCCAGGATCGGGACTGCGATCAGCGCGAGCCAGGTCAGGCCGGTGGCGGTGTCCGACACGTAGCGAATCGCGAAGATCACGACCACGATCGAGGCGATCGGCACAAACGCCCAGCCGCGGCCGTGGAAGCGGTCCATCCACGCCGGCCGCGCGATCGGCCGCGGCCCGACCACGGTCGCCGCCTGCAGCGCGAGCACGCTGGCGTCCGACGGGATGAAGGGCAGCGCCATGCGGTCAGGGTACGGGGCTGACCGAAGAGATCCTTATGTGTGCCGCGCCGGCCAGCAGTTGACGATCACCATTCGCGCGCCCGGATGGATACCCGAGCGCGCCGAGGTGGTGATCCGCGACGGGGCGCTACCGGTCGCGAAGCTGCTTTGACGTCGGCGCCTGGGGCGCTACCGGTCGCGAAGCTGCTTTGACGCCGGCGCCTGGGGCGCTACGCGCCGAGGCGCCGCTCGAGCTCGGTCAGCTGCGCCTTGAGCTCGCGCGGGAGCGCGTGGCCGAACTTGCCGTAGTGCTCGTGCATCTGCGGAAGCTGATGCATCCAGGCGTCGTGATCGACCTCGAGTAGCTTCTCGATCGCCTCGCGATCGATGTCGAGCCCCGCCGTGTCGATGCCGCCCTCGCCGGCCGGCGGGACCAACCCGATCGCGGTCTCGTTCGCCTCCGCCTTGCCTTCGAGTCGGCGGAAGATCCACGCCAGCGGGCGGCAGTTCTCGCCGAAGCCCGGCCACAGGAACTTGCCGTCGTCGTCCTTGCGGAACCAGTTGACGTAGAAGATCCGGGGCAACTTGGCGCCCTTACGGCGCCCGATCTCGAGCCAGTGCGCGAAGTAGTCGGCCATGTTGTAGCCGCAGAACGGCAACATCGCCATCGGGTCAAAACGGAGCTCGCCGACATTCCCGGTGGCCGCGGCGGTCTTCTCCGAGGACATGGTCGAGCCGAGGAATACGCCGTGCTCCCAGTCGCGCGCCTCGTACACGAGCGGCACTACCGTGGCGCGCCGGCCGCCGAACAGCATCGCGTCGATTGGCACGCCGGCGGGCGAGTCCCACCGCGGATCGATCGACGGGGACTGTTCGATCCGCACGGTGAAGCGCGCGTTCGGATGGGCCGCGGTCTTGTCCGAGTCCGGCGTCCAGTCGTCGCCGCGCCAATCGGTGAGGTGCGCCGGCGGGTCGCCCATCCCCTCCCACCAGACATCGCCGTCATCGGTCTTGGCGCAGTTAGTGAACACGACGTCCTGCTCGAGCATCTCCAGCGCGTTCGGGTTCGTCTTCTTGCCGGTCCCGGGCGCCACCCCGAAGAAGCCCGCCTCGGGGTTGACCGCGTACAGCCTGCCGTCCTTGCCGAACTTCATCCAAGCGATGTCGTCACCGATCGTCTCGATCTTCCAGCCCGGCAGCGTGGGGATCATCATCGACAGGTTGGTCTTGCCGCAGGCGCTCGGGAACGCACCCGCGATGTACTTCGACACCCCTTCGGGCGACGTCATCTTGAGGATCAGCATGTGCTCGGCGAGCCAGCCCTCGTCGCGGGCCATCACCGAGGCGATCCGCAGCGCGAAGCACTTCTTCCCGAGCAGCGCGTTGCCGCCGTAGCCCGAGCCGAACGACCAAATCTCGCGCGTCTCGGGGAAGTGGACGATGTACTTGTTCTCGGCGTTACACGGCCAGGGAACGTCCTGCTCGCCGTCGGCGAGCGGCGCCCCGACCGAGTGCATGCACGGGACGAAGTCGCCATCCTCGCCAAGCTGGTCGAGCGCATCCTGGCCCATCCGAGTCATGACCCGCATCGACGCGGCCACGTACGCCGAGTCGGTCAGCTGAACGCCGATGTAGGAGATCGGCGAGCCGATCGGGCCCATCGAGAACGGGACGACGTACATGGTGCGCCCGCGCATCGAGCCCGTGAACAGCTCGGTCAGAGCCTCCCGCATCTCCTCCGGGTCGCTCCAGTTGTTGGTCGGGCCGGCGTCCTCCTGGCGCTCGGAGCAGATGAACGTGCGGTCCTCGACCCGTGCCACGTCGGCCGGGTCGGACAGAGCCAGGTAGGAGCCCGGCCGCTTCGTCTCCGAAAGCCGCTCGAACGTCCCGGCCTCGAGCAGCGTCTGCGCCAGCTGCTCGTACTCCTCGTCGGACCCGTCGCACCAGTAGACGTCGTCGGGCTGAGTCAGCGCCGCCATCTCCTCTACCCACCCCTGCAGGCGCGAGTGGTCGGTGGTGGCTTGTTTCGTCGGTGCGGTGTGGGCCATGAGGTCTCAGCAACTCCTATGTCAGGGTGGGCTTCCAAGCCTACCCGTCGGGGGGCGAATATGACCAGCTGGTGGTCTAAATGCGAACTTGTTCCGTACTACTCCACATTGGCCTCGGCGGCCTGGCCGCCAGCGGAGCCAAGTGCCGAGTCCTTGCGCGGAACCAGCACCAGGCGCTTGAACTCGGCCACCAGGACGCCGTCCTGGTTGAGCACTCGTGTGTGCACTCTGACGGTTCCTCGGTCGGGCTTGGACTGCGACGGCTTGACCTCGAGGACCTCGGACTCGCAGAACAGGGTGTCGCCGTGGAACACCGGTGCAGGGTGCTTGAGCTCCTCGGTGGCCAGGTTCGCGATCGCCTTGCCGCTCACGTCCGACACGCTCATGCCGAGCGCCAGCGAGTAGACCAGCGGCCCGACGACGACGTTGCGGCCCTGCTGGGACTGACGCGCGTACACGTCGTTGATGTGCAGCGGGTGGTGGTTCATGGTCAGCAGGCAGAACAGGTGGTCGTCGGCCTCTGTGACCGTCTTGGCCGGCCAGTGCTTGTACACCGCCCCCACCTCGAACTCCTCCAGGTAGCGACCGTAGGGGTGCGCGCCGCTGGCCTCGCGCGCCGCCTGGTCGGTCTCGATCTGGGTCTCCGCCTGGTCTGTATCTGTTTCGGTCATCTTCAGAGAATGCCAAGGCACGACGCTTGATGCGCACCCCATCTAAGGTTCCGGCGATGCGAAACCCCCGTGACTTCGGAAAACCACTGGCCATCGGCGCGCCCGCACCGGTGCTCGAGATCCCGTTCAAACCCTCCCGGATGATCCACTTCCTCGACTTCTCCAACGAGAAGATGGTGGCCAAGGTGCCGGACATCGCACCGACGGTCGACATCCTGCTCGGCAACCTCGAGGACGCCGTGCCGGTCGACCGCAAGGAGGCCGCTCGCGAGGGTCTCGTGCGGGTGGGCAAGGAGATGGAGCTCGGCGAGACGCAGCTGTGGACGCGGGTCAACAGCCTCGAGTCGCCTTGGGTGCTCGACGACATCACGACGCTCGTGAGTGAGATCGGTCACAAGCTCGACGTGATGATGATCCCCAAGGTCGAGGGCGCCTGGGACATCCACTACGTAGACCGTCTGCTCGCCCAGCTCGAGGCGCGCGCCGGGCTGGAGCGCCCGATCCTGATCCACGCGATCCTTGAGACCGGCCTCGGCGTGGTCAACCTGGAGGAGATCGCCACCGCCAGCCCGCGCATGCAGGGCATGAGCTTCGGCCCTGCTGACCTGGCTGCCTCGCGGCGGATGAAGACGACGCGGGTGGGCGGCGGGCACCCCGGCTACCGGGTGATCGAGGATCCGGACCCGGATAATCCTGAAGCGCCACGGGCGACCGCGCAGCAGGATCCGTGGCACTACTCGATCGCACGCATGGTTGACGCCTGCACCTCGGCGGGAATCCTCCCCTTCTACGGCCCCTACGGCGATATCAAGGACGTCCAGGGCTGCGAGACCCAGTTCCGCGCCGCCTTCCTGCTCGGCTGCGTCGGCGCCTGGTCACTTCACCCGGTGCAGATCGATATCGCCAAGAAGGTGTTCAGCCCCGATCCCGACGAGGTGCGCTTCGCCAAGAAGGTCCTCGAGGCCATCCCCGACGGGCGAGGCGTGCACATGATCGACGGCAAGATGCAGGACGACGCCACCTGGAAGCAGTGCAAGGTGATGGTCACCCTGGCCGAGATGCTCGCCCACAAGGACCCGGAGCTGGCCAAGGCCTACGGCTTCGACCGCGTGGCGGCATAGAGTCTCCGGGACATGCGGATCTCGGCCAAGGCCGACTATGCGGTACGCGCGGTGGTTGAGCTCGCCGCCGCCGATGACGAGAAGCCCGTCAAGGCCGAACGGATCGCCGTCGCCCAGGACATTCCCTTGAACTTCCTCGAGAACATCCTCGGGGATCTACGGCACGCCGGCATCGTGCGCAGCCACCGCGGAGCCGAGGGCGGCTTTCGCCTGGCCAAGCCGGCCGAGGAGATCACGATTGCCGACGTCATCCGGGAAGTCGAGGGACCGCTGGCGAGCGTGCGGGGCGGGCCGCCTGAGGAGACCTCCTACCCCGGCGCCTCCGAGGCATTGCCGCGGGTGTGGATCGCCGTGCGCGCGAACCTGCGAAAGGTGCTCGAGCACGTCACCGTCGCGGACGTGGCGAGCGGGAAGCTCCCGGCCGCGATCGATCGGCTGGCCAAGGACCCGGAGGCCTGGGTCACGCGTTGATCGGACGATGCGGCGCGGCTGCCCCGGCCGCGCTCAGGGAACCCGCCGGCAGTCTCACATACACGACGTCACCCGGGCTCAGCTCAAGCTCATCGCTCTGAGCGCGCGTCAGCTGAGCGCGCGCGGGCTCACCGCCGCTCAACTCGAGCTCGATCCGCACCTCGAAGCCAAGGTGCACCACCCGCTTGACCATCGCCTCCACCGCGCCATCCAGCGGCACCACCGAGACGGTGACATCGTGCGGGCGCACCAGCCGGCCGTCGATCTTGCTCACCGGGCCAAGGAAGCCCATCACGAAGTCGGTCGCCGGCTTGTCGTAGACGTCGCGCGGTGCGCCGACCTGCTCGATCGCGCCCTTGTTCATCACCGCGATCGTGTCGGCGACCTCCATCGCCTCCTCCTGGTCGTGAGTGACGAGCACCGTCGTCACGCCCTGCTCGTCGTGCAGTCGCCGCAACCAGCGCCGCAGCTCGGCGCGGACGTTGGCGTCCAGTGCGCCGAACGGCTCGTCGAGCAGCAGCACCTGCGGCTCCACCGCCAGCGCGCGCGCCAGCGCCATGCGCTGACGCTGCCCGCCCGAGAGCTGATGCGGCTGCTGCCCCGCCCACTGCGTGAGACCGACGAGCGCGAGCAGCTCCTGCACCCGAGCGCGCGTCTCGGCCGGCTTGCGCTTGCGGATCTTCAGCCCGAAGGCGACGTTCTCGAACACGCTCATGTGCGCGAACGCGGCGTAATGCTGGAACACGAACCCGATGCCGCGGTCCTGGGGGCGCGCGCTGGTGACGTCCTTGTCGGCGATCCGGACGACTCCGTCGTCGGGCTCCTCGAGGCCGGCGATGATCCGCAGCAGCGTCGACTTGCCCGAGCCGCTCGGCCCCAGCAGCGCGGTCAATCCACCCTCGGGTACCTCGAGCGAGACGTTGTCGAGTGCGGTGAAGTCGCCGAAGTGCTTCGAGATCCGCTCCGCCTCGATCCTCATCGCGCGTCCTCCCTTCTGGATCCGAACATCGTCATCAGCAGCAGCACGGCAACCGAGATCACCGCCAGTTCGGTCGCGAGCGCATACACGCTGGTCGTCACCTGGGTTCCGATCTGGTCGTCCCGCTGGTACAGCAGCAGCGGCAGCGTCAGCGTCGACCCGGCCACGTTCGAGGACACGACCAGCACCGCGCCGATCTCGCCGAGTGCCCGCGCCGTCGTCAACACCACGCCGTAGGCGAGGCCCCAGCGGATCGTCGGCAGCGTGACCCGCCAGAACGTCTGCCACGAGGAGGCGCCGAGCGTGGCCGCCGCCTCCTCCTGCTCGTCGCCGACCTCACGCAGCACGGGGGTGACCTCGCGCACCACGAACGGAAGCGACACGAACACGGTCGCGATCACCATCCCCGGCACCGCGTAGATGATCCGGATCCCGTTGTTCAGGAACACGTTCCCGAACCAGCCGCCCTGGCCGTAGACGAGCAACAGCGCGAGCCCGGCGATCACCGGGGAGACGATGAACGGCAGGTCGATCAGCGCGTCCAGGACGCCCTTGCCGACCCGCGGAGTCGTGCCGCGGGCGAGGACGAGGGCCGCGCCGACGCCGAAGATCGTGTTGAGCGGCACCGCGATCGCGGCGATCAGAATCGACAGCCAGAACGCGCTGACCGCGGCCGGCGTGGTCATGAACGCCCACGCGGTCCCGACGCCGTACTCGAACGTCCGCCAGAACACGATGACGAGCGGCGCGAGCAGCAGCAGCGTCAGGTATAGGAGCGCCACCAGGCGCAGCGACAGCGTGGCGCGGCGGCTAACGACCATCTCGCGCCCCATACCGACGGATGGCGAACAGGACAAGCAGCGCGATCACCATCAGCATCACCGACAGCGCCGCCGCCGCCTGCTCCGTCCCGCTCTCGATGTCGTCGTAGATCA
>DASPPG010000252.1:0-7517 GCA_035625625.1 Solirubrobacteraceae bacterium
ACCGGCCCGAACGTCTCGTCGGCGAACAGCGACATGTCCTCGCGGACGTCCTCAAGGAGCGTCGGCTCGTAGAAGTGCGGGCCCAGATCGGGGCGCGGACGGCCGCCCGTGAGCACGCGCGCGCCCTTCGCGACGGCATCCTCGACGTGACCACGCACGACCTCAAAGTGCTCGGCGGAGATCAGCGAGCCCATGTCCGGGCCGTACTTCAACTCGGCCCCCAGCCGCATCTTGCGCGTGTGCTCGACGAGGCGCCGGACGTACTCCTCAGCAATCGCCTCGTGCACGTACAGACGCTCGATCGCAGTGCACAGCTGGCCGGCGTTGGAGAACAACGCCCGCTCGGCGCCCGTGACGGCCTTACCAATGTCGGCATCGTCGAGCACGATCATCGCGTTCTTACCGCCCAGCTCCATCGAGCAGCCGATCAACCGCTCGGCGGCCTGCCGCGCGACCATCCGACCGGTGTGCGTGCTGCCGGTGAACATCACGTAGTCGACACGGTCGATCAGATGCGGCCCGAGCTTGGCCCCCGACCCGGTGACCACCCGAACCAGCCCGCGCGGCATCCCAGCCTCCTCGAGCAGCTCCATCCCCCACAGCGCGCTGTAGGGCGTGTGACCGTCAGGCTTGATCACCACGCCGTTGCCGGCGACCAGCGCCGGGATCGCGTCGCTGATCGCGAGCGTGAGCGGATAATTCCACGGCGCGATGATCCCGACGAGGCCGAGGGGATGGCGGTACTCCCAGGTCGCCGTCACGAACGGCAGCGCCCCGCGGCGTCGGCGCGCCCGCAAGTGCTGCGAGGCGGTGTTGGCGTAGTAGCGCGAGACGATCGCGACATCCAGCACCTCCTCTGAGGCGTGACGACGCGCCTTGCCCGTCTCAAGCTGGATCAGGTCCAACGCCTCGTCCTGGCGGGCGAGCACGAGATCGTGAAACCGTCGTAGGATCGCGGCGCGCCGGCCCAGCGACGTACTCGCCCAGCCCGCCTGCGCGGCGCGCGCCTCGAGCACCGCGCGCTCCACGTCCTCCTCCTCGCAGCGCGCCACGCGCCCAAGCGTCTCGCCGGTGAACGGCTTCTCGACATCCATCATCTCACGCGACCCCACCGCGGTAACACGGGCCGCCAACCCGTCAATCCGCGCGCGATCCAGGCGCGCGGACCCTGTCGCAGGCAACTTGGCAGAAACGGCGGCGGGCGTGGCGATTGACATGGCGTTTCCTCGGCTTCTGACTGGACTGGTCGCCAAGCGTAGCGACGCACACGTTTGCTGGTCGGGCGACCGGCAAGGTTCCACGACGATCCCGGGTGTCGGCCTGTCCGCCGCCCGTGACCACGTCGTGCGCTACCTCCGCTGGCCGAGGGTTACTGCCGTGGCAGGATTTGACCCACCGGCTGTCTGGCGTCGCGGATGTCACCCGCTCTACTCCGAGCCGTGCTGGTCAAAGAGCCGTGGGTCATAGGCGCTGTCACCCGGCGAGATCGGCGTGTTCGCCCACAACGACGCCGTGCTTCACGCGTTTTCGGCGCTCGAGCTTTGCCGAACCCGACCGTGGCACCCGCGGTGACATTCCGATCGCGCCCTACCAGAACCATCGTGATGTCGCCATATGTTGCACTCGCCATGTGGCGATATGCGAATCGCCCGCGCACGGCCGACGGTAGCAATAGCCAGGAGGACCTGCGCGCCGGCGCCGGCCGAAGCTAGCGCGTGGTCCGTTTTGCGGTCGAGCCCGCGCGACCGGGGCGAGTGGTGCGGGTCGACCGGCTCGACCCGGTCGCGGCGCCGGTACCGTTCGAGCGCGATGCGCGCTTGGTCGCCTGCCGCCTCGTGGTTCCCGAAGAGGTGACCGCGGCGCGCAGCTTGTCGAAGTCCTTGAGCATTCGTTGGTTGGTTCTCTGGGCGTCGCGCCGAAGGGCCCGGGCCGTCCGCGTCAGCTCCTTATAGGCGTCTCCCGCGCCGCGCCCCAGATCCTTGGCGAGTACCTGAAGAGCCTCTCCGGCATCCTCGAGGTGCTTCTCGACCTCGGCGACGCGCCGCTCGAGCTCGCGGCGGGTCGCGGCAGGACGAGACGCCGCGGCGCCGCTGGTTGACCGGGCGGCCGGCGTCCGGGTTGTGGTCTTTCTCGCAGCGGGCATAGTGTCCTCCGATCACTCTTGACGTGCGCGGGAAAGCTTCGCGCACGCTGCGCATATTGCCAAGCCGCTCTGATCGCTTGGCGGACTGCACAAATGTTGCAGCCTCGAGACGCTCGCTCTGCGGGCCTGCCCAACTGTCACCTCTCGCTGAGGTGGACGTCCCAACGCAACACCCCGCGACGGCAACCGGATCGGGGCCGATCGCGCAGTCCCCGTGGCCGAGCTACAGCGCGACGAGCGCACACGGCAAAGCTATCGCCATTCGAACCCGGCTGTGTCTCGAGAACCGCGTTCGCCTCGCGCCTGGGCCCGCCGGCTTTGCCGCGAAGGTCCTATCAAGCACTTCGCGCTCCGAGGGTGTGCCGGTGATCGTCTCTCGCCCGATGCGTCGGCTGGCGTTAGCCGAAATCGCGCAAGCAGCTGATCCTCCTATCGCGGGAAAGCAGGGCCGACGACCGGAGCTGTAGCGTCGACGGCGCCGATGCGCCGATGTGCCCACCTTTTGGCGACTTGGGGGGCGGACCGCCCGGATCGGTCGCGTCCAAAGATTGCTGTAAATACGCGCGAGGTGCGGTCGTAGCGACGGCGTAGGTTCCCTCAAGTCCTGACAAGACGATGAAGGAGGCCTACGCCGTGAGACGCACCGTACCGCCGTCGGTGGAGATACAAGCTGAGATCGACAAGCTGCTGGGAAAGGGCGTGGTCGATGACCCGCAGAGGATGCTGGGCGAGCTCGCGCGGCTCGGGGCGAGGTTGATCATCCAGCGGGCGGTCGAGGGCGAGTTCGACACGTGGTTGGGCCGGGCTCGGTATGAGCGCCGGCCCGAGCGCGAGGGCGGGCTTCGCAACTACGACTCGGGGCTGTGTAACGGGTTCCGGCCCCGGCGCGTGCGGACCGGGGAGGGTGAGCTGCGGATTGAGGTTCCGCAGGCGCGCGAGGTCGCTCGGCCGTTCGTCTCGAAGCTGTTCCCGAAGTGGCACTGCAAGCGGCTGCTGCGGACCGATCCGTTGAAGGCGCTGGTGATCGGTGGGTTCGTTCGTGTCCTATCGACCGCGACGTCGAGTCGCTGTGCGAGGAGGCCGGGCTCGGCCGCACGTCGAAGTCGACGGTCGCGACGATCTGCGCGGAGCTGCACGAGCGGTTCGAGGCGTTCTGTCGCCGCGCGCTCTACGACGTCAACCTGGTCGTGCTGTTCCTTGACGCGATCTACCTGCCGGTTCGCCCCAGCGGCCCGAAGGAGGGCGTGATCTGCGGCTGGGGAATCACCGAAACCGGCGCCAGAGAGCTGGTTTCCGTGCGGTTGGGAGCGCGCGAATCCAAGGAGGACTGGCTGGAGCTCGGCCGTGAGCTGATCAGCCGCGGGCTCGCCGCCCCACGGCTCGTTGTCGCCGACGGCGCGCCGGGATTGATCAGCGCAGTCGAGGAGATCTGGCCGCGGGCTGACCGCCAGCACTGCGCCGTTCACCGTCTGCGGAACCGGCTGGCGAAGCTGCCCAAGGAAGAGCAGGACCGGATCCGGTTCAACTACTGGTCAGCGCTCACCGACGCGACCTCGGTGAAGGACGGCAAGCTCCGCCTCCAAGTCCTGATCGGAGAGCTCGAGCACCGTGGCTAGGAATCCGCCGCCCGGTGCCTCGCTGAGGACCTCGACGCGCTCGTCGTGCACCTGCGCTACCCGCTCCGACACCGCGAACGGTGGCGCAGCACGAATCTCCTCGAACGGTCGCTCGGCGAGGTCCGCCGGCGCACCAAGGTGATGGGCCGGTTCCCCGGCGAGACCAGCTGCCTATCACTCGTCTGGGCGGTCCTCGACCTGTTCTTCAGCCACGCCAGCAACGGCGCCACCTTCACCGACGTCGACCGCCAGCACCTCTACCGAATCAAGTACCAGCAAGCCGACCCCGAAACCCTCGACCAGGAGGTGACCGCCGCCTAGACTCAACCACGGGAACCTGAACCGCGCGCGAATTTACAGCGGTAAATGGACGCGACCCCCGGATCCCTGAGACACCCGCTTTCGTGTTGTCGGGTGTTTGCCGATAATGGTGGCGCGTGGCTGCCGTGTCCGGGAGCGGTGGTGCGGCCACTGTCGTGGCGACGCCGGCGCGCCCGTGTTAGGCGCGTCGGCGTGCGCGTGACGGCTGATCAATTGTGAGGGCTCGGCTGGTTGTTGCTGTTCCAGATGTCCCGGGCCATGAGCCATTGGCCGTCGCTTCCGCGGCTGTAGATCGTGATGTACTTGCCGGTATCGCGGATCGGTTCCCCGCCGATCTTCGGGGTGAGGGTGATGTTGTACGCGCCGCGCTCGAACGCCCAGTCGTCGCCAGCCAGCTGGGCCTCGTCGACGTCGAGGGCGAACTCGGCGTTGAAGGCGGAAAGCATGCCCGCTGACCAAGCGTGGATGTTCGCGGTGCCGACGTTGGCGGGGTCGTTGGGCGGCATCTGGACGGCGTCGGGCGAGAAGCACGCCACCCATCCGTCTGCGTCGTTGGCGTTCAGGGCCGCGACGTGCGCATCACGGGTTCGGGCGAGATCGTCAAGCTCAAGCGTTTGAGTCGTCATGGGGTCCCTTTCTGAGGTGGGGTTGACCGAGAGAGGTCAGGCCGGGATCCCGGGAGGGCCGAGGATCTCAAGGCCGTATTCGGCGGCCGTGCGCATCACCAGCTCCATGTCGGGCGCTGTTGGGGGCCCGGGCGGGAGCTCGGGCCCGGGGGCGGGCTCGGCCAGCGCACGCACGAACCCTGCAAAGTCGCCCGGCTCGGTGACCAGGAGGAACCGCGCCAGCTCGGAGCTCACGATGAAGGTGTGCGGGATGTCCCGCGGCCCGAGCACGAACGAGCCGGCCGGTGCGACATGGGTCTCGCCGTCGACCCAGATCGTGAGTTCGCCTTCGAGGACGTAGAACCACTCGTCCTCGTTGTGGTGGACGTGGAGCGGCGAGCCGCTTCCGCGCGGGGCCGTCTGCTCGGTGACCATGACGCCGTCGCTGGCCGCCTTGATTGTGGTCAGCCCGCCGAAGAACCAGAGGTGCTCGCCGGTGCCGGGCTGCTGTGCGATGGGGGTGAGAGTTGTCATGCGCGCAGCATGCTCCGGCCGGCGCTGCGCGACCATCCCCCGCGCGCGGGGATCTTTCTTGCACGCCGTGGGAGACTGGGGCGATGGCACGCTCCATCGAAGCGCTGATCGACGAGATCGATCTCCTCGCGTCGAGGGGACTGCCGCGCAAGAAGTTCTTCGCCGAGCTCGCTCCAAGGGTGCGCACGGTCATCGGCAACGATGCGAGCTGCTGGCACACGCTCGATCCGCACACGCGTCTGCTGACCAGCGACGACCCCGCGGAGGTGATCGGCCGCGGGATCTACACCCCGGAACAGACACCAGGTGCGGGCGAGCTGATCATCCGCAGCGAGTACATGATCGACGACGTCAACACGTTCGCCGGGCTCGCTGCCAAGCGGGTGCCGGTCGGGATCCTCGATCACGCCACCCGCGGCAACCCCGAGAGCAGCCCGCGCTACCGAGATCTCCTGCTGCCCTCCGACATCCCGCATGAGCTCCGTGCCGCGTTCGTGATCCGCGGTCGGGTCTGGGGTGCCGTTCACATCGCCCGCCGCGCCTCGAGCGGCCCGTTCCAGCAGCAGGACGCCGACGCTCTCGCCGCGATCGCCGGGGCGATCGCGCGCGGGATCCGCACCTCACTGCGCTTCGACGCCGCCCGGCGCATCAATGGGCTCGAAGCGCCGGGTCTTGTCGTCCTCGGCCCCGGGGACGAGGTCGAGATGATCACGCCGCCAGCCCGCGAGCTGCTCGCCTCGATCGCCGCCAGTGACATCCCCTACGCCGACGACGACATGCCCGCCGCGGTGCTCTCGCTCGCGGGCTTTGTCCGTAGCGCACCTCACGCGGCCCAGGGCGGCGCGAACGTCGTCACCGTGCCGGCCGAGGACGGCTGGGTCACCCTGCACGCGTCCAGCCCGGGCTCGGCGTCCGACGGCCGCGTGGCGATCGTGATCGAGCGGGCCAGTGCCGCACGCTCGGCGACCGTTCGCCTGGAGGCGTTCGGCGCCACCGCCCGCGAGCGTGAGGTCGCCACACTCCTCGCGCGAGGGCTGTCCCGCTCCGAGATCGCCGAGTCGCTCGTCCTCTCACCGCACACAGTCGAGGATCACACCAAGAACCTCTACGAGAAAGTCGGCGTCGCCTCACGGCAGGAACTCGTCGCGCGGGTGTTCCTCGACGAGTACCTCCCCGAAGTAGCCCAGAGCACGCCGCTCACCTCCCGCGGACGCTTCGACCGCCTCTAGTCGGCCACGCCGCAGCAATCATCGACCACCGGCTCGCTCGCGTCACGGCCCTGCTTCCGTTCCCCGACGTGCCTCTTTCCGATCTGCGGCGGAGAACCTCCTTTGCGCGGAAAGCGTGCATCGCGCTGACGATCGCGTGGCCCAACCCAGGAGGCGCCGGCGACGCTGACCCATGTGTGGCGAGCAGCAGGACGCGTGCTGGTCTCGCGCGGGCGCACCCGCTTTCGCGATCACGCGTTACTCCGCGACATGCTCGTTCGGATGCAATCTCTAACGACGGCGATGCGGGTCGCTCGTTACTGCCGCTCTTCGGCCAGCCACCGTTCCCGGGTACCACAGAGGGTGCGTGCCCAGTCTCGTACCTGATTCATGTCAGGTGCTCCTCGATCAGCCGGTTGACCTCCTCGGGCTGCTCGACCGCGGCAAGGTGCGCCGCCGGGGCGACGATCTCGTGTCGAGTGCCGGGGATCGCCGCAGCGATCTGAGCTTGCAGATCGACTGGGGTGGCCGGGCCCTCCGCGCCGGAGATGACCAGCGTCGGCGCGGTGATCAGGGGCAGGTCCTGGCGCAGGTCCAGTTCCGCAATCGCCTCGCAGCAGGAGGCGTAGCCCTCGGGATCTGTGGCGACGATCATCGCGTGCAGCCGCGAACGCAGCTCCGGATGGTTGGCGGCGAACGGCGCTGTCAGCCAGCGCTCGAGCACCCCGTCGGCGATCGCTTCCGTGACCCCCGCCGTGCGCAACGCAGCTGCACGCTCGGCGTAGGCAGAGGCGGTCGGCATCCACGCCGCGCTGCAGAGCACGACCAGCCGGTCGATCCGCGCCGGGGCATGCGCCGCCAGCCACATGCCGACCATCCCCCGAGCGACGCGCCGGCGAAGAATGCCTGCTCGAGCGAGAGAGCGTCCATCAGCTCAAGCACGTCGCGACCTAGAGCCTCGATTGTGTAGGGGCCGGGTGGCACCGGCGAACCGCCGTGACCGCGGTGGTCGAAGCGCACCAGGCGCAGGCGTGCAGCGAGCGGAAGCTGCCCGTCCCACATCCGCAGGTCGCTGCCTCGCCCTCGGTGC
>DASPPG010000253.1:0-7646 GCA_035625625.1 Solirubrobacteraceae bacterium
CCCATCGAGACCCAGTCCCCCTCGGGCGTTCCGAGCACCCAATCGTGCACGTGGTCGACGGCGGCGTTGGCAGCGGAGGCGGCACTCGACGCACCGCGCGCCTCGATCACCGTAGTGCCGCGCTTCTGCACCGTCGGGATGAAGTCGTTCTCCACCCACGCCTGGTCGCCCACCACATCGGCGGCATTCTTGCCACCCACCTTGGCGTGGAAGACATCGGGATACTGGGTCGGCGAGTGGTTGCCCCAGACCGACATGTTGGTCACGTCGGCCACCGGTGCGTCCACCTTGCCGGCGAGTTGCGCGATCGCCCGGTTGTGATCGAGCCGCATCATCGAGGTGAAGCGCTCGGCCGGAATGTCGGGCGCGTTCTCCTTGGCGATCAGACAGTTCGTGTTGGCCGGGTTGCCCACCACGAGCACCTTAATGTCCGACGCGGCGTGACCGTTCAGTGCCTTCCCCTGGGGCTTGAAGATGCCGCCGTTGGCCTCGAGCAGGTCACTGCGCTCCATTCCCTTGGTCCGGGGCCGTGCGCCGATCAGCAGCGCGATGTTGACGCCGTCGAAGGCTTTGTTCGGGTCATCGCTGATGTCGACGCCGGCCAGCAGCGGGAAGGCGCAGTCGTCGAGCTCCATCGCGGTTCCCTCGACCGCCTTCAGCGCGTCGGGGATCTCGAGCAGCGACAGGTGAACAGGCGCATCGGGACCGAGCAGCTGGCCGCTCGCGATGCGAAACAGGATCGCATAGCCGATCTGACCGGCGGCGCCGGTGACGGCAACGCGTACGGGGGAATCACTCACTGGTCGTCATCTCCTTGTGGATGGGGTGTCGGGCAAGTTAGCGTGCCACCGGCCGCTCGCGGCACGACGCGGGCGGCGCCAATCAGCGAAGGTCGAGGTCATACACCTGGTTGAGCTTTCCCTTCAGATACCCGATGAACGGGCCCACTTCGATCGGGGCGCCCGTGACCCGTCGCAGCAGCTCGCCGGTGGAGAACTTGGCGCCGTACTGATGGACGTGCTCGCGGAGCCATTCGCGCAGGCCGCGTAGCTCTCCCGAGGAGAGCTGCGTGTCGAGATCGGGCGTCTCGAGGTGGGCCTGCTCGAACAGCTGCCCGGCGAGCAGGTTCCCCAGCGCGTAGGTCGGGAAGTAACCGACCAGCCCGGCCGCCCAGTGCACATCCTGGAGCACGCCGTTTGCGTCGTCCGGCACGTCAACGCCGAGGTACTCCTTGTACCGCGCGTTCCACGCTTCCGGCAGGTCCTTGATCGCCAACCGCCCCTCAACCAGTTCCTGCTCGAGCTCGAAGCGCAGGATGATGTGCAGGCCGTAGGTGACCTCGTCGGCCTCGACGCGGATGAGCGACGGCATCACCTTGTTGACCGCGCGGTAGAGCGTCTCCTGGTCGAGCGCGGCCACCGGCCCGCCAAACGTGTCCGCGATCCGCGGCGCCAGCACACCGCAGAAGGGCCTCCCGCGCCCGACCATGTTCTCCCACAGCCGACTCTGCGACTCGTGCATCCCGAGCGAGTCGGGGTGACCAAGCGGTGTGCGCTGGAGCGACTCCGCCACCCCCGCCTCGTACAGGCCGTGCCCGCACTCGTGCATGGCGCCGTACATCGATGTGGGCAGGAACCATTCGTCCCAGCGGGTGGTGATGCGGACGTCCTGATTGCCGAACCCGGCCGCGAACGGATGGACGGCGTCGTCGATGCGCCAGCCGGTGGGGTCGAAGCCCATCAGGTCGAGCAGCCACGTGACCAGATCGCGCTGGCGGTCGACCGGGTAGTGAAGGTGTAGTGAGGAGTCGTCGACGCGGTCGGCGTGATTTTCCGTACTCGCGATCAGGGCGCGGAGCTCCGGCTTGAGCTCGTCGAACAGGCGCGTTACCTCGGCCGTGCGCGCACCGGGCTCGAAGTCGTCGAGC
Organism: Solirubrobacteraceae bacterium; assembly: GCA_035625625.1. Classification (GTDB taxonomy): domain Bacteria; phylum Actinomycetota; class Thermoleophilia; order Solirubrobacterales; family Solirubrobacteraceae; genus Palsa-465. The sequence goes on from DASPPG010000253.1 coordinate 1,928, forward strand.
AGCGGGTCATAGGCGCACTCCACATCGTCGAAGCAGTCGATGTAGCGCCGTACCAACTCGAAGTTCCGTTCGAGGTAGGGCATGAAGCCGGCGAAGTCCGATTCCTCCCGAGCCACGATCCACGCCTGCTGTCCGACCGAGGCGGCGCGCGCCATGTCGGCGGCGAGCCGGCCCGGGACCCGCCGCGCCTTCTCCCAGCGCCGCATCGTGACCCGGACGACCGAGGCCTGGTCGGAATCCGGATCGGAGCCGTCGAGTCCAGCGGCGGCAGCTTCGATCAGCCGCCCGGTGTCGTCGGAGACGAACATGTCGTGGCTGATCCGGTGGATCGTCGCTGCCGCCTCGGCGCGGCCAAGCGCGCCGCGCGGGGGCATCATCGTCTGCTGATCCCAGTCCAGCAACTGGGACACGTTGCGCAGATCGGCTAGCTCGGCCAACCGCTCGTGTAGTTCTTCAAATGCGTCTGCCATCACCTGGTTCGCTTCTCATTCGCCACTAGGCCAATGCTGGCCGTGCGCCTGTGCCACCATTGCAGCATGTGGCAGCGACCACAATCGATCAAGCTGTTCGACCTCTTCGGTTTCCGGATCGGCGTGGCGCGCAGCTGGTTCCTGATCCTATTCCTCTTGATCTTCCTGTTGTCCGGGGAGTTCCACCAGGCGCTGCACAGCTCGGACAGCGTCGCGTACCTCACCGCCGTGGTGACGGTCTTGATCCTGTTCGGCTCGCTCGTGGTCCACGAACTGGGGCACGCGCTGGTGGCCCGGCGCCAGGGAATCGTGGTGCGGCGGATCGACCTGTTCCTGTTCGGCGGGTTGACGGAGATGAGTCGCGACGCGGCTTCGCCGGGTGAGGACTTCAAGATCGCCGTCGCCGGGCCGCTGGCCACCTTCGGCTTCGTGCTCGTGTGCCTCGCGCTCGACCTGGTGATCGTCGGGCCCCACCGGCTCATCCACGCCGCCACGCTTGACGACACCGTGACGATCACCCCGGTGCTGCTCTCGCTCAGCTGGCTGCTGTTCTGGAACGTGCTGCTGCTCGTGTTCAACCTCGTGCCCGCGTTCCCGCTAGACGGCGGCCGCATGACCCGGGCGATCGTGTGGCGGCTGACCGGTGAGAAGCAGCGCGGAACGCGGACCGCGGCCCAGCTCGGCCAGGGCTTCGCGCTCCTGCTCGCCGGCCTGGGCGTGTGGCTGTTGATCGGCTACCGAAGCTTCACCGGGCTGTGGCTGGTCGCCATCGCGTTCCTGCTCTACCAATCGGCTCGGGCGGCGCTCGTGCAGACCGCCCTGAGCGCCCGGATCGAGGGGGTTCGGGTGGCCGACATCATGGACACCCAACCGGTGGCGATTCCGGGCCGGACGCCGGTTGCTGAGGCTCTGGACGAATTCTTCCTGCGCTACGGCTGGTCCTGGTTCCCGGTGATCGACGCCGCCGGCCGCTTCCTCGGGATCGCGCGCCAGGAGCGGCTGTCGACCGCCGTTGACGGGGGCGAGGGATGGGTAACGATCGAGGCGGTGCTCGAGCCCGAGCAGAACGACGGGTGGCGAGTGCGCGAGGACCGTCCCATCACCGAGTTGCTCTCATCGGAGTCGCTGGGCCGGCTCGGGGCGTTGATGGCGGTCGACGGCGAAGGCGTGCTGCGCGGCGTGGTCACCGTCGAGCAGGTGCGCCGCGCGCTGCAGGCGGCGTTCGGGTCGCCCGGCCGGATGGCCTGACGCTCACGCCGACGAGAGCCGCGCGAGGAGCTCCTCCGCGATGGCCAGCGAGGACGTCGCGGCCGGCGATGGTGCGTTGCGCACCCAGACGACGTGGCCGCTGACCCCCAACCGGAAGTCGTCGACCAGCGAGCCGTCCCGGTCGATCGCCTGCGCGCGGACACCCGCGGTGGCAGGAAGCACGTCGCCCGGTGCGATCGCCGGCACGTATCGGGCAACCTCGCGCACGAATCGACGCTTGGAGGCGGATCGAACGATCTCCCCCACACCGGCCCGCCAGTGCCGGCGGACCATGCGTAGCGTCCCGGGCCAGCTGAGCGCCTCGTACGCGTCGCGCGCGACGAACCGCCTGCGCTCGTAGGCGTTGCGCGCGGTCGACAGGATCGCGTTGGGGCCGAGCAGGACGCTGCCGTCGATCTTGCGCGTGAGGTGCACGCCGAGGAAGGGCAGGGCGGGGTCGGGCACCGGGTAGATGAGGCCGCGGACGAGATGGGCGCGGTCGGGTCGAAGGCGCCAGTACTCGCCTCGGAACGGGACGATCCGGGGCTCGGCCGGCTCGCCCGAGGCGACGGCCAGGCGGTCGGCCTGGAGGCCAGCGCACACGATCACCCGGTCGCCGTCGATCCTTGACCCGTCGACGAGTTCGACGCTCGGGCTCTGGCCGTCCTGCCGCACCCGTGCGACCGCCGCCCCGGTCCTGATCTCACCCCCGGCGGCGGTCACGTCGCTTGCGAACGCGCGGGCTACCACGGCGAAGTCGGCGATCGCGGTCTCGGGCGAATGCAGCCCCGCCACGCCGGTGACATAGGGCTCCACCGCGATCAGGTCCCTCTGCTCCAGCCACCTGAGCCCGGGCACGCCGTTCTCGGTGGCCCGTTCCTCCAGGCGACGAAGCGGCTCGACCTCGCGCTCGTCGACGGCCACGACCACCTTCCCGCACGCTTCGTATGGGAGCCCCCGCTCGGCGCAGAAATCGCGCAGCAGCCCGAGGCCGCGGCGGCACAGCCTCGCCTTGAGCGAGCCGGGCGCGTAGTAGATCCCCGCGTGGACGACGCCGCTGTTGTGGCCGGTCTGGTGCTGGGCGAGGGCCCGCTCCCGCTCCAGCACCACCACCTCGGCATCCGGCTGCGACGTCGCCAGCTGGCGGGCGGTGGCCAGGCCGAGGATGCCGCCGCCGACGATGACGTAGCGCAATGTTTGGTTCGACTAGCCGGCGTGCACCAGCTGAGAGGCCTTCTCCTCGATCGTCTTGATCAGCGAGTTGTAGGAGTCGGCGAACGACTTCACGCCCTCGTCGACGAGTTGGTGCAGGACGATGTCGTCGACGTCGACGCCGGCGGCCCTGATCTCCGCCATCACCCGGTGCGCGTTGTCCACGTCCTTGTCCACGGTGCGCTCGGCCGTCGCGTGGTCGCGCGAGGCATCGATCGTCTGATTGGGCATCGTGTTTACGGTGTCCGGTCCGATCAGGTCGTCGACGTAGAGGACGTCCGAGTACTCGGGATTCTTGGTCGAGGTCGACGCCCACAGCGGTCGCTGCACTCGCGCGCCCCGCTTGGCCAGCTCCTCCCAGCGCGGACCGCTGAAGATCCGCTGGAAGGACTCGTACGCGATCTTGGCGTTCGCCACTGCGGCCTTGCCGCGGAGGTCCTTGCGGTCGGTCCCCTCGAGCGCCTTGTCGATCTTGGTGTCCACGCGCGAGACGAAGAAGCTCGCCACCGACGCGCTCTTGTCGATCGACTCGCCCGCGTCGACTCGACGCTCGAGTCCGAGCAGGAAGGCCTCGGCGATCTCCTCGTAGCGGGAGACGGCGAACAGCAGCGTCACGTTCACGTTGACGCCAAGCGCGGTGAGCTCCTCGAACGCCCGGACCCCCTCGGTCGTCCCCGGCACCTTGATCAACACGTTCGGCCGATCGAGTTCGGCCTTGTAGCGCACCGCCGCCTCGATCGTCGCGTTGGTCTCGGAGGCGAGCGAGGCCGGCACCTCGAACGAGATATAGCCGTCCTGGCCCTTGGTGCGCTCGAACGTCGGCCTGAGCAGGTCGGCGCCATCACGGATGTCGTGGTAGGCCACGCGCTCGAAGATCTCCTGGGGGTCGCGCGTCTCGTCAAGCGCCTCGCGGAATAGGTCGTCGTAGCGGTCCGAATGTCCCATCGCCTTCTCGAAGATCGTGGGATTCGACGTCACGCCGCTGATCCCGTCGTTCTCGATCAGGCCCGCCAGGATCCCGTCCTCGATCAGCTGCCGGCTGATGTTGTCCAGCCAGATCGATTGGCCGAGCGCCTCGACCTCGCGAAGTCTGTTGCTCATCTCATCTCTCCGTTCGTCGCTGTTATCTCAAAGACTAGTTACCCGAGGGCCTCGCGGAAAAGCCTTGTTCATAGTCCGTGGTCCAGGGACCGGCGGCCGGAACTTTCGCGTCGCTCAGGCGTTCTGATGCGTTGGGACCGGCGCGCAGGGCAAGCTGGAGGTTTGTGATGTTGGGCCGGGGGTGTTCCCTCGTGTTGACGGCGGTGTTGGTCGCGATCGGTGGCGCGGTCGTCAGCGCGCCGGCGCGCGCGGGGATCGTCACTCGGGCCCAGTCCGATCCCATCCACCGGGCGGGATTGACCGCGACGGAGCGCAAGGCGATCACGATCGAATCGGTGACCGCCGCGAGCGACCCGTCGCTCGGCCTGATCGTGACGGCCACCTTCGGCGGCGATATCGAGCGCTACCTCGGGCAGGGCAATCTGAGGAACGGGCTGGTAGCGCTGGTCCTGGAGCCCGGAGCCGTCATGCAGACGCCCGCCGGGCTCGTCGACCAGGGCGGGGGCTTCACTCCGGCGGGTTTCCCGGTGCTGGTCCGCCACGGCAAACACGAGACGATCAAGCGCGGCACGGTCGACGTGTTCAGCCCCGACCACCTGCTGCGGACGTTCACGGGCGGTCAGTACGGAGCGATCCGCGACGGCGACCAGATCGTGTTCCGCGTCGCCGGACCGGTGATGGCCAACGTGGCCGGGATCCAGGTGAAGGTGTTCGTCAAGAGCCCTCTGCCGACCACCAAGGGCGTCCCGAGGCGGACGACGGCCGGCTGGCGCGCCGTGGTGCGCGAGCGACCGGTGGCAGTGGCATCGCTCAACCTCAGCCCGAGCCTGCTGAGCACCGCTCAGCTTCAGGCCGTGGGCACGGGCGTGACGTCCCTGCTGTCCGGAGGGGTTCAGCCGGAGCTGCGCTCGGAGCAGAAGATCCGCTCGCAGCTGAAGACCTCGCTCGACGACTACGCGACGGTCGAGACGCTGGCCAGCGGCCACCGCGGGGTTCCCTACGTCACGACGGGAACCCTGGTCTCGGAGCTCGGCAGCACGGGTGCCCGGACGGGGCGCCTGCGTACCGAGATCGCGGCGCTGAACAACCTCAGCGGCGAGATCGTGACCCTGTCCACCCCGGCCGTGCAGGTCACCCAGACCGACGTCGGGTTCTCGCAGGAGCTCTCGACCCAGCCGGGGCGGCCGATCTCGACGCTTGTACCGCAGGGCCTGCCCGTGATCGACGTCAACCCGCAGCTCCGCTACCAGCAGTTCACCGGGGTCGGTGCGGCGATGACCGACAGCTCGGCGTGGCTGATCTACGACGAACTATCGCCGACCAGCCGACTCGCGCTGCTCCAGGCGCTGTTCGGGACTCCGGGGTCTCAGAACTCACTCGGTCTCCCGGCCATCGACCTGAACTTCCTTCGCGTGGGAATCGGAGCCCCGGGAGCGATGACAGTCGGAGCGCCCTACAGCTACGACGACAACCCGCCCACCGGGTCCGACCCGACCCTGTCGGACTTCTCGATCGCCCACGATCTGCCTTACATCATCCCCACGCTCCAGCAGGCGCTTCAGATCAACCCTGGACTCGAGATCTTCGCCAACCCGTGGAGCCCGCCGGCCTGGCTGAAGACCGAGAGCACGCTCGACAACCCGGATGGCGACAACATGCTGCAGCCTGCCAATTACGGCACGTTCGCG
>DASPPG010000254.1:0-19765 GCA_035625625.1 Solirubrobacteraceae bacterium
CTGACGTTTCACGTGCCGGGGCCAGACCGGGGTTCGGACTGCGTCGCCGGCATCGTCGACTAGGCAGAACTCGGGCGCGGGCCCGAGCGTCATCTGGCGCTGCCAGATCGTGGGCGCCTGCGTCGCGGCAAGGAAGTCGTCGTAGCTCTCCTTCGCCGGCTTACTGACCCAGCGCCTTGTCGCAGGTGGCCGCGCCTCGCCACGAACCAGTAGATAGACGGCACCCCAACCCTCGGCCGCGAGCCCTGCCACGGCGTCGTGCGGCGGCCGGCGCGCCCCCGAGACCGCGGCGGCGTTCAGCTCGCCGAGCTCGGCCCAGCCTCCGACCAGATACCAGTCCTCGTAGCCCGCGGCAGCGTCGCCGAACGGCAGCGCGCCGATCCGAAAGCATGCCGACGGCACGCCCACGCGGGCGTGAAAGGCCCGTAGACCCTCCTCGTAGTCGGCGGGGGCCGTGACGGTCTGCGGCCGGTGCCAGAAGACGTAGGCGAGCATCGCGCGCGCGGATTATCCCCGGGTCGCCTGGCCGGGCCGCTTGTGCTGCCCGGCGACGGGGGTGTAGGTTTGGACCGCCGTCGTGCTCGCACCGTCTCCGTCTCTTCAGTCGGACCGTCCGCCGGTCCAGACATGCGTGCCGGTCCCGGGTGGGGTGTACCGCCTCGGCGACGGTGAGCGAGACGTCGTGCTCGAGCCCGTGCTGATCGGCCGCTGGCCGGTGACGACCGCGGATCTCGGCGCATTCGTGCACGACACAGGCCGCGCGGTGAGCCCTGCGCTGCGCCGGCGCCTCGAGTCCGAGCAGCTCGCCGACCATCCCGCCACCGAGGTCAGCTTCGCCGACGCGCTGGCCTTCTGCGGCTGGGCGAGCGTGCGGACAGGGCGCTCGGTGCGGCTGCCGCGCGGCGACGAGTGGGAAGCCGCGGCGCGGGGCGCCGAGGGCCGAGTTTGGCCGTGGGGCGACGTATTCGATCCTGAGCGATGTAACAGCGTGGAGGCGGGTTGGGGCTGGACCGTCCCCGTCCACGCTCACCCCGGCGGAGCGGCGGCGGGCGGCGCCGAGCAGCTGGCCGGCAACGTGTGGGAGTGGGTCGGAGACCCGCCCGACGAGGACGGCTGGCGCATCATCCGCGGCGGGTCCTATCTCGACACCAGCTGGGGCGTCCGCTGTGCGCGGAGGCTGTCGGCCGATCCCGACCGGCCGACGGCCACCACCGGGTTCCGGATCGCGATTGAGTACGAGCGAGCGCGATGAGCGTCTCCGTCGACACCGTCCGCGGTGCGCTGCGGGACGTGTATGACCCTTGCTGCGCCGACCGCGGCATCAGCATCGTCGACATGGGGGTCGTCGAGGACGTGCGCGTCGCCGGTGGCCACGTCGAGGTCGACCTGGTCCTGACGACCGGCTGGTGCCCGTTCGTGGCCAGCATGTCCACCGCGATCCCGGAGCGGTTGGAGGCGCTTGACGGGATCGAGAGCGTTGACGTGCGGGTGGTGTGGGACCCCGTATGGACGCAGGACCGTCTGTCGGAGTCGGCACGCGAGAAGCTCGCGCTGCCGCTGGAGCAACTAATTCCCTACCGCGAGGCGCGGATCGCCCAGGAGAAAGGAGCCTGATCTCATGGCCACCACGGAGACGGTCGCCGCATCCCAGCGCGAGCGCAAGGTGTCGGCGTTCGTGTTCGACTGCGTCTGCCACATTTTCAACTTCGATCCGGCCAACGCGCTCGGCTCGCCCGGCCAGTTGTTCGACGAACACCTGTACGCCTTCCATCAGCTGCTCACCCGCGAAGGCGAGCAGATCCTCTCCCGCGAGCAGTTCATGCGTGAGTGGAGCGTGGATGAGATCTACGAGATGATCATCGAGGGCTCCGACACCGACATGATCGTGGCCCAGCCGCTCCCGCTCACCGACCTGTTCCAGGATGGGCTCTCGGCGTGGGAGAAGTGCGCCGAGATGGCGGCCAAGCACCCCGACCGGGCCGTGTTCTGGGCGTCAATCAACCCGCTTGAGGGCAAGAAGGCGCTCGACCTGCTCCGGCGCCAGGTCGAGGACCACGGTGCGCGCGGCCTCAAGCTGTACAACGTCCGGTACGACTACGGCCAGCCGTTCCCGTGGCGGATGGACGACCCGCGCGTCGCCTACCCGGTGTTCGAGCTCGCTCAGGAGCTCGGGATCAGCGTGATCGGAGTCCACAAGGGGGTGCCGCTCGGGCCGCAGCCGATCGAGCACACCCGCACGTTCGACATGGACGGCGCGGCCGCGAACTTCCCCGATCTGAACTTCATCATCTTCCACGTCGGCCTGCCGTGGCTGGACGAGGTGCTGTGGCAGATCGTGCGGTACCCCAACCTGTACGCCTCGATCGCGGCGACCGTGAACTTCATCGCCCGCCAGCCGCGCGTGTTCGCGGAGACGCTCGGCAAGATGATGTGGTGGTGCGGCGAGGACAAGATCATCTACGGCGGCGAGACGCCGATCTGGCATCCGCAGTGGGCGCTCGAGGAGTTCTGGAACTTCGAGCTGCCGCGTGACATCGTCGAGGAGCGCGGCTATCCGCAGCTGACCGAGCAGGCCAAGCGCAAGATCCTGGGTGAGAACCTGGCCCGGCTGCAGGGGATCGACGTCGAGGCGAAGAAGGCCGAGCTGGGCGTACCGTAGGCCGGGTGCCTGGGCGGGGTAGACGTATTTTCGGCGGCGCCTGGCGGCGGCGCCTCGGAAGGCTGGCGGCGCTGCCGGCGCCCGTCCAGGACGCACTGCGGCTGACCTACGTGGGGGCGCGCGTCACCTCGGATCGGCGGAGTCTGCGCACGTTCGCGCGGCTGGCGCGCGCGCCGGCCGACGAACCGAGCACGGCGGTGCCGGCGCTCGCACGGCTGCGGCTGCGCCCGCTGGGGGGACGCGAGGTGCTGGTGCGGCCCGGCACGTCCGATATAGGGACGGTATGGGGCACGTTCGCGCGCCAGTACCACCTGCCGCCCGCCGAGCTCGGGGCGCCCAGCACGATCTGGGACCTCGGGGCCAACATCGGCCTGACGATGGCGCACTTCGCGCATCTTTACCCGCGCGCGCGGGTCCTCGGGGTGGAGCTCGATGAGGACAACGTCGCGCTGGCGCGCCTGAACGTCGCGGCCTGGGGCGATCGCTGCCAGGTCATCCACGCCGCCGTCTGGGCGAGCGACGGCGAGGTCCGGTACCGCGGCTGGGCGGGCGGAACGTCGAACTACCAGGTGACCGGCGCGGAGGAGGGGACGCGGGTTCGCGCCGTGTCACTCGCCGGATTGGTGCGCGAGCACGGCGGGCCGGTCGACTATTTGAAGATCGATGTCGAGGGCGCCGAGCGCGAGCTGCTTCGAGACGGCAGCGGGTGGGCGGAGGAGGTGCGTTGCCTGAAGGTCGAGCTGCACGGCGACTACGGAGTCGAGGAGTGCCGGGCGGACCTGCGCCGGCTCGGGTTCGAGGCTCGGCGGGACCCCGACCACTGGGCGTGTCTGGTGGGGCTGCGGCGCTGAAGCTCGGGTCGAGATTTGATATCCGACCACCCTGCGAGGCGTTAGGGTCCTGCCACGGCTCCTCGGAGATGAGGAACACGCGATAGCCGGACCATAAGCACGGCAACGCGCGGGAAGCTCCGCACTGGGGCGGATCCGCTTGCGCGGCTTGGGGTGGTGGCGCACGACAACCGAAAGGTGGGTCGATGCAGCGTTGTCGTGCCACCACAATTGCGGTGGCCAGCGCCTGGCCTTCGCGATCTACTTCGTCCTCGCCGGTGCGGCGCTGGGCCTCCCCGCCGTGGGCAAGCTTGGCCTTGGCCGCGCGGTGTGCGCCACTCGCGTCTCTCTGTGCGCGGATCCAAGGGGCGGTCTGGACGGCTACAACGTTGGCCACGATGAGCCGTCCCTCGAGTTCAAGTCGAGCGTGCCGGGCTCGGGCAACGACATGACCTATGTCGTGACGTTGTCGAAGGATCCGACCGTCGAGCCGAACGCCACCGGGGTGGGCGGTACGACGTGGGGGTTCGAGCTACATCCGACGTTCTGGTTCGGAATGACGATGTGCGACACCGAGTCTGCCCCGGGGTAGACGAAGACGTGCGTCCCGGACTCCGGCCCGAACAACCTCGTCGGGTCAAATCCCAAGGCCCGGAATTACATCGGCAAGCATCCCGGCAACGCGTTCATGGAGCTTCAGTTCTACGGGCGGGCTACGTGCCGCAGTTCGAGGGTTTCGGCTGCACGGCCACGCAGTACTGCGCGGCGATTACGATCGACAGCCGTACGCTCCACCAGAACCACGGTGCCCCGGGATCGATGGGGACCGAGAACACGGCCGCCTGCAACAACTACGTGCTCGGGGGCCCCGAGCCGGTCAACTGGGCCTATATCACCAAGAGCGGGCGCTCCCAGGCGCCGGCCAACCCACTGTTCAGCGGGACCCTCACCGACCCCGTGTTCACCGCGATCAACCCCAACCTGTCCGAGGACGTGCTGATGAATCCGGGAGACCGGATCCTCACCCACATGCACGACGCGCCGGCGGGATTCCAGGTCAACCTGTTCAACCTCACCACGGGCCAGAGCGGGTCGATGAGCGCGTCGATCCCAAACGGGATTCCGCCACGTCTTGTTCACCCCGAGCTCGAGCGCGTGTCACGAGGCGCCGTACGCCTTCCATCCCGAGTACGCCACAGCGAACCCGCGCGGGAACACCTGGACCGCTCACAGCTACAACATCGCGATGTCTCGACGATCGCTTTCGAGACTGACCTGCCGGCGATCGAGAGCTCGGTCGCGCAGTTCAATCCACCGTTCTGCGACCTGAACACCGGGGCGAACTGCGTGGATCCGCCCGACGGCGGGCGGTTCTACCCGTTCTTCACAACGGGGACCGACAACGGGACGTGCACGTGGCAGGAGGGAGGCAACTTCATACCTGGCACGTTCGACCATTTCGGCGGAAGCGCTGCCGCCGAATTCGGGTCCCTCCTGCGCATCGTCTTCCCCGTCCCGACCTTCACCACGGCGGAGGCAATCCAGGACTTCAACAGCGGGGATATGCCCAATGCCTGTCCGGTCGGTCCGTTCTTCGGAGGGGGTGGGCGCTGACGCGCGGGCCGATCCTGATCACATAGTTTGAGAGCTGACTCTCTGATTGCGATCAGCGGAGCAGGTGATAGATCTCGGTCTCGAGGTCGTCCGGATCGGGACGCCAGTGCCGATAGATCTCCCAGATCGGTCCGGCGGGCTCGAGGCCCTGGGACTCCACGGAGGCATGCACCGCGGCGTGAGTGTCGCCCAACCGGGCGTAATCCCCGCGGTGTATCGCCGTGGCCACCTTGCCCCCCGGGAGCTCTGACGCGATCACGTGCCCGGCGGGCGTGAAGGGTCCGGGTGCCAGAACGCCGACCTCGACGGCGGGGCGCTGGTCGCGGTAGAGCATGACGTTCTGCCACTGAGGGGTCGCGCCGTCGACCGCGGCCAAGTCGCGGCAGCCGCGGACGAACGCGTACACCTCGTCGAGGAGCTTCGGCCATACGGACGGGAACTGCTCCCACGAGGTCGTCTCGGCGATGACGACGGTGGGGAGGGGGTCAATGGTGACGACGGCGACGGGGATGGGCATGGTCATCTCGGCGCGTTCAGGTCAGCGCGAGCAGCGTCGTCGGATCGGACATCACGCGCTCGATCGCATGGAGCGCCCCGCCTTGGGCCGCGGCGGTGAAGCCGAGCGTCGAGGTGGCGAGGTGGAGGCTCTCGCCGCTGCGGGCGAGCGTCCCCGCCTCGAGCGCCTCCTGGGCGACCGGCAGGATCCACTCCCCAAGGTGCGCGAAGTAGCCGCCAAGGATGATCACCTGCGGGTCGAACAAGTTGGCCAGGTTGGCCGCTCCCACCCCGACCCAATGGCCCAGATCGGTCAGGACCGCCAGCGTTCGCTCGTCCCCGGCGCGCGCCCGCTCGACGATCGGTTCGATCTTACGCTCGGGCGGAACGTCACCTCGCGGGCGATGGCGCGCCGACTGCAGCAGCGCGTTCAACCCGACGCACGCCTCCCAGCACCCCCGCCGGCCGCACCCGCACAGCGGCCCGTCCGGCATCACGTTCATGTGGCCCACCTCGCCGCCGTAGCCGCGGGTGCCGAGCAGCGGCTGACCGCCGACGATGATGCCGCCGCCGATCCCGACCTCGCCCGTGACGTAGACCAGGTTCGGGGTGCCGGCCCAGGCGCCGGACCGATACTCGGCGATCGCGGCGAGGTTCGCGTCGTTGCCCACGTGGATTGGAACCCCGCCCACCCCGCCGGGCCGCAGCATCTGGCGAAGTGGCTCGGCGACCGCGAAGTCTCGCCAACGCAGGTTTGGGGCCTCGGCCACCACGCCGGCGGCCACGTCAACTAGTCCAGGCACGGCGACCGTTACCCCGGCGACGACCGGCGTCGGTCGGTCGCGGCGGGCCGCGAGGCGGCGGCGCGTGCGGCGGTAGAGCTCGGCCAGGGCGGTGAGACAGGCTTCGGGGCCGACGGCGGCATCGAATACGCCGCGCTCGCGCAGGACCTCGCGCCCGGCGAGATCGATGACTAGGACCGAGAGATAGTCGACATTGATCTCCATCCCGATCGCGAGGACGCCGTCCCCAAGCTCGAGGACGGTGCCGGGACGGCCCGCGCGGCCGTCGCGATCCTGGCCACTCTCGCGGACGAGGCCGAGGTCGATCAACTCAGCGACGAGCCGCGAGACGGTGGCGCGGGTCAGCCCGGCCCGGCTTGCGATGCCGGCGCGTGAGTCGGCTCCGACCGCGGACAGGTGACGCAGAACGAGCTCGAGGTTGTTGCGCCGGATGTCGTTGTGTCCCGCACGCTTCGGGATCACGGATGCGCTTGACACTCGATATATGTTTTGCATCGCACCAAAACATACCTGCGCGGGGCGGCGCCAGTCTAGTCTCGAGGACGGCGTCCGCCGCGACGGTCTCTCCGATATGTATCTGCTCTCGTCGCGCACGCTGAAGAATCAGCTGGAACCGGTCATGCGGTCCCCGCGAAGCTCCCCGTCGAAGACGATCGGGGTGCTGTGCCTCGACCCCGGTCCGTATGGCAGAGCGGCGTTGCTGGCCGGCATCCAGCAGGCCACGCGCGAGAGCGACTACTGCGTGTGCATCGTCAGTCCGCGCGTGCCGAGCCGCGAGGCGTTGGTGGGCGCGGTGGAGACGCTGCGAGGGCTCGCGGTCGATGGACTCCTCGTGCTCGCTCCGCGTTGCGGCGCGATCGAGATGTTGTCCCGGGTCGCGGGGGAGATCCCGCTGGTCGCGCTCGAAGCCCCAAAGCAGGACGTCCTGTCCGCGGTCACGAGTGACCACTATGAGGGCGGCGCCGCGGCGACGCGGCACCTGCTCGAGCTGAGTCATCAGAGCGTGTTCCACATCGCCGGACCGGCGGACGGACCCGAGCCGCGCTCCCGTCTGGCCGGGTGGCGCGACGCGCTCCTGGCGACCGGCGCCGACGTCCCCGGCGCGATGATCGGCGACGGAAGCCCGGAGGGAGGCTACGTGCTGGGGCGCACGCTCGCTGTGCGCGGTGACGTCACAGCGATCTTCGTGGCCACGGATCAGATGGCGCTGGGCGTCTTGTACGCGCTGTTCGAGGCGCGCCGGCAAGTGCCGGACGAGGTCAGCGTCGTCGGCTTCGGCGGCGCGCCCGAGGGGGAATTCTTCAACCCGCCCCTGACGACGATCCGGCAGAACTTCACGGAGATCGGCCGGCGTGGCGCCGAGCTGCTCCAGGCCGGGATCGAGGCCGGCCGGCTGGCCACGGTCCAGGAGATGATCCCGGCCGAGTTGATCATCCGCTCCAGCACGGGCGCGGCCGCCTGCCCGCAGCTGTAGTCATTGAGAACGTTAACCCTTCGGGTTCAGGGCTGTGAAGGGTGAGTCAGCCGGGGGTTCTGGGCGGGCTCGCGGCAGGTCAGGTCCCGGCGAGCGCGATCGGCGGGAGGGTTGAACGCCCGGCTTGGCGGGGCGTACGCGAGCGCAGCCGGTCGTGAACCGTTATTGGATCGACCGGCCGTCAGCCGGCACGCGTACATGAGGACTCGCCACGGACGGTGAAGAGGATGAGGGACATGAAGGCAAGCCGCGCCGGGACCGATCTGGTGTCCGCCGAGACGGTGCGATGGCGAGCGTCGTCGCGCGGCGCGCGACCGCCGGTGCGCCTCCAGGGCGGTACTCGCCAGCGACCCCGGACTCCGCATACCGGTTCTCGTTTCGTGGGCGGAGTGCTGCTGATGGTGGCGCTAACTGCCGGCGCGCTCGGGGTCGACGGGCTGATCCAGGCCTCACATGAGCGCTCACACGTCGCGGCGCTTCAGTCCGAAGTGACAAGCCTGCAGCAGCGCCTGAGCGCCGACGAACAGGGTGCCGCGAGCGAGCGGGCCGAGGTCGGCAAGGTCGCGGGGCGCGCGACAGGTGTCGCCCGATCGGTGTCGCGTTCGCTTGCGCGTATCAACTGGTCGCTTCAGAGCGTCCCGAGCGAAGGGGAGCTGGCGCGCCTGCGAGGCACCCTGGACGCCTACGCGGCGTGCTTCGGCCAGTTGCAAGGTGAGCTGAACGGTCTCGGCATCAACTGGCGCATCGACCCGGCCAAGCCGTCCACCGACTACTTCAAGCTGTTCACATCAGCGCCGGCGGCAACGTCCTGCTCCGCCGCTTCCGCCGGCGGTTAGCGGTTCGGCTTCGGCGTGAGGTCGGTGGCCGGACAAACCGGCAGGATCATCGGCTGCCGTGGCGGCTGGTCGAAGTTGAAGTCGGAGGCGAGGTCGCCGAGGATCGAATCGTCCTCGCGCACCTCAGGCCGCGGGTCCGGACGCCCATCCGTCGCGGGGCCGAGGCGCTGGCCGCCCAGGAAGTCGTCCTCGATGAACTTGGTGTAGGCGTCGAAGCTGAGCGTCTGGTGATCGATGAAGCCCTGCTTCGCGTAGGGGCTGATGACGATCCCCGGCACCCGCAGGCCGAAGCCGTTTTCGTCGACCGCAGGCGGCACGACCTGGTCATAGAAGCCGCCCCAGTCATCCCAGGCCAGGAAGATCGCGGTGCTGTCCCAATCCGGGCTCTCCATGATCGCGTTGACCAGCCCGGTGACGTACGTCTGGCCGGCGCTGACGAGCGCGGGCGGGTGCTCCGACACTGTCCCGTTCGGATCGATCCACGACACGGCGGGAAGGGTCCCGGCCTTGGCCGCGGTGAAGAAGTTCGATAGCGACTGGATGTTGCCGAGCTGGCCGTCCTGCGCGACGTCGGTGAACGAGGGCAACGGGTTCCAGATGCTGGGTGTCTTCGGCGCTTGCTGCACCGGTGCGCAGGTCATCGCCGAGTTGTCATCACAGTCGGGCTCTGTTCCTTGGAATACGTAGTAGGCCCAGCTCACGTTCTCGGCGTGCAAGAGCCAGGTCAGGTCCGTCCACGCGTAGACCTGGCCGTCTGCGGAGTTGGGGCTCTGCAGCGCGTTGGTGCAGGAGTAGGGGTTGTCCGGATTGGTGCAGTGCGCCGACCACTCGGAGACCATGTACAGGTGGGAGGGCAGGCTCCACGACGCGTTCGGCTCGTACATGTTGTCCTGGAGCACGAAGCTCTCGGCGTAGTCCCAGTAGTTGGGAATCTCGCCGGCGTCGTGGTACCCCATTACGTCGATGCACTGGGATGTGCTGCCGGTCGTGCACGGGCTGCAGTTCGGGTCGGTGCTGGTGCAGCTCGCTCCGTGCTCGGCCTGTCCGACGAAGCCGTCCATCTTGCACCCCGTACGCGCGGGTGGATCGGTGCAGTCCATGTCGGCGGTGGCGTTTGAGGCGCCGTGCGGTCCACCGTAGTTCCTGTCGCTGGTGTCGTGGAACGGCTTGACGCACCCGCCGTTGACCGGGTCGGGAACGCAGGGAACGGTGCCGGGGTTGCCGGCGAGACCAGGGATACCATCGGCGCCCGGGTAGGTCCCGAAGTACTGGTCGAAGGACCGGTTCTCCTGCATGATGATCACGACATGCTGGATCTTGAAAATCTCATTCACTGCCACGGTGACCGGCGTGGAGTAGGAGTTGATGTTGTGCGCTCCCCATCGCAAGTATGCGCGCAGCTGATAGGTGCCGTCGGTGGTGAACGAATAATCGATGGAGAAGGCGGACTCGCTGTCGAGGGTCCCCTGCGCCACCGGCTGCCAGCCCGTCGGCTCGAGCTCGTCTAGCACTATCTGCCGGCCCGCATATGACGGGGCGACGTTGCCGGTGAAGCTCACCTGGTCACCGGGCGCCACTCTCGTCCCCGAGCTCGTAAGTGCAGTCAGGGCTGCGACTCGCTGATGGACGGTGCGGCTGCGGAAGCCCCGCGAGGTCACATACCACCAGCGGTTACCGTCGAGGAGAACCGTGATCGAATAGGCCCCGGAGCGATCGGTCCTGGTGGCGGCGGTGGGGTGAAAGCGCCTCTGCCATGGGAGTCGGCGCCACAGCAGGACGACGGCGTGGGCGCGTCGCGGTCCGAACATGCGACCCGAGATGGTCACCCTTTGCCCGTCGGTCGAGGGGTGACCTCCCCGGCACCGTACCGGGACGGTACGGTCGCTCCTGTATTAACCCGGCGTCGCGGACGGAGTTGCGTCCCATGATGGGGAACCGGCGCACGCGCAGAACGGATGTGTAACAGTGCGCGCCGTGCGGAGAGGCCACGTCTTGCGGCGTCGTGCTGAGAGTCAGCCGTCGAGCACGGTCAGGTCGAGCTCGGCCAGTCGCTCCGGATCGGCGAGGATGTCGATCTCGACGATGCGGCCGCCCCGGACGGTCATGGCGCCGACCGAGAACGGCCGGCCGTTCCGAAGCGAGACGATGCCGGCGGCGCCGTTGATGAGCGCGCGGCGCATGGTCAGATCGAGCTGCGAGAACATGAGCGCCTGGCCGGCGACGGTCTCGGCGCCGCGTGTGTAGCGGGACAGGCCGGTTACTCCCGCGTCGGCTCTGAGCTGCACGTCGGGGTCGAGCACGGCGACCAGCGCGTCGAAGTCGCCGTTGCGCGCGGCGGCCAGGAACGCGTCGACCACCTCCCACTGGGCGTTCAGATCGGCGTCGGGCGTCGGCGCGGTGCCCTGCACGCGTCGCCGGGCGCGGCTGGCCAGCTGGCGCGTCGCCTCGGGCGAGCGCTCAACGATCGGCGCGATCTCGTCGAACGGCACCGCAAACATGTCGTGCAGGACGAAAGCGAGGCGTTCGGCCGGAGCCAGCGTCTCGAGCACGACGAGCAGCGCGAGCCCGACCGAGTCGGCCAGCAACGCCTCATGCTCCGGGTCGGTCCCGTCGGCCGGGTCGATGATCGGGTCGGGGACGTGGACATCCAGCGACTCCTCGCGCCGCGTCTTGCGTGAGCGCAGCATGTTCAGCGCGACGCGCGCGACGACCGTCGTCAACCAGCCGGCCAGGTTCTCGACCTCACTGGCGTCGGTGCGGCTCAGGCGCAGCCATGCATCCTGGACCGCGTCCTCAGCCTCGCTCAGCGAGCCGAGCATCCGGTAGGCCACCGCCCGCAGGCGCGGCCGCTGCGCCTCGAACTCCCGCGCCAGCAATTCTTGTCCATCGGGGGTCACGAGATTCCTCCGTTGAGTCGGGTTCGGAGTCGACTTGTCGGCGGCGCCTGACGGCGGCTCCTTAGGACATGACCCGCGAGGGCCCGGCGATGTGACAGCTTCGTATCCTTTCACGCTCTCATGAAGCGAACGGCGGTCGTCACGGGCGGAGCGGGCGATCTCGACGCCGCCACCTGGAGGCGAGTGCAGGCCGTCAACGTCGAGTCGGCGCTGTGGCTGTGCCAGGAGCTGACGCCGGCCATGATCGAACGTGGCTTCGGCCGGATCGTGTTCATCGCGTCGAATACCGTGTGGCGACCTCCGGCCCCGGATTTCCTGCCCTACGTGGTCAGCAAGGCGAGCCTGGTGGGACTCGCCCGGGCGCTGGCCAAGCCACTCGGCTCGCACGGGATCACGGTCAACTGCGTCGCCCCGGCGTTGACGCGGACTCGGTTCACGGAAGCGGACCTGCCCGAATAGGCATTCGAAGAGGTCCTCGTGCGCCAGGCCTTGCCGCGTTCGCTGGTGCCGGAGGACACCGCCGCCGTGGTCGCGTTCCTCGCCTCCGACGGTGCCGCGGCCGTGACCGGGCAGACGCTGACACCGGACGGCGGGTCAGTGCTCAGCTGAGCCGGCCGCGGCATTAGCTCGCGCGTGCGCAACTGAGGAGGTGGCGGGAATCGCCACGTGGATCCGCTCATCCGCGAGCGTCCATTTCAACAGCTCGGTGGGGTTGAACCGCCTGGTCAGCGACCCACCGCCCAGCGGCCGCATCGCAATCACCCCGAGATCGAGCTCGGCCGCGAGCGGGAGGATGCGCCGCGCGGCCTCATTCTCGACGCGGTTGTACGGCACCTGGATCGCGTCGATCCGGCCGGTGCGCATGACCTCCTCGAGTTCCTTGAACGCGCTCGCGGCGTAATGGTTCGCGCCGATAAACCCGATCCTGCCCGCGTCCCGCTCCTCCTCGAGCCACTCCAAATGCCGGCGCCAATCGACCAGGTTGTGGATCTGCTCGAGGTCGACACGGCCGCCGAAGAACTCGAGCTGATCCGCGAACTGACGGCTCGCCTCGGCCGCCGAGCTGTCCAGATCTTGGTCGCGACGATCGCCTCTCCGCGCCGGTCGCCGAGCGCGCGACCCAGTACCGCCTCGGCTCGTCCGTACATCGGCGAGGAGTCGAAGAACCGCGTTCCGGCCTCCCATACGGCGTCGACCACGCCGCTCGCAATCCGCTCCTCGCCCGGGCTCAGGTCGAACGTCTGCCAGGTACCCAGACCGACGACCGGGACCTCCCAGCCGGTGCGCCCGAAGCGGCGGCGCTCCATCCGGCTAGGGGATGGGGTGCGGACCCTTCTTGACGATCGTGACTGATCCGAGGCTCGGATCGCCGGGCTTGTCCCACGTGATCACGGACGAGATGTGGTCGTTCAGGTTGTACACGAACGAGTTGTGTTTGAACCCACCCTCGAGCCACACGAGCAGCAGGATGTTGTGGGTCACCGGCAGCGCGACGTACTTGTAGGTGACCACAGCCGAGCCGACGTAGGGGCTGGCGACCGCCTTGGCCGTAACCTGGTCGCCGGAGTACGTCTGCAGGTGAGTGCTGCCGGCGTCGAGCTTACCCAGCGGGTAGCTCGTCTCGATCTGATAGCCACTCAGGTCGATCCGGTTGATCTTGCTGGGGTAACCGGTCAGCTTGTTCGGCTTGGCGCTGCCCGCGGTGGCGGCGGCCACGGCGGTGGTGGCACCGGCCAGTGCCAGGCCGGCGACCAACAGCGCAAGCAGCTTCTTGGACGGCTGCATGACGACTCCTCTCCCTCGTTCCTCGCGGCGGGCAGACATATTGCCCGGTCGCGCCGGGTGGTCAAGACGACCTGCGTCAGGCGTCAACGGTTTCTGCGCTGAGAGGCGGCGACCATCCGATCACGGCCGGGCGGACGTGCGCGCGAGAATGGATCAGGTGAGCGACGCGACCGCCAGGCGGATCACGGTCGTCGGCGAGGTGTCCGACCCGGCGCTACGCGGGGAGGTGCTGGATCGGGCGCGCGGACTGGGCGTGCTGGGCTGGGTTCGCCTAATGGAGGACGGGACGTTGTGCGTGCACGCCGAGGGCGATGGCGGCGGGGTGGCGGAGCTCGTGTCGTGGCTGCGGTCGCTGGACCGGGTCGAGACGGTCACCGAGCGCGCCGTGAAGATGGAGGGGCACGAACAGTTCGCGATCCGCGGTGTGCCGGCCGGCGTGTTCGTCGTCCAGGAGCACCAGGCGACCGCGCATCACTTCGACGTCCGGCTCGAGGTGGACGGGGTGATGCGCTCTTGGGCCGTGCCAAAGGGTCCCTCGCTGGACCCGACGGTCAAGCGCTTTGCGGTGCAGGTGGAGGACCACGGCCTGGCCCATAACGACTTTGAGGGGCCGACCTCCGGTGGCGCCGTGATCATCTGGGACCGGGGCGGCTACGAGCAGGGCGGGCGCGTGCCGTGGCCGGAGGCGCTCGAGCGCGGCCATGCCGTGTTCGTGCTCCACGGCGAGAAGCTCCACGGCGGCTTCGCCCTGCAGCGCACGCGCGGTGGCGAGAAGCCCCAGTGGTTGTTGATCAAGCGCCGCGACGAGTATGCCCGCCGGGGATCGGACATCGTCGCCGAGCGTCCCGAGTCGGTGCAGAGCGGCGCGACGCTGGCCGACCTGCTCGCCGACGCGGAGTGACGCGCGCGGGGCGCGCGGATCACTCCAGCCATTCGGTCCGGAAGGTGGGGCTGGCGTGGATGCAAACCATCTTGGAGCGCCCAGGACCGTCGTTGGTGAACTTATGTGGCGCCCGGTGGCGCGATCACCACGTCGCCCGCCCGGACACGGAAGCGCTCCTCGCCGAGCTGGAAGGTGAGGGTCCCTGCCTCCACCACCCAGGTCTCGTCGTAGGGGTGGCGGTGCAGGCGCGGGCGTGGCCGGGCTCGCTGTTGTCGAAGATCAGCGAGATCATCGCGCCGTGGTCGGCTCCGTAGAGGTTCACGCCTTCGAGGGCGTCAGCGGGGATGACTGGCATGCCGGGTCCTCCTTTCGTTGGGGTGTCGCATCGGTTCGTGCTCCTGCAGGGCCGGCTGAGCGACCGCGCAACGGCTGCTCTCGCAAACTAAGCACGACCAAGGAGCCGACGAGTGCGACTGGAGCGGCAACTAGGAACACGTCTTGCAGTGAGTTGCCGACGGCGTACGCGATCGCGTGCTGGACGGGGGCGGGCAACGCGTGAATGTGGCCTGGGGTGCTCTGGATCCCGGTGGCGCTCACGCCATGCGGGATACGGCCACCGAGCTCGATCGGCAGCCAGTGGCGCAGGCCGCCGGTGAGGATCACGCCGAACACCGCGACGCCGATGGAGCCGCCGAGGGCTCGGAACAGGTTCGCCGCCGCGGTGGCGGTGCCGATCTCGTGTGGCTCCACGGCGTTCTGGATCGCCACCACGAGGATCTGGGTGACCATTCCGAAGCCGATCCCGAAGACGGCCATGAACGCGGCCGCGCTCAGGCGCGAGCTGGTCGCGCCGAGTGTCGAGAACAGCAGAAGCCCGGCGCTCATCGCAGCCAGGCCGGCCACCGGAAACACCTTGTAGCGACCGGTCCGGGCCATCACCAGCCCGGCGGCGGTCGTGCTGAGGGCGCTGGCCAGCAGCAGCGGAAGCATCAGCAGACCGGACTCGGTGGCGCTCGCCCCGGTGACCAGCTGCAGGAACACCGGCAGGAACACGATCGCGGCGAACAGTGACACGGTGGCGATGAAGAGCGTGCCGCTCACGGTGACGAACACCCGGTCACGAAACAGGCGGAGCGGCAGCACGGGTTCGGCCGCTCGGCGCTCGCGCCACACAAAGGCCGCGAGCAGGAGCACAGCGCTGACGATCAGGCCGAGGATCTCCGCCGAGCCCCATGCGTACCGGCTGCCGCCCCAGGTGGCAATCAGTAGCACGGCAACGACGGTGGCGGCGAGGAGGCCGGCGCCTACGTAATCCGCGCGCGCCGCGGCTCGGCGGGGCGACGCGGGCAGGTGGAGCCTCAGCACCGCGAGGGCGAGCAAGCCGAGCGGCACGTCGACATAGAACGCCCAGCGCCATGAGAGGTGGTCCACGAACAAGCCGCCCGGCAGCGGCCCGACCAGGCTGGCGAGCAGGAACGTCAGCTGGATGTAGCCCTGGTAGCGACCCCGCTCGCGCGGCGAGACGAGGTCGCCGACCGTCGCCATCGCCAGCGTCATCACGCCCCCGGCACCGATGCCCTGGAGCGCCCTGAACGCGATCAGCTCGCCGATGCTCTGAGCGGCCCCGGACGGGGCCGAGAAGCCGATGAAGATGACGATGGCTGCGCGCAGCAATCCTTTGCGCCCGTACAGGTCGGACGCCTTGCCCCAGAGGGTCGTCGTCGCCGCCGCCCCGAGCACGTACACGGTGACGACCCACGGCAGGTCGCTGAGGCCGCCGAGCTGGCCGGCGATCGTCGGTAGGGCCGTGGACATGATCGTCTGATCGAGCGCGGCGATGAACATCGCCACCAGCAGCCCGCCGAAAGCGAGCATCAACGCATTGCGCTGGACGACAGGTTCGTCCACGTCGGTGGTCATCTTGGACCTCCTCATCCGAACTCAGACTTATAGGGTCGAACAAAATTTAGTGTCACACTAAAATTAGTTCGTGTCAAATCTTCCCGTTACCATGCGGGTCATGGCCACTCAGCTCGGACTCCGCGAGCGCAAGAAGCAGCGCACGCGCCAGCTGATCGCCGAGACCGCCTGGCGGCTGTTCGCCGAGCGGGGGTTCGACCAGGTCCCGGTGGCAGAGATCGCCGCCGCGGCGGAGGTCTCGGAGGCGACGGTGTTCAACTACTTCGCGACCAAGGAGGACCTCGTCTTCCACCGGATGCAGGCGTTCGAACAGGAGCTCCTGAGTGCGATCCGCGAGCGCGAGCCGGGAGAATCGATCGTGCAGGCATTTGGGCGCTTCGCGCTCCAACCGCGAGGGTTCCTCGCGTCCGACGATCCAGGCGCCAACGAGGGCATGCGCGCGGCGGCGCGCGTGATCACCGGCAGCCCCGCGCTAATCGCGCGCGAGCGAGAGATCCTCGAGAGCTACACCGAGACGCTGGCGGCCTTCATCGCCGAGGAGCGAGGGATCGCGACTGACGACGTCGAGGCCTGGGTGGTGGCCAACGCGCTCATCGGGCTCCACCGGGCGCTCATCGTCTACGTCCATCGCCAGGCGCTGGCCGGCGTCGGGAATCGACGGATCGCCCGCAACATGCGCGCGCAGGGCAAGCGCGCACTCGCTCGGCTAGAGCACGGCATCGGGTAGACCGGGTCCGGCGCGGCGAGGCTACGTTCCCCTTCTTGGACGCTCCTGGGCATCGCTGCGTCGCCATGTAAATCGCAGCAAACCCCATCCCGAGCCACCGGGCTTGGCGACATAAGCATGGCTACGATGCTTATCTGGCCGGGGGACCCGCCGGGAAGGGCGGTTTGTCACGTTTTGCAGGGTGGCGACGGCCGGGGCGGCGCGCTCGGTCGGTGGGGTTAGAGCCAACGCCCGGAATCCGTGTGGACCGGCCAGGCGGAATCCGTGTGGACCGGGCAGGCGAAGGGCGCGTAAGCACCCACCAGGTGCTTGGTCGGGGAGGTTCGATGACCAGGGGCCGCCGTCGGGCGCTTGCGCCGCGCTCCGGCCACGGCCCCCCGGATCGCGGACCGCCGGAGGCACCCAGCCCGGCGGGCGGGCCACCAGATCGAAGAGACTCCTCGCGCGGCCGGGCGCGAGTCGCTACGCCTGCGGCGTGAACTGGCTCGCGGTGAACACCGCGCCCTGTGGGTCCCGAATCAGAGTCGTCCGCGTCCACTGGGTGTCCTCGGCGCCCAGCACCTCGGCGCCGAGGCGCTTGGCGGAGTCGACCGTGGCGTCCCGGTCGGCCACGGAAAACGCGACGTGCCAGTGCGGTCGCATACCCGGCTCAAGTGGGACGACGAAGCCGATGGCGTCCTCGAACCCGGGCGGCGCGCCGCCGGCCTGGTGGCGGGCGCGGATATCGGGATCCACCGTCGCCTCGAGGTGGTCGCCGTAGCCGGGTGAGCGCACCATCGGGGCGAAGCCGAGATCGTCGACGGCCCAGCCGAAGACCTCGATGTAGAAGCCGATCTCGTCGGGCTGGTCGGTATGGAGGTAGCTGAAGTTCCAGGTCCCGGGCTCGTTCACGGCCTGCGCTCCGAGCCGCCGGCCGGCCTTCCAGAGACGGAACGTCGCACCGTGTGGGTCACGGCAGAACGCGGTGCGCCCGGCCGGGCCGGGAGTGAACGGGCCGACGAGAACCTCCCCGCCGGCCGCGGTCACCCGCACGGCGGTGGCGTCGGCGTCGTCGACGGCGATGTATGTATTCCAGGTGCCCGCTTCGGTCTCGGCGGTCGCGAGGCCCGCAACGTCGCGTCCGTCGAGCGTGGCGATGGCGTACATCGGAGCCTCCGGCGGCGAGACGGTGTCGAACGTCCAACCGAACAGCCGGCGGTAGAAGTCCTGGGCGGCCTCGGGGTCGGGCTGCTCGGTGTCGACCCAGCTCGGCACGCCGTGGGGGTAGGTTCGTGTCGCGGTCATGCGAGTCACGCTCGCACAAATCGCGGACCAGTTCGGTCCGCTGCCGCTAGGTGATCACCCACGCGTCGTCGGAGATCACCGGGATCTCGGTGCCGTCCTCGGTGACCCCCAACCACCTCGACCCCCGGTCCGCCGACATCGCGTCTGGTGCACGTCGGACCGGTCGAAGCCGAGCGCCGCCTGCGCCTCCTCGTCCTCGGGCAGCTCGGGGACGGTCAGCGGATAGGCGTTGCCCCAGGCGATGTGGCTGGTCGCGTTCTCGTCGATGAGGGTGTCGCCGAACACCGTGCCGCTGTGGCCGACCGGCGAGGAGCCATGGACGAGCGCGACCCCGCCGACCCGAGCCGCTCCGGGGTCGGCAGCGATCTGGCTGCGCACGAGATCGGTGCCGCGGGTCGCCTCGACCTCCACCGCGCGGCCCCTCCTCGAAGCGGACGGCTAGCCCTCGACGCGACCGCCGGCGGTCAGGTTGATATTAGGAGGATCGCAAGCAGCGCGCCAGCAGCTCGACCAGCTCCCGCCGCTCGGCACTGGTGAGCCGCCTGAACATCGAAGACGCGGCGAGTGTCGCTATTAGGCGGTCGCGCGCCCGCCTGCCGGCCGGCGTGAGTACGAGTGCCCGCACCCGCCGGTCCCCGTGCGCGGGCGCGCGGGTGACGAGACTGCGTCGCTCCAGGCGCTTGACCAAGAACGTGACGTTGGACGGGTCGCAGCTGAGGCGCTCGGCGAGCTGGCGCTGCGACAGCGGCCCCGACGCCGGGTCCAGCTGCCATAAGGCATCGGCCAGCGGCGGCGTCAGGTCGAGCTCGACGAGGGTGTCGTGGAGCGTCCGTTCGAGGGTCGTGTGGAGCTCGTAGGCGGCCTGGGCGAGCCGGAGGGAGATCATTGAAGGCTTCACACACTGATACTCTACGTGAAGTCTTCACGTATTGTGTTGCCGTCGACACCGGAGGCGAGAGATGACAGGCGAGCCGAAGCTCCAGCCGCTGGAGGAAGCGGTGGATCATGTGCGCGGCCCGAAGGGCGCCAGAGTGATCCTCGTGTACGGCGATTACGAGTGCCCGTACACGCGCCGGGTGTACCGGGAGATCGAGCGCGTCGAGGCGGAGCTGGGGGAGGGGGTTCGGTTCGCGTTCCGGCACTTTCCATTGACCGAGATCCATCCGCACGCGCTGGCGGCCTCACTGGCGGCGGAGGCTGCGGCGGCCCAGGGTCGCTTCTGGGAGATGCACGACATGCTCTTCCACAGACAGAAGGCGCTCGAGGACGACGATCTGCGCCGCTACGCGGACGAGCTCGGGCTCGATCCCGTCCGCTTCGATCGCGACCGCGCCGGCGAGGCGGCGCTCGAGCGGGTCGAGCGGGACTATCGCAGCGGCCTCGAGTCCGGCCAGGTGCTCGGCACTCCCACCCTGTTCATCGACGGAGCCGTGCACGAGGGCGCGTTCGACGCCGCGACGCTGGTGGCCGCGCTCTCTCGGTGATTATGGTTTTCGCTATGACCGACTCCTCGCCGACGCCGCGTCGGCGTCCCGCGATCGTCGTGGTGGACGATGAG
>DASPPG010000255.1:0-61200 GCA_035625625.1 Solirubrobacteraceae bacterium
TGGATGAGGAGGAGTTCCTCGGCCCCCACGGAATCCGCGCCATCTCCCGCCGGCACCGAGACCAGCCGGTCGTCTTCGATTGGGCGGGCCAGCAGTACAACGTGCACTACCTGCCGGCGGAGTCCGACACCGGCATGTTCGGCGGCAACTCCAACTGGCGCGGCCCGGTGTGGTTCCCGATGAACCTGGTCATCCTGCGCGCGTTGATCCAGCTCCACCGCTACTACGGCGATCGGGTGAAGGTCGAGTGTCCAACCGGGTCGGGGAACGAGCTGAACCTGCTCGAGATCGCCGCCGAGATCGGTCGTCGGCTCACGTCGACGTTCACCAACGACGACGACGACCGCCGGCCCGTCTACGGCGGGATCGAGAAGTTCCAGACCGATCCCCACTGGCACGATCTGATCCCGTTCCACGAGTACTTCCACGGCGACGACGGCGCCGGCATCGGCGCCAGCCACCAGACGGGGTGGACCGGCACCGTGGCGCTGCTGTTCCTGCTCGGCGCCGGTCTTCGCACGCCGGCGGACGAGATGGCGGCGCGCGCCGCCGAGACGGCCGCAGTGGGCGACTGAGCGCTCCTTCATCCGGTCGGGATGATGCGACCGACCACCCGGGTTGAAACCGTGGCGCCGTGAGCGCGATCCCGACCGACGCCACGGCGCTGGCGCAGCAGGAGCGCGCCGCCGTGCGCCGCATGCTGGCGCCGCTGGCGCTTACTCAGTTCGTCGCGAGCTTCGCCGGGTCCAACATGAACGTGGCGATCAACAGCATCGCCAAGGACCTCGGGACCGATGTCCACGGCGTGCAGACCGCGATCACCCTGTTCCTGCTCTGCATGGCCGCACTGATGATCCCGGGCAGCAAGTTGACCGACCGGTGGGGCCGGAAGCGGTGCCTGATCGCGGGTCTCACCGTGTACGGAGCGGGCGCGGTGATCGCCGCGCTGGCCGGAGTATTGGGCGTGCTGATCGTCGGCTACTCGGCGTTCGAGGGAGTCGGATCGGCCCTGATGATCCCGCCGATCTACATCCTGGCCACGCTGTACTACAGCGACGTCCAGTCGCGCGCGCGGGCGTTCGGCGTGATCAGCGGGGCGGGCGGAATCGGTGCCGCCGCCGGGCCGTTGATCGGCGGCCTGATCACGACGGCGATCAGCTGGCGGGTTTCATTCCTCCTCCAAGCGGCCATCGTGGCGATGATCGTCCTGCTCTGTCGGCGCATGAAGGATCCCCTTCCCGCGGACTCGACGCGTCGCTTCGACGCCTTCGGCGCGCTCCTGTCCGCCGCCGGCATGCTCTTCCTGGTCCTCGGGATCCTTCAGTTCGGCGTGAGCACCACCCTGGTTGTGGTCTTCCTTGCCCTCGGGGTCGTGCTCCAGCTCGCATTCTTCCTCTACGTCCGCCGCGAGGAGCGAGCCGGCAAGGAGCCGCTGCTCTCCACCAGCCTGTTCCGGAGCCGGGTCTCCAACCTGGCCATGGTCACGCAGAACATCCAGTGGCTGCTGCTGATGGGCAGCACCTTCGTGGTGTCGGTCTTCCTCCAGGTGGTCAAGGGCTACAGCGCGATCAAGACCGGCGTGGTCTTCACCGCGGCCACGGCCGGGATCCTCGCCTCCTCGCTCGCCCAGCAGCGACTCGCCCGGAAGCGCTCGCAGCGGGCGCTGATCCGGGCCGGATTCGCGCTGACGCTGGTCGGGATCGGCCTCCTGCTCGGTCTCTATAAGGTCACTTCGAGCGTGTGGGTATTCGCGCCCGGCCTCTTGACCATGGGCCTCGGCATCGGCCTGATGCTGACTCCGTCGGTCAACGTCGTGCAGTCCGCCTTCCCCGAGGAGAAGCAGGGCGAGATCTCCGGCCTGTCGCGGGCGGTCTCCAATCTCGGCTCATCGATGGGGACGGCGATCGCCGGCACGATCGTCGTCGCCGATGCGTCGTCGGGAAACACCTCCTACGCCGCGGCGATGATCGTTCTGGGCGGAATTGGCCTGATCGGTCTCGTCGTGTCGATCTTGATCCCGCCGGTTCCCGGGGGGGAGGTCAATGCCGGGAGCGGTCCGGGGTAGGCCCGGCCAGGTCAGACACCCACCGCCACCGACTTCGCCGGCGGCTTGACCTTGAACGAGCTCAGCTGATCGTCGCCGCCGCCGACGACGCCGTACGAGGACTCCGGAACCTCGTTCCAGGCCCCGGGGGCGTCGCCGATCGGCTCCGAGACGATCAGCCGGGTCGTGTCCGAGACCTCCTCGAGGACCGGGAGATCGGGATAGAGCTCGCGCACGGTCGGCACGCTGCTGGTGAAGAACAGCGATCGCGACTTGCCTTCGCTCGAATAGCGGAACGCCCACAAGCGCTCGCCGTTGGTCGTGGCGATCGTTCCCTGGAACGGGTACTTCACGCCCTTCGCGTGCCCCACCGCCTCCACGAGGCCGATGGCCCGCGCGACCGCCTCCGGGGGATCGTCCTCGAGACCGAACGTCAGCGCGATGTAGAACAGAAGCTCCGTATCCGCCTGCCCGGCGATCTCCGGGTAGAGCGACTCGTCCACGGCCATCGCCAGGTTGCGCTTGACGCGCGGGAAGTCGGCGACGAACCCGTTGTGCATGAACAGCCAGCGGCCATGGCGGAACGGATGGCAGTTCGTCTGCTGGACGGCCGATCCGATGGCCGCGCGGATATGCGCGAAGAACAAGCCCGAGGTGACGTGCGCGGACAGCTCGCGGAGGTTCTCGTCGTTCCAGGCCGGCTCGATGCTGCGAAACACGCCCGGAGTGGGCTGGTCGTCGTACCAGCCGATCCCGAACCCGTCCCCGTTGGTCGCCTCCGCTCCGAGCTTCGAATGCAGGCTTTGGTCAATGAGGGAGTGCGCCGGCGAGTACAGCGCTCTCTCGAGGAGGATCGGCGAACCGCTATAGGCGAGCCAGCGACACATCGGCCGCTCCCTTCTAGATTCGGTGGGTGTGGGTCCAAACAGACTGCCCCGTACGCCTAGCGCGGGCAATGAAGCGTGCACGAGTGGACCCCACAGGCCCGCATCCGAGATCCCCGCTCGTACCGCTACGCGACCGGCACGCTGCCGCGTACCGAAACCCCGCAGCCCTTGCCGGAGACGACCTGCAGCGTTCCCCCGACCGCCTCGACGCGGTCGCGCATGTTGACCAGCCCGCTGCCGGAGCCAACCTCATGCGGCTCGAAGCCCGGTCCGGGATTGTCGACGGCGAAGCGCAACCTCGGCCCGTCCGGCCAGAGCGTGATGGTGGCCGTCGCGTTCGGGCCGCCGTGCTTGGCGGCGTTCTGGATCGCCTCCAGGCAACAGAAGTAGATGGCAACCTCCACCTCCTGCGAGTACCGCTCGATGCCGGACGTCCTCACCTCGACCGGGATCGGCGAGCTGCGCGCCGCAGCCTTCATCGCCTCGCGCAGGCCGCGTTCGGCGAGTAGCGAGGGGTAGATGCCGCGCGCGAACGACCGCAGCTCGTCCAGTACCTCGTCCATCTGCCGCCCGACCAAGGCAAGCGCGCGCTGTGCTTCTGCTGGGTCGTCCTTCAGCGCCTCGGCGGCCATCTCGAGCTTGAGCCGCAACCCGACCATCCGCTGCTGGACTCCATCGTGGAGATCCCGCTCGAGCCGCCGGCGCTCGGCGTGGGCGGTCTCGACCAGCCGAACGCGAGAGGCGGCGAGATCGGTGGTGGAGGCCTTGAGATCGGCTTCGACCTGAGCCTTCTCGATCCGAATGAGCGCGACCGCCCCGGCTGCCTGGACGAAGCGCTCTTGATCGGCCAGATCGGCGCTGTAAACGACCGCTGCCACCGGCTCGTGGTCGCGTTCTATCCAGGTCACGGCGCGGTCTGAAGGTACATCCGTCAACTGCGCGCCCGCGGAGTCGATGTAGGTTCCATGGCCGGTTCTGGCGTAGCAGACCCGCAGCGACGGGTCGCGAAGCGCCGCGGCCATGATCACTTGCGGGTCGCCATCGGGGTCGCGGGCGAGCTGGCCCACGAAATCCGCGAGCGCACCCGCCATGAACATCCGCTCGGTGCTCAACCCCACGAGAATCGCCAGCGGGATGGCCAACGCGACGCCCACATAGGCAGCGCCCATCGCGGTGGTCGGCCGGACGCCCGCCGCCTCCAGGACGAGATAGCAAGCCAAAACGACCGCGAGCGCGGAACCGATCAGCAGCACCGGCGTCAACGACCGGCGCATCGGCCGCGAGGCGGAACGCATGCGAGCCGCGAGGAAGACGGCCGTGCCGTAGGTCAGCGCGATCCAAGCCGTCAGCATCGCAGCCCTGAAGACACCGACGAGGTCCGGGGCGGAGCCCAGCGAGAACACGTTCGGCGGGCAGTGCGGACCGCATTGCAGCAGCGGTGTCGTCAGCGGTGGCTGAGTCGTCATGAGCACGCCGAGAACCCAGAGCGCCGCCAGGGACCCGCCCGTCAGCCACAGGAAACGCTGCTCGCCGCGCGAGCGCAGGCGCCCAGTCGGGTGCGCCAGCAGGAGGTATGCCGCGATTACCGGGGCCGTACCCGTAGACAGCACACCCACGCTGAACAGGAACCGGTCGCTCGACCCGTTCAGCAGCCACAGCGACGCACACAGCCCGGCGGCGACGAGCAGCAGACCGATCCGCGCCTGGATCGCGCTCGTCTGGGCATACACGCCAGTGAGGACGAAAGTGGCGATGATCAGCACCCGTGCGGTCGCTCCCAGGTGCGCGGGGGTCGCGGCCGGATTCTTCGACACCGCGTAGCCGACCGCGGCCGCCGCCAGCGCACCGATGCCCGCCATCGCGAACAGCCTCCAGGCCAAGGGGATCGAGGACCAGCGCTGCGCTACAGCGAGCCAGAGCCGTCGGCGGCGGCGCGGATCGCGTCCGTCCACCGCGCGAGCGCGGGGGCGATCGTAGGGGGATGGGCGGGAGACCGCAGGCCGGGAGCTCATTGCCACGGCCTGCACGTGGACGGGTCGACGCGGCGCTCCGTGATCATCCGTAGTCCGGTGAACATCTGGGGCTCAAAGCGGGTCTGGCTGCTGGCGACTCGTCACGGCGACATTCCAGACGTTCATCCGGATTGGGTGATGTTCCCTGACCAGACTCAGCGGACCATCCGTACAAGTCCGTACCCCGAGAGCGCAGAAAGGACTGACCATGGCTACCGCAGTCCGAGGTCGACGCACCTCGGCGGGCAAACCCACCGATGGTCACCGGCCTTCCGTCGAAGCAAGGCCACGGACCGCGGTGGGGCCGAGCGCCGCCGCGCCGTCGCCGTTCACGCCGATCGCGGAGTACGGTTTCCTGTCCGACTGCCATACGGGTGCGCTGATCGCGCCCGACGGGGCGATCGACTGGTTGTGCGTGCCGCGCTTCGACTCGCCAAGCGTGTTCGGCGCGCTGTTGGACCGCGGTGCCGGCACGTTCCGCCTGGGGCCGTTCGGGATCAACGTGCCGAGCGGTCGCACCTGGGAACCCGGGACCAACACCCTCATCACGGCGTGGAAGTCGCCGTCGGGGTGGGCGATCGTCCGCGACGCTCTGACCATGGGTCCGCGCCACGGTGAGGACACGATCACGCCGCACACCCGTCCGCCGACAGACGAGGACGCCGAGCACGTGCTCGTGCGCACCGTGCAGTGCATCGACGGCAGCGTCGAGATCGAGCTCGTGTGCGAGCCGGTGTTCGACTACGGCCGTGCGCCGGCCGAGTGGACGCTAGCGACCGACCGCCACAGCGCCGATGCCACCGGCGCGGGCCAGACCATCCGGCTGACGACCGACCTGCTGCTCGGGATCGAGGCGGGCCGCGCGCGGGCGCGGCACACCCTTGGCCAGGGCGAGCAGCTCTACTGCGCGCTGTCCTGGGCCGAAGGACTGAAGGCACCGGGGAGCATGGCGGAAGCCAACGCCCAGCTCGAGGCCACGACCCGCTTCTGGCGCAATTGGCTGAGTAGGGCGCGCATTCCTGATCACGAGCTCCGCCCGCTGATCCAGCGCTCCGCGATCACGATCAAGGGCCTGACCTACATGCCGACTGGGGCGACCGTGGCGGCCTTGACCACGTCGCTACCCGAGACCCCGGGCGGGGAGCGCAACTGGGACTATCGCTACACATGGGTCCGCGACTCCACGTTCACGCTGCAGGCGCTCCACTATCTCAACCTCGACTGGGAGGCGGACGAGTTCATCCAGTTCATCGCCGACCTCGAGCGAAACGAGGACGGCGCGCTGCAGATCATGTACGGGATCGACGGCCGGCGCGATTTGACCGAGTCGCTGCGCGAGGAGCTGAGCGGCTACGCCGCTGCGCATCCCGTGCGGATCGGCAACGGGGCATTCGACCAGCGCCAGAACGACGTGTTCGGCGCCGCGCTCGACTCCGTCCTGTTGCACACGCGCCGCAGCAAGCGCCTCCCGCGCCGGCTGTGGCCGATGGTCCAGTCCCAGGCGGAGTGCGCGACCGCCGTGTGGCGGCAACCCGATCAGGGGATCTGGGAGGCGCGCGGGGCGCCGCAGCACTACGTCTCGTCGAAGCTGATGTGCTGGGTCGCGCTCGACCGGGCGGCGAAACTCGCGCAGATCCGAGGCGAGACCGGCCTGGGCGCCACGTGGGCGGAGACCGCCGCCGAGATCAAGGCCGACATCCTCGAGCACGGCGTCGACAAGCGCGGTGTCCTGCGCCAGCACTACGACACCGACGCCCTCGACGCGTCGGTTCTGCTGGCGGCCATCTTCGGGTTCCTCCCAGTGGGCGACAAGCGGCTGCGGACGACCGTGCTGACGATCGCCGACGAGTTGACCGAGAACGGCTTCGTGCTCCGTTACCGCACCGACCAGACCGACGACGGCATGTCCGGCAAGGAGGGCACGTTCGTGATCTGTTCGTTCTGGCTCGTCTCGGCCCTGGCCATCGTCGGCGAGATGCAGCGCGCGCGCGATCTGATGGCGCGGCTGGTGAAGGTCGCCTCGCCGCTGGGCCTCTACGCCGAGGAGTACGACGCCGATACCGGCCGGCACCTGGGGAACTTCCCGCAGGCCTTCTCGCACCTCGCCTTGGTCGAAGCGGCCTCGCGGATCATCCTCGCAGAGCGACTCGAGGAGATCGGCGGATGAACGACACCGAACGCGATGAAGCACAGCCGGGGCCGATCGACGTCGTCGTGATCGGCTACCCGCCGGGGGCGCGCAAGACCGGCGAAGCCGTGCCGATTTTTCTGGACCTGGTCGATCGCGGCATCATCCGCGTGCTCGATGTGCGCTTCGTGCGCAAGGATGAAAGCGGGACATTCTCGGGCTTTGACCTCGCCGATCTCGACCGCAACGCGGCCGGCGATCTGGTCGAGTTCGCGGGTGCGGCCACCGGCCTGCTGAGCGACGACGACGTCGCACTGGTAGCCGGGGAAATTGCACCCGGGAGCGCGGCGGTGATAATCGTCTACGAGAACCGGTGGGCCGGCCCGTTCATCGACGCGGTCCGCCGCAACGGGGGCGTGCTGATCACGAACGAACGCATCGGTGTGCAGGAGCTCATCGACGCGCTCGACGCGGCCGAGGCCGTGGCCTAGGGGAGAGGAGGCAGCATGCCTGGACTACTACGCGGAGTAGCTCGTACCGCCGTGGCCGCCGGGACGTGGACGGCGGTCTCCAACCGCGTCGCGCGGCGGCAGCAGAACCGCTGGGCCCAGCAGGACCAGCAGTACGTCCAGCAGCCGCAATACGTCCAGCAGCCTCAGGCCTACCAACCTGCCCCAGCACCGAGTGCCGCCGACGATCGCATCGCCAAGCTCAAGGACCTCGCGGGTCTGAAGGCGCAGGGGATCCTGACCGACGAGGAGTTTGCCGCCGAGAAGGCCCGCGTCCTTGGGGCCTGAGCGCGAGCACATGCAGCGACCGCTCCCCCGGATTGGATGATGGCTGCCGACCTCACACCACAGCAAGCCGCGGCGACGATGACGAGCAAGCGGTTCGTCGTCCTCCTCGTCGTCGTGGCCGTGGTCGGCGTGATCGTCTCGCTCGCGGCCTGGTGCTTCCTCGAGCTGATCTACCAGCTTCAGCGCGAGCTGTACACGCATCTGCCTCACGCCCTCGGCTACAAGAGCGGGCCGCCCTTGTGGTGGTCATTGCCGGTGCTGGCCGTGGCCGGCCTCCTCGTCGCGCTCGCGATTTCCCGGCTTCCCGGCGACGGCGGGCATCTGCCGGCCAAGGGCCTGGCCATCGGCGGTGGGCTCCCGCGCACGATCGACCTGCCGGGGGTGGTTCTGGCCGGCCTCGCGACCATCGGCTCCGGGCTCGTGCTCGGTCCCGAAGCCCCGCTGATCGCGCTCGGCTCGGGAACGGCACTGCTGACGATCAAACTCGCCCGTCGCGAAATGCCCCAGCAGATACTCGTCGTCGTGGCCGCGGCGGGCAGCTTTTCCGCGCTGGCGTTCATTTTCGACTCGCCGCTGATCGCGGCCGTGATCCTGATCGAGGCGACCGCGATCGGGGGCCCCAGGTTGCAGTTGGTCCTGGTTCCCGGGCTCCTCGCGGCAGGCATCGGAACGCTCGTCGCGATCG
Source organism: Solirubrobacteraceae bacterium (assembly GCA_035625625.1). GTDB lineage: Bacteria > Actinomycetota > Thermoleophilia > Solirubrobacterales > Solirubrobacteraceae > Palsa-465. The sequence continues at coordinate 8,554 of DASPPG010000255.1, forward strand.
GAATGGGTTCGTTCACCGGCCTCAGCACGAGCGCGTTCGCCCTCGGCGCGCTCCAGCTGCCCCATTTCGGGCACCCTGACATCGCCGAGTTCGGCTGGACGATCGCGCTCGCCCTCGCGATCGCCGTGGTCGCACGACTCGTGATGTTCGGCGGCCTCGGCACGCACCGCGTCGTCTCGCGGCGATTGATGTTGTTACTGCCCGTCGTCGGCCTGATCGTCGCCGGCCTCGCGATCGCCTTCCACGGGGCAACGGGCAAGAACGTCAACGAAGTGCTGTTTTCCGGCCAGAGCGCCCTCCCCGGGATCGTCTCCCAAGCGGCGACCTGGTCCGTCTCGGCACTCCTGTTGCTGATCGTATTCAAGGGCCTCGCGTGGTCGGTCTCACTCGGCAGCTTCCGCGGAGGTCCAACGTTCCCTGCGCTGTTTCTCGGCGCGACGGCGGGAATCGCGGCCTCCCACCTGCCGGGGTTCTCGCTCACGCCGGCCGTGGCCGTCGGGCTGGGGGCGGCGACGGCGGCGGTGTTGAGATTGCCGCTCTCGGGGGCGGTGATGGCCACGCTGCTGACGGCGAAGTCAGGCACCGGTGATGAACCGCTGATCATCGTCGCCGTCGTGATCGCCTACTTGGTGAGCCTCGTGCCCATAGCACGCGCCTCCGGCGGAGCGACGGACGGCGAGACACCGCCACCGGCTGCGTCGCACCCCGCGGAAACGCCCATCACGGCCAGCCCCCGGACGTCTGGCGGTTAGCGACTCACTCGACACGACGGCCCGGGCGAGTGCGCCGCTAACCGCCCCAACGGCGGTCGGGACCCGTCGCGCCCGCAGACCGGACGACAGCCGGCGGGATCCGCCGGCGGTCGTCCCTGCTGCGGTCTGCTGCTAAGAGACCGGCGCCTCGGGCTGAAGCGCTTCCTGCAGCCGCTTGGTGTCTTCTTCGGACAGCGAGGTCTTGATCACCGTGCCGCCGTACTTCTGCATCGCGGCGATCGCCTTGTCCGGGGTGACCTGGTCGATGACCATGAACAGCGCGGACGTACCCGGCTTCACGTGGTCGCGCACCTGTTCCTGGAAGGCCTTGTCGATGCCCTTCGAGCCGAAGTGACCGAACAGGGCGCCCATCCCGGCGCCGAGAGCGAGCCCGGCGAACGGGATGAAGAACAGCAGTCCGAAGAGGAACCCCCAGAAACCGCCCCACCAGGCGCCGGCGCCGGCTGACGCGCCGCCGTGCTGGGTGTGCACGTGGTACTTGCCCTCGAGGTCCCGCGAGATCGCGGCCACCTGCTCGGCCTGGATGATCAGCTCGGATTCCAGCTCCCCGACCGTTTCCATAGCCTGTTCGGCCGTGCCCTGGTCCGGATACGCGATGGCAACGAGCGTCGCCATAGGCATCATCTCCTTTGCAATAGTTGACACGAGCGACGCGGGTTCCCCACCGGGAAACCGCATCCACGCCTAGCTTCCGGTCGTCCTTGGGGCCGGTCATCATCCGAAAGGGATGAGCGTCCGGGGGCCTCAGCCACCAGTCTCACCGGGTGGTAGCTGCTTCGAGGCCATGTACTCCTCCCGTTTGCGAGCCCGGCGGATCTCGAGCATCGAGGTGGCGGGTGCGTTGATTACGACGGTCCCGGCGAAACGGTCCTAGAACGCCCGTCGCTTCTCGTCGTAAAGCACCGGAACGAAGCCCAGGAAAAGTGGAAGCGAGGCCAGGAGGACGCCGGCGCAGCGCACCAGCGCGCGCTTGGGCTTGATCGGATCGCCGTCCGGAGTCTCGACCTTGATCTGCATCATGCGGGCTCCCGGCGTCTGCCCGGTCGTGGACCAGAAGACCACGAAGTAGCCGACCAGCCAGAGGATGTACACGGCCGTGCCCACGGCGGCCAGAACCGTCTTCAGAACGCTTGGAAGGTGCAGCAGCGACAGGATCAGCGAGGCGCCGATTCCAACGATGATCGCGACCAGGTTGATGACCGCCGCGTCCACCGCAAACGATATGCCGCGCGTGGCAGGCCCGGATACGGCACCCCTGCCTCGGGCGGCGTTACGGCCGGCGTCGCGCCCTCGGCGGACCCCGGCACACTGACCATCACATGCTGGGGTCCGGGCCGACCGGCAGTGGCCTCGGCTGGCGGTGGATCAGCCGGCGGGCTGTACGTTCGACCCAGTCGTCGGCCTTCCGAGATCGTGCGCGCACCTCGTCGCTCATCTGGTCGGCAAAGCCAAGCCCTTGCTGCGAGATCGCGGCCGTCACCGCGGGGCTGGCGGCAATCTCGTCGATCATGTGCCAGAGGACGTCGCTGGCCAGCAGCCGGTCGAGGAACCGGTCGATCAGGCCGCTGTCGAACAGGCCGTCGACGATCCGCTTGGCCGCGTCGCTCGACAGCGCGTTGATCAGGGCCGCCTGAACCTGGACGCTGTCGAGCGCGGCCGTCAGCACCCGCTCCAGCTCGTCGCTCGCGAGTACGCGGTCGACGGCTAGCCGCTCCAAATTCATTCCGGCGCCGGCGGCGGCGTTCAGCATCCCGCCGAATGGCCGGAGCGTGGACGCGGCGGCGCGGCCGCCGAGATCCGCGAGCGGCCTCAGGACGCGCGGTCCGGAGTGGTTTGTGTGATTGCCCGAACTCTCCATCGCTCGCATCTTCGCCATGGGCGCGCGGATCCGCATCACCCGAATCAGACGATGACTCCGCAGCCTATCGGGCCGATGATGCGTTGGGCCACACTTTCGAGCGAGTGACCGGGGATTGTTGTGGAAGCTGACGAGCACGACGGCACTAAAGACGCGACCCAGAGCCCGGTTGACGCTGACCAGCCGGCCGGGACGGTGACGGATCAGCCGGCGTCGGCGGAGGCGGGCCAGGACGAAGGCCAGCAGCCGGCGACCCGCACCAGCTCGCGCGGTCGGCTCATCTGGGTGAGGATCTTGATCGGGGTCACCACGCTGCTCCTGATCGTCGCCATGTTCGCGGTGTGGGCAAATCGTCTGCTGTTCAACCCCGACAACTGGTCGAACGCGAGCACCCAGCTGCTCCAGAACCAGGATATTCGGTCGAACACTGCCAACTATCTGGTCGATCAGCTCTACGCCAACGTCAACGTTGCCGGTCTCATCAAGTCCGGGCTACCGACGCAGTTCCAGGGTCTGGCCGGACCCGCCGCCGGCGCGCTACGCAACGCTGCCGTTCAGGGGACGGAGCTCGCGCTCAGCCGTCCCCGCGTGCAGGCGCTCTGGGCTCAGGCCAACCGAGCGGCCGATCAGACGTTCATCGCCATCGTCAACGGGGGGAAGGGCAATGTCAAGATCAACCACGGCGCGGTGAGCCTCAATCTGGGCGCGATCCTCGACAACGTCGCCTCCCGCCTCGGGTTGCCCGTGACCGTCAGCAACAAGCTCCCGCCCAACGTGGCCAACCTCACGGTCTTCAAGTCCGACCAGCTGAAGACGGTCCAGGATGGCGGGAAGGCGGTCAAGGGCCTCGCGCTGTGGTTGACCATCCTCTGCCCGCTGCTCTACGCGCTGGCCGTCTTTCTCGCTCCCGGACGTCGCCGGCGCACGCTGATGACGATCGGCTTCTCTGCCTTGTTCGCCGGGTTGCTCGTACTGTTCGCACGAAGGGTTCTCGAGAACCAGATCCCGCTCTCGCTCACGGACGACACATCGCTGCGGCCGGCGATTCGCGCCACGATCGCGATCAGCACCGGCCTGCTGAAGGAGGTTGCCACCGGGGTTATGTTCGTCGCGATCATTCTTATAATCGCGGCCTGGTTCGCCGGTCCCGGGCGCTTGCCCCGCACGGGGCGGGAGGCGATTGCGCCGTTCCTGCGCGAGCGCCCGGTTCCCACCTTTGCGATCACCCTCGGTCTGCTGGCGCTCCTGTTCCTGTGGAACCCGATCCCGGCCACGGGTACGCCGGCCGGCATCATCACGTTCATCGTGCTCGCGCTGATCGGCACCGAGGTGCTGAGGCGCCAGACCGCGTTGGAGTTTCCCGAGGCCCGCTCGGGCGCCGCCGCGCACGCGATGCGCGCACGTTGGTCGAGCATGAGAGATCGGACGCCACGCGCGAACGCAGCGCCCGCCGCCGCTGCGCCCACCACAGCCGAGCAGCTAAAGCAGCTCGCTGAGCTACGTGATAGCGGCGAGCTCAGTCCCGAGGAGTACAGCGCCGCGAAGGCGCAGCTCCTGCACCAGTAGAAGTCGAGCTCAGAGCCCGGTCTGTGCGGCGATCCGGCCGGAGTTCACCGCGTTCACCAGCGCCTGATAGTCGCGGTCGTTCTGGTCGGCGTACGCCTTCGAGAAGTCGAGGATCGCGCGGTCGAATGTGTTGCCACCACCGAGGTACGCAGCGATCGCGACCCGATCGCCGCTGCGCGCGTGGGCGCGCGCGAGCGTCCAGCCGCACAGCCTGCCGTACACCGCCATGCCGTCCGGGACCATCTGCTCGATCTCCGCCGAGCCCTTCCAGTCCCTGAGCTGGCGCCCGTAGAAATCGCGGGGCACGCCGTCGAGCCCGGCCTTAACGTGGATCCAGCCGAGGAAGATGTCGCTCGTCGCCTGCATCAGCCTCTGACCGGTCACCACCCGCTGGCCGTGGTTCTTGAACTGGCTCTTGCCGGTGTACTCCTCGAGCACAGACGCCTCGGCCTCCTTCAACTGCAGGAACAGCGGGTCGGAGCCGTCGCGGCCGAACAGCAGGCCGATCCAGGCGCGCGTTCCCACGCTGCCCACCCCGACGACCTTCCGGGCGAAGTCGGTCAGGTGGAACTGCTCGAGCAGCACGCGCCGGTCGTGATCGAGCGACTGGCGGTAGACCCGCAGCAGCGCGCGCAGCCACTCGAGCAGCTCCTCCTGCTCGGGCCCGGGAACCAGCACGCGCAACGGCACGATCAGCGGTGATTGGTCGACGATCTCGGCCGTTCCGTCCACCTGCTGGGTCAGCTTCCCGAAGGCAGACATGCTGTCGCGCGTTCGGGCCTTGGCGAGCGCCTTCTCGGTCCGCTTGACCATTCTGGCCTTGTACTGCGCCCGATACTGCTGGAGGAGTGGCTCGATCTCCAGCCGCGCGTACCACACCTCGAGGGTGGTCATGGCGGCGAACTCGCGGAGCGCGTTGCGGTATGCGGTGACCGTGTCGAGCACGATCCGGTCCTGATCCCTGACGGCGTAACCGTTGTCCCGCGCCGCGATCAGCATGCTGGCGGCGAGGCGCTTGACGTCCCACTCCCATGGTCCCGGGAGTGTCTCGTCGAAGTCGTTGATGTCGAACACGAGCCGTCTCTCGGGTGACGCGAAGACCCCGAAGTTCGACAGGTGCGCATCACCGCAGCACTGAGCGGTCAGACCCGACCGGGGCGTGCCGGCCAGATCGGACGCCATGATCTTCGCCGCCCCGCGATAGAAGGTGAACGGCGACACGAGCATCCGGCCGTAGCGAATGGGAACCAGTTCCGGGACGCGCGTCGTCGCCTGGGCCTCGAGCAGGTCGATCGGGTCAGCTCGGTCCGCCGGACTGTCGTACTCGGCGTGACGCGACCTCGGTACCTCTGCGCGCGCCGCCTTGCCGCGCGCGATCCGCTCGTCGACCGTGAGGTGCACGACCGGTGCGGGGCGGGTGCTTGTCCTTGTGGTTGTCGTACTCATAACCGTCGATCGTCCCAGCCCGGTTGCGCTTGTCCATCACCCGATGCGGATGAGATGGATCAGCAGCGCAGAGCGGATGATCCCGTGTCGATGACGCCAAGCCAACCCGGCAATTCTGCGCAGGTCGCGGCACCGGATTCCTATGGCGAGGAGATGGCCTGGAACCCCCAGGCACCGCGCTACCGGCTGCTGCACGTGCTGCTGTCGCTGCTGGTGGCGGCGGTGTCGGTGTTCATCGCCGGGGCGATCGTTCCCCACGTCAGCGTTGGCAGCTTCACGGATGCGCTGGCCGCCGCGGTGCTGATCGCGGCGCTGAACGCAGCCCTCCCTCCGCTGGTCGCCGCGCTTCGCCTCCCGTTCACGCTCGCACTCGGCTTCCTGCTCGTGCTCGTGCTCGACGCTCTCATGCTCCTCCTGGCGTCGCACATCAGCACGCGGACGATCCAGGTCGACTCGTTCGGGTGGGCGCTGCTCGCATCGCTCGTGATCGCGGCGTCGATGCTCGTGCTGGAAGTGATCCTGGGCGTCAACGACGACGACACCTACTCGCTCCGCGTGATCCGGAGGATCGCGCGCCGCCAGGGCGGGATGGAGCGCACGGATGACCCGGGCATCATCTTCCTGGAGATCGACGGGCTCGCCCGACCCGTTCTTCAGCGCGCGATCCGCGACGGCAACGTGCCGCGGATGGCCGCCTGGGTGCAGGACGGTACCCATCATCTGGACGAATGGGAACCGGACCTCAGCTCACAGACCGGTGCCAGCCAGGCCGGCATCCTGCTCGGCTCTAACGAGGACATCCCGGCCTTCCGCTGGGTTGAGAAGGCCACCGGGAAGGTAATGACCTGCTCCTCGCCCGAAGATTGCGCGGAGATCGAGCGCCGTCTCGCCAACGGGCGGGGCCTGCTCACCCACGACGGTGCCAGCCGAGGGAATCTGTTCTCGGGCGAGGCCGACGCGATGATCCTGACCGTCAGCCACATGAGCGCCGAGAAGAAGGCCAACCCGGGCTACCGCGCGTTTCTCGCCAACGGCTTCAACGTGACGCGGCTGCTGGTGCTGTTCCTCTGGGAGGCGCTGTTGGAAAAGCTCTCCGCGATCCGGCAGCGCCGGCAAAAGGTCTGGCCGCGCGGCTACCGCGGTGGAAGGTATCCACTGCTGCGCGCGGCGCTGTGCGTCGGCGTGCGGGACCTGATCGTGTTCGGGGTTCTCACGGACATGATGCGAGGCCGTCCGGTCGTGTACGCCACGTTCTCGAGCTATGACGAGGTGGCCCACCACTCCGGGCTCGAGCGGCCGGACACGCTCGAGGCGCTGCGCAAGCTCGACCAGCAGTTCGGCCGGATCGATCGCGCTCGTCGCTACGCCCCGCGACCGTACAAGCTCGTGGTCCTATCCGACCACGGGCAGACGCAGGGGGCGACGTTCAAGCAGCGCAACGGCTACGACCTGCAGGGGCTCGTGGAGCGCTCGCTGGATGCGGGCAAGGTCGCACGCGTAGGTGCCGGCGATGAGAACGATGTCGCCGTGCAGCACGCGGTCGCCGAGGCGACGGGCCGTCCCCGCGCAAGCGGGGCGGGCCGGGCCCACGACCCGGACGCACCGGGCGGCGATCGTCTGGCGATCGTGCTCGCGTCGGGCAACCTCGGCCTCATCTACCTCATGGAAGAGCACCGGCGCCTCTTCCTGGAGGAGATCGAGGAACGTCATCCGCGCCTGCTGGAGGCCCTGCGCAACCATCCCGACATCGGCTTTCTGCTCGTACGCTCCCGCGATCGCGGACCCGTGGTGTTGGGAGCGCAGGGGGCGCGATACCTCGACGAGGACCGAGTCGAGGGCTCCGACCCGCTTGCTCCGTTTCCACCCCGCGCGGCGGCTCATCTTCGGCGGACGGACGGCTTCGAGCACGTCGCCGACATCATGGTGAACAGCTTCTACGACCCTGACCTCGAGCAAGCGTGCGCGTTCGAGGAGCTGATCTCATTCCACGGCGGTCTCGGTGGCCCGCAGACCCGGCCCTTCATCCTGCACCCCGTGGAGCTTTCCATGCCCGACCACGCGATCGTCGGAGCGGCGGCGGTGCACGATCTGCTGCTGGGCTGGCGGCGCTCGCTGCAAGGGCCCGCGTCAGGTGACGTGCGGATGGGGACTGCCACGGGCGCGGTGGTGTGACACCGGGACGCTCTCCATCGCCGGTGGTTGACCGCGTGGGTGATCGGTGTACCACCGGGCGTAGCGCCGCGCGAGCGGGGCGGCGGTGACTCCGTGCGCGACCACGGACAGACCGATCGTCAAGTAAGCGGCACGCACGATTGTCGCCGCCCCCGCCAAGTGCTGTTCCTGGACCGCGATCACGGCGAACACGATCGACGCGAGCCCGCGCGGCCCGAACCACCCGAGGAACGCGACGGTTTGCCACTTGGCGCCGCTGCCCACCATGCCCAGCGCGACCGGCAGCATGCGAACCACCGTCAGGCTGAGCACCGCATACAGCGCCATCGCCCAGGTCAGATGTTGAAGCGTCGGCCCGAGCAGCACGGCGCCGAACATCAAGAACGTTGCTCCGCCCAACAGCCCGCCGATCTCCTCGTTGAGGCGAGACGCGAGTTCAGACTCCCGCGCGACGAGCGTTCCGAAGATCGCGCCCGCGACAAAGGCCGCGATGAACCCGGAGCCGCCGAGCGCCGTCGCCACGCCGTAGGCGAGGCCCGCACCGGCGACCGGGATGATCTGAAGCCAGGGCCCGGTGATCGAGTTGCGGCGAGAACCGACGGAGACCACCCACGCCGCCACCAGACCCGCCGCCACGCCGCCGAGGATCCCGTAGCCGATCTCCTCGAACACGATGCTGACCGCGTGGTGGCCGGTCGTCGTGTGCCGCTCGACGTCCGCCGCGGCGAGGGCGATGAGCAACAGCGGCACGCAGATGCCGTCGTTGAGTCCGCTCTCGACGTTGAGCCCCTGCCGGATGCGTGAGGGCAGGCGCGGCTCCGTCACAACCGCCTGCCCGAGCGCTGCATCGGTCGGTGCCAGCAGCACGCCCAAGACGACCGCCTCGGCCAGGTTCAGCTCACCGAACAGCGCAGCCGCCAATAGCGCTCCGGCCACGATCGTGAGCGGCAGCCCGATTCCGAGCAGACGCAGTGGCACCGAGTACTCGCGCCTGAGCAGACGCAGCTTGATGCGCGAGGCGTCCGCGAACAGCACCACGGCCAGCGTGGCTTCGGCCAGCGCCCGAACCGTCTCGCTGGTCGGCGCGGGGGCGACGTCGTCCGCGACCAGCGGCCCGACGAGCAAACCGATCAGGACGAACACCATCGCCGGGGTGAACGAGGTGTCGGTCAACTGCCGCGAGACACCCGCGGCCACGAGCAGCGACGCCGCGACGATGGCCAGCTCCCACTTCATGGGGTCGGACCGTACTCCCCCCGATGCCCGGCAACCACGTTCACATGGGTGACTGAACGATGCTGTCGAGCCGGGTACCGGGCATCCGCGCGCTCGCGACCTACCACAGGTCGTGGCTGCGCCAGGACGTAGTCGCCGGAATCGTCTTGACCACGCTGCTGGTCCCTCAAGGAATGGCCTACGCCGAACTGGCTGGACTGCCGGCGATCACGGGTTTGTACACGACGATCTTGTGCCTGCTCGGATATGCGGCGTTCGGTCCGTCGCGAATCCTGGTGCTGGGACCGGACTCATCGCTGGGCCCGATGATCGCCGCCACGATCCTGCCGATTCTGGGCTCCGGCGGCAGCCCCGAACGGGCGATCGCGCTGGCGTCGATGCTCGGGCTGATCGTCGGCGCGATCATGATCGCGGCCGGGATCGCCAAGCTGGGATTCGTTGCCGACTTGCTCTCCAAGCCGACGCAGATCGGCTACATGAACGGTCTGGCGCTGACCATCCTGGTCGGACAGCTGCCGAAGCTGTTCGGGTTCTCAACCGACGCCAACGGGCTGATCGCCGAGGCGAGGGCGTTCGTGCACGGAATCGGCGCGGGTGAGGCCGTGGGCGCCGCGGTGGCGATCGGGCTGGTCAGCCTCGCGTTGATCCTGGCCCTCGGCCGCTGGCTGCCGCGGGTCCCGGGCGTGCTGGTCGCGGTCGTGGTCGCGATCGGAGCATCGGCGGTGTTCGACCTGGCTCACCACGGCGTCTCGCTCGTGGGAACTCTGCCCAAGGGGTTCCCACCGCTCACCGTGCCCAGCCCCGTGTCCGACCTGCCGCTGCTCGTCGCGGGGGCGCTCGGAATCGCTCTGGTCGCATTGACCGACACGATCTCTACCGCGTCGTCGTTCGCCGCTCGCACTGGCCAGGAGGTGGACGGCAACGGCGAGATGATCGGGATCGGCGTAGCCAACGTCGCCGCCGGGTTCTTCCAGGGCTTCCCGGTCAGCACGAGCGGGTCGCGCACCGCGGTGGCCGAACAGGCCGGAGCAAAGACACAGCTCACCGGCGTGGTGGGCGCGGCCCTGATCGTGCTGATGCTGGTGTTGGTGCCCGGGCTCCTCAAGAACCTGCCGAACCCCACCCTGGCGGCGGTCGTCATCGCCGCGTCGCTGTCGCTGGCCGACCTGCCCGGGACGGAACGGCTGTGGCGACAGCGACGCGTCGAGTTCCTTCTGTCGATCACCGCGTTCCTCGGCGTGGCCCTGCTCGGCGTCCTCGAGGGCATCGCGGTCGCCGTGGCCCTCTCGATTCTCAACGTGTTCCGGCGCGCCTGGTGGCCGTATCAGACCACCCTCGGCCGGGTGCCCGATCTTCCGGGCCAGCACGATCGCCAGCTGCACCCGGATGCCGAGGAGCTTCCGGGTCTCATCATGTTCCGGTTCGACGCGCCGCTGTTCTTCGCCAACGCCCGTACGTTCCGTGACGAGATCCGCCGCCTTGCCGCTCGCGAGCCCTCGCCGCGCTGGATCCTCATCGCCGCCGAGCCCATTACCGACGTCGACACGACCGCCGCGGACATGCTCGCCGATCTCGACGAGGAGCTGAACGCCGCCGGCATCTCGCTCGTCTTCGCGGAGCTGAAGGAGCCGGTGCGAACTAAGCTCGAGCGATATCAGCTGATCGGCCCGCTGAACCCCGACCATTTCTTCCTCACTCTCGACGAGGCAGTCGAGACGTTCCGCGAGCAGACAGGGGCTAACTGGACCGCGCCCACGGAGCCGCGGGCCGCCGCGGGAGGTCGTGTGCCTGATCAAGGACGATGAACCGGAACGCGACCTCCCGAACGACGAGGGTGATTACGCCCCCAAGATGAGCGTCTTCTGCCGCGCGAACTCCTCGTCGGTGAGGATGCCCTGTTCGTGCAGCTTGCCCAGCTCCTGCAGGCGGGCGACGTCGTCCGAGCTCACGCCGGCCGTCGCAGGCGCAGCCGCCGGCGGAGGTGCCGCGGCCATCGCTGACTGCTGACCTTCGTAGTACGCCTGATCCTGCGCCTCCGCCTGGGACCGCTCGGCGTGCTTGCCCAAGGCGTAGGCTCCGCCACCTACCGCGGCCGCGCGGAGCAGCGGACGTCGCCTCATAAACGGCATCGCGGCCTCCTAGCCTTCGTCGTCGACGTCGAGTCCCAGCGCGACCATGATCTCCGGCGCCGCGGCAACCACCTTCGGGCCGCCCACCTGAGGCGCCACCGCCACCAGTACGCCCAGGATGTCCTCGGGGGTGACCCCGACGGCGAGGGCGTTGCCGAGCTGCCACGCGTAGGAGGCGGGCGGCGCGTCAAGCGCGATCAGGGAGGCGATCTTGACCAGCGCAAACGTCCGCTCATCGAGTCCACTGGCCTCGCGATCGCCCTCACGCAACGCGACGGCGCGCTCCAGGATGTCGGGGTTGCCAGCGGAGATGTCGGACAGCGTCTGATGTGTCACCGCTCCAACTACAGGCATAGTGATCTCCTTCTCCGGTTGTAATTGCAGCCTCTCGGGATCAAGAGACGGGAACGGGCGGCTGCAGGGCATCCTGCAGTCGCTTCGTGTCCTCCTCGGACAGCGAGGTCTTGATCACGGTGCCGCCGTACTGCTGTAGGGCGGCGATAGCCTTATCCGGCGTGACCTGCTCGACGACCATGAACAGCGCCGAGGTCCCCGGTTTCAGGTAGTCACGCACCTGCTGTTGGAAGGCCTTGTCGATTCCCTTCTCGCCGAAGTGACCGAACAAGGCGCCCATTCCAGCGCCCAGTGCCAGTCCGGCGAACGGGATGAAGAACAGCAACCCGAACAGCAACCCCCAGAAACCGCCCCACCAGGCGCCGGCTCCGGCCGAGGCACCGCCGTGCGAGGTGTGCACGTGGTATTTGCCCTCCAGGTCCCGCGAGATCGCGGCCACCTGGTCGGCCTGAATGACCAGCTCGGACTCCAGCTGAGCGACCGTCTGCCTGGCCTGCTCAGCCGTACCCTGGTCCGGATAGCCGATCGCAACAAGCGTTGCCATTCCAGTGTCTCCCTTCGATGGTGGTGACCCGGCGGCGGCGCTGCGCTCCTGCCCCGGAACCGATACGGGCGTGACTAACGCCCGTATCAAGCATTCGCCAGAGGGCTTTCCTGGTCATCACCCGAATGGGGTGAGCGATCCGCCTCAAAGTCGCCCGCCGGCGCCCCGTGCACCACGAACGTGGCCAGTGACTCGATCGCCTGCCACGGCCGATCGGGCTCGAGGGCAGATGGTGACGCGCCGGGGTGGTCAGGAGCGATTCGAACTCTCAGGGCGCCAGGTCGGATGCTGAAGCGCAGGGGCGCCTGAAGGTGAGCCGCCTCGCCGTCGATTCCCGCGGCCACCGAGGACTCAGCCTTGATCTCGAAGGTCGGTGTGGTCCATTGCCGCATGGTCAGCCGGCGCGACGCCCCGCCGTTGGCATCCACCAGGATGGGCGCGAGCACGGTGATCCCGAGTTCGCCGCGATCGAGCCGGGGGCGGGTTCCCGATCCGAGCGCACGCCCCAGCCGGTAGGCGTTGTTGGACACGAGGATCGCCACCGCCGACTCCTCCCCGCGCCCGCCGCGCCAGCGAAGGTCCGGTACCTGTGCTTCCGGACCGAGCACGTCGGGAACCGTGTCCAGGAGCGTGTGCAGCTTCGCCTCGCGGTACCCGGGGCGCTGGACCGCGTCGGCGTACAGCCCGAGCGAGACGTTATTCACGAACACCCGGCCGTTCACCTCGGCGAGGTCCACGCGCCGCTCGCCACCGTTCACGAAGGCATCGAGCGCGCCGACGACGTCGTCGCGATCGACGCCGAGGTCGAGCGCGAAGTGATTGCGCGTCCCAGACGGTATGCACGCGTAAGGCAGGTCGAGCTCGGCGGCGACCATCGCCACGATGGCCTGAGAGCCGTCTCCGCCGGCCATCGCGAGCGCGTCGGCGCCACCCCGGACGGCATCGCGCACGAGCGTCTCGAGATCATCCCCCCGCTTGAGCTCGATCGGCTCGATCCCGCGCCGGCGAGCCTCGTCGGCGAGATGGAACCGCTGCGCCTTGCCCCCTCCTGACAGGGGGTTGTAGAACAGAACCGGGTGATCGGGCCGAGGGGCGCGCGGCAGATCGGCGTGAACCTGGAACGCCTGACGCGCCGCGGCAAGCCCGCCGCCAATCGCGGCCAGCACGAGCACATCGGCCAGGACGCGACCCTCGACGATGATGAGCACGATCGCCCCGCAAATCAGCAGCACCGCTGCGGCGGCACCGGCGGTGCGCGCCAGGCCGCGCCTGCGTAAGCCGTACCACGCCGCGCACAGGGCGGCGACGCCGCAGGCGAGCACGGTCAGCCCGTTGGGAAAGTTCGCGACCGCGATCCCGATGGCCAGCCCGACGGCGGCCAGTGTCAATACGAGCGCCAAGGCCGCCCAAAGCCTGTGACCCATCAGCGAGCCGCCCAGGTCAAGCGCGTCGCGTACGTGTAGCCCCGTGCGCCCACGACCGGGATGCTGGGCGCCCGGTGCCGGGTCGGCATCACCTGATCGGGGTGAGGCAGACCCGCGACCCCGGCGGGGTGTCGACCTTCCGGCACACGCAAGGGCGCACCATTGCTGGCTCCTCGGCGCGCTGGGATCTTGGCGAAGACACGACGGGCCGGGCGCGGCCTGCCACGAAGCTACCAACGGGAGGTCCTCTTTGGCCGTACACGCAAGCCCTCAGAGCCCTACTGCCCGCGACTACGATGCGATCGGCGCGGACGATCGCGGTTACGGCTGGGTGACGTTCGCCGGCGTGCTCCTGCTGATCCTCGGGAGCATCAACTTCATCGAGGGCCTGGCGGCGATCGGCAACGCGCACTTCTTCGTCCACAACACGAACTACGTGGCCGGCTCGCTCAAGACGTGGGGCTGGTTCGTCCTGTGCATCGGCGTCCTCCAGTTCGTGGTCGGTCTTGGCGTGTTCGTCAAGAATCAGCTCGCGCGCTGGATCGGCGTCATCGCGCTGGCCGGGAACGCAGTGGTGCAGTTGCTGATGATGCCCGCTTACCCGTTCTGGTCGCTGGCAATCTTCGCGCTGGACATCCTCGCCCTCTACGGTCTGGTCGCCTACGGAAAGCGAATCGGCGAAGCCTAAACCAACCCTTGGGCCTCTCCTCAGCTGCCGGCCCGGCGCACGTGCGCCGGGCCGGTTTGCGTCTGGGGCCGGGTGCCGGCCGGCACGAGCTGCGAGCTCCAGCTCAAGTCATCCTGGGCGCCAACCGATACCGGTTTCTGGTCCCCATAACGCGGGGTACAGTGACCGACATGCGCGAGCTGCTCGAAGATCCGCCCCCGCTGACCGGCGCCCGGTTCCGGTCGGGTGTGCGGCCGGGGCTCGTGCTGATCGTGGCCCTCGTGACGGTGCTCTCGAGCATGGCCGTGTGCGCCGCCGCGATCCTGGCCCCGGCCCCGGCCCCGGTGGTGCCGCTGGTGGTCGCGGTCTGCGTCGGCGCCCCGCTGTTCGCGGCCTGGGAAGCTCCGGGAGCGCTCGCCTGGGTGCGGACCGAACGCGCGCACCGCCGCGCTCTAGCCAAGCTGCGCCACGCGCTCGACCAGCTGCCCGAGGTCGAGCACCCGCTCGGTGGCTGATCGCCGGACAACGGAGCGATTCAGTTGATCTGAAAGGCTGCGCTGCGGTCCGGGTTACGGCCGCGGCGCGCTCGGGCCGGGGCCGGCGCTGGGGCCCGCACCCGGACTCGGGCCGGGTCCGGGTCCGGGTCCGGCGGTTGGACCCGTGCCCGAGCGCGCGCCGAACTGGTCGGTCGGCGGGGTGGGCCCCTGGTGACCACCACGCCGTCCCAGAGAGAACACCCCGGCCAACAGCGCGACTGCCCCGATCCCGATCAACGTCCAGCCCCACCACGGCAGGCCGCTCCCGGACCCGGACGCGGTGGTCGAGGTCGCCGGGGCCACCGTCACGCTCGTGGTGTTGTTGTGCGTCGTCTTGTTGGTCGTGTTGTTGGTCGTCCCAGGGGCCGCGGACGCGGTCTCCGTACTCGTCACGGTGGTGGTTTGCGCCGGCTTGGTGGTGGTCGTCGTCTTGGTCGTCGTCTCCGTCGTCGTCGTGGCGGTGCTCGTCGTGTCCGTGCTCGTCGTGTCAGCCCAGACCGTGCCGCCGGCCAAGGCTCCAACCGCCACCCCTGCGACCAAGGCGGTCACCGCCCAGATCGCGAACCTTCGAACCGCCACGTTGGCAGTGCGCGGGCGAGCCGCGTGAAGACCGATCACGAGGTCAGCGTGGCATCGATCCATCCGCTGAACAACACAGCGAACATGCGTCGGCCACGGAGGCGTGCACCCCTTCGGGGGGGGCGCACATGCACCCCACACACCGGCGCACGCCATTGCCTCGGCGCGGAAGGCTGGCAGAGTCGGACGCACACCAGTGACAGGGAGCAAGGCACAGGGGTCGCGGTGAGCACCGGACAGGCAAGCATCGAGACGGAATCGGGTGAGACGGGGTGGGTAGCGCTCTTCTGGGAAGCGTTCCGGCGCTCGAAGAACGCGATGGTCCTGCTCGACGACGAGCGGCGTCACGTGGACGCCAACGATGCCTACCTCGCGCTTCTGGGCTACCCGAAGGAGCAGTTGATCGGCCGGCCGGTATACGAGCTGGTCGCCGATGGCCCGCTGATTTCCGCGCAAGAGTGGCGAGCCTTGCTGCGCCGGGGAGAGTTCACCGGCGTCGCCGAGCTCCTCTGCGCGGATGGCCGGCGTGTCGCGGTGGAGTTCGCCGGGCATCCCGAGATCGTGACCGGCCGGCAGCTGGTCCTGTTCGTGGCGATGAGGACAGGCCGTCCCGCACGGCGCAGCTCAGGAGAGACAATTTATCCCCCTGAGCGGCCTTCGCTCTCGTCCCGCGAGCTCGACGTGATCCGCCTACTCGCCGACGGCCTGACGGGACCAGAGGTCGCCGACGAGCTGCAGCTCGCCCACAACACGGTCCGGACCCACGTGCGCAACGCGATGGTCAAATCGGGGGCGCGCTCGCGGGCGCAGCTGGTCGTGCTCGCCCTGGCGGAAGGGTTGTATTTCAACCAAAATGTGAACTGAACACCGTAAATACCGCAAACGCGGTATGGACCGGGACGCCCGGTGCCGGGATCATGGTGCTGTGAGGTGGGATGGAGGAGTGGACGTCGCGCAGCCCGGCGTTTCCCGGCGCACGCGGGGACCGCGCAAGGACCGCGTCGTGATCGTCGACGACTCGCCCGCGTGTCGTGGGGTGATTCGCGAGCTGCTCGAGCGCCGTGGGTACGACGTCGCGGGCGAAGCCGGCTGCGCGGCTGGCGCGGTCGAGCTCGTCAAGCGCCTGTCTCCCGATGCCGTGCTGCTCGACGTCCACCTGCCGGACGGAAACGGCTTCGAGCTTGCCGCGCAGCTGCGTGAGCAGCGTCCTGGGCTGGCGATCCTGCTGACCTCGATCGACTTCGACAGCGGCTTCTACGCGCTGGCCGATGTCAGCGGGGCACGGGGGTTCGTCCCCAAGAGCCAACTGGCGCACGTCCAGTTCGACCTGTTCTGGTCGAACTGCGCGCAGCGCTCCTAGAAGCGTTCCTCAGGCCGCGGCAGCGCCTAGGCTCGCGGCGATCGCTTCGATCGCCGCTTCTTCCGCCGGACTGACGTCCGTCCCGTCCTCGCGGTGGGCCGCGGCAACTCGTCTGGCGAGCGTGAGCACGAAGCGCCGGTAGTCCTCGACCTCATCCGGCGACGCCTTCTGCTCCAACACTGCGACCGCGTCCCGGAGATGTTGCAGACCGTGCTGCTCGATCTCTTCGAACGACCCGTAGCGCGTGTGGTCGACCTCCGGCTTGGCGGCGACGATCTCGTCGAGCAGCTCGCTTGCGCCGTGCTCCTGGCGCGCGTGCGCGTACGCCTTGCCGATCGCGAACGTCTCGCGAAAGGTGCCGCCGCGCGTGGCCGTCATCACGATCATGCCGGCGCTCGGGGGGCCCTCGAGCACTGCCTTCCATTCCTGCTCGGTGAAATCCGCCTTAGTGGTCATCGGTCGCCCCTCAGGTGCGTATTCGGAACATGCCGCGGCACGCGGTCAGCTGCACTTCGAGCTGGTGGCGCTCGTGAAGGTCTGGACGGAGCTGGCGAAGTTGGAGGCCTGTGTGGCGACCGTCGCGATCTGGGAGGCCGATGGACTCCCGGAAAGTCCCTTCACGGTGCTCGTCAGGGCGTCGAGGGACGATTTGATCGCGCTGGTCTCGTTCGGAAAATCGCTCTTGGCCGAGCTGACCAGCGACGTGGCGGCCGTCTGGATCTTCTTCAGCTGCGCCTCGAGCCCACTCAGCCCGCTGCTCGCATTCAGGCTGGTCAGCCCCTTGACGGAGTTCTCCAGGTTGGTGCGATCGGAGCAGTACGCCGGCTTGCTGCTGCCGCACGCCGTGAGAGCCAGGCACGCCACCGCCGCGAGGGCGAGAGCGAGCAGGCTTCGCCGCATCGTGTGATGAGCCCCCGATGCTCGCTCTGACAAGTTCATCGCCATCACCCGTCTACTGTCCGAGCAGGCCGGCATCGAGAGCACGAGCAACCGCCTCCGACCTGGACGCGGCGCCGAGCTTCCGGTACACCGCGTGAGCTTGGGTCTTGACGGTGTTGGCGGACACTCCCAGCTGTGCGGCGATCTCCCGGAACGAACGGTGGCTCGGGAGGAAGCGGAGGATCCTGAGCTCGGCGATCGTCAGCGACGATGGCCCTGCGAGGCTGGTCTCGGCCATCGCGTCCATGTAGGACCAGGCGTCGTCGAACCACTGTTGGAAGATCACCGCACCCTCTGTTCTGCGCGCCAGGCGGGAGGCCTCCGCCAGCAATGTGCGCGCCCCGCTGATGTCGGCCAGCCTTAGGGACGCGTACGCGAGCAGGATGCGCGCCTCCGCCCCATACCACGGTATGAAGTCGCCCAAGGCGGCCAGTAGGTCCGTGCCGCGACGCAGATCGTGCTTTGCCTCATCCGCCCGGCCCTCGTGGGCGCGCACCGCCGCCGAAGCGGCGAAGGCAAGCGCGCTGACCGGATAGCTCTCCAGGCCGCGCTCCGCAATCACGTTGCCGGCGCGGTCGGTCAGGTCGGCGGCGGCTTCCCAGTCCCGCTGCTCGATCGCGATCATGGCCGCTTGCGCGAGGCACATCGACATGACACTCGGCGCCGTGACCGCGCTCAGGCTGGCGGCTTCGGCCAGGAGTCGCTCCCCCGCGGTCCGGTCACCGCCCAAGTGCAACGCCGTCCCGTGCAGGAACAAGTAGATCGGCCGCCACGCACTGTCGGCGGATTCGAGCGCGCACGCCAGCTCGGCAGCATTGGCCATGCTCGCCACCCCCGCCGCAGCGACCATCGCCTCGATGCCCGCGAGGCCCGCGGCGAGCGACGCGTCGGCCAGAACGGGCGATTCGCGGTCCACAGCCGCGGCCACCGCCACAGCACAATGACGCGCTTCCGCCGCGTCGCCGGCCGCAAGGAAACTGTAGGCCGCAGATAGGGCCAGCGGCGGATACCCGGCGAGCTCGGCGCGGGAGAAATGCCCGAGCCACGCCTGGACCATCTCGTTGCGTCCCTGGGTCACATACCCGACGATGCCGGCCCACAGCAGGTCTCCGGTGAGTACCGGGTCGCGAGCGTAAACCGCGTGGGCGATTGCCCGATCCGTCTCGCCCCGCCGCCGATACCACTCGCTCGCGCGGGTATGCAATTCGTGTGCCAGGTCCGGCTCGGTCCGGCGGAGCCGGGCCCTGAGCGCATCCCTCACCAGCGCGTGCCACCGGTACCGTTCGCGCGCCGGGTCGAGCGGCCGCAGGAGTGGGGTGGCCTCGGCCAGCTCATCCACGCGCACCGCGGAGCGCTTGCGACCAAGGACGACATCGCACACAGGTCCCGACAGTTCATCCAGCACGGACGTCCGGATCGCGAAATCCAGCAGATCGGGCGCCCAGCTGGAAAACACCTCGTCGCGGAGGTACTCCGCCAGCCGGTAATCGCCGCCGCGAAGCTGTTCGACAGCGGCGCACGGATCGGTCTCGTCACGCAACGAGAGAGCAGCCAGGTACAGGGCGGCCGGCCAGCCCTCAGTTCGGCGCACCAACGTTTGCACTGAACTGAAGTCGAGCTCCAGGCCGGTAAGTCGCATCAACATCGACGCTTCGGCGGGGCTCATCGACAGATCCTCGACCCCGATTTCCACCAGCGTGCGCTTGGCTCGTAGGCGACCGAGTGCCAGCGCCGGCTCGCTGGGTGAGGCGAGCGCGAACGAGCAGCCCTCGGGCAGTTCCCGCATCACCTCCTCGACGAGCCGGCGTAAACCCTCGGCAGCGACCAGGTGGGCGTCATCGAGTGCCAGCACGAACCGGCAACCGTGGGCTTCCAATGACTGCATCGTCGCTCGAACCGACGCGCGCGTGGCGGCAAGGTCGGCATCGTCGTCTCCGAGGGCCGTGCCCGTCAGCCGCACGAAATGGCGCGGGTCGCGAGCCGCCCACTCGTCGAGCACGCTCGACTTCCCGTATCCGGGTGGCGCGACGACCGCCACCAGACGTGCCGTCGACGCTGCCATAAGGGTCTGAACCAAGCCCGCGCGGCTGATGAAGCCCTCACGTACTAGCCCTTCCCGCGCCGGGCTCTCGGGCCTCGAGGCTGGTCGGGTCTTCGGCGTCTTCGGCGTGGAATGCCGCCGAGGAATGTGGGCGGTTGCGGCGGGGGTCATTTCGGTCGCGATCAGCACGCCTGGCCAGGCGCTGCCATGAGAGTTGTCCCCCACGCGCGGGTCGCAGACAAGCAGGCGCGCTTCCGTGTTTGGATAGGCCTGCACCACGGCCGAGGTTCGCGAATCACGACCTGCCGAGCGGGCCCGCACGACCGGGACCGGGCGCTTCACCCGGTTGGGAGGATGCGTCTCGCGCCCCTGTCCCTAGCGTTGGTCTGCGTGGACGAAGTCGAACGCCTTCTCCGCCGGTTGGCTCTGAACGACGAGGAATCGGTCGGATTGGTGCTGGCCGGCGGGTTCGACCCCGGCGGCGGTGCAGCGCTGCGCCCGAAGGTCGACCTGCTCGTCCGCCTCGGTGCGCTGCTGGCCCTGGGGGCCGCGACCAGCTCGCTGCGAGCAACGGTCGACCGCGCGATCGAGGCGGGGGCCACCGAAGCCGAAATCGTCGGTGTGCTCGTTTCCGTCGCGCCGGCAGTCGGGCTCGCGCGGGTGGTCTCGAGCGCCCCGCGGCTGGCGTTGGCAATCGGCTACGACATCGAAGGCGATGAGTGAACGAGCGAGAACGGGGTTGACGATGGAAATCGAGGTCCCAGAGCGCAGTGCGGCGGATGCGACGAGAGGTTGGTGGCTGTTCGTCGTGATTGGCATCGCCAGCCTCGTCGCCGGCGTGATCATCGTCCTGCAGCCGAGCAAGAGTCTCGCCACGCTCGCCGTCGTGGCCGGGATCTTCCTGCTCCTCGACGGCATCATCGAGCTGATCGAGTCATTGGGGCACTCGGTCGAGAACCGAGGTCTCGCGGCCATCATCGGCCTCCTCGGGATTGTCGTCGGGATCCTCCTGATTCGACACCCGACCCACGCAGTGACGGCCATCGGCCTGTTGATCGGAATCTGGCTGATCGCGGCGGGGGTTCTTCGCCTGCTGCGTGCACTCGCGCTCGGCGCGCTGCGGTTTTGGGGAATCGTGATCGCGCTGCTCGAGATCGCGGTCGGCATCGCGATCGTTTCGGCACCGCACATCGGCTACACCACGCTCGCCATCATCCTCGGGATCTGGCTGATCATCAACGGTGTCGGAATGACCGGGCTTGGGCTCGCGATCCGGCGTATGGGGGCGGAGCCCGCTGCCGGACCGCGCTCGAGCTCGCCGGGCCGATAGATCAGCGCGACCGGGCGGCTCGACGAGCCGCGATCACGCCGGCGGTGGCGTCCGAGATCATCGCGCCCAGCAGGGCGCCACCCAGCACGTCCCCTGGGTAGTGGACCCCGGTATGCACGCGCGAGTAGCCCACCACCGCCGCGAGTGCGTGCAACGGTACTCCGGCGATCGGCATGACCCGCCCGACCCCGCCGGCAAACGCCGCCGCCGCCGCCGTGTGCCCGGAGGGAAAGGAGCGCGAGCTCGGCATCCGGACGTGGCGATCTGGTGGAACCTCCTCGGCAGAGCGATCCGGCCGGTGCCGCCGTCCCAACGGCTTGACCAGCAGGTTGACGATCGTGGCGGTCGCAGCGACCGAGGCCAGTCCGGACAGCGCGGCCTGCCGTCCGCGCGCGCCGCCGCCGAGGGCGAGGATCGCGCCGGCGGTGATCGACAGCTTCGAATAATCGGCCGCACGCGAGAGCTTTCGCATCGCGCGGTCGAGTCGCGGCGTGTCGGTGCCGGCAATGGCTGCGTACACCGCCCGATCGACCCGCTCGACCTCGGCCAGCCAGTCCCCTCTGGAGCGCATGCTCTCGCCGGCGGGGTGCGGCTGGGACACGGCGCTCATCGATCAGCGGTCGCGCGGCGGGGTCGGAGGTTGCTGACGATCAACGAAACGATCGTAACCAGGTAGATCTGGCCGACCAGCGCCTCCATCACCGACAGCGTGTGCCCCAGGTTCGTCGCCGCGGTGAAGTCGCCGTAGCCCACTGTGGTCAGCGTCGTGAAGCTGAAGTACAGACACCGCGCGCCCGTAGCCGCTTGCCCGCCGGCGAAGAAATTGCCGCTGAAGTTGGCCATCGCCCCGTAGACGAACGCGAACCCCATCCCGACCAGGATGTAGAGGCAGAGCACGCCGAACACCGCCTCGATTGTCACGCCCCCCTGTGCGCGCAGGCTCCGGACCACCCCGACCACGATGGCGGGTGGCGCGAGCACCACCAGCAGCAGATTCGCGAGACGGGCGGCGGCGCCGTCCACGTCGCCGGCGATCGCCTCGGTGATGCTGGCGATGACGACCAGTGCGGCGATCCCGAGCGCCGGCCGCATTACGCTCGGCTTCGATTCGGCGGCCCATAGCGCCAGAAGAAGCGTCAGTGCCAGCAGCACGGTGACGAAGACCTGCTCCCACGGGCCGGGGCTGGCGACCCCCTGCACGAGAAACGCGGACAGGATCGCGAGCAGCAGAAGGCCGTATCGCTGGCGATCGCGACGAGCAAGCGCTCGGCGGCGGGCCCGATCGGCTGCGGAGCGCACGCCGGAGCCCTTGCTCCGGCTGGTGGTGGTCGAGGGGTCGAGACTCTGATCCATGCGATGGGGCGCGGGACTGCCAAAGATCGTGGATCCCAGGGCCCCACGCATCGTCCGGAACGGATGACACCGTGATCCGTTCAGCTCGTCCCGAGGTTGGGGAATTCTTCAAGCTGGAGCGATCGCCCGACGGTGGTGCATGCCTGCCACGCTCAACCGGCACGCGCCCTTGTGAAAGCGTCCTCCCTGGAGGAGTATTTCCCGTTCCACGACTGGACATCGTGTATGGGCCCGCATCAAAGAAGGGTTGGGAGAGTGAATGTCCACCACCGAAGAAGGCGTGAGGGATCGGTTGCCAGCTAGTGACGGTGCCCGCGCCGAGCCCCGCAAGCGCGACCGGGGGGCGCAGAATGAGGCGTCGTCGCCGGTCCGAGTGGTCATTGCCGAGGACTCGTACGTGATTCGCGAGTTCCTGACCGCGACCCTGAGCGCGGCGCCGGCAATCGAGCTCGCGGCCGTCTGCACAAACGGCAAGGAGCTCGAGATGGCAATCGAGAGGTGGGATCCGGAGGTCGTCCTCACCGACATCCGCATGCCACCGTCGGGTGCCGAGGAGGGGGTTCGCATCGCGAGCAAGTTGCGGGAGACGCGCCCGGATGTCGGCGTCGTCGTCCTCAGCCAGTACGCCGAGCCCGCCTACGCGATCAGTCTGCTCGAGCAGGGCACGGGTGGTCGCGCCTACCTCCTCAAGGAGAGGATCCGCGACAAAGAGGAGCTGATCGGGGCGATCCAGGCGGTCGCGCAGGGCGGATCGGTGATCGATCCGATGATCGTCGACGTGCTCATCGAGGCTCGCACTCGGGCCGCCCGGTCCCGGCTGGCGCAGTTGACTCCACGCGAACGCGAACTACTGGCCGAGATCGCGGCTGGAAAGAGCAACGGAGCGATCGCCGAGTCGCTCGTGCTCACTAAGCGGGCGGTCGAGAAGCACGTGAACTCGATCTTCTCCAAGCTCAACCTGCCCGAAACGCAGGACGTCAGCCGCCGCGTGAAGGCGACGTTGATCTTCCTCTCGGAAGAGGGAATGGACGCTTCCTGAGCTCCGCTGCCTTCGCATGACGGAGCGGCCCGCTCACAGCAAGGTGATCACGCCCCGGATCAGCAACCATGCGCCGATCACGGTGGCGCCGATCACGGCCGCCGTACGACCGCTGCGGGCCATCCAGTTCCGGAACCGCGTGACCCTGTCCTGCGTGCTCTCCGGCGCGAACACGTAGCCGAGCAGCGGCAGCTCAAGAAAGAGCAACTCGACCACACAGAAATACGCGACCAGGAGGACGGTCGCGGCGACTCCCGGCTTGAGGTTGTGCATGCGCCCCAAGGCGGCGAGGTAGGAGACCCCGGGAAAGCTCAGCATGGCTCCGACCACGAAGGTGACCTTCGGATCGCCCTTGCCGAGCATTCGCAGCGGGAGCGACTCGGTCGGTTTCCCCGCCTCCTGCCGGGCTCTGAGCTTGGCGTCCTTCTTCGCCCGCCGGCGTTCTTGTAACGGCCGGTCACGCCCGGTTCGCAGGACCCACGCGATCGTCACCGCGATCACGCCGAGGACGATGTCCTCCGCCGGACCGATCGTGTGCCTGGACGTGCTCTCGAAGTCGGAGTCGTTCAGGGAGAAGACGAGCACCAGCCCAACCGTGAAGGCCGTCAGATAGGCGCCGAGCAGATAGCCGAACATCAACCGTCGCGGGCTCGGGAGCAGGAGCATGACGGTCACGGCTGCGATCAACGAAGGGTTGAACATCGCGAGGATCGACAGCAGGAAGATGGCTAGGAGATCGCTCAATGGTGGAAGCCTCCCACGCCGACGGTGACGCGGCATCATCCTCGATGGATGAGGCTGCCGGGGGCTGGCCGTCCCAGCGGTGTTGCCGCCAGACCTCTCGCAACAGGGCAGGAGTGAGATCCTGCTTGCAAGCGACCGCGGCCTCGCCCGACGTTGCCTCGCCAACCAGGCGAAACCCCTCGGTGGCGTCGATCAGATCCCGCAACGCGGAGCGAAACGACTCCTGGTCGTCGACCACCAGGATGGTGACCTGGTCAGCTCCTCGCGAGCCCGCACTCGCATGATCGTCCGTCGGCAAAGCCGGTTGCTCCTCCTGAATCCGTTCGCTGGTGACGCCAAGCCCCGCCGGCCCGCATCGGCGCGACCATCGACCGAGCTAATCCTCTGTTCCGGTGCAGCGACCTTGATTGTTACCCGCGACTGCGAATCAATACCCTTCGGACGTGGGCACCGGGGACACCGTGGAGGGCGCAGTGGCGGTTCGCGAAGGCCAAATGTCCGGCGTAGCGTGGGCAGTCGAGCCGGCGGATTGACGGGCGTTGCCGGCGATCACCTGGCTGGGTCACGCCAGCGTGCTGATCGAGATGGATGGCGTCCGGCTCGTCACGGACCCGGTGCTGAGCAACAGGGTCGGCCCGCTGGTGCGCATCGTTCCGGGCGTGGGCCCTGGCGCCATCGGCGTCGTGGACGGCGTTCTGATCTCGCACCTGCACGCCGACCACACGGATGTTCCGACGCTCCGGGCGCTGCGACGCGCCGGGCCGGTCATCGCGCCCAAGGGGAGTCGTGTCTGGCTCACGGCTCGGGGGCTGCCGGAGGTGATCGAGCTGGGGGCCGGCGAGGAGATGGGTCTCGGTGGCGTTCGAATCATCGCGACGCCTGCGAAGCACGATCGGCGCCGGCGACCGCTCGGCCCCGGGGCTGACCCGGTCGGCTACCTCATCCGCGGATCGAGCACCGTGTACTTCGCCGGCGACACCGACCTGTTCCTGTCGATGGCGGAACTGCGCGGCGTGGTAGATGTGGCCCTGCTGCCGGTCTGGGGCTGGGGCTCAGGCGTCGGCGCGGGCCACCTCGATCCCGAGAGAGCCGCGGCCGCAGCCGCTTTGATCGCTCCCGCCGTCGCGATTCCGATCCATTGGGGAACGCTTGTGCTCGGGCGTCCCGCTCGGCGTCTCGCCGATCCGCGGCGTCCGGCGAGAGAGTTCGCCGCCTTCGCGGCACGCTACGCGCCCGCCGTCGACGTGAGGCTGCTCTCTCCGGGAGATCGGACCGTTCTCTAAGCGGCAAGGCGCCCGCATATCTCCAAGTCTTCACATCCGTCCAGGCCGGTGCGGGAAAATACACACGACCGGATGTCGAGAGGGCTTAGCGTCGGCAGGGGAGCCGGCCTCCTCTTTCACCGGACGTTCCCACGACCCGTCCACGCCTTGAACTCACATCTTGCCGCCGGTATTTCGCGTTCCGGGAACTTGCTGGAGGGCCGGCGGCGCCAGGGCGCATCCGATCAACGTGCCGACACGCTGGCGGTGCGCCTCGGCGAACAAGCCAGACGGCGGTGGGAGCGCTCGCCGCTGGCTTGGCGCTTCTCGAGCGTCGCGCTGCTCGGCGTCGGCGCGGCTGCGGGCGTTGCCTACGCAACCGCGCACAACCCGGCAGCAACGCCGGTGCACGTCGCCGCATTGCTCCGGATCCTGATCATCCTGACGCCGATCGCGGCCGGACTCTACGCGCAGACCAGCCGGATCCAGGCGCGGATGGGGGGGTTCCTCATCGCCACCGGGCTCTTCTCCGCGGTCTGGCTGCTCAACGGGTCGAGTAACCGAACACTGTTCAGTGTCGGCGTCGTCTGCTCGGGTGCCGCGCCGCTTGCGTTCGCCTACCTGATGCTCGTCCATCCGACCGGGCATCTGCCCTCGCGCGTCGAGCGACGGTTCCTGGCACTGACCGGCGGTACGCTCGCGCTGCTCTGGCTGCTCGGCGTGGGGCTCTCACGCCAGCCTCCGCTGAAGACCCCGTTGCTCGAGTGTGCGCCGTCGTGCCCCTCGAACGCGTTCTCGTTGGGCTCGGGCGCCGACGCCGGCCTCGCGATTCATGCGGCCACGGTGTCGGTCTGGCTCGTCCTTACCCTCGGCACCCCGATCCTGCTCTGGCGCCGGTTGCGGTCCCGTCCCGTTCCGGTCCGCCGTTCGCTCGCGCCGGTCCTGGCGATCGCGACGGCGGCCGCGGCGCTCCTCATCTCCTATCTGATCTCGATCAACACCGATCTCGGTCCAGCCGCCGCGCTCGGGTCGCTGTACATCGGCTTCGGCGTGGTGATCCCGCTCGGTGTCCTTCTCGGGCTCAGCCGCGAACGCCTGTTCATGGGGCAGACGCTCGCCGAGTTTGTGAATCAGCTCGCCGGCACTCCCCAGGCCGAGCCGGAGGCGTTGATGGCGGCGGCGCTACGCGATCCTTCCCTGAGAATCGCCTACCGGAGGCCGGGACGAGGGACCTACGTGGATGCGACGGGTGCTCCGGTGCTCGAGCTCGCCGGCGACCGGGCAGTCACGTGGATCGAGCGCAACCACCGTCAGGTGGCCGCGGTCATGTACGACCGCGAGCTGGCCGACTACCAGGGATTCGTCCGGGCGGCGGGGGCGGCCGCGCTGATCCGCTTGGAGAGCGCGCAGCTCGAGGCCGACCTGAGGGCCTCCACCTCTGACCTGGCCGCGTCACGGGTGCGTCTGATGGAGATGGCGGCCGCCGAACGCCGGCGGTTGGAGCGTGATTTGCACGACGGGGTCCAGCAGCACCTCGTGAGTGTGCGAATCAGGCTCGCTCTGGCCGCCGAGACCGTCAAGGACGATCCGGCGCACGCCGAGCGCTTGCTCACCGCCCTGGGGAAGCAGATGGACGATCTCCTGAACGAGGTCCGGTCGCTGGCGCGGGGCATCTATCCCTCGGTGCTATCGCAGTACGGCCTGATCGAGGCGCTGCGGGCGGTCGGCCGCAGTTCAACGATCCCGGTCGAGGTGCGGGCGAGACGGGTCACTCGGTACACGGAGGACATGGAGGTAGCGGTCTACTTCTGCTGCCTGGAGGCGCTCCAGAACGTCGCTAAGCACGCCGGGCCCGGCGCGAGCGCGACGGTGAAGCTAAGGCAGGACGGCGCGCTGCTCTATTTCGAAGTTCGGGACTTCGGCGCCGGCTTCAGCCCTCAAGCGGCAAGTCGAGGCAGTGGGCTCAGCAACATGCGCGATCGCATCGAGGCGGTCGGTGGGACGCTCGAGGTGAGCTCCGGCCGGGGGCAAGGCACCCTCGTCCGAGGGTCCGTGCCGGTCGCCTAGTTCATATTGGCGTCAGCCGCCGGTTGGAGTCCCTGTGAGCGGTCCGCCGTCAGCGACCGTCACACTTGACGCCGGTTGGGAGTCGACCGAGCAGAGCGTGGCGGGCACCCGCACCCTAGGCCGCGTGTCGAGCGCCAGCAGTTCGTCGACCAGCCCAAGGATTAGCGCGTGCGACGCTTCGCCGCAACGCGACAGCTCGTGAACCACCCGGTTGGCCAGCGCATCCAATGACGGATCGGTGAGCCCGAACAGGCGGGGCCAGCGCCGCCGAGGGCGCTCCGATAGGCGCTGCTTCAAGTGCTCGATGCGCTCATGCTCGAGCCTCGCCGGACCGCGACTTCCGACGACCTTGGCGGCGTAGGGATAAAGGTCCTGTCGCCGATGGTCGTCGAGGGAGTCGTTGTAGCGCCTGAGCAGCGCGGCGATCACCGGGCACACCGAGTGCGGGTGATCGCTGAACGGCTCGCCCGCGAGCATCGAGGCGAGCTCGATCACGCATGCGCCCTTTTCGGGGGATGTGTGCCTGCCGCTGCTAAGCCGGATGGTCTGATGGGTGACGGGATTCACTAGGACCTGCCTCGCTTGTGGTTTGCCCTCACGCGTTCACTGTCTCAGGGCGAGGCGGAGTCCGCATCACCCCGACCGGGTGAGACGAGAACGACAGGAAGTGCGCTGCCCACGGTCCGAGGGCCACGTACAACCCTTCACCGGCGAGCTCGTCCCCTTCGCGATCGAACACCTCGCCGGCGACGCGATCTTCGAGGCGCCAGGCCGCCCCGGCGAGATCGCTCCACGGGAGGCGTACGTGTGCCTGCGCGTCGTCGGCCGACAGGTTGACGACGACGAGGTGACGTGACTGGGGGGCCGACCAGCACCACGCCACGAGCCGGCGATACGAGTCGTTGTCGGCCCAGCCCTCGACGTCACACAGCTGCCACTCGCCTTCGCGCAGCTGGGCGTCCGCCACCGCCCGGACCAGCCGGTGATAGAACGCACGCAGCTCCTCGTCGGTCGGCTCCTCGGGCTCGCGGCCGAGGAACACGGGCAGGTGGATACGGCGGCCCTCGAACTGCCCGTCGTGGTAGAGCCGCGCACCCTGAAGCGTCGACATCACGATCGCCGCGGCGCGCGCCTGCGCCGGCTCAAAGCTGGCGGCGGCGCGCGGTTCGTCGTGATTCTCGATGAACCGGATCAGCCCTTCCTGGTAGTTGCGGTCCGCTTGGAGATGCCCCCGCACGGAGTCGGCTGGGTCGTGGAGGAGCCGGTCGTAGAGTCGCTTGTCGTAGCACAGGTCGAACCCCTGCTGTTGCAGGGTCCACTCCATGTCCCAGTACGCCTCGGCCATGAACAGCATGTCGGGGTGTTGGCGCTTGACGCGTCCGATCAACGTCGGCCAGTAGTCATCGGCGGGAACGGCGCCGGCTCGCTCGCCCCAGGTGCGAGCGAACACCTCATTGGTCATCAGCATCGCCATGTCACAGCGCAGCCCGTCGCATTGCGCCCCCAAGCCGATCAGGGTGTCCGCGACGGCGTCGCGCAGCGCTGGAGAGAACGCGTTGAGCTGGACCACGTCGGGCCACGGGGGGAAGTACGGATCGCGTCCCCTGGCAGCGATGCCTCCGGGGATGCGGATGAAGGCCTCCGGATGCGCCTTGAGGTCTTGCTCGGTTCCGGGCAGCAGGCAGTCCGGCCGCTCGCGCGTCCACGGGTGATCGGGCGCGACGTGGTTGGGCACGTAGTCGAGGATCAAGCCCAGCCCTCGGGCCGCGAGCTGCTCGCGAGCCGCGGCGAGGCCCTCGGGGCCTCCGAAGCGCTCATCGACGACGTAGTCGCGCACGCAGTATGGGGAGCCGATCACGTCCTCCGGACGCAGGTCGGGGAGCGCGGCATGGAATCCCGCATCGAAGCTCGGGTCGGCCAACGCGATCCGAAGCCCCTCGGGGCTTCGCTGCCACACGCCCATCAGCCACACGGCGTCCATGGGAAGAGCGGCGAGGGCGTCCCACTCCGCCGCGGGCACCTCGCCGAGACCGAGGGGGCGCCCACGGGCGCGGCCGAGCCGCTCGAGCCACGTGGCGGTGTTGATCTCGTACAGAGTGAGTCGCGACGGCAGGCGCACCGGAACCGGTGACAGTCTCGAACGAGACGGAATCCGGGGCAACGGTGCGCACACGCGTTGTTTCCGGGTGCTGGCCTCATTGCGGCCGTCCCGAGGCCGTGCCACGCTCGTCTTACCGTGGACGAAATGTCAGGCGACCAGCTCGGCACCGCGCTGCGCAGACTGGCTGAGGAACTGGTCACCGAGCGGCGCCGAGTGGTGGCGCTGGAGCGAGAGAACCGCGAGCTCCGAGCTCAGATCGAGGCGGTCGAGAAGGCCCTCCGAGAGGACGATGCGTTCGCGGGAGTCGGATGAGCCCGGCTACCTGAGCTAGACATCGCTCATCTCGAGGCCGCTCGGGCAGGGCGGCGGCTCGGCAGGAGCACGGAGGCCATCAGGTAGACTCCCGACAGCTGGACGCTCTGTTGACCGGGCATTAGATGCCTACGTACCAGCGGTGAGGGGTCCGGAACTGCATTGATTGGTGATGTCGTGTGGGCTCGGCGCGGCCATTCGAGGCTGCTTGCTGTGGTCGCGGTTGGGGCCGCTGGGGTCGCCGCGACCGTGTTTACAGCGTGGGGAGTCGCACGCAGCCCGATCGTGGGGAGCCCGGTTGCGACCGCGGTGTGGAGGGGCGCGTTCGTGGGGTCGTATATCGCGGTCGGGACGTATACGTGGTGGCGGCGCGGGGACAGCCGGCTCGGTCCGCTGGTCGCGGGGGCTGGGTTCCTGTACAGCGTGGCCTCGCTGAATGCCTCGGGGAATTCGCTGGCCTACACGCTTGGAATGGTCGTGTGGGCTGCGGTCATCGTGTACCTGGCGTACGTGTTCTTGTGCTTTCCTCTGGGCTGGCTCGGATCGGCGGTGGAGCGCACCTTCGTGGCGGTGTACGCGGCGAGCACCGCCTTGGTGTGGTCGCTGATCCTGGCTCTGTCGCCGACGCTTCCGCCGGGGGGCCCGTTCACCGATTGCGGGTCACGTTGCCCGCACAACGCGCTGCAGATCGTCGACGGGTCCGCTGCGACGGGTGCGGCGCTCAATGTCGCATTCAGCGTCGTGAGCACGATCTCGCTGATCGTGCTGGCGATGTTGATCTTCAACAAGGCGCGGTCTTCGGCGTCTCTTCAGAGGCGCTCGATGACGCCGTTGGCGATCGCGTTCATCGCCAACATAGTCGAGTTCGTGCTGTTTCTGTTCGTCGGCCCGGCGTATCCCGGCACCCGGGGAGCGTTCAGGCTTGTCGAGGGCATGGTGACGGTGGCGGTGCCGGTCGCCATGCTCGTGGGGCAGCTTCGGGGGGACGTGTTCGCGGCCAAGAGGCTTGGCCAGCTCGCGCTGTGGGGGAGCGGTGAGCGGTTCACTCCGGCTGACATGCAGAAGATGATCGGTGACGCGCTCGGTGATTCCTCGCTGAGGCTCTCGCTATGGGATCCCGACGAGGCGGATTACGTCGACATTGACGGCGTGCCGGTTGGGCTCCCGCGCGACACCCGGGCGCGAGGCGTCACGAATATCACGCGCGACGGCGAGCCCGTGGCCGTGCTGATTCATGATCCGGCGGTGAACACGGATTCGGGCGTCGTGGAGGGGTTGGCCGCGACCTCCTTGTTGCTGCTGCAGAACTCTCGCCTCGTGCAGGAGTTGCGCGCTTCGCGGGCGCGGCTCGTTGATACTGCCGAGCAGGAGCGGCGGCGGATCGAGCAGGATCTGCACGACGGCGCGCAGCAGCGGCTCGTCGAGATTCAGCTAAGGCTCT
This sequence comes from Solirubrobacteraceae bacterium, assembly GCA_035625625.1. GTDB lineage: Bacteria > Actinomycetota > Thermoleophilia > Solirubrobacterales > Solirubrobacteraceae > Palsa-465. The sequence continues at coordinate 39,827 of DASPPG010000255.1, forward strand.
CCATGGCGCGGGATCTGGCCGAGCGCCCTGACCTGATCAGGCAACTGGACTCGATCGCGGACCAGGCTGAATCGGCGCTCACGGAATTGCGGGCGCTGGCCCGCGGTATCTACCCTGCTTGGCTGCGAGACTACGGACCAGCGTTTGCGCTGCGCGCTGTGGCGGACAGCTTCTCGCTTCCCGTTCGGGTCCGTGACGAGGGCATCGGACGCTCACCGGATGCGATCGAGGCAGCTATTTACTTCTGCGCTCGCGAAGCGATCCAGAACGCTGCCAAGCATGCGGGCGAGAGCGCCCAGGTGACGGTCACGCTCGCCCGCCGGCAGGAACTGATCGAATTCACGGTCAGCGACGACGGCGCCGGTATGCACCCCGACGGCAACACCGCCGGGATCGGGATCACCGGCATGCAGGACCGGCTCGAGGCAGTCGGCGGCCGGCTTGAGATCCGCTCCGAGTCTGGCCAGGGTACTTCGGTGCGCGGGGTGATCCCACAACCAGCAACGCCTCAGCCGGCTGCCGGCGGACGCTGAGAGCAGTCGGGGCGTGGGGGTGCCGCCCACATCGTGGGTCAGCACCGGCGTGAATCGTTGTTCCTAGCTCGAAATGGTCTGGCTGATCTCTCGCGACCGTTCTTCTCCGAAAGGCGCCGACGATCTCTACGCGAGCCGGCGATACAACCACCCGGCTGCGGAGCCGCAGAATTCCGTGCAGCGCGACCCCCGCCGTCGCGCACAGGAGTGGCGAGCCGAAATGACCCGCCAACAGAATTTGAAGCTTGGGCCGCTGATTCGCGGTCCACCAGGTTGCCACGAAGCCAGAAGCTCTGCCTGACCGGCTTCGTCGGCGTCGGTCGCGACCCGCCGCGGCGGCGTCGCACACCGCGCCGCACTGCGCGGCGGCCTGGGCATGGGCGGGCAACGCACCGTTCCAGTACGGAAAGCAGATCGCGAGCCATCTGGGCGGGACCCGCGATGGGATGGTCGTCTCCTGGCCGGGTCGGATCAAGGCGGGCGGGGCGCTGCGCTCGCAGTTCACCCACTGCATAGACAACGCTCCGACCGTGCTCGAGGCGGCCGGGATCCCTGAGCCGATGACCGTCGACGGGATCGAGCAGGAGTCGATGGACGGCACCAGCTTCGCGCACACGTTCGGCGATCCGAACGCCGAGGAGCGCCATACGGTCCAGTACTTCGAGGTGATCGGCTCCCGGGCGATCTACAAGGACGGCTGGTGGGCCTGCGCACGGCCAGACCGGCTGCCCTGGGACATCTCGCCTGAGACACTCAAGCGGTGGGGGCCGGGATCGGGTTGGGATCCCGACAAGGACGACTGGGAGCTGTATTACCTGCCGGACGACTTCTCGCAAGCGAAGAACGTCGCCGCGGAGAACCCGGCGAAGCTCGAGGAACTCAAAGCGGTGTTCTGGGAGGAGGCGGAGCGCAACCACGTTCTGCCGCTGTTCGGTTGTGTTGCCGTCTTCATGGGCGACCTGCCGCCGATCCCAACCCAGACGCGCCAGACCTACGCCGGCGACGTCGAGAATGTCAACCGTGGCCTCGTACCGCGGATCTACGGGCACTCGTACGCAATCGAGGCGGAAATCTCCGTTCCTGTGGGCGGCGCGGAAGGCGTGCTCGTCGCCAACGCCGACTTCATCGGCGGCTGGGGCCTGTGGGTCGACGAGAAGGGACATCTCAATCACACCTACTCGCTCCTCGGCGTCGAGACCTACAAGCAGACCTCGACGAAGCCGATCCCGACGGGCGAGGTGACGGTGAAGATGCTCTTCGAGACGGATGAGAACAGCCCGGGAGCGGTGGCACCGTCACCCTCTGGGCGAACGACGAGCAGATCGGTGAAGGAAGGCTCGATAAGACGATTCCGATCTCGCCGAGCTCGTACGCCGGCATGGACATGGGCCGCGACAACGGCCTTGTCGTCGACCTCGCCTACGAAGACAAGGCGCCCTACGCCTTCACCGGAACGCTCAAGAGGGTCACCTTCGACCTCAAGCCGGCGATCACCCACGCGGGTGACGCCACCCGGCTGCTGACAGGTGCACACGACTGCCGGGCACTGGTGGACCTACCTCCGCTGTCCGTACTTGACCCGTCGCTCGGCGTTATCGGATACGGATGTTCGCTCACTTGGATGCTGCGACGGTTGGCGCAAACACACGGAGGCTTGGCAGGAGTCCCGACCGTCCAGTTACAAGTTTTGGAGGACCTCAATGGCTATCCAAACCGGACCTCAAGCAACCAGTTACGAGAGCTATGCCGACGACGAGCGCGGCTATGGCTGGGTCGTGTTCGCCGGCGTGCTGCTGCTCTTGCTGGGAACCCTGAACTTCATCGAGGGTTTGGCCGCGATCGGCAACGCGCACTTCTTCGCCGCCAACACCCACTACATCGCCGGCAGCCTGAAAACCTGGGGCTGGGTCGTGCTATGCATCGGCGTGCTCGAGTGGCTCGTCGGCTGCGGCGTGTTCGTCAAGAATCAATTCGCGCGGTGGACCGGCGTCGTGGTTCTAGCCGCGAACGCGATCGCGCAACTGTTGATGATGCCGGCGTATCCGTTCTGGTCGCTGTGCATCTTCACGCTCGACATCCTGGCGATCTACGGGTTGATCGCGTATGGCGACCGGATCGCGAGCGTCGACTGACCCACCTCGTTGGGGTCGCAGGGCGAGGCACCATGCTCTTCCGTCGCAACGGGCGACAGAAGATGCACGATGGTGTCTCGCCCGCGCGCCTGCTGACCACCGCGTGGGCTGTTCACCCGTTCTGGGTGATGGCTCATCGCTGGCCGTACGGTTCGCTATCTCGACGTGGGTTCGCCGCCGGCTTGAGCGCCGGCGGATCGTCGAGTTGGAGGGCAGATTCGGTGACAGAACAAGTGACCACCGGAGATGGCGGCGTCACTGGGTGGATTTCCGCAGAGCTGCAGAACAACATCGTCCAGCCGATTGCGGACTTCCAGAATCCGAATCAGGAGTGGCGCCGACTGTTCTCGGAACTGCTGGGGACATTCTTTCTCGTGATGGTCGCCGCCGGCGGAGGGATGATGGGGGCGGCGTTTCCGAACACGATCAGCCGCACCGCGGCGGTGGTCGCGCCCGCGCTGATGGTGATGGCGATCATCATGTTCATGGGGAAGGTGTCGGGCGCTCACCTGAACCCTGCGGTGAGCATCGCATTCGCGCTGCGCCGGGACTTTCCGTGGCAGCGGGTACCGGGCTACATCATCGTCCAGCTGGCTGGCGCCACATTGGCTGCGCTGGTCCTGCACGCGCTGATCAACGTCTCGGCGGTTCACGGTTCGAACTACGTGGCGTCTGGGTACAGCGCCGGCACGGGGTTCTGGATGGAGCTGCTCTTGACCTTCGGGCTGGTGAGCGTGATCCTCGGAACGGCTTCGGGCGCGCAGAACATCGGGATCATCGCCGCGCTGGCGGTGGGCGGATACATCGCCTTGGCCGGGTTGTGGGGAAGTCCGATCTCGGGAGCGTCGATGAACCCGGCGCGAACCTTCGGCCCTGATCTCGTCGGAGGGAAGTTCACCGACTACTGGGTATACGTCGCGGGGCCGATCGTGGGTGGCGCACTAGCGGTCGCCGTCGCGTTTGTGCTCCGGGGGCCCGGCGGCGGGCTAAGAGGTTCGGCCGCCGCCCAGGGCGGACTGTTCACCGAGGCCGAAAAGCCCGACAAGCGATAGGCGCAGCGGACGACGACCGGAGCAAGGCATCACAGCGGCTTGATCTGATCGGCTGGGCTCGGCTGCCAGTCCCAGCTGACGGCTGACCGTGCTCCGTCGCTCATTGCTCCGGAGGGCTCGCCAGCCGCCCAGCTCGGCGGCGATAGAGCGTCGCGGTCCGTTCGTTGACCCTCGCTGCCTGCTCGTGGGCGTGTGCTTCGCGACAGTAGAGCCGCGCACTCGCAGGGCGCCCGTTCGCGTCCTCGTTGACCGCCCGTTGCCGAGCGTCGCGAGCATGCTGGCGCGCTCGCGTCGCGCGTCGCTCCGCACGAGCTGCGAGCTCCTCAAGCGTCGCCAAGTCGTGGGCGCCTTCGACCACCGACCAATCATGAGCCGTCGCCATCGAGAGCGCAACCGGGGTTACTACGATCGCCGATCTTGGACGGCCCGCACCGTAGCTTCGTGCGCCGCGCGGGCGGAGCTCTCGTGCACCAGTGGATCAACCAAGCGCACCGCCAGGGGCGAGGTCCCGTCGAGGGCCTAGCCGAGATAGCTCAGGCCAGCGGCTGGTCTTGCTCGTCTGTGCCCTCGATCGCGGCATGCTCCCGCCGCGCTCGTCCGCGATCCGCTCGCGCTCGTCCGCGATCCGCTCGCGCTCATCCGCGATCCGCTCGCGCTCCTCAGCCACGCGAATCAGCTCAGTCAGTCGCGTATTTCGAGGCTCAGGCTCATCCAACCGGCCTGACCCTTCCCGTGAGCTATCGGTGGCGTTCACTGCACCCGTCCTTTCCGGTCCCGATCCAGCCTAGCGCCGTAACCCGGCCGCTCGCTCTCCCCCTAGTGATCTCCTCGAGCGTCGGCATCACACGAAAGATGGGAACCAAGACGGCCGTCCGGGTGTTGGCTCCGCAGGGCTAGGGCGCAGGGCGGTCGGGAGGGAGCGAACGAGCCCGGCGCGCGGCCTCACGAGCGTGCTCCGCCGCCTCGCGGGCTCGCCCGGCAGCCTTGCGAGCCCGGTCGGCCGTGACATGCTCGTCCTCAGCGGCGTCGCTTTGCCCGGCCCGTCCGTGTCGCTTGGCATGCCTCTCGGCGAGCGTCGCACTTTGATCAAGCGCCTGGGCTGTCCGCTCATAGGCCTCGGCTAAGCGCTCAGTTATTGGCCGGGCACGGTCCCTGGCGTTTTCCGGTGCGGCCTTCGCATCTGTCACGTCGCGCGGCCCTCCTTCTCACCCCGACCGGCGAGACGAGCTCGGCGAGGATCCGTCGCGAAGGCGGTCGCGGTCCGCTCTTGGTGTTTGATATCCGTGAGGAGGTGGGCGTCGAACACAAGCTCGTGGGTACGGGCGCGAAGCTGCCTTGCGTTATCCGCAAGGTCCTGGGCGAGCCCTCTACCGGGCGCGTATTTATCCCGGACGCGAGCCAGTTCAGCTTCGAGCAGTGCAAGCCGCCCGCCGCTGGTCGACCTCTGTGCCCCGACCAATTCTCCGAGGGCGTCGTGGGTAAGGGCGAGCCGTAGCCGGATTCCGGACGGCGTGACGTGGCCCCACACCTCCGCCAGCAGCCACATTACCGCCATTACTCGCTCGTCGACGCGGGGGAGATGCGAAATCGCGAGCTGCGTGGCGAGTCGCTCCGATGACTCGACCGCGCGGCGGTACGTAAGCACCGCGAGCTGCGGCCATGTGTCATCGCGGTTGATCTCGATCGCCGTGGCGTGACTGGCCCATGGTCGGCTTTGCCGGTGGATGGCTCGCGCAGTGCACCAGCGGCCACGCGTTGACCTTTCGTGAGGTTACAGCGGCTCCCCCCGCAACAACTACGCACGCCCAGATGGTGCTCAGCCGGGCGGCGGGTCCTGGCAAGGAGCCGGCGCACAGTCCACTTGACGGCCACGATACCGCCACCGGCGATGACCTTGCCGGCGCGCTTCGGTGCGCGCGACTCAGCCGCTCTCTGACGCGCCGTGCCGCCGGGGCGGCGGGGATCCCGACTTCCCGCCGTCGGAGAATCCGGGCCTGCGATTGAGGCGCTCTGCCACCACCACCGCCCGTGCCTCTACTTCCTGCGAACACAGTCGCGCGGTCTCCGCGTGCCACCGTTCCGCTTCGCGGCGTCGCGCCGCATCCGCTACGTCAGGGGGGGACGCGCCATGCCTGCGGGCTTGCAACCATCGCAACACAAGCATTCCCGTCGACACCCTCAGGCGAAACGACATGCCCCGCGTGTCACGAAGACGCGGAATTTCGCCGACCGAGCCGCGGTCGCGATCCTGTACGCGGCCACTTCCAACCACGCACGGCGAATGGCTACCTGCAAGCGGAGCTCAGCTGCGCTGCGCTTTGCAGCACACAACTTCACTCTCCTCAGAGTGCCTTGAGTTCGGATGGCGACGACGGGAAGCTCCCACGACGGGCAGAACGAGGCGATCCGGCACGCCCGCAGCCACCTGAGGTGTGCGCAATCTGTGCGCACACCCGTACTCCGCAGAAGACCGACCCGACCCTCCCGACGAATCCCTGCAACGGCGTAGTGGGCGATGCTGGGCTCGAACCAGCGACCTCCGCCTTGTCGAGACGGCGCTCTCCCAGCTGAGCTAATCGCCCGGGAGGTTCATAAATGTATCGACCCGGCTTGACCCAACGGTCGGCGGGGTAGACTCGAGCGCGAGATGAGGTGGAGGGTCGTGGCATTGATGGCGGTGGTGGGGATCGCCGGGATTCCCGCGGTCTCGGATGCCGCACAAGGACGCGCGGCCGCGGTGCCTGTGACGGTCAAGCCGCCCACGGGATCGACTAGCAGCCACTTTGCGGTCAGCTTCCGTGCCGGCGTGAGGACGGGGCAGAGCGGTTTGCTGACCCGCAGCTACCGGGTCGACGCCGGCACGGGGAAGCGAACCGGATGCCAGTGGAGCACGTCCGCGCCGGCGTCGGCAGCGGCAGCCGGCGCGACGGTCCGGGTCACGCTCGCGCCGGGAAAGCGCTCGGCGTGGTGCACCGGCACCTACCACGGACAGGTGTGGCTCTACCAGACGGTTCGCTGCGGGCCGCCGCTTGGGGACATTGCGTGTCCCCAGATCGCGATCCGGCCTCAGGTTGTCGGCACGTTCAGCTTCCGCGTGACGCGCGGCTGAGCACCAGCGCCCGGCTCAGCGCCGGGCAGTGCCGCTCCCGGCACTAGCATCCGAGGAGCAATGGAGCTCGAGCTTCCCGACGGCAACATTCTCGCGCTGTCCGACGGCGCCACCGGCGCCGACGCGGCGGCGGCGATCGGTCCCGGGCTGGCCCGGGCGGCGCTAGCCGTCAAGGTCGACGGCGAGCTCCGCGACCTGGCGCGGCCGCTGCTCGACGGGTCCGACGGTCACAAGGGTCCGATCAAGCTCGAGATCGTGACCGACCGCAGCGGCGAGGAGGCCCTGAGCCTGATTCGCCACGATGCCGCGCACGTGCTCGCCGCCGCGGTGATGGAGCTCTACCCCGGCGTGAAGATCTCGATCGGACCGCCGATCGAAAACGGTTTCTATTACGACTTCGACTTCCCCAGGGGCGTCACCGTGTCGGAGGCCGACTTCGAACGGATCGAGGCCAAGATGCGAGAGCACATCGCCGCCGATGAACCGTTCGTGCGCGAGGACGTGCCGGCGAGCGTTGCCCTGGACCGGTTCCTGAGAGAGGCCCAGGACTACAAGGTCGAGCTGATCGAGGACCTCGTCGAGCACGACGGCGTGCCCACCGTGTCGCTCTACACCAACGGCCCATTCACAGACCTGTGCCGCGGGCCGCACGCTCCGTCGACCAAACGGATCAAGGCGTTCAGGCTCCAGTCGGTGGCGGGGGCCTATTGGCGGGGCGATTCGAACCGTCCGATGCTGACCCGCATCTACGGCACCGCGTTCTTCTCCGACAAGGACCTGCAGGATTACCTGGAGCGCCTCGAGGAGGCGCGGGCGCGCGATCACCGCAAGCTTGGCCCGCAGCTTGGGCTGTTCACCTTCTCGGATGTTTCGCCGGGCGCGCCGTTCTGGCTGCCGGCGGGCACCGAGGTGTTCAACTCGCTGGTCGCCCTCAGTCGTGAGATGGGCCGCGAGCGCGGCTACGTCGAGGTCAAGACTCCGCAGATCTACGACAGCTCGCTGTGGAAGACCTCGGGCCACTGGGACAAGTACCGCGAGCACATGTTCGTCACCGAGTACGAGGACCGTGAGATGGCGATCAAGCCGATGAACTGCCCGGGCCACTGTCACCTGTACTCACTCGGTCGTCACTCATACCGGGAGCTCCCCGTCCGCTACTGGGAGCCCGGTCTGTTGCACCGGCGCGAGCCCGGCGGCACGCTGCACGGACTGCTCCGCGTCCGGCACTTCGCCCAAGATGACAGCCACATCTACTGCACCGAGGACCAGATCCAGCATGAGGTCGCGGGCGTGCTCGAGTTCGCCTTCGCCACGTATGCCGTCTTCGGGCTCGACGTCGAGCTCGAGCTCTCGACTCGCCCGGAGAACCGCATCGGCGACAACGAGCTGTGGGACCACGCTGAGACCGCCCTCTTCGACGCGCTCGAGAGCCAGGGGCTCGAGTACACCGTCAGCGAGGGGGAGGGCGCGTTTTACGGCCCGAAGATCGACATGCATATGACCGATTCACTCGGGCGCTCGTGGCAGCTCGGGACCTGCCAGCTCGACTACAACATGCCGGCGCGGTTCGGCCTCACCTATACCGGCGCTGACAACGCCGAGCACCAACCGGTGATGATCCACCGGGCGCTGATGGGATCTTATGAGCGGTTCATCGGGATCCTGCTCGAGCATCTGAACGGAGAGCTGCCGCCCTGGCTGGCCCCGGTGCCGGCGATCGTGCTGCCGATCACCGACCGTCATGTCGATTACGCGCGCGCGATAGCGGGCCGGATGCAAGCGGATGGGCTGCGGGCCGAGTACGACGACCGGTCCGAGTCGGTGGGCCGCAAGATCCGCGACGCCGAGCTGCGCAAGATCCCCTACATGCTGGTGGTGGGCGACCGGGAGCAAGAGTCAGAGCAGGTGGCGGTCCGTGAGCATCGCCGCGGGGACGTCGGATCGGAGCCGGTCGGCGCCTTCATCGCCCGGCTCTCAGAACTGGTGAAAACCCGCGCCAACCTGTAGATCCGCCGCTATACTCGTACTCGTTGATTCATGTGCGTCATCACATAGGGCCCGTCACCGCTTGACGTTCCCCTCTCATCGCAGCTAGTGCCGGTCCCTCGTAAGTTCGATCGGCGCCTGCCCGAACGGGACCAGACCCGGATCAACGACCGCATTCGCGTGCCCGAGGTTCGCCTCATCGGCGACGACGGCAAGCAGGTGGGAGTCGTGAAGACGTCCGAGGCGCTGGCGTACGCCCAGGAGCGTGATCTCGACCTGGTCGAGGTCGCCCCCGACGCGCGCCCGCCCGTGGTGCGCGTGCTCGATTACTCCAAGTACAAGTACGAGCAGGCCCAGAAGCAGAAGGCCGCGCGCCGGCACCAGCAGCAGATCACGGTGCGGGAGATCAAGTTCCGCCCGAAGATCGCGCAGAACGACTACGACACCAAGAAGGGCCACGTGGCCCGGTTCCTGCGGCACCGCGACAAGGTCAAGATCACGATCATGTTCCGGGGGCGTGAGGTCACGCATCCGGAGCGCGGGACGGCGCTGCTCGAGCGCCTGGCCGGCGAGCTCTCCGATATCGCGGTCGTCGAGCAGTCGCCGGTTCAGGATGGACGGAACATGACCATGCTGCTCGCCCCGTCGAAGGCCGTGCTGGCCGGGGAGAAGGACGGCCATCAGGAGAAATCGGCCGACGAGCGCCCGCCGATCGAAGCGGCGCCCACGGACTCCGCCGCCGTCGAAGCCGAGGCGTCCGCGGACGGGACGGGCGACGCCGCGCCCAACGGACAGCCCGACGACGAGGCGGCCGCCTCGCGTCCACGCGGCGCCGCCGCCTGAACCACTCCGGCGGAGTGGCGCCGCTGGCCCGCGTCGTTTAGCACGGCGACGTTCGCGGTGCGGCGCTGACGTCTGCTTTACTAGCGGCAGTTTCCGATGCCCAGGATGAAGACGCACTCCGGCGCCAAGAAGCGCTTCAAGCTGACCGCCACCGGCAAGGTCCGGGGGCGGCGCGCGTTCTCGACCCACATCCTCGAGAAGAAGACGCCCAAGCGCAAGCGGCGCCAGGCGAAGCCGTCGTGGATCAGTCCGCACGATGAGCCGCGGGTGAAGGAGCTGCTCGGCGCCAAGCGGAGGGAGCGCGGATGACACGGGTCAAGCGCTCGGTCCACGCGCGCAAGAAGCGCCGCGCCACGCTCGCGCTGGCCAAGGGCTATCGCGGCGACGCCAGCCGTCACTACCGCGTGGCCAAGGAGGCGGTGCTCAAGGCCGACCAGTACCGCTACCGCGATCGGCGTAACCGCAAGCGCGACTTCCGGCGGCTGTGGATCACCCGTATCAATGCCGCGGCGCGCCAGCACGACATGTCCTACTCGCAGTTCATGCACGGTCTTCAGCTCGCCGGCGTCGAGCTCGACCGCAAGATCCTCGCGGACATCGCCGTCCGCGACGGCGACACCTTCCGACGCTTTGCCGACCGCGCCCGCGAGGCGCTGGCGGCCGGCTGACGAGACGCCGACCACCCAGCACCGCCAACCGGGCGCCGCTCCTACGGAGAGGCGCCTTTTTTGATGACCATGACCCCGACAGCGACGACAGACATCAGAAGAGACTCACGCGGAAGCGACCTTGAGCGCCTGCGACCGGCAGCTCGGGGCGGCCGCCTTGTAGGCGGGGCTGCTCGTGTCGATCGAGCTGACCGCCTTCAGGTAGGCCTGGGGATTGGCCTGCGCGGTCGTGGGATCCGGGAAGTTGATGCCCTGCGCGCGCATGCACTGCGCGAACACGGTCGCCTCCTTGAGCCGCCGCTCCCGCTCGGCGGGGGTGACGTTGGCCAGGTTCGGGGAGGCCTGCTTGATCTCGCTTGCGCACGCCTACTCGGCCGCCTGCACCTTGGCCTGCCGGTAGCTGGCGATGATCCGCGCCGCGATCACCAGACAGCAGCACGGCAACAACAGCCCACGCACCATGCCCATCACCAGTCACCATAACGCACGGCTCAAGGAGATCCGCAAGCTTCGCCAACGGCGGCGCTGGCGCGAGCGCTCCGGGTTGTTCGTGGCCGAGGGTGAGGATTTGTTGACAGTGGCCGATGCCCAGGGGTGGACCGCCATCGAGCGATATGCGGCGGCGGGCAGCGGTTTGGCAGGGACCGAGGTCGAGCCCTCAGTCTTGGCGTCCGCGTCGGGCCTCGGCTCGGGGACGCGCACGCTCGCGGTCTACGAGGAGCGGTGGGCATCGGCGCCGGCCGGACCTCTGTGCGTGTATCTCCACGGCGTCCGCGACCCGGGGAACGTAGGGGCGGTCCTGCGCTCCGCCCAGGCGTTCGGCGCCTCATCGGTGGCGCTGGGGCCGGGGACGGCCGATCCGTACAGCCCCAAGGCGGTGCGGGCGTCGATGGGCGCGGTCTTCGCAGTACCCCTGGCGCGGGGCACCCTGGACACGCTGCCGGGCCTGAAGATCGCGCTTGTGCCCCGCGCCGGCGAACCCTTGCCGGAACTTTGGCGCTCAGGCGGCGTATATGTCAGCTCCAGCGCCAAAGAACCATGTGAGGCGACCCTGATGATCGGCGCAGAACGTGACGGGTTGCCGGGCGAGGTCGTTGCGGGCGCCGATCATCTAGCTCACATCCCAATCGCCACCGACTCCCTGAACGCGGCGATGGCCGCCACCGTTGCCCTCTACGAGCTGAGCCTTAGGATGGCCACGGAATGACCGAGCGCATCGAGCAGATCCGGGCCGAGGGCGAACAGGCGATCGCCACCGCCGGAGACACCGCCACCCTCGAAGACGTCCGCATTCATTACCTCGGGCGCAAGGCCGAGCTGCCCAACCTGTTGCGGAACGTGGCCCAGCTACCGCTCGAGCGGCGCGGGCCCACCGGCAAGGCGGCCAACGAGGCGCGCAAGGCCCTGGAGGCCGCCATCGAGCAGCGCGCCGATCAGCTGGCGGCGATCGAGCTCGAGCAACGCCTCGAACGCGACCGGGTGGACGTCACGCTCCCCGCTGACCCGGCCCACCAGATCGGGCGGCTTCACCTCGTCACCCAGACCCGGCGCGAGATCGAGGACGTGTTCATCGGGCTGGGCTTCAACGTCGCCGAGGGTCCGGAGGTTGAGACGGTCTACTACAACTTCGACGCGCTCAACCACGCGCCGACGCACCCGTCGCGGCTGATGACCGACACGTTCTACGTCGAGCCGGTGCCCGACATCTTCGACCCGAACGCGCAGCTGCTGCGCGTGCACACCTCGCCGATGCAGATCAGGGCGATGGAGCATCACCCGCCGCCTCTCTACATCATCGTCCCCGGGCGCACCTACCGGCCCGACAACGACGCGACCCACACGCCGCAGTTCCATCAGATCGAGGGGCTCGCCGTCGACACCGACATCACGCTCGCCGATCTGCAGGGCACCCTGCTCGCGTTTGCGCGCGCGATCTTCGGCGAGGACCGCCGGGTTCGCCTGCGCCCGCACTTCTTCCCGTTCACCGAGCCGAGCGTCGAGGTCGACGTGTCGTGCTTCAACTGCCGGGAGGGATTCATGCCCGACGGCAGCCGGTGCCCGGTGTGCAAAGGCGAGGGGTGGCTCGAGATCCTCGGCTCCGGGATGGTCGACCCGAACGTGTTCGAGTACGTGCGCGAGCACGGCTACGACCCCGAGCAGATCCAGGGCTTCGCCTTCGGGATGGGCATCGACCGGATCGCCATGCTCAAGCACCGCGTCCCGGACATACGCAAGCTCTTCGACAACGACGTCCGCTTCCTGGAGCAGTTCGGCTGATGCGCGTTCCGCTCCACTGGCTGCGCGAGTACGTCGATCCGCCGCTCGATACGCACGCGCTTGCGGACCGGCTGACCATGACCGGGACCAAGGTCGAGGCGATCCACGGTCACGGCGTGAGCGCGCTCGAGAACTTCGTGATCGGCCGCGTCCTCAAGGCCGAGCAGCACCCCAACGCCGATCGTCTCCGCGTCTGCCTCGTCGACATCGGCAGCGGCAGCCCGCAGCAGATCGTGTGCGGCGCGCCCAACGTGGCCGCCGGCCAGACGGTGGCCGTCGCCAAACCCGGTGCGGTGATGCCCGACGGATCGAAGCTCGGCAAGGCGAAGCTACGCGGGGTCGAGTCCAGCGGGATGATCCTGGCCGAGGACGAGGTCGCGATCGGCACCGACCACGACGGCATCATGGTCCTCAAGACCGACGGTCTCCCGCCCGGGACACCGCTGGAACGCGTTCTGCCGATCGCCACCGACGTGCTCGAGCTCGAGATCACGCCCAACCGCCCCGACTGCCTGGCCGTCTACGGTGTCGCCCGCGAGGCTCACGCCGCGACCGGCGCGCCGCTGTCGCCGCCGCCCTGGAGCGAGGACCCCGGTACGCGCGGCGAGCTCACCGCGGCCAGCGTCGAAGTCCAGTGTCCCGATCTCTGCCCGCGCTTCACCGCGCGCGCGTTCGAGGACGTGACGATCGGGCCGAGTCCGTTCTGGCTCAAGGCGCGGCTGATGGCCGCCGGCCAGCGTCCGATTTCCAACGTGGTCGACATCACCAACTACGTGATGCTGCTCACCGGCCAGCCCCTGCACGCGTTCGACCTCGACCGTGTGTCCGGGGCGAAGCTAACCGTCCGGCGCGCCCGCGACGGCGAGACGATCGAGACCCTGGACGGGCAGACCCGCATACTCGACTCGGACATGGTCCTGATCGAGGACGCCGACGGCCCCACCTCGATCGCCGGCATCATGGGCGGCGCGCGCAGCGAGGTGGAGCCGGGCACCACCCGCGTCCTGATGGAGGCGGCGAACTGGAACGGGGCCAACATCCACCGCACCTCGCTGAAGCTCGGGCTGCGCAGCGAGGCGTCGAGCCGCTTCGAGAAGCAGATCCAGCCCGAGCAGGCGATGGAGGCGCAGGCGGTCGCGGCCCAGCTGATGCTCGAGCTGACCGGTGCGCGGCTCGTCCGGGGCACGATCGACATCGGAGGGGACGGTCCGCCGCCGAAGACGATCGCGCTGCGGGACGCGCGCGTCGCCGGGCTGCTCGGGGTCGAGATCCCGCGCGAGCGCAGCGCCGAAATCCTCAAGGCGCTCGAGTTCGGGACGGCATGGGCGCACGACGGCTTGGAGGTGACGGTCCCCGCGTTCCGCCGCGGTGACGTCACGCGCGAGGCGGATCTGATCGAGGAGGTCGCGCGGATCAACGGCCTCGATAAGTTGCCCGCGACCCTGCCGTCGCGCCACGAAGCGCACGCCAAGCTGACGCCGCGCCAGCGACTGCGCCGGCAGGCATCCGACGCGCTGATCGCGCAGGGGCTGCACGAGATCGTCGGCTGGAGCTTCACCAGCCCCGAGGTCAGCGACCGCCTACGGCTGGGCGACGACCACCCCCTGCGCCGCGCGGTCGCGCTCGCCAATCCGCTGTCGTCCGACCAGTCGGTGCTGCGCACGACACTGCTCGGTTCGCTGCTCGACATCGCGCGCCACAACCGCGCCCGCGGTGCCGCGACCGTGCGCGTGTTCGAAGCCGGCGCCGTCTACCTACCCGAGGACGAAGACCGGCTCCCTCGCGAGCCCTACCACCTCGGCGCGCTGCTCACCGGCTCCGCCCGTCCCGCGACCTGGCGCGACCCCCAGCCACGGGCAGTCGACTTCTTCGCGGCCAAGGGCGTCCTGGCCGGCCTGCTCGACGCCCTGCGCGTCCCGTGGACGGTGGTGCGTGGCAGCGAGCCGTTCCTGCACCCGGGGCGGGCGGCGAGCATCCTCGCCGACGGGGAGCCGGTCGGCTGGATCGGCGAGATCCACCCGCTCGTGGCCGCCGAGTGGAATCTAGGCGACACCGTGGCGGGGTTCGAGCTCGACCTCGACGTGGTGCCCGTTCCGGTCACCACTCTCTACCGCGCGGTGAGCGACTTCCCGGACGTCCGCGAGGACCTCGCGGTGGTCGTCTCGGAGAAGGTGAGCGCGGCCGAGGTGATCGACGCCGCACGCGGCGCCGGCGGCTCGCTGCTGGTCGCCGTCGAGGTGTTCGACGTCTACCGCGACCCCGACAAGCTCGGGCCCGAAAACGTCTCGTTGGCGCTCCGGCTCACCTACCGCGCGGCCGATCGCACGCTGACCGACGAGGAGGTGGCCGAGCGGCGGCAGGCGATCGCTGCCGCGCTCGAGCGTGAGGTGGGAGGGAGGATCCGTGCCGCCTAGCGTGTCGGTGTTCGGCGCCGCGGGCTTCACGGGCGCACTGACCGCGCGCCTGCTGTACCGGCACCCCTCGTTCGAGTTGAAGGCCCTGACCGCCCGCAGTGACCAGGGCCGCCGGCTCGACGACCTCTACCCGCACCACCGCGTGCCGATGGAGCTCGAGGAACTCGACCTCGACCGTCACGCCGACGTGGATGCCGCGGTCGTCGCCTACCCGCACGGCGCCGCCGCGCCGCTCGTGGCCAAGCTGCGCGCGGGGGGGGTGCGCGTGGTCGACCTGAGCGCGGACTTCCGTCTGCGCGACCCGGCGGTGTACGGGCAGTGGTATCGCGAGCACCAGGCCCCCGAGCTCCTCGGCGGCGCGGTCTACGGCCTGCCCGAGCTCTACCGCGACGACATCCGCGGCGCCTCGCTGGTGGCCAACCCGGGGTGCTACCCGACGGCTTCGCTGCTCGCGCTGACGCCGCTGGCGCGCGCCGGCCTGATCGAGGACGTGGTCATCGACGCGAAGTCCGGCGTGTCCGGCGCCGGCCGCACCGCGACCGACAAGACGCACTTCGTCACGGTGGACGAGAACCTCAACGCCTACGGCGTCCCGCGCCACCGTCACATCCCCGAGATCGAGCAGGAACTGACGGCGCTCGGCGCCGAGCTGCGCATCACGTTCGTGCCGCACCTCGTGCCGCTCGATCAGGGGGAGCTCGTGTCCTGCTACGTGACGCTCGCCGACGGCAGCGATGCCGGAGACCTCGAGCGGCTGTACGCGGACGCGTACGCCGACGAGCCGTTCGTCGAGCTCGCGGCAGGGCCGCCCGGCGTCCGCGACGTGCGCGAGACGAACATCTGCCGCATCTCGGTGCACCGGGATGAGCGCACGGGCCGGGTCATCGTGTTCGCCGCGCTCGACAACCTGTGGAAGGGCGCCGCCTCGCAGGCCGTGCAGAACCTCAACCTGATGTTCGGGCTGCCGGAGGACGAGGGGATCGGCGTGAGAGGATCATCCGCGCGCGAGGTGGTTCGGTGACCGCGACCGGCTCGTTCTTCAAGTCGCGCTGGGTTGAGGTCCCTGGGAACGTCATCGAATCGGAGGGCGGCCTTCCGCGCGGGTTCAGAGCCGCCGGCGTGGCGTGCGGGATCAAGCCGAGCGGGGATCTCGACCTTGGCCTGCTCACTTCGAGCGCGCCGGCCACGACGAGCGCGGCGCGTTTCACGCGCTCGGGCACCCAGTCGGCGCCCGTGCTCCTGTGCCGCGAGCGCTGCAACCTCCACGGGATCCGCGGCGTCGTGGTCAACGCCGGCAACGCCAACGCGGCCACCGGCCGGCCCGGGTTCGAGAACGCGGCCAAGATGCAGGGCGCCGCGGCGCTGGCCAGCGGCGTCGGCATCGAGAGCGCGATGGCGGTCGCGTCGACCGGCGTGATCGGCGTGCCGCTGCCGATGGACGCGGTCATGCAGGGGATCGTCGCCGCGACGCACGCGCTACGGCCCGATGGGGAGGGCGACTTCGCCCGCGCCATCCGCACAACCGACGTGCTCGACAAGCAGGCCAGCCTCGAGGTCGGGCTCGAGGCGGGGACGGTGCGCCTGAGCGCCCAGGCCAAGGGCGCCGGGATGATCTCGCCCAATTTCGCCACGCTGCTCTGCTTCGTGCAGACCGACGCTGCGCTGTCGCCCGAGACGTGCGAACTCCTACTCGGGGTGACAGTAAAGCGCTCCTTCGAGCGGGTCAGCGTCGACGGCCAGCTCTCGACGAGCGACACGGTGATCCTCCAGGCCAGCGGCGAGTCCGGCGTGCAAGTCGATCCCGAGACCGAGGACGAGGTTCGCTTCGGTGAGGGGCTCGACGCCCTGCTGCGTCAGCTCGCGCTCTACATGGTGCGCGACGGGGAGGGAGCGCGACGGATCGGTCGCGTGGTCGTGCGTGGGGGAGACGACAGATCTGTCGCGCGTGTCGCGCATGCTGTCGCCGATTCGCCGCTGGTGAAGACGGCCCTGTACGGCGGGGACCCGAACTGGGGCCGGATCGTCCAGGCCGTCGGCATGGCGATGCCTGGCACCGCGCCGCTCGCGGTGGACGTGGCCATCGAGGGCGTGCAGGTGTGCCGGGCAGGCCAGTTCGTGCCCCACGACGCCGATGCCCTGCGGACCGCGGTGCAACGCGAGGAGATCGAGTACGAGGTAGGGCTCCCGGGGGAGGGGGCGGAGGTGGAGCGCTACTTCTCCGACCTGGGACATGAATACGTGACGCTGAATGCCGAGTACACCACCTAGCTCCATGACGCATAACGAGCGGCCGGTGCGCGACGTCACCACGTTGCTCGAGGCCTTGCCCTACATCCGGGAGTTCCACGGCAGGACCGTGGTCATCAAGTACGGCGGCGCGGCGATGACCGACCCGGCGCTCAAGGAGGAGTTCGCGCGCGACGTGGTGCTGCTCAAGTACGTCGGCATGAACCCGGTGATCGTCCACGGCGGCGGCCCCGAGATCACCGGCTACATGCAGCGCCTCGACCTTCCGGTGCAATTCGTCGACGGCTTGCGCGTGTCCGATGCCGAGACGGTCGAGGTCGCGAAGATGGTGCTCGTAGGCAAGGTGAACAAGGACATCGTCCTGCTGATCAACCGCCACGGCCAGCCCGCGGTCGGGCTCTGCGGCGACGACGGCCTGCTGTTCCGCGTCACCCGCCGGACCGCGCCGAGCGGCCAGGACATCGGGTTCGTGGGTGCCATCGAGCGCGTCGACACGGGTGTGCTCACGCACGTGGCGCAGGACTACATCCCGGTCGTGGCCAGTGTCGGCGCCGACCGCGAGGGCAACTCGTACAACATCAACGCCGACGAGGCGGCGGGCGCGGTGGCGCGGGCGCTGCGCGCCTACAAGATTATGTTCCTGACCGACGTGCCCGGGTGGCTGCGCGACCCCGACGACGCTTCGAGCGTCATCTCCGAGGTCGGCGCGGACCTCGTCCAGGAAGCCTTGCCGACGGTCGCAGGCGGAATGCGCCCCAAGCTCCAGGCGTGCGTCGACGCGATCGACGGCGGCGTCTCGTTCGCCCACATCGTCGACGGCCGCGTGCCCCACTCTCTCCTGCTCGAGCTCTTCACCGATGCCGGGCAGGGAACCAAGATCGGCCCGGCGATATGAGCCTGGCCGAACTCCAGAGCCTTGAGGCGGCTCACGCGATCCCCACCTACGTCCGCAACCCGGTCGAGTTCGTGCGCGGCTCGGGCTCCCGGCTGTGGGATTCCGAGGGCAACGAGTACCTGGACTTCCTCGCCGGGATCTCGGTCCTGAACGTGGGCCACTGCCATCCCCGTGTCGTCGAGGTGATCCGGGAGCAGGCCGGGCGGCTCACGCACGTGAGCAACCTCTACTACACCGAGCCGGCGATGAGGCTGTCCGCGCAACTTGCCGAGAGCTCGCTGGGCGGCAAGGTGTTCCTGTGCAACTCGGGAGCCGAGGCGAATGAGGCGGCTATCAAGCTTGCCCGGCGTGCGCGTCCTGGAGGCAAGGTGATCGTGCTGGAGGCGGCCTTCCACGGGCGGACGTACGGCGCGTTGTCGGCGACGCCCCAGGAGTCCAAGCAGGCGCCGTTCGCACCGCTGGTGCCGGGATTTGTGGTGGTGCCCAAGGATCCGGAGGCGCTCGAGAACGCGGTCGACGATGAGACGGCGGCGGTACTGCTCGAACCGATCCAGGGGGAGACGGGCATCAACGTCCTCTCCGACGAGCTGCTGCACGCCGCGCGGGAGGCCTGCGACCGGACCGGCGCCGCGCTGATGTTCGATGAGATCCAATGCGGGATGGGACGGACCGGCACGTTGTGGGCCTACGAGCAGACCGATGTCGTCCCCGATGCGATGACCAGCGCCAAGGCACTCGGGGGTGGGCTGCCGATCGGCGCGCTCGTTACCGGCCCGCGGCTGGCCGACACGTTCCAGCCCGGCGATCATGGCTCCACGTTTGCCGGCGGCCCGGTGGCGGCGTCCGCCGCGCTGGTGGCGCTCCAGATCTGCTCGGACCCAGATCTGCTGGCGCGCGTGCGGACCGCCGGCGAGCGGCTGGCCTCGGCGCTCGCGGAGCTGCCGTACGTCGTGCGGGTGCGCGGGCGCGGCCTTATGCTGGCCATCGACGTGGACTCCGACCTTAATGCCGCCGAGTTGGCGCGCCGCGCGCTGTTCGAACAGCGGCTCGTGGTCAACGCCACCGGGCCGGCCACGATCCGCCTCGAGCCGCCTCTGATCGTCACCGACGAGGAGGTGGACGAGGCCGTCGCGCGGCTGGGGGCGCTGGCGCCATGAGCGGCTCCGAGCTGCTGCTCCCCGACCGGATGACGCTGCGCGGCGCCGGCGACGCGCTGGCCGCGGCGCTGCGGGTGCAGGACGGGGTGCAGGGGGTGCACGATCGTGTCTACTACGACACCTTCGACGGCCTGCTCCACGCCGCAGGGCTGTCGCTCGTCCACGCCGACGGTGCGCTGTCGCTGTTCGAGGTGGACTCGGGCGTTGCCCGGGCGTCCCTGCCGGCGGAGGCTCCGACCGAGCCGCTGTTCGCCTCAGCGCTTCCGGCCGGCTCGCTGCGTGAGTCGCTGTCAGCGCTCACCGACGTGCGGGCGCTACTGCCGCTCGTCCACGTGCATGCTCGCGAAAGACTTATCTCGGTGCTCGACGACGAAGGCAAGACCGTGGTGCGCCTCGCGCTCGAGGAGCCGGAGCTGGTCGACCCGGCCGGTGCCGATTCGCCCTTGCGCCCGCGCCTGCGGATCACCGGGATACGCGGCTACGACAAGGCGCGCCTCCAGGTCGAGGCAACGCTGGGCGAGCTCGGCTTCAAGGCCGCCGACCAGCCGCTGGTCGACGAGGCGGTCCGGGCGGCCGGGCGCGCGCCCGGCGGCGTGCCCTCCAAGATCGAGGTGCCGCTGCGAGGAGAGCAGCGGGCGGATGCGGCCGCCGCACTCGTGCTGCGCGCGCTGCTCGAGGTGATCGAGGCGAACCTCGAGGGGACGATCGCCGATCTCGACAGTGAGTTCCTGCATGACCTCCGCGTCTCGGTGCGGCGCTCCCGAGCGGTGCAGCGTGAGCTGAAGGGAGTGTTCGAACCGGCCGAGCTGGCCCATTTCCGCGCCGAGTGCCGCTGGCTCCAGCAGGCCACCGGCGACGCACGCGACCTCGACGTGCACGTGCTCGAGTTCGCCGCGATGCAGGCGCTCGTGCCGGAGTCGATGCGCGACGACCTCGATCCGTTGCTCGAGGTCCTCCGCGGCCGGCGCGCCCGCGCGCGGCGCGCGCTCGTGACGGCGCTTCGCTCGGAACGAACCCTGACGCTGCTGAGCGCATGGAGGTCGTTCCTCGATGGGCTCGAGGTGTCCGACGAGGAGCAGCGCCCGGACGCCGCGCGGCCGATCGCCGCGGTGGCCGGCGAGCGGATCCGGAAGGTGTACCGGCAGATGGTCCGGATGGGGAGCGCGATCGACGAATCCAGCCCGGCCGAGCAGTACCACGAGATGCGCAAGAAGGGCAAGGAGCTTCGTTACCTGCTGGAGCTGTTCGGCGCGCCGCTCTATCCGGGCGAGGTGGTCAAGCCGATGATCAAGACGCTCAAGGCGCTCCAGGACGTGCTCGGGCGCCACCAGGACCGCGAGGTCCAGATCGTCCTGCTGCGCTCACTCGCGCCCGAGGTCGCTCGAGCCGAGAACGGGGAGGCGGCGCTGTTGGCGCTTGGGGCCTTGATCGCCCGCTTGGGCGAGGAAGAAGCGGCGGCGCGCGGCGAGTTTGCCGCACGGTTCGCCGAGTTCGCCGCCAAACAACAGCGCCTCGTGGTCAAGGAGACGTTTAGCTAGTTCGACTTGGTGGCTGAAAGCCGTGAGGTTGTGACGCGTTTTAGCTTGCGGGTGTGAGGCGGGCGGCGTGGATGTATTCGGCGACGGCGTTCTCGAAGGTTTTTAGGGCTTGTCTGATCTGGAGTTTTGCGGGTGGTTTGTCGGCGTCGAGGGGTGGTCGGAGGAGCCGGTTTCGCAGCTTGGTGTAGAAGGCCGCGACGCGGATGCCTTGGTCGGTTAGGACGTGGGTGTTGGTTTTGGGGAGCGTTGGATGAGACCGTGCGGGCGCAGTCGGCGGAGGTCGTAGCTCGTCTGGTGTTGGTTGTAGTCGTGCCGGAGATGCGCGGCGACGAGGCCGCGGAGGCTTTTGTTGGTGAAGCCGGTGACGGCGCCGAGTACGTGGCAGAGGGCGCCGGCCGGGGCTGCTGCTCTGATGTCCCCAAAGCCCAGGGCTCCGGTTCGTTTGACCTCGAGGTCCTCGGGTCGGTTGATGACCGTCTCGATGCGCAGCGCGCGGCCGTCCTTGAGGTACTGCTTGACGCGG
>DASPPG010000256.1:0-4051 GCA_035625625.1 Solirubrobacteraceae bacterium
GGTGCCGCTGACGGTGGCGTTGGTCGTGTTCGGGCCGGCGTAGGTGGTCGAGGTGCACGACGCGATGCCCGAGAACGAGGTGGCGCTGATGGCGCCGGCGACGGGGTGGTTGTACCAGCCGTTGGAGTCCGCGCCACGGGATGGGGCCACGGTGGCGGTGGGGGAGGTGAGCTCGACCTCGACGGTGTAAGGCTGGATGACCGTTGGGCCGGGAGATGGCCATGTCACTTCGCAGGAGACCGTCTCGTTCGTGTCGACATCGAACGACTCCTCCGTACAACTCCCGGATGTCGCTGGCGTCCATTGCCAACTGAGAACGACGGGAGTCGTGTACCAGCCCCCGCTGCAGGGCTGCGCGGTGCCCTGGCCGACTGTGCACATCGCGGTGATGGAGTAGCCGTCTGCCGAGGCTAGGCTGGCTGCCGTCAACGCCACCGCGGCAATTCCCACGATAACCGCCAGCACCCTGGCCTTCATGCCGACTCCAACCCCTTCAGCCGCCGCAGCAGCGTGAAGCTCGCCACCGCCACCACGCCCATCGCCACCGAGCTCAGCAGCAGCAGAATGCCGTTGCGGTGCACCGGAGGGCCCGCGCGGAGCGCCTCCCGCGGGAAGAGCAGCAGATCCCTTGGCAGGGACAGCGGGAACGCCAACGACCCCACTCGGGTCGACGCGTGCCGGACGGCTCGAACGCGTCGAACCGCGCCGGGCGCCGCGTGATGCGGCGGGCTCGACCCAAGGTCCGAAGGCGCGCTGGTAGACGGGGGCGCCGATGCTGAACCCGCGGGGACGATGGGCGAGCTGAGGGACTCCGCGCTGCCGGTGCCCGACGTCGCCGTGTTGGTCACGTGAATCGATGACGTCGCCGGCGCTGAGGTGTGGGAGGAAACGGCATGCGTGTCCGCCTGGGGGGCGGGATCGGGGGCCGGCGCGCTCTGGGCCGCTGCCGGCGCGGGTTGGGGCGATGGATCGCCCGCACGGCCTTTCGCGGACGCCTGTGCCGCGCACAGCGCCAGGCTCGTCAACGCCAACAAGGCGACGACTACCAACTCGCCCAATCGGGCGAGGATGTGCGCGGTACTAGAACCAGCGTCCTTCTGCCCCCGGTACCGCTGCGCTACGTCCACACGTGCTATCCGCAACGGCCCTTCCCAGTTTCTGTCTATCGCGTATTAACCATACGCTTTCCGTCCCCACAAAATCAACGGTCGCGGGTGGCGAGAGCTTTCAGCCCGAGGATCGCGCAGGCCGAGAAGGCGACGACCAGGAGGAGCGCCACGAGGGCGCCCGGCACGCCGTGGCCGGCGCCCGGTGCCGTGGCGCGGGCGGCGAGCAGCGCCACCGGCGGGTGGTTCTCGTGACCGACAATGGGCGAGGCCAGATGCGCCGGCGGCTCCCCGGCGTGTCCGACGCGCGCCACCAAGAAGGCGGTTGGTGCGAGCGGATCAAGTGCGCGCCACCGCTCGACCGAAGCCGTCCGGGGAAGCTGTCCGGTCGTCGGAAACAGACTCTCGCCACGCCGGAACTCACTCACAGCGAACACGCTCCGACCTACGGAGGTCGGGAAGTCCACGCGAACCGGCTGGACTGCAACCGCCACCACCGCCGGCGTCGTGCTGTCCGGCGGACTTACGGGCCCCGGCGTCGGAGGCGAGCTCTCCGCCGGCGGCGGGGCTGCGCTCGACGAATCGGTTGCCGCCGGGGGATCCGGTGCCGGGGGTGGCGGCGGCGCCGGGGCGAGCACGACGAACGTGCTCTCGCTGGCCGCCTCCTGGAGCTGGGTCGTGTCGTAGCAATAGGACAGGCAGCCGATCTGCACCTGCCAGATCGTCTGCGTGACGACGTCAACGAGGCCTGTGTCGGGTCCGGTCGATGCCCCGGCCGTGACCTCGACCGTGGTACTCGACTGCGACGCTTCCTGAACCTGCACCGAGTCGACGCAATAGAACAGGCATCCGATCTGGAGCTGCCAGGTGCCCTGTGCCGTTTGGCTGGTGGGCGCGGCGAGCGCTGGCGCACCCTCGAGGGCCGACTCGATCACCGCCGCAAGCGTGGGCGTGATGCCGGGCAGCTGAAGCGTGGTGCTGCTCTCGGTGGCGCTCTGAACCTGCGCCACCGTGGTGGACCCCCCGTCCTGAAGCTGGCAGGAAACCTGCGTGGTGACGGTCTGCCCGGCTGCGATCGGAGTGGGCACCGATGAGTCGGGTCCGGCGAAGAGTTCGCTCAGGTCCGCCAGGATCCGCTCACTGACAGCGGCCGTGGCGGGATTGCTCGCCGTGTCGTCGAAGCACTGCGTGACGCACCCGAGCTGGATCTGCGTGATCGTGCTCGTGGACTGTGGAGCGCTGCCGGATCCTCCCTGCGCCAGGGCGGAGCCCGCGAGCTGCGCTTGTCCCGGCACGATCTCCACGGTCACCGACTGCTGCTGTGCGGTTTGAGCCTGGCTCAGGCCCTGGCAGTCAGAAGTGCAGCCGGAGATCTGGATCTGGGTGATCGTCTGGGTGGTGATAGTCGAGACGACCGGTGTCGGGCTCGAGGGCGCGTTCGATGGCTGGGGCTCCGCCGGCGAGTCGGCAGGCTGCGGCTCCGTCCCCGGCGCGGGTCCGGAGACCACCGGCGCGGGTCCGGAGGGCGGCGTGCTCGTGCCGCTCGGCGACGCGCTCGTGCCGCTCGGCGGAGTGGTCGCCGTGGTGCTCCCGCTGCCATCGCTGCCATCGCTGCTGCTGGTGGTGGTCGTGGTGACCGTGGGGGTCGCCGGCGGAGCCGACACGGTTGCCGGGGGGGTTGAGGCGTCGACCGCTGTCGATGTCGCGACACTCGGGTTCGTGGCGGCCGGGGAGGACGCCGTGGTGGCGGCGGACGCTAGGCCCGGCGTTGTCGCAGGCGGAGATGCGCTCGGTGCCGTCGGGGTTTGGGGTTCGCTGACGGGCGTCGAGGGCGCGCTCGGTCCGGCCGACTGATCGGCTTCGGCCTGGCCCACGACCACGAGCGCCACGACGATCGTGACGAGGACCAGCGCGAGCTTGACGGGATAGAGGAATCTCATTCAGTGGCTCATCCGAACGATGGGAAATCGTGCGGCGGCTTCGCCGGCCCTCCGGCCGGCGCCCGTGGGCGCCGGCCGGTGCGGGTCCGGCTTGGGGTCCCGGTCAACTCCGCGCATGCGGGTCGACTGGGAGGTCGATTAGGTGCTCGACTGGGTCTGCCCCCCAGTCTGCGTGGTACCGGCGTTGTTGCCGGCGCCACTGAGCGCGCCGTTGACAGCGAGCTGGTTCGCGCTGTTGTCGCCTCCCGAGACGTCGCCAGCGCCGACGTTGACCGGGACGTTTGCGTTGACCGCGGTCTGGTTCGCGCAAGCGGACGAGGCCGCCAACTGACCGGTGAGCGCCTCCTGTCCGCTCAGTTGTGCTTGTCCAGAACCGCCGCAGCCGACCAGGCAGCTGGAGCTGGCGGACTGGCTTTGGTTGTTGCTCTGGTTGGTGTTGCTGTTGTTGCCGGCGCCGCTGGCCGCCCCGTTGAGGGCGCCCTGGTTGGCGCTGTTCGAGCCACCCGAGATGTTGCCGGCCGCGATGTTTACCGGAACGTTGGCGTTCACCGCGGTCTGGTTGGCGTTGGCCTGCGAGAACGCTCCTTGGAGCGTGGTCGAGCTCTGGTTCGAGCCCTGGAACTGGCCAGCGCCCCCGCAGCCGATCAGGCAGCTGGAGCTTGCCGACTGCGTCTGGGTGTTGCTCTGGTTGGTGTTGCTGTTATTGCCCGCGCCGCTCAACGCGAGATTGGCCGCACCCTGGGTGGCGCTGTTGGAGCCGCCCGAGATGCTGCCGCCCGCGATGTTGACCGGGACGTCGGCGTTGACCGCGGTCTGGTTGGCGTTCGCGTTCGACGCCGCCAGCTGACCGGTCACAGCCTGTTGGTTGTTTAGCTGCGCCTGGCCCGCGCCGCCGCAGCCGATCACGCAGCTGGAGCTGGCGGACTGGCTTTGGTTGTTGCTCTGGTTGGTGTTGCTGTTGTTGCCGGCGCCGCTGGCCGCCCCGTTGAGGGCGCCCTGGTTGGC
>DASPPG010000257.1:0-3747 GCA_035625625.1 Solirubrobacteraceae bacterium
AGCGACAACCGGGTGATCGAGGTCGCAGCGGTCCCTCGGTACGGCTCGTGCCCACGCAGGACGTGATTGTGCTTGCTCGGAATCGGGCGCCCAGCAAAGCTGGCGCGCTGTCGCAATCGCCCACATCCAGGCCTGCGGGGCCTGCGCTCGCCCACGATTGCTTCGGCTCTCCCGCCTGCTCGGGCGGCGCTTTCGCAATGCCACGGCGGCAGTCGTGAGAGCGCGCTACTCCTTCAGCGCGGAGCTTCGTGGGAAGGTTCCGCTACCGCATTCCGGTAGGAGCCGCTGCATAGGGTGCGAGCCGCAGCTCACGTCCTCGGAGCGCTGCGCCCGTGACCGGTCCAGAGCGCGACTCGGAGCGCTGTCGCGTCACCGCGACGACGGACTCGCGGCCGGAGAAGCTTGGCGAGGCGCGCTCACTCGGATGGCGTGAGCTATCTCGTGAGCTGGGCTAGGTACGTGGAGGTTTCCGCCTCGTGGAGGCCGCCGTGCTGCCCGCGAAACCGCTGCTCGCTCGCGGCAGCTCGGCGTAGCCAGGCTTGGCGGCCGGCAGATGGCAGTACCGCGACGTCGCCGAGGCGGTCCCGGAGCCGGGGACCGATCGCGTCGAAAAGCTCGG
Source organism: Solirubrobacteraceae bacterium (assembly GCA_035625625.1). GTDB lineage: Bacteria > Actinomycetota > Thermoleophilia > Solirubrobacterales > Solirubrobacteraceae > Palsa-465. Next base: position 620 of record DASPPG010000257.1, read on the forward strand.
CGGCGGGCCGGACCTCGGCGCGGCCGTCGAGCCGCGCTGAGAGCTCGGCGATGACCGTCGGGACGTGCTCGGAGCGCACGTGCAAGAAGACGTCTCGCGAGGAGCCCGCCGGCCGAGAGTGTGTGAGCAACGCCGGCAACTGGGGCCAGAGGTCGTCGAGATAGTCGACCCGTTCAGGTGAGACGTCGACCTGACCGTGATCGGCGGTGATCAGCACGGTCACGCCGCGCAGCTCCGAGACCGCCTCCCACACCTCGTCGAGTGAGCGCTTGCACGCGGCGGCAAACTCGGGTGAGCCCGGACCGTGATCGTGTCCAGCGCGATCGATCAGATCCCAGTACAGCAACCCGTAACGGCACTCCTCGTGCGCGAACGCGTCGGCGAGCGCGCGCACCCCAGCATTTAGATGCCGGAAACCGATGACAGCGGCGCCGCGGGTCGCGACGCCGCTGAACGTGCCCGCGAGCCTGCCAGGCTGCGCGACCACGCAGGGCACACCAAGCGACTCGTAGAGGGTCGGCCCCGGAGCGAGCACCGACGGGTCTAGTCGATCCTTGAGCGTCCCCTCTGCTTCAAAACCGGTCGAGTTGAACCGAAGCGGGCAGATGATCTCGTCAAGCGACGGCTCAAGCACGTTCCACTCATACAGACCGTGCTCGTGGACCGGCACCCCGAAATGCGCCGTCGTCACGTGTCCGGTGGTCGTCGACGGGAACTGCGCACTCACCGGTGTCACTTCGAGACGCTCGATCAGTGGATGATCGCGATGGCGCTCCAGGAACTCAAGCCCGAACGCATCGAGAAACACCAGGGCGACGCGCTCGTCACCTTCGACCCGGCGTCTCACCTCGACGGGGATATCAGCGAAGTTCTGCACACCGGCATTGTTGCCGATCGTTCCGGCCGGCCTGGCCAGAGAACCGGCGCGGGTGCGCGTTCTCGTTGCTTGCGTCGTGCAGCCGCGCGGCGGCGGGGACGGCCAAAGCGAGCCCCTTAGCAAGGTCGCGTTCCGCCAGCTCGGGAGGCTCGATCAATCGGTGCTGACTCGTGGCAAGAGCATCGCCAACCCACCCTTTGAGTTGCCCGCTTGCCGCGCGTTGGGAGACGCGAGTCGTCGCACGCGTGATCCTCCTCGCTGCATGAAAGCGATCCCGGACACCACGGCTGGCGCTACCGCGATGCCACGTCAGCGGCAGTCTCCCCGTGCGCGGCTGACTGCTGCATCGGCCCGGCTGTGCATTCGTCCCACTGTTCGACCGATCCTCACCCATCGCACTATCGCTTCGATGCGTCGTTGGACTCCTGCTTCGGTGAAAGAGCGCTCGTCCACGGTTGGCGATTCGGACGATTGCTTCGCGCGGAACGCGGTCGTGCCGCAGCGGCGAGCCGGACGAGTCCTTACTTGTGCAGGGACCGCACGTCAAACGCGTGGTCCGGGGTTGTCGGGTTGAACCGCTGCGTGCGCCGGCGGCGCGTGCGCACGGTTCGCTGGATGTGGGTTGTTGTGCGCGCGGGCGCCCAGCCTTACTTCGGTCCGCGACCCTCGGGTTAGCTCCGGGGCCGGCCACATGATGTTTGATGGGGTGATCCCGCTCGGGAAAGCGTCGCGGCCGCTCGGTCTTTCTGGGCCGTCCACTGGGAGGTGACGGCAGGAGTCGTTCGGGAGCCGGCCGCGGCGCATCTGTGTGACGAGGGGCTTGGCGCGCACGGGGAAGCCTCATGCCCGGGCTAGGGCCTCCTGGCCGAGCTCGCGCAGCGTGTGGTAGCTGCGCTTGAGCAGCTTGCGCGCGACCGACAGGCACGCGCGGTTGCCGCCGACCCGTGCGGCGGCCTGCACGTAGTAGTCACGGTCGGGTGAGCCCGGGTGCCGCGCGACCTGGGCCGCCTCGTACAGCGCCCAGCGCAGCGCGGGCGGTCCGTGTCGGGAGATGTGCCCAGGGGCGCGGCGCTGATCGAGTGGTACACGGTGATGTCCATCCCGGCGTAACGGACGGCATGGCGCGAGGATGAGAACCGCGTGCAGTCGCCCAGCTCGGCCAGGATCGTGACCGCGGTCAGCTCCCCGATCCCGTAGTGGGCCATCAACGCCTTGCAGCCCGCCTGCCGGCGGGCGTAGGCGCGCAGCTCCTTCTCAATCGGCCGCATCTGCAGATCGAGCGCGTCGATCATCGCCAGCGCGACCGCCACCTGCTCACGCGTCGTCTCCGGCAACGGCTGCGCCGACAGCCACTCACGCCCGTCACCGACCATCAACTGCCGGCGCTGCGGACAGCCATGGTGATACAGCGTCGCCTGGATCCGCTGCTGCCACTCCGAACGCTGCTCGCCCAGCTCGTGTCGCAACCGGACCCGCGCGCGCAGATCCAGGATGTGATCCGGCGGGATCCACGACTCCGGCACTCGCTTGAGCATCAACAGCTCCCGCACATGCCGCGCGTCAGCCCGGTCGCCCTTCGCCCGCTTCTTCGGGCCTCTGAGCCCAGCCGTCTCCGCCGGGCTCGGCCAGATGCACCACCGCGCCGACCCGCCGCAGCTCCTCGACCACGAACCGCCACCCGGTCGTCGCCTCGAGCACAACCTCGAGCTCGCGGCCACGAAACCGCTCCAATAACCGGCGCACGCCAGCACGGTCGGCCGGGCTGACCCGACCGCGCTTGACCTCACCCGTCTCGGTATCCAGCCAATCAGCGGTGATCTGCGCTCGATGCTGATCAAGTCCCATTACGATGCCTCCAAGGGGCCTCCTCAAGCTCCACGGTCACCAAACCTGCGCGGACACGCTCCGCGCTTGAGCTGAGAAGGTCCCTACACGTCGGGGCAGACAGACTGCTCATGACATCTTTCGCTTCCACGGATCCGCGACTCGCGCGCTTGTGGTTCGGCGATGTTCCAGTCGTCCGGGTGTTTCGTAACGCCTGATATCGCGCATGCCGGTAATGCGGGCACGGGCGTGTGGTTGGCGTCGGCGCGGGCCGATGTCTGGCAGAGACCATGCCTTGTCGTGGACCGACGGCGTAGCTGTCCGGAGCGTGGAGCTGACGCCCGATCTGGAGCGCCTGCGAGAGGAGGAGTAGCTCCGGCGCGCCAGCCGAGTACGTAGTTACCCCCGACTCCCGGCACGGCCCGGC
>DASPPG010000258.1:0-27670 GCA_035625625.1 Solirubrobacteraceae bacterium
CCGACGCGTCGCCTGCGATCCGCGCGCCGGTGCGGCCGAGGGGGTGTACGAGTGCGCCGCGAACCTCGCGTGCGTGGGGGCGGAGCCGCTGGGGCTGACCAACTGCCTGAACTTCGGCAACCCCGAGAAGCCGCACGTGGCCTGGCAGTTGACCGAGGCGGTCGAGGGGCTGGCGCGGGCGTGTGAGGCGTTCGGCATCCCGGTCGTCGGCGGGAACGTGTCCTTGTATAACGAGGCGCCGACCGGGCCGATCTTCCCGACGCCCGTGGTGGGCATGGTCGGGAAGCTGCCCAGCGCGGCCCGCGCCGGGCAGATGGGGTTCGCGCGGGAGGGCGATACGATCGCGCTCGTCGGGCCGTTCGAGCCGTCCCTTGTGGGCTCCGAGCTCGCGAAGCTGCGGGGACAGGCACCGGTGGGCGAACTTCCGGCCGCCGACGCCGCGGCCCTCCGGGTCGTGCACGAGGCGATCCGGGCCCGAGTCCGGGCCGGAGCCTTCCGGAGCGCCCACGACATCGCCGAGGGCGGCGTCGCGGTCGCCCTGGCCGAGTGCTGCGTCGCCGGCGGCCTCGGCGCGTCGGTCCGTCTGCCGCACGGTCTCGATCCGTTCGGGGAGGCACCCGGACGGGCGTTCATCGTGTCGGGGCCGGCCGAGGGGCTGACCGGCTTCGTCGTGATCGGGGAGGTCGGCGGCGAGGTGCTGAGGATCGAGGACCTGCTCGAGCTCGCAGTTTGCGACTTGCGCGAGGCGCGGGACAGCGGCCTCGCCGAATGGGTCTAGCGCCGCTGCTAGGCTTGAATGCAGGCTGGGCATGCGTCCTCCTGTGACCGACCATCGCGATGGCCCTCGTGACGAGTGCGGTGTCTTCGGCATCTACGCGCCGGGGCACGACGTCGCCAATCTCGCGTACTTTGCTTTGTACGCGCTCCAGCACCGCGGCCAGGAGTCGGCCGGGATCGCCACCGCCCCCCGTGGGCGGGAGATCATGGCGATCCGCGACCAGGGCCTGGTCGCGCAGGTGTTCGACGAGCACAAGCTGCGCTCGCTGGTCGGCGACATGGCGATCGGGCACGTTCGCTATTCGACCACGGGCGCCTCGGCCTGGGAAAACACCCAGCCGATCGTTCGCGACGACCGGCGCACCCTCGCGCTCGCCCATAACGGCAACCTGATCAACGCGGTCGAGCTCCACGCGGAGCTGCGCGAGCTCGACGTCGCGTTCAGCTCGACGTCGGACTCGGAGATCATCGCGGCGCTGCTCGCCTCCCATCCGGCCGAGCGGATCGAGGACGCGATCGCCGACGTCCTGCCCCGGCTTCGCGGGGCGTTCTCGACCGTCGTGCTGACCGAGGAGTCCGTGGTCGCGTTCCGCGATCCGAACGGCGTGCGCCCGCTCGTGCTCGGGATGATCGAGGACGAGCGATCCGGCCAGGCGGCCTACTGCGTGGCCAGCGAGTCGTGCGCGTTCGACCTGATCGGCGCCAAGTACCTGCGCGAGGTCCTGCCCGGCGAGGTGATCACGCTGACCGACGGCGGCGTGCAGACGCGGATGGTGGCCGAGGGTGAGCGCCGCGCCTTCTGCGTGTTCGAGTACATCTACTTCGCGCGCCCGGACTCGAAGATGGCCGGCACCGTGCTCCAGGTCGCGCGCGCCCGGATGGGCGAGATCCTGTGGCGCGAGGCGCCGGTCGACGCCGACCTGGTGATCCCGGTGCCCGACTCCGGAAACGCCGCCGCGCGTGGGCTGGCCCGTGCGGCCGAATTGCCCCAGGACGACGGCTTCATCAAGAACCGCTACGTCGCCCGGACGTTCATCCAGCCCGGCCAGGAGCTCCGCCGCCTCGGCGTCCGTCTCAAGTTCAACCCGCTGCCCGAGGTCGTCGCCGGCAAGCGGCTGATCGTGGTCGACGACTCGATCGTCCGCGGCAACACCACCCGCCAGAACATGCAGATGCTGCGTGACGCCGGCGCCACGGAGATTCATCTGCGGATCTCGGCGCCACCGATCAAGCACCCCTGCCACTACGGGATCGACATGTCCAGCCGCGAGGAGATGATCGCTCACGGCCGGACGGTCGAGGAGATCGCCGAGGAGCTCGGTGTCGACTCGCTGCACTACCTATCGCTCCAGGGCGTGTACGAGGCGGTCGGGGTGTCGCGCGACGCGCACTGCGATGCCTGCTTCAGCGGCGACTACCCGCTCGCGGGTACCGAGGAAGCGAACGGCAAGTTCGACCTCGAGCTGCCCCTGCTCAAGGCCTAGCCGGAGTCGCGTTCGGTGAGAGTCGCCGTGCTGGCGTCCGGAGCGGGGACGAACCTCCAGGCGCTGCTCGATCAGGTGCACGGCCGGGACGGGATCGAGGTCGTCGCGGTGGCGTCCGACAAGTCGGAGGCCCCGGCGCTGGAGCGGGCACGCCGAGCCGGGGTCGCGGTCGGTGTGTTTGAGAGGCGCGAGTTCGGCGGGCGCGAGGAGCGCGACCGAGCCATGGCGGACTGGCTGGCCGCGCGCGGCGCGGAGCTGGTCGTGCTGGCCGGCTACATGCAGCTCCTTTCGAACGAGTTCCTGGCGCGCTTTCCCGATCGAGTCATCAACGTGCACCCGGCGCTGCTGCCCGCCTTCCCCGGGCTCACTCCGGTCCAGGACGCCCTGGCCTACGGGGTCAAGGTGTTCGGCGTCACCGTGCACTTCGTCGACGGCGGGGTGGACTCCGGACCCGTGATCCTGCAGCGCCCGGTCGAGGTGCCCAATGCCGTCGACCCCGAGACCGTGCTCGAGCGCCTGCATCCGGTCGAGCACGAGCTGCTGCCCGAGGCGGTGCGGTTGATCGCCCGGGGGGCGGTCAGCTTCGACCCCGCCAACCCTCGGCGAGTGGTGATCGCGCCCGAGGCGGGACGGCGCGCAGGATCGTGAGGTAGCGATAGAGTCGAGGGGGTTATGGAGCGGGGTACCGAGCATCTGAGCCGGTTCGCGCCGGTTGCCCCGGCCGAGGTGCAGGTCTCTCGCGCGCTGCTCTCGGTGTCCGACAAGACCGGCGTCGTCGAGTTCGCGCGGGGACTCGCCGAGCTGGGGATCGAGATCGTCTCCACCGGCGGGACGGCCCGCGAGCTAACCGCCGCCGGCCTGCAGGTGCGCCAGATCTCGGACCTGACCGGCTTTCCCGAGATCATGGGCGGGCGCGTCAAGACGCTTCATCCGAAGGTCTACGCCGGACTGCTGGCGCTCCGCGACGACCCGGGCCACATGCGCCAGGCCGAGGAGAACGACGTCGAGTTCGTCGACCTGGTGTGCGTGAACCTGTATCCGTTCGAGCGGACCGCCGCTCGGCGCGGAGTGGGTGACGCCGAGGTGATCGAGAACATCGATATCGGCGGTCCTTCGATGATCCGTGCCGCGGCCAAGAACTTCCAGTTCGTGGCCCCCGTGGTCACCCCCGAGAGCTACGACGCGATCCTGGCCGAGCTACGCGAGTTCGACCGCCAGCTCTCGCCGACGACGCGCGAGAGCCTGGCCGCCGAGGCGTTCGCGTACACGGCTCGCTACGACACCGCGATCGCTCGCTGGTTCCAGGAGAAGGGGGCGGACTTCCCGGCTCTCATGGTGCGGGCGTTCGAGAAGGTGCTCGAGCTGCCCTACGGCGAGAACCCGCACCAGCGGGCCGCCTACTACTCGCAGGTCGGCACGCGGACGCACGTGCTCTCGATGATCTCCCAGCTTGGGGGCAAGGAGCTGTCGTTCAACAATCTCTTGGATCTGGACGCCGGGCGCCTGCTGGTCAGCGAGTTCCAGATCCCCGCCTGCGTGATCGTCAAGCACAACAACCCGTGCGGCGTGGCCGTCGGCAAGACCGGCCTCGAGGCCTACCAGAAGGCGTTCGAGTGCGACCCGATGTCCGCCTACGGTGGCGTCATCTGCCTCAACCGTCGCGTCGACCGCACGCTGGCCGAGGTCATCTCCAACCAGTTCGTCGAGGTGCTGTTCGCGCGCGGCTACGACGAGGACGCGCTCGAGTTGCTGGAGGAGAAGCCCAACGTCCGCATCCTCGACGACCGCGAGCGCCGCACGCCGGACATGATCGATCCCGCCCTGCGCCAGGTCATCGGTGGCATGCTCGTCCAGGACCGCGACTACGACCTCGAGGAGCGCTCGGAGATGCAGGTCGTGTCCAAGCGGTCGCCGACCGAGGCCGAGTGGGGCGAGCTCTCGTTCGCCTGGAAGGTGTGCAAGCACGTCCGCTCCAACGCCGTGGTCCTGTGCAAGGACCTCGCGACCGTCGGCATCGGCGCCGGCCAGATGAGCCGTGTCGACTCGGTCCGCCTGGCCATCGAGAAGGCGCGCTCCTCCCTCGAGGGCTCCGTGCTCGCCTCCGACGCCTTCTTCCCGTTCGCCGACGGGCCGCAGCTGGCCCTCGACGCCGGGGCGAAGGCGATCATCCAGCCGGGCGGCTCCGTTCGAGACCACGAGGTGGTCGAGGCGGTCGACGCGGCCGGAGCGGCGATGGTGTTCACGTCGCGCCGGCACTTCCGGCACTGACCTCTTGCGAGCCGGCGCCGCCGGATCGGCTCCGAGTGCGCGATCATCGGTAGGCGCGCCGCCGTAGCTCAGTTGGCAGAGCAGCGGACTTTTAATCCGAGGGTCGCAGGTTCGAATCCTGCCGGCGGCATTTGATGGCCCCGTAAATCGGGGCCCTGCGAGTAGCGCCGCCGTCCCGGCGCGTCTCTCACACATGCTCGACCGATCGCTTTGCGCCTGGGTGCGAGTCAACGGTCTGACCGGACCTCGAGTGGACGGCCCCTTCCAGCCTCTCAGCCCCCGAGGGATGCGCCGGTGTGATCACGGGCCCCAGACACTCAAACGGCTAGGCGGTCCAACGCGGTGCGGTCGACGTCGATGCCTAGGCCGGGACCTGTGGGGACGGTGAGCCGCCCATCTCGCATCCTGAGTGGTTGGTGCACCACGTCATCGCGGAAGGGGTGTCGCGACTGGTCGAACTCGGCGAGGGGTTCGTAGGCGCCGCGGGATGGTGGGCATGGGGGAACGATCGCCGCAGCGTGCAACGAGGCGGCGAGTCCGATTCCTGTGCCAAAGATGTGGGGGTTGACCAGCAGGTTCGCCGCTCCCGCAGCAGCGATGATCTGTTTGATCGCGGTAAACCCACCGGCCGCCGCGACGTCGGGTTGGAGGATGTCGACGGCGCGGCGAGTGATCCAGGGCCAGAAGCCGCTCAGGGTGTACTCCACTTCGCCAGCGGCGATGAGAGTTCTGGTTCCCAGCGCACGCAGCTCCACGTAGCCGTCGATGTTCTCGGGCGACACCGGCTCCTCGAACCAGAAAACGTCGAGCTCGTCCAGCTCATGCAGCAATCGACGGGCCAACCCGGTCTCGTAGGCGTGGTTGGCGTCGACCATCAGGAGCACGTCGGGGCCGATCGCCTCGCGGACAGCGCCAACGTCGACCGCGTCCTGCCGGACCCCGAACCCGATCTTCACCTTCATCGCTCGAAATCCGGCCTCGAGATGTCTCTGCGCCTCCTCGACGAGTTCGTCGGGATAGACGCCGTCGGGACGGCGAAAGAAGCCCGTCGCGTACGCCGGCAAGGACTCGCGAAAACTGCCGCCCAGCAGCTGGTAGATCGGTAGCCCGAGCGCTTTCCCGGCGATGTCGTGGAGCGCGATGTCGACGGCGCTGATCGCGCCGATGACGGCGCCCTTGAAGCCGAAGTCCTTGACACGGGTGTACATCGCTTCCCAGAGGACTGCGGTGTCCAGCGGGTTGGCGCCGCGGATGACATCGACTAGCACGGTCTCGATCACTGTCTGTGCGATCTGCCCCGGCTGCCGGTTCTGGCAGAGCGATTCACCGAATCCGGATATGCCCTCGTCGGTGACGATCTCGATCACCGTGCTGTCGCGGCCGGTGATTAGACCCGGATGGGAGCTGTATGTGGGAGTCGGCACGTCGGCGTGCAGCGCCCATGTCCTCACATCGGTGATCTTCATGGATTGCTGCCGGAGGTTACTTCCCGACAGCGGTCCATCTTTCAGTGTCGGCCAGTCGACTCGCCGAGGGTGGACGACGACCGCGCGTCGCCGGTAGCGCTCCGTCGGTGTCCCGCTTATGAGTCGTGTAAGTCTTCGGCCTGCGTCGAGGACTCGACTGCTACACGAAGAGGGGTAACAACGGGACCGTCCAGAGCGAGGCGCCATCGATGAGCATCACCGATCGCAATTGCAACAAGAGCACTGTCGGCCTTGGCGGCGGCGGCGCGAACGCCTTGGAGGCGATCGTGCGACGCTGGCGCGTCACTTCGTGGGAGATCCGCAAGACCCTCGCGGGCATCCGCGACCCGCGCGTACGCGCTGAGATCCAGCGGCTGATCGACGTCCACTGGACGGGGAGGGCACCCGAGCCGGCGCCGCTTCCCGAGGAACGGTCTCAGGCACTTGCGGCCATAATCGAGGCGCTTCTGCGGCAATTCGACGACGAGCAGGCTGGCGCTGCCGAGATTCGCCTCGTCGTCCACAAGCGCGATGAACTACCCACCGACCCCGCGTCCCGTCCCCGGACGGATTCCAGGCCGGCTGTCGACGCGGAGGACAAGGAGACGATATGGGATCTCCGTCAACTGCTTGCCTCGTCGGGCCGCACGATCGCTCACGTCGCGGACGCGCTCGAGAGGCGTGGCGACGATGTCGATCGCGAGGGTCGTGAGTTGCTCCAGGACGAGGTCCGCGCCCTCGAGGTGGATATCGCCGTCCTGAACGCGGTTATGGCCGATCCTGTCGAATGGGAGAGGGAGCTCAAGCGTCTGCTCGCGGATGGAGTCCCGCCGTTAGAGGCCGACGACAACGACCACGACGACGAGGACAACTAACTCCCGCGCCTCGCCGCACTGCCGCACGTCCGCGGGTTGGCGGCGGGGCGAGTCCGTCGCGGCCTGGAACTCACCTGTGCCGGACGAGCAGCGAGAGCTCCGTTCCCGAAGCCAGTTGGCAGAACGCAAGTCTCACCCATCCCCGGCAGTCCCCCCGTGTCTCGAGACACGTCCGGAACTCGGCAATTCTGACTCGCTCTAACCTCTCTGACCCGCTCTCAGATGCGCGTATCTACGGCAATTGCCCTGCGTATGGAAACCTCTTGATCCGAGGGGCGCAGGTTCGAATCCTGCCGGCGGCATAACAATCGTCCTGGAAATCGGGGCTTTTGCGTGGTCGCCCGTCACGCGTGCGGCCGAAGGCACGGTGCGATGGGGACGGCCCGCTTGATCCCGTTGGCGATCCCGGTGGTGTAGGCGTGGAAGTTGAACCCGATGTCGCCGTCCTCGTTGTAGATCCACGGGAACCGCTGGTCGACGACCTGGACGATTGAGATGTTGCCGTACGCGGGCAGACCACGGGACTTGGGGAAGCTCTCATCGAGCGGAGCGACATCGACCCCGTCGCCGGCAGCGGCCCGGGCCCGTTGGATGATCCTGGCATCGCGCTGGGACTCGGCGGCGACGCGCGCGTTGGTGAAGCGGATGGTGTCGCCGTTGGTGACGTTGGTGCGGTAGCGGCCGACCTGTTGGGGCGTGACGCCGAAGTGGGCGTTGGCCTCTCCGAACGGGATCCCGCCGGTGTAGTGCAGGCTGACCGCGATCGTCGCGTGGTCGTTGATGGCCTCGCGAACCCGCTCCAGGAGGCCGACGTTCTCGTTGGCGCTCGACTTCGTGAGGTCCACGGTGTAGCCGGCGGAGCGGAGGATCGTCCGGATCCGAAGCGCCGCACGCCACATGGTCATCCGCTCACCCGGGGCGCCGCCGTTGTCGATGGACATGATGCCGGAGTCGTCGATGTCGACTGGGTGAAACGTGATGCCCAGTCCGGTCACGGGCTTGGGGGCGTCGACCTCGGCGGTGGAGTCGAAGTTCGGTCCACCCGAGTGGCCCGGATCGAGCACCACGACCGGCCGCGTGGCCGTGCAGGCTGGCGCGGGATCGGTGTGCTCGATCGATACTCGGATAATCGGAACCGGCTCGGCGTGAGGCACCGCACCGGAGGCGCCACAAGCAGCGGCCGAGCAGGCCACGGCTGCAAGCGCGGCCCCGACTGCGCGACCGCGACACCGGGCGACCTCCCGTCTCATCTTGGATCTCACCCCCAATCTGGGTAGCCGACTTCAAAGCTGCTGCGAGATTACGGCAGGCGGAGAGTTCGAAACCTACCGCCAGGCGATCCAGCTTCCGGGAGGGTCGTCCATCGATGCCGCCGAGCTTTGGTTGGGCTGTGGAGGATTGGGAAGCATTTGCCACCAGCTGGACGCTCTCCATATCCGCATCATCACCACGGGCGCACGGGCGTCCGTTAGCGTGCGCGTCGGGTGAGCGGCATGGCCGGGAGCCGAGGGGAGTGATCCGATGCGATCAGCGTGCACATACCGCTGTCTCAAGCAAGTGGCGGTTTGTGCAATCGCGCTGTGCGCGACCTTGATGATCTGCGCCAGGAGCGCCAAGGCCACGACGATCCGCCAGCGCATCGTGCTGCTAGCCGAGCAGGAGATCGGCTATCACGATCACGGTGACTACTGCACCAAGTTCGGCCCGTGCGAGACGTGGTGCTCGCTGTTCGTGACGTGGGTATGGCGCAACGCCGGCGTGCCCGTGCCGAGCCTCGCCTTCACCGGGTATCTGTACGACTGGTCGCGAGCCTCCACGTACGTCCTGCGCCCGCGAGGGGTGCCGCAGCCCGGCGATGCGGTGCTGTTCGGCACCGGCCCATGGAACGTCGATACGAGCCTGCATACGGGGATCGTCGAGGCTGTATATCCCGGTTTCCTCGTCACGATCGAGGGAGACTCCCTCCACGGCGTGCGCCGCTACGTCGTTCCTCTAAGCAATCCCGAGCAGGTCGGCGAGCCCGGTCCGATCTACGCCTACGCTTCGCCGGTCAGCGCACCCGACCCCCGTTTACGCCGACCGCGCACCGCCATCGCCTTCCCGGCCCTGGCGCCGCGCGTGGTGACCCGCCAGGACGGCCACCCGCACAAGCTAACCGAGACGCAACGACTGCTCCGCGCGATTGCCGCCCTGCGCGCCTTCCAGCACATGCCCTACCGAATGGACCAGGCGCTCATCAACTGGACGGGTGTGAACCGGCAGGGACTGGTCGAGGTCACCGTGACCACGGCCATGCCCGTCTCCGAAGCCCAGACCGTTTGGCAGGCCTTCCTGCACCGCTTCGACGACGCCGGCTACGCATACACGGTGTCCTTCCAAGCGCCGCCCGACCCACCGCTCGATACTGCCGTGCCGTCGGTCTCCGGCACGCCATCACAAGGCCAGACGCTGACCGAATCGCACGGCGTATGGACGAACAACCCGACCGGCTACACCTACCAGTGGGAGGATTGCGACCCGTCCGGCCAGTCCTGCTCGCCCATCAGCGGTGCAACGGGCCAGACCTACACCCTCACCGCCGCGGATGTCGGCGACACGATCCGCGTGCAGGAAGTGGCGAGCAACGCCGGTGGGGCTGGGCAGCCGGCGCAGTCGGCTCCGACTGCCGTGGTCGCGCCGGCGCCGCCCGGGCCCGCCTGACACCGCGGCCGAGAAGCAACCGAGGCGACGTCCTCAGGCGAGCGTCGACCAGGCGCGACCGAACGTGGGACGGCCCGCGCGGGCGGGCCGTCGAGACTTACAACTCGGTCGCTTAGATCGTCCGAACGTTCGCCGCGGCCGGGCCCTTGGGGCCCTGCTCGGCGTCGTAGGACACCTTCGCGCCCTCAGCGAGCGACTTGAAGCCGCTGCCGACGATCTTCGAATGATGCACGAACAGGTCTTTTCCCTGGTCGTCGGGCGTGATGAACCCAAAGCCCTTCTCGTCGCTGAACCACTTCACGGTTCCAGTTGCCATCTTCCCTCCCGGGATTGTGTGCTGCGAAACGCGGGAGATGCTGACAGGCAACTACTACGAACGCTGGCACTACTTCGCCGGACTGCTGCCCGGCCCTTTGCGAGCCAGTTTAGCTGGCCGCTGTGTTCGCCCCTGAGGTTGCGCTCGAAGCCATGGGGCGACCTGCTACGTTGGTGCGAGCGGTCGGCGCCGTCGACCGCGACGCAGCTTGCTTGGGTCCCGCTCACAGCGGTTCGGGTCGGCCATCGCGTCCCGAACCGTCCGCGGCCCCGTGCGCCGCCAAGGAGTCGTGCATGTCAACAGAATCGTTCGCCGATCTCGGTGTCTCGCAGGCCGTGATCAGCTCGCTTTCCGCAGGAGGGATCACGCGGCCGTTCGCGATCCAGCGTTCCGTGATTGGCGACGCGATCGCCGGGCGGGATGTGATCGCGAAGTCGCCGACCGGGTCGGGCAAGACGCTCGCGTTCGGGATCCCGCTGGTTGAGCGGATCGGCGCCAACGACCCGCGGCCGGTGGCGCTCGCGCTTGCGCCCACCCGCGAGCTCGCGACCCAGATCGTAGATGAGATCCGCGCGATCGCTCATGCTCGGGCGCTGCGCGTGACCGCGGTCTACGGTGGCGCGGGCTTGGTCAAGCAGTCCAGGGACGCCGCTACATCGCACGTGTTGGTCGCGACCCCGGGCCGGCTCGAGGATCTCCTCGCGCGCGGGGCGTTCGGACTTGACCGGATCCGGATGCTGGTCCTCGATGAGGCTGATCGGATGCTCGACATGGGCTTTCGCCCGGCGATCGACCGGATCGTCGCCGCGTGCCCGACGGCGCGGCAGACGCTGTTCTTCTCGGCCACCCTCGACGGGGAGGCCGGCCGACTCGCCGAGCGGTACGCGAACGACCCGGTGACCCATCAGCACGGCCCTCGGGAGCGGCGGGCGAACGCGGAGATCGAGCACCGGTTCGTGCAGGTCGCGCACGAACATCGTGTTGAGGCACTCGTCGGCGAGCTCGGTCGCGACCGGGACCTCACGCTCGTGTTCGTGCGAACCAAGCGCGGCGCGGACCGGCTCGTCAAGCGGCTCGCGGCGCACGGGGTCAAGGCGATGGCGATGCATGGCAACAAGTCGCAACGCCAGCGCGAGCAGGCGCTTTCGCGCTTCGAGTCCGGCACGATCGACACGCTCGTCGCGACCGACGTCGCAGCACGCGGGATCGACGTGGCGGGGATCTCGCACGTGATCAACTTCGACCCGCCCGCGGACAGCGAGACCTACGTCCACCGCATCGGTCGCACGGGTCGTGCCGGTCGCAAAGGCGTCGGGATCACGCTCCTGTCAGCGGACCAGCGCCGCGACGTCGCGAAACTCGCCGGCCAGCTCGGGCTCGATCACGGCCTCCACGGCAGCAGCCCGCGCCGCCTCACACCCCAACGCCCGTCCCACGCAATCACGTCGAACGGCCCGCACTCGCGCCGACGGTCTCGCCGCCGCCGAGCCGCCACTCGAGCTTGACCGCCGGCGTGGGCGAGCCGCCCGGAGCCGTGCCCTTATGCACGGCGGTGGCGAGCTTGATCGAGCCGGCTGCTCACTGCCGAAATCAAGACGCCGGCGGGGCGCTTTCCGCGGGCCCCGATGACGCGGGGTGGGAGACGACGAGTGCTTCGCCGCGGTGGGCCTTCGCGCTCAGCCCCACGAGCACCGCGGTCAGGACGACGGCGCCCCAGAAGCCCACTCCGAACAGGCTGAAATGGACGTGGAAGAGGAACTTCAGCGCGACAAACAGTCCAGTTATCCCGGCTAGCGCCAGGCGCGTCGTCGCCCGACTTCCACCGACCGTGGGAACCCGCGTCTGCGGCGACAGGCGTTCGATCGCGAGGTCGGCGATCAGCGCCACCGCGGATAGCACGGCGAACACGCCGAGCCACCCGTCGGGTGCTCTGGTGGCCGTACTCGTGAAGGAGAACGGACCGATGCTCACGTCAAACCATGGGAGGAACAGCAGGTCGATCGCTAGTAGGAAAGCGACTCCGCCCAGTAGCCAGTCATCACGTCTTATCGCGTCGAGGTTCATTTCACCCTCCTTTTGGTTGTTGCGAACCTGTCCTCGGCTGGTCGGCGCTGCCCCGTCGCCTATGTGCGCTTTCGTCCTATGACGCTTAGGTTCCATGGCTTGGTGCGTCGCCGGCGTTTTTTGGTTGCTCGGGTCATGGTGCGGTACGGCAAGCCGCGTGCCAACTCACCCTAGGGTGAGACCTTCACCCCTCGGGTGAGGCTTCATGCGTGGACGACGCGACGCAGGCTCTCTCCACCTCATGCAATCGGTTCGTGAGCATGCCGCGCTCGGGCTGATAGCGGACAATGTGGCGCGAGAGGCCTGACGGTGCGGGGCCATCCGCCGAGGCGAGATGACGCAGACGCCAGACAAGCCTGACCGGCTGGAGGCCGACGCGCGGGCCCCCGCCCGCCGTCGGTCCGCGGCGACGCTCAGCTGGTTCGCGATGGCCCTGCTGATCCTCGGGTCAGTCGGAGACCTCGGTTCAGCTCCGGCGACGGCGGTATTCGGTCTCGCATCGGTCGTGCTGTACGTCGTTCCGGCGATTGTGTTCTTCGTTCCCGCCGCGCTTGTGTCGGCCGAGCTCGCTTCGGGCTGGCAGGGCGGCATCTACAACTGGGTGAGCGAGGGGATCTCTCCCGGCATGGGTTTTGCCGCCGTGTGGTGTCAGTTCGCCCAGACGACGTTCTACTACCCGGCGGTGCTCGCCTACGTGGCAAGCACGCTGGCGTACATTTTCGCGCCTGGCCTGGCACATAGCGGTCTTTACACGACGATCGTGATCATCGTCCTCTTCTGGGGGGCGGTGTTCGTATCGAGCCGGGGCGTGATCGCGGCCGACAAGCTCGCCTCCTGGGGGATCCTGATCGGAACGCTGATCCCAGGCCTGGTTCTAGTTGTACTCGCGGGGATCTACTTGCTGCAGGGGAACCCCTCGGCCGCACCGCTGACCGCCCACCACGTGCTACCGCCCTGGCACGGCCTGACGAGCATCGTGCTGATCGTCAACGGGTTCTTCACATACGCCGGCGTCGAGGTCAATGCGGTTCATGTTGACGATCTACGCGACGCCCCCCGTGAGTTCCCCAGGGCAGTCCTACTGGCCGTGATCCTGATCTTGCTCGTGTTCATCCTTCCGACATTGGCGATAGCGATCGCGGTCCCGGCCGCGGACATCAGCCTCACCGCCGGGGTGATGCAGGCATTCAGAAGCCTGTTCGACCACTTCGGGCTCGGCTTCCTAGAGCCGATCGTCGGCGTCGGCCTGGTGGTCGCCTCCGTCAGTGGCCTGCTCGACTGGCTTACGGGTCCGTCGACCGGACTGGCCGCTATCGGGCGCGAGCGCGGTTACCTCCCCCGCTACTTCCAACAGGCCAACGCCAACGGGGCGCAGGTTCGGGTCCTCGCCGCCCAGGGAATCGTCATCACGGTGATCGGTCTGCTCTACGCGCTGGTCCCAACTGTCTCGCGCGCCTACTGGGTCTTCGCTGCGCTCGCCACAGAGGTGTACCTGATCATGTACGTCCTGATGTTCGTGGCGGCCGCGAGGCTGCGCCGTCGTGAGCCCGATCACCAGCGCGGCTATCGAGCTCCAGCCCTGGTGATCAGCTGCGTCGTCGGAACCGCCGCGTCTGTCGCGGCCTGTGCCGTCGGCCTGCTTCCGCCGAGCCAGCTCGGGCAGGTCGGCGTGCCGGCGTACGCGGTCGCGCTGCTCGCAGGAGTCCTCGCGATTGGTGTCCTCCCGCCGCTCCTGCTCTACCGTCTACGCCGACCGAACTGGATCGCATCTGACTCAACCAAACGGACCTCCGCCTCTTCACTCAACGGCGACCCGAAAGCGACATAGCTTGCCTTACAGCGTTAGCAAGACAAACGGGGCGTACCAAGTCGTAGATCGAGAAACCGGCAAGGTCTACTCCAACCACTCCACCAAGGAAAACGCCGAGCGCCAGCGTCGGCTGCTGGAGGGCGTCAGGCACGGCTGGAAACCGACGGGAAAGAAGCACAACGGATCCTGACCCGCCCCGGCCTCTCGAGGACCGAGAAGACACCGTCGGCACACACGCCGGCGGCCCTCGGTGTCAGCTCCCGGCGCAATCCTTTCGCCACCCGACCCGTCGCCCGGAGCGATGATCGGTTAGGAGCCTCGCCGGCCGGTCGGGCCGGGACCGTGGCCAGACGCTGGCGCGTCTGAGGTGGTTGTTCGTCAGGGGCGTTTCTAGGCCTCAGGCGAGTACCCGGCTGCCGCGATCCGCCGGCAACCGCGGACTGGCCAGTCGGGCCGGAAGATCGGCTAGCGCCTCCTCCGCCAACAAGAAGCGCTGCTCGCTCACTCGAACTGAGATGCCGCTCTTCACGACGGCAATCGTCGCACGGACGAGCACCGACGCAGCCAAGGCCGCTCTGCCGTGCGTCGATCGAGAACCGGCGTGGGCGCCGCGCCGGCCGCCGCAAACGCACCGCCGGTTCCCGGAGACGAGGGCCCGGGTCGCAACGGGCGGGTGCGTGGCTTTAGGATCTACCAATCGTGCTCGCTGATCTTCCGCCAGCAACGCTGTGGAGCAACTGGGTGGGAAACCAGTCCTTCACCCCGGCCTACGCGGCGGCGGCCCGCGATGAGGAGGAGGTGGCGGCGTTGGTGAACGACGCGTCTGAGCGCGGGCTCGGCGTCCGGGTCGCGGGCGCGCGGCACTCGTTCACGCCGATCGTCGAGACCGACGGCCTGCTCTTGGACCTCTCCGCACTGAGGGGTGTCGTCGGCACCGATGCAGCGCGCAAGCGCGCGACCGCGTTGTCCGGAACCCTGATCCGTGACTTCTACGAACCGCTCTGGAGCCAGGGCCTGGCGCTCAAGAACCAGGGGGATATCGACACTCAGCAGATCGCGGGCGCGGTGGCGACGGCGACCCACGGATCCGGGATCCGGAACACCTGCTTCTCGGGCGTGGTCCGGGGTGTTCGGCTCGTTACCGCGACGGGCGAGATTCGTGAGATCGATGAAAGCGAACCCGAGCTCTTGCGTGCGGCTCAGGTTGCGATCGGGATGCTGGGCGTGATGACCCAGCTCGAGCTCGAGGTGACCGATGCCTACCGGCTCACCGAGCAGATCGACCTGTGGCCGTGGGAGGAGGTGCTCGAGCGCTGGGACGAGCTCGTTTACGGGCACCGGCACTTCGGCTTCTTCTGGCTGCCCACCGAGGAATCGGCGGCCCTCTACAACCTCTCCGGACACGATCAGCAGATGGCGGACAAGTGTTACGTGAAGATCTACGACGACGCCGCGCCGGATCAACCTGACAGCGCGGTCGTCGGGCGGCGCACCGACCGCTGTTACCGCATCTATCCCATGGTCTACGACCCCAACTTCCACGAGCTGGAGTACTTCGTCCCGCTCGAGCTGGGGCCGGACGCCCTGTCGGCCATGCGCGATCTGATGCTCCGGAGTCTGCCTGACTCGGTGTACCCGCTCGAGGTACGCACGGTCGGACCGGATGACGCGTACCTCTCCCCGAACTACAAGACGGCCACCACCGTCATCTCGGTCTCAGGCACGCCCGGCACCGATTACTGGGATTACCTGCGCTCGGTCGATGCGCTGCTCTCGGAGTTTTCTGCGCGCGTCCACTGGGGGAAGCTGCACTTCCTCACCCCCGAGCGACTCCATGCCCTGTATCCAGAGGCGGAAGCTTTCATCAAGGTGCGGCGAGAGCTGGATCCGACGGGGGTGTTCCTTAACGCGCACCTGCGCGAGCTGTTTGCCTGAGCTCCCGCAGTCCGCGTCGTAGAACGTCCACAGACTGTCGAGGTCCCGACGCTCGTAAGCGTCGAGGAAGCGCCGCGGGAAATCCTCGATCTCCGCGCGTGCCACCCGGCCAACCGTAGCGCTCCAACCGCTCAGGCGCGCTCGTCGAGTCCGTGCCAGAGGGCGCTCTCGGCGGCGATGTTGGCGAGCGACGAGCTCGTCGCGGTGTCGGGCGAGCCGCCGTATAGATCCGACAGCAACTGGCTCGTAGTCGAGCCCGAGGCGTCGGCCTCGGCCTGCTCAATCGCCGAGCTTCCACTGGTCGCGCCCGACGTGCTCGAGGCGCTCGCGCTGCTCGAGGTGCCCGTCGAGGCCGGCGAGGCCGACGAGGCCGACGAGCCGGAGTCGGTCGAGGCCGCAGCGCTGGCGGAGGCGCTCTGAGCGTTGAGCGCGGTCACCCAGTCGTTGATGGCGCCGATGGTGCCGATGGACATGACGTCCGGATCGGCCCGATCGGCCAGCCGGGTGAGTCACTCACTCTCGGCTGGCCGGATGTCCGCCGTGCAAGCGTGTCCCGACCTGGAGATCGGGGCTTTCGTGCTTTGGAGGGTTTCGTGGAGCTGGCGATCGAGCCGGCGCTAGAGATGAACCGTTTGATGAACGCCAGCACCGTCTCGGCGACCTCGCGCCAGCCGCTGTCGATGGTCAGCGAGTGGCCGCGTTTCTCGATCTCCACGACCTCGGTCACGCCACGGTTACGGCGCTGCAGCTTGAAGGGGTCCTCGGACGAGGGCCGGGGGCGCACCGGGTCAGGCCCTGGTTTTCCCACCCGCCGTCGCCGTCCTCGTCCTCGCTGTCCCGGCCGAGCTTGGACAGTCGGTCCACGGCTTGGGTCAGCCACGTCGCGTCCAGCACGAATCCGAGCATCGCTCCCAGCACGAGAATCGCCATCGTCTGTCCGCTCACCGCGCCGCCGGCGATCGCCACCACCGCGAGCGCCAGCGCGAACAGCGCGACACCAGCCAAGATTCCGATAACAACGCCGGCGATTCAGCGATGAGAGGCCTTGAACGACGAGGTCTTGTAGTGCTGCGCTCGGGGCTCGTAGCGTGAGAGCAGCGCGTGCAGTCGGTTCGAGAACGGGCGTCTTGTAGTCCTGTCCCGCGAAGTCGCGGATGTCATCGACTGTGTCGAAACGGGCGAGCGTGACGAAGCCGACATCGCCGTCCTCCTCGCGGCGGAGGACGTCGGCTCCTCGAAACCCCGGGATCTCCTCCATCGCCGGGAAGAGCTCGGTCAGCAGGAAGCGCTCGTACGCGTCTGCGTTCTCAGGGCTCGTCCAGCCGCGCCAGACCCGGGTGATCACAGCTGCGTAGGATCACAATCCGCAGCCAAGTCAGCCGCCGAGCACCTCGGCGAAAGCGGCGTGGCCGCGAAGCGCGGCCAGATCGTCATCCGACCGGGCGCTCTCGGCCAGAGCCGGCGAGAGCTCGACGGCACGCCGAAGGTGGGCGAGCGCCGCGTCGATCCGTCCCGCTCGAGCCTCAAAGCAGGCGATGTTGTAATAGAGGACCCCGTAGGGCGGATCGTTCGCGATCAGTGCTTGAGCGCGGTCGGCAGCCTCCTCGAAGTGACCCGCTTCGAACAGCGGAAGCAGCGGCGCGAGCAGCTCCCATCCGCTCGGCTGGTACGGCTTGCCCGCTGCCCCAGCGCCGATGGCAAGCACCGTCGTGCCGGCCTCTCGGGCGAACGCGGTCCGCTTGATCCCTGGAGGTACGTGCACGAAAGTTCCGGTCGGAGCATCCTGGACCTCTCCGTCCACCTCGAACGTGGCGTGCCCTGAGAGAACAGCGTAGAGCTCGTCGCCCGAGTCCGGTTCGGCCTCATCGTGCTCATTGATGAGCCGGTCGCCGGCAGCGTGCGCGGTCAGCGCGATGACGCCGAAGGTCATGATCCCGAAGTGGTGACGCACCGGCCGAAACGGGCACCGCCCGTCATCGATCTCCGCGATCTGGTCAAGCCGCGCAACAGCGTATCTCCCCATTTCTGCCTTTCTGCTTGTGGACGGTCCGGCGGGTTCAGCCTACCTCGGGGAGCCGGACTGCCTCGGCCTGACCCGGCTCGACCTCACCCGCTCGGCGCTGCAGCAGGATGTGGTCCTGGACCTCGAGTGCACCGCCGGGAAGGTACGCGCGGATCTCGAACCATCTGCGCCAGTGCTCGAACACGTACCACCGGGCGTGGAAGGTGCGTTGGTACCAGTCAGGCAGTGGATACTCGGGTCCGAACACGTCGTCGATGAAGACGATGCCCTCATCTTGCAGGCGCTCGCGGATCCCCCAAACATCATCGCGGAGGGCGACGTCCCCGTGGGTGCTCAGAACCAGTAGGCCGCCCGGACGTGCGACCCGACGCAGCTCACTGAGCCACGCGTCCTGGCGCCGCTCGTCAAGGTGAGTGAACACGCTGTGTCCGAACACGAGGTCGAACGCACCAGCCGGATAGGGGAGCGGCGGATCGCTGTCGTTGACGGTGAGCTCGGCGTACGGCAGGTGCTCGCGACAGAAGCCGATCGCCTCCACGTCGATGTCGGTCCCGTGGAGCGCGCATCTGTGACCCAGCTCCTCCAGCCACAGCAGCATCCGTCCGCAGCCGCAGCCGAAATCGAGGATCGACGTGAACGAGTCCAGCGTTCGTCCCACAAGGCCCACGGTCCGCTGGAGCTCGCGGACAGATTCACGTCCCGTCCAGTAAAACCACGCGCGGTCCGCACCCCCGAGGACTCGGGAAATAAGCTCGCCGCCCGGATCTGGCATCGTGGCGGCTTCTGCTGGCATGGTCACGTCGAGCATCTCAGAGGTCCTCGGGACGTACCGCGCTCCGACGTTGAAGACTACGAATCCAAGCGCGAAGGCGGCCGGCAAACCGCCGATGTACTCGAGCTCTGCCAGCCGGATCGACTCGATGCTGACCTGTGGAGCTCGCCTGGTTGAGGATCTGAGCGACCAGATGGAGGGCCGGGGGCGTCGGCCCTCGATCGATCGCCTACCTCCCTGAACCCGTTACGTCGTCCCGAGGCTGACGGACCAGATGTGCATCGCGGTCGCTCCCCCGCTGGTCGTGTTGTCACGTTCGGGAGTGATCGACCTGACCGTCTTGCTCGGATCCACCGGCGTTCGGGCCCGCGGAAGCTGACTGGAAACCTCAGCATGGCGTCGGGGGTGTGGTGAAAAACCACCCAATATGGAGGGATACTCGCCACACCCCTCCCGGCGGCCGGTACCTGCACGACAGGCCTCTCCCCGGCGCCGCGACCAGCTCCGGTCAGGGGCGAATCTCGCCCGAGCCGCGCGGCACCAGCTCTGCGGACACGACAACGCGCTTGGGCTCCGCGTCCTCGGCGTCGATCCGGTCGAAGGCCAGCTCGGCGCCCAGCTGGCCGATCCGGTAAGGGTCGGCGCGGACCACGGTGACACCCAGGAGGTCGGCCAGCTCGAAGTCGTCGAAGCCGACCAGCGCGACGCGGTTGCGCCGGCGGTCGAGCGCGTGCAGGACTCCGACCGTGCAGCGGTTGTTCCCAGCAAAGATCGCCGTTGGCCGGCGCGCCGGCGGCAGCGCCATCAACTCACGCGTGGCCTGCTTAGCCGAGGCCGAGGTGCCGTTTCCGACCGACACGAGCTCCTCATTGACCTCGATTCCGGCACGCCGGAAAGCGCGACGGTAGCCGGACAGGCGCTCGCGGGCGATGAACAGCCGGACGTCGTCCCCGATGAAGGCAATCCGGGTGTGGCCACCGCCCAGCAAGTGCTCGACCGCGCGCCGGGCACCGGCGGCGTTCTCGGCCAACACGGTGTCGGCCTTCGTCTTGGCGGGAGGCCGGTCGAGGAAGACGATCTTGGTAGAGAAGCCGGCCTCGTGGATATAGCGGTGGTCGGTGCCGGCCGGAACCACCAGCAGCGCGTCGACGCGCCGGCGCAGCAACGCCATCACGAGCTCACGCTCGCGCTGCGGATCTTCGCGGACCGACGCGGTGATCAGCAGGCTGGAACGCGCCCAGGCGCTCTCCTCGACCGCCTGGGCGATCGCGGAATAGAACGGGTTCGCGACGTCTTCGATGACGAGACCGAGGGTGAACGATCGCGCCCGGTGCCGAAGACTTGCCGCCAGGTCATTGCGCTCGTAGCGCAACGCCTGCGACGCCTCGAGCACCCTCTCCATCGTGGCCGGCCTGACTCCGAGTTCCCCGTTGATGACGCGCGAGACGGTCTTGAGGCTGACGCCGGCCGCCCGCGCGACGTCGACCATGGTCGCGCGCCCCGACCTTCCGTGATTGGTGTTGCTACCCCTCATAACCGTTGGTGCGACACCAGCATACTCCGGCGGCGGACGCCATGACAACGTTTCCCTGATCGGTTGAGCGTTGACATAGACAACGTTGTCAAATAGTGCCCGTGAGCGCCGTAGGGAGGGAGAAACAACGTGCGGAGTATCGCCGAGGTGCTGGCGACGAACGATCGCGGGCGCAGCGGGCCGGAGGGAGATCTGCCGACCACCCCGGTCGCGAGGACTTGACCGACGTCGACACGGCGGGCGGGGCTGTTCAGTTCGCCTGTCTCGTCGCCGCCCGGACCGTCGAGCGGTCGGGTGCATCTTCGCCCAGCATGGAGTTCTGAGTTCGGAAGTCGGCTTGCAGTCGAGTGCGCGGAGGCGAAAGCGGTGGGCCGGGTGGCTCGTGCTGCTCTTGGTGGATGTACTTGCCGCCCCGCAGCCAGGATGCCCCGGCGGCGAGCAGGCACATGACGATCGAGAAGCTGAGGATGATGACGAGGCCGTGCTTGAACGGCTCCGATATCAGCTGGGGGAAGAAGCTGTGGCTGGTCAGAGTTGCGCGATGGGCCGCGCTCAGTGAGGCAAGCACCTTCGGGCCGAGCAGGCTCTTGATCGGGTTGTAACCGAGGAAAGCCGCGAACAGGTAGCTGACTGCGGGCAGTCGCGCCAGCGGTTGCGCTGTCGCCGCGGGCACGCCATTGGCAGTTAGGCCGTGGAACATCGCCCCGGGAACCTGACCGGTGAGGCCGACGATCATCAGCGAAAAAAAGATGGCGATCGAGATAGGCATTCCGGTGTTCTGGAACGTGACGCGCATCCCGGACGCCACGCCGCGGAAGCGGGCGGGGACGCTGTTCATGATCGAGGTTGTGTTGGGCGCGGCGAACAGCCCGAACGCGACGCCGTTGAGGAAGATCAGCAGCCCGAAAGCCACGTAGCTGAAGTCGACCGGTAGCGACATCAGGCCTGCGAACGTGGCCGCGGCGAGCAGCATGCCGCCGGTGGAGAAGGGTCGTGCGCCGAACTTGTCAGACAACCAGCCTGAGATCGGGCCCGCGGCCAGAAAGCCCGCATTGAGCGGCAGCATGTAGATCCCCGCCCACAGCGGTGTGTGCTCGAAGCTGTAGCCGTGCAGCGGCAGCCAGATGCCCTGCAGCCAGATGATCAACATGAACATCAGTCCGCCGCGGCCGATCGAGCTAAGCAGCCCGGCGGTATTCCCGGCGGTGAACGGCCGGATCCGGAACAGGTGCAGCTCGAACATCGGCTGCTTGACCCGCCGTTCCACGAGCACGAACAGGGTCAGGCATGTCAGCCCGACGCCGATCATCGTCAGCACGAACGGGTTGCTCCACCCCATCGTGTGACCCCCGTAGGGACGGATCCCGTAGGTGATCCCGACGAGCAACGCGCCGAGACCGACCGCAAACGCGATATTGCCCGCCCAGTCGATCGACGCCGGCACGCGCTGTCCCAACTCGCGTAGCTTCCAGTAGGACCAGACCGTCCCGAAGATCCCGACTGGGACGTTGATCAGAAACACCAGCCGCCAGTCGACCGTCGCCAGCAGCCCCCCGGCAAGCAGGCCGAAGAACGTCCCCGCCAGGCCAACGACTTGATTGAGCCCCAGTGCCAGCCCGCGATGCTCGGGCGGGAACGCGTCGGTCAACAACGCCGCCGTGTTGGCCATCAAGAGCGCGCCGCCAAGCGCCTGCACCATCCGCAGCACGATCAGCGTGAGGGCCGCCCGCTGGCCGTCCCCCGGCACCAGCGAAAGGCCGATAGACGCCAGGGTGAACACCAGGAAGCCGAGGTTGTACATCCGGACCCGCCCGTACATGTCTCCCAGGCGTCCGAAGTTCACGACGAAGACCGCCGTCACCAGCATGTAGCCCATCAGCATCCACAACAGGTAGTTGAAGTTCCCCTGCTCGAGCGGGTCGAGATGGATGCCCCGAAAGATCGCGGGCAGAGCGATCAGCACGCTCGACATGTTCAACGTCGCCATCAGCATCGCCACCGTCGTGTTCGACAGCACGACCCAGCGGTAGCCAGGTCCGACCGTGCCCGTCCGTGACGGACTGCGCGGAAGCCGAATCCGCCGCGAGCGGATCAACGCACTGGCTGGGTGGCGGGCATTACCCCCAGTCTGCGCCGCCCCTTGCCCCGCCGCCATCCGGATAAATCCTCGACCGGCATCCGCGGATGCTCGGTAGTGGGACGCGGTTCTCAGCCGGCGCGGCGGATGACGGTGGCGTGGGGCTTTAGTTTAGACCTTGATGACGATGCGACTCGTCAATACGCGCGAGCCGGCGATGACCGCGGCACGGTCGCCCCCGGCTTCGTGCAGGACGGGGGCTGATTCCCCGGTGATCGCGGATTCATCCACCATCGCGAGACCTTCCATCACCGTGCCATCGCAGGGGATCACGCCACTCGCCTCAACAACCACGAGATCGCCAGGCACCAGCTCGTGGGCCGGCTTGGTTCGCCCGTCGGGCAGCAGAGCGACCACGTCGTCATGCACCGGGCCTGGCCCGGCTCTCCCCCTGTGACGACGCCCGCCGTATCTGAATTTGCCAAGTCGCACCGAGATTGCATCGGTATACCCGATCGGCCGAGAGCGATCAATCGACGACCGCCGCCCACCTCGCGGGAACCTACGGACCCTCGTTACGTGCTAGCGGCGGATGGCGCTCTCGACGCGTCGTTTTACGGTGTGAGACGCGACGGAGGCGAGGTTTATGAGCAAGCAGCAGATGCATAGCCCTGACGCGGCCTGGCTTCACATGGACCGGCCGACGAACCTGATGGTCGTCAACTCCGTGCTTTGGTTCGACGAGCCGATGGACCTTGAGCGCGGCCGCGAGGTTGTCCGTGAACGGATGGTGGAGCGATTCCCGCGATTTCGGCAGCGAATCGTTGAGCCCCGAGGAGGAGTGGGGCTGCCGGTTTGGGAGGACGACCCGAACTTCGACCTGGACCGGCATCTTCATCACATCGCGCTGCCGGCCCCGGGCGATACCGCCGCCTTGCAGGAGCTGGTTGGAGACCTAATCTCAACTCCGCTCGATCGCTCCAAGCCGCTCTGGGACACCTACATCATCGACGGCTATGGCAAGGGAATGGCGCATGTCTCCCGCATGCACCACAGCATCGCCGACGGGATCGCGCTCGCTCGCCTCCTCTTCGAGATGACCGACGAGCGACCCGACGCGGGCATCAGCCCACCGGCTGACCAGGAACCCGCGCGTGGGCGCCTGGGTCCCGTGCGACGCCCGCTGGCCGCCGGCGCTCACGTCGTCGGTGCGGCGATGCACGAAGGGTTTGAGGTACTGGCCCACCCGAGGTCCGAGCTCGGCGATCTCGCTGGGACGACGGCGGAGGACGCTCGTGCGCTGGCGAAGCTGCTGCTCGCGTCTCCCGAGCACAAGAGCGTGCTTCGCGGCCAGCTCGGCGCCCGCCAGAAGGTGGTCTGGACCGACGGCATACCGTTGGATGAGGTGAAGGAGATCGGGCGCGCGACCGGCACGACCGTGAATGACGTCCTGGTCGCGGCGATCACGGGTGCTCTACGGCGCTACCTGATCGATCGCCACAGCCTGGTCGACGAGGTGCGGGCGATGGTCCCATTCAACCTGCGTCCGCTGGATCAGCCGCTCCCACGCGAGCTCGGCAATCGATTCGGGCTGGTCTACCTGCAGCTTCCCGTGGGGATCCGCGGACCCAGACAGCGGCTCGACGAGATCCACCGGAGGATGGACTCGATCAAGAATTCGCCCGAGGGCGCCGTGTCGTACGGAATTCTCGGCCTGATCGGTCTGACCCCGCCCCAGATTGAGCGTCGGCTGGTCGATATGTTCGCGTCCAAGAGCACGTTGGTGCTGACCAACGTCCCGGGACCGAGCCAGCCGGTGTACTTCGCCGGCACGCGCGTTGCCGGAGTCATCCCGTGGGTTCCGGCCGGAGGTTCGATCGGTCTCGGGGTCAGCATCTTCAGCTACGACGGGCGCGTCACCCTCGGCATCCGAGTCGACGCTGGGATTATCCCCGAGCCGGCGGCCATCATCGAGGCGTTCCAAAGCGCTCTCGACGAAATGGCGCGCCTGGGTAGTCGCTCCAGAGCGCGAACCGGCTCGCCGGCCCCGGCGACACGCGGTGAGCGGAAGTCCGCGAGGGCGGATAAGCAAGGCAGCCGCACACGTACCCCGGCGGCTGCCGGGACGTAAAGACCGTCGGTCAGCCTTTACGGCGTGCTGCGATCCGCCGACGCTGGCCGACGACCGTCCGGCGGCACGACCACATCGTGCCGGGCGGCGATCCGCAGAAGCTTCTTCAGAGCCGGTGCCAGTCCGACCTTGGGAATCGGCATCTCGATCTCGACTGTGCCGACTTCCTGGTCAACGATGCGCGCCGGGCCGAGGTGGCGGAGCATGCTCATCATCTCGTCGTTGTGAGCCAGCATCAACGCCGTGAAGTTACTGACGCCCTCCTCGCGGGCGCGGGCGCTGAGGACCTCCACCAATAACGTTCCGACGCCGCGACCCTGCCAGTCGTCGATCACCGTGACGGCGAGCTCGGCGGCGTCGCGGCGGTCAGGGTGGCGGACGTAGCGCGCGACGCCGATGCCTTCGCCGGTGTCCTCGTCCAGGGCGACGATCGCCTCGTGATCGTGGTGGTCGATCTCGGTCAGGTATCGGACCGCCTCGTCGCTCAGCTCCGGCATCGGCACCAGGAATCGGCGGTAGCGGGACTCGGGACTGAGCCGCTCGAACCCGCGCAGCAACAGATCCCGGTCGGAATGGTGACCTTGCCGAACCCGAATCCTGGCGCCGTCGCTCAGCACGATCGGCGCCCCGAGGATCATCAGCTCAGTCGTAGAGGGAATCGAAGACATCCTTGAACCGGGCATAGACGAAGGCGCGTTTGACTTTCAGCGTCGGGGTGAGCTCGCCGTGCTGCTGACTCATCTCACGATCGAGAATGGCGAAGCGCTTGATCTGCTCGATCCGCGCGAACCGCGTGTTGACAGCATCGACCGTCTTCTGGATCTCTACCCGGACCCGGTCGTCGCTTGCCATCGCTCGAACGTCTGGCTGGGTCCCGAGTTGTTCGGCCAGCTTTGGCGCCTCCTCGGAGTCGAGCGTCAGCAGCGCGACTAGGTAGGGCCGTTTGTCCCCGTACACGAGGGCCTCCGAGATCCAGCGCGTCTCCTTGAGCGCGTTCTCGATGTTGGCCGGAGCGATGTTCTTGCCGCTGGAGGTGATGATGATGTCCTTCTTGCGGCCGGTGATCGTGACGAAGCCCTCGGCGTCGATTGCGCCGAGGTCGCCGGTGGCGAGCCAGCCCTCTGGGAGCGTCTCGCGGGTTGCTTCCTCGTTCTTGAAATAGCCGGCGAAGACGATCGGTCCGCGAGCCAGCAGCTCGCCGTCGTCCCCCACCCTCATCTCGAGCGCCGAGCCGGGTTTGCCTACCGTCCCCATCTTCATATCGGTATCGGTGTTCAGCGTGCCGGCGCCGCACATCTCGGTCATCCCCCAGACCTCCAGCACCACGATCCCGCAAGCGTCGAAGAACTCGAGCACCTCTCGCGCGATCGGCGCCGCAGAGGTGACCGCCAGCTCGACCCGGCCGCCGAACAGGTCACGCACCTTCCGGTGCACGAGGCGGTCGGCCAGGCGGTGCTCAGCTGAAAGCAGGCGCCCCGGAGCGGCGCCGTCGCGCTCGCGGTCGCGCAACCGACGTCCGACTCCGAGCGACCAATTGAACAGCGCGCGCTTGGGCCACGGCTGGTCGGCGATCCCTCTGGTGGCGGCCGTGTAGATCTTCTCCCAGACCCGCGGAACCGACGTGAAGTACGTGGGACGGGCCTCCCTGATGTCGTCGAGGAGCCGCGCGGGATCACGGGTCCAGTAGATCAACGTGCCCCCGAGATCGAGCGTGCACATCTGCGTGATGCGGCCGAAAACGTGCGCGAGCGGGAGGAACAGAAAGAACTCGATGGGCACGCTGTGGCGGCCGAGATCGAGGCACTCTTCGATCATGTGCGCCTGCGTCATCCAGTTGCGGTGGGTGAGCATGCACGCCTTCGGTGGCCCGGTGGTACCCGACGTGTAGACCAGACTCGCAAGACTCTCGGGCCTCACGCCAGCCACTCTGGCGTCGACCTGATCGCCAGGAATGTCGCGCCCAAGCTCGATCAGCTGCTGGGCGCTGAGCGTTCCGGCGCCCGCGTCCCGGAACGCGATGACGTGCTGCAGGTCTGGGCAGCGATCGCGCACCTGCTCGATCTTGGCCAGCTGCGATTCATCCTCACAGAACACAACGCGCGCCTCGGAATGGCGCAACACGTACTCGCACTCCTCGGGCGAATTCGTGTGGTAGATCGGAGCGACGACCGCGCCGGCGCACAGGCTGCCGGCATCGGCGATCGTCCACTCAGGACGCGTGTCAGAAAGGATGCAGACGCGTTCGCCGGGCTCGAGCCCGACCGCAATCAGCCCCCTCGCCGTGGCCCGCGCGGAGCGAACGAACTCCCGATAGGAGGTCTCGCGCCAATGGCCGTTCTCCTTGTAGCGAAGCGCAGCGCGATTGTGCCGTCCCGCGCGCAAAAACATCGCCCCCAGGGTCTGCGCACCTGTCGAGCGCTCGAGCCCGGAGTGCCTCAGAGGCGAGCTGTGAACACCAGCGCTCGAAGTGGGCACGGAGGCGCGGCCCGTCACCACCGTAGGGTTGATCGGGTCCTTGCTCATCTTTGGTTCCTCTGTTTCACGCGGCTCGCGATGGAGAGCAACCCCAGGCTCGTGCCCGCGACCATCTAGCACATCGGCGAAAACGAGGGATCTCGCGGCCGGGTTTCTACGGACCCGAGACGCGCGGGCGGCTTCAGCGGACCCGACGAGTCGGTGGTTCTGGTGAAGAATTCGGCCACATGTCCTCAGACGGACGCCCCTCCTTGAAGATCACCGCGATCCAAACCGGCACCGGCAACTGCCACGTCCGGCAGGTCGCAAGTCCGCCAAGCCTCGGAACCATCCGCCGTCGGGCCGGACTCCTGCTCGACACGCAGTGGACAGGCCCGCACCCGATCTATGCCTACCTGATCGATCATCCCGAGGGCCTGATCCTGGTTGACACCGGCGACACCGCCCGCAAGTCCGACCGGGGCTACATGCCCCGGCTCAACCCGTTCTTCAGGTGCTGCATCGACCCCCGCGTCGCGCCTGAAGAGGAAATCGGCCCGCAGTTGACCGCGTTGGGCATCCGTTCCCGTGACCTGCGCCTGGTCGTCATGACCCATCTCCACCACGATCACACCGGTGGACTGCACCACTTCCCCCACACTCGGATCCTCGCCTCGGCCGAATGCCTTACCGCAGCGCGGCGCAAGCGCGGACTGATCGGCGCGGTACCGAGAACCTGGCCGACATGGTTCGAGCCCGAACCGTTCACGTTCTCCGGCCCGCCGATCGGCCCCTTCCCGCGCTCCGCGCCGATAACCCGAGACGGCTCCGTCCTCGCGGTCTCGACCCCCGGACACATGACCGGCCACGTATGCATCATCGCCCGCTCGCAGGACCTGACCTACGTCCTCGCCGGAGATCTCACATATCGCCAAGACCTGCTTCTGGGCGATCGGGTCGACGGCGTCACCGAGAATCCGAACA
>DASPPG010000259.1:0-10777 GCA_035625625.1 Solirubrobacteraceae bacterium
GCCGGGCCGTGCCGGGAGTCGGGGGTAACTACGTACTCGGCTGGCGCGCCGGAGCTACTCCTCCTCTCGCAGGCGCTCCAGATCGGGCGTCAGCTCCACGCTCCGGACAGCTACGCCGTCGGTCCACGACAAGGCATGGTCCCCGCCAGACATCGGCCCGCGCCGACGCCAACCGCGGAAGCAGCAGCCAGCCCCCCGCTGTTCAGTGCGTGGCATTGCGCAAGCGCACCCGGCGGGGCCTCCGAAGGTCGGCCGGCGCGAATGCGATCGTGCGGGCAGCGCCGGGCCGCGACGATCGGTGTGATTCAGATGTCGCCTTAGCGCTCGTCCGCTTCGGACCGTGTGGATCGTGAAAGCACTCGTCCGCGAAGTGCGGTTCCTTCTTCCTGGTCCCGCTGGTGACGGCCGCCCGGTGCCGGCACGAGCCTATTCGACCTGAAGGCGAGTTGCGGGAGCCGGCCGCGCTACTGCTCACCGAGCTAAGCGGGCCGATGGAGCAGCCGCTAGTCAAGTGTCAGCCGCTGCGTCCAGCTCCCATTCATTGCGCTGACGTCTGTCTTCTGTCGGGACGGCGTGCCTGGAACGCTTTCCTCAGGTCTAGGCGGGGCAGTATCTTGGCGCGCTGGCTCCCAAGCGTCCGCCTGGCCCCTCGGCTTTCACTCTCGTGGCCGCGATCCCGTCCAAGGCGTCCGCTGCATATGCATAAAGCAGCACGAGCGATTCGATCTCCGCGCTCGCGTCAGCCTTCATCACGAACTTCCGTACGTCGCCAGGCTTCAATGACAGCGCCATCACGCCTGTCAGTTCGCCTGGGTCTGGGGATGACGGCTTGCCGTCGCCTCACCCGGGAAGGACGCGGTCCTGGACATTCGATAACCTGCGTTGGGGCAGCGTCGTGGTAGCGCGTCGGCTCACCGGGACGGGGGCGACAGGTCCACTGTATGCGATTAGGAGGCAGGACCGACGCGATGAGGTCCGATATCCCGTCGATGAAGACCGGGCATCAACGGCGAGTGCGCGCGCGTGCCGAACGCGCCGACGCGGCCAAGAAAGCCAGGATGAATCGCCGGCTTCGGAGGGTCGGCTGGAGAACGGCCGGTTTCCTCACAGTCGCGATGTTGTACCTGGTCGAAACCCGCCCCGCAGGACTTTTTTCGCTAGGGCGCCTGAGCTGGGTGGCGTCTTTCCTCTGTAGCTTCGCCGTCTTGCTGCAGATCTGTGACTTCTGGCCGCGACGACGCTTCGGGCCTCTTGTCCTCGCAGCTGGCCTAGCCCTGGCAGGCGCGCTGATGGTCTTTCACACCCTCGAGGATTCTCAGGCGCCCGATCCCTTCCTCGGGCCGACCTTTGCCGTGGTTGGCAAGGAGTATCGGCCGATGACGTGGCACTTCATCTCGACGTCGACGTATCGTCGTGTACCTCACCTGTTGTTCTACTCATGCATGTCCAGTTTGCAGCGCACGCCCGCCAGACTCCGACGGCAGTTGCCGTTGTCGGCGTACACATTCACCCCGATCTTCTGGCCGTCAAACTGCACGATGCCATCGGCCCTCTAAACGGAGCACAACTTGTCGAGCCCCGACATACTGTGATCAATGGATACGATGTGTGGACATATCCAAATTCACGCCGTGCGACTGGGAGGGACGTCACTACGTTCGTGTTCGATGCTGCAGGGTGGACCGCGCCGCGAAGCATCGGCAGCTGCTATCTAAATCTGCCGCCGTTCCTCTACGCCGCCGATGCACGCAATGCCGGCCTCCAGGCCCTGGGTGAGCTCCCGGCGAAGACGTCGACCGACGGTCCAGATCTTCTTCTGCCGCCGTCGACCAATAGTGGCGATGTCGAGATCGATGGTCCTGGATCGACTCAGCATGTCAGTTGTGCGGCATCAAGTTCTTCCTTCCTCATCCCAACTGATTGCAACGAAGACGCCGTAATCACAGCTTCATGGTTCGGAAACTTTCAGGCGATCACGTTGCTTATTGTGGGTGCGATGGTTGCGGTTGTTGCAGAGCTAGCGATCTCGCTGCTGAGGGGCGACTCCGCGTGATCGCTTTCATCGCTGCGTTGGCTCCCGGCCCGGTTGCGCTTCGGAGACATCTCGATGCCGCGACGTCTGGGCCTCCGGCCGGGCGACGCCCGGGATAGCAATCGTCCCGCTCGATCGCCCGCACGATCGCTTCGGGCGTCTGGGCGCCCGCTAACGGCGCGGTTCCTTTGCCTCGCGAGCGATCACGCCGCCCGGGCCGGGATCGCGTTCGGGTGCGGCGGCGTGCACTCAAGGGTCGGTGCCCTGGGGCACGTCCAAACGTCAGTTGGTTCCGCGCGGTCGGGCGGTGCACTTTGTTGCTCGTCGGTCGGTCATCTCTCGGCCGCCCTCGAAGCGGAACTTCAGGTCCTTCTTCCCCAAGCCTAGCTCCTGTTGGCCTGCTCGAGCAAAGACGTCCGACGTTCCGCTGTATCCCTCCCTTCTGTTGATCTTCTCCTGGGAGCGCCTCGCATGCCGTATGACTTCATCATCAAAGACGGGCACCTGGCTGCACCGTAGGTGTGACGCCGTGACGTCGGGATTAGGAGAGGGTCGACGCGTTGATGGCAGCTTGACCACGCTTGCCAAGGTGCCATCGCGATCCATACGTGGGTGAGTCATCGACGATCGCGCCCGGCGGGGAAGCACCCGGTGCGTTCGAGTAGTGGACTGACGGTGCCGGTTACCTGGCCGTGACTGCCCCTCCTCTGGTCGTGTGGCGCCCCGAGGCGGCGATCAGCGCTTGGCGCGAATACCGCTCGGGCTCACCAGGTCTTGACCCGCTCGATCGGCCCTCGGCGTTCGATCCGCAGGCGCGTGTCGAGCACTACGCAACCGGTCGTCATGCAGCGGATCGGATTGAGATCGGCTTCGACCACTTCGGGAACGCGTCGCAGCAGAAGCGCGAAACGGAGGATCACCTCACGCAACGATTGGCGGTCGAGCGGCTCGCTGCCGCGGAACCCATCCAGCTCGGCGGCGACGGTATGCGAGGCATCGATCAGCTCGTCCGCGTCGGCGTCCGTGAGCGGTAGCAGCCGGAACGCCGTGGTGCGGCCAATCCCTGCCTGGCGTCCGCCGAGGCCTACGGCCAGCACCGGCCCCAAATCGGGATCGGCCACAGCGCCTACCAGCACGCTGACTCCGGAGTCGTACAACGGTTGAACGAGCGCGCCGATCCACGGGTACCCGGCGACCCGCATCCGCCGTTGCAGCTCCCGCCAGCCGGCTCTGATCGCCGCCTCACCCATCAGCCCACGTAGAACCGCGTCGATTTCGCCCGCGGGACCAGGCGCCTCGAAGTCCGCCTTCAGCACGACCGACTTGCCGATCTCTGCCGCCACCGAGACCGCGCGCTTGAGATCCCGACAGCGAGACGCCGCGACGACCGGAATCCCGTGCGTGGCCAGCAGCGCCTCGGCGTCGCGAAGCGCGATCCAGCCGCCGGCCGAGTTCCGGTCGAGGAATCCATCGACGATCGCCCGCGCTGCCGGCCCGTCAATGTCGGCATGGTCTGGGACCTCGCCCAACGGTCGTGACAGCCATTCGCGCCGCTCGACCGCGCTGGCGAGTACGTTCGCGCAGGATTCTGGGAACAGGAAGTTGGGGACTCCGGCGGGCCTGCGCGGCCGCTGGCGTCCGTCGGAGGGCACTACGCACGCGACAGCCGGCTTGGCCCGCGGGGCGCAGGTCATGGAGATCGTTTCCAGTACCGCGTCCGGGTCGCCCCCGTGGACGTCCACGTAGAACACCATCAGTGCGTCGATCGCCGGCTCGGCAAGCAGCCTGCCCACGGCGGTGTGGTAGTCCTCCGGTTCCGCGCCCATCGGCATGATTAGCGGGTTGGGCGGGTCGTGCGATTCCCTTACCTCGAGCCCGCGCGCCGCGGCCGCGTCGGCGGCGAGCGTCGCCACACCGACGGAGTTGCTCACGATGCCGATCCGGCGACCCGCGGGCAGCGGCTGGCGCTCGAAGAACTCGGCCGCGTTGAACAACTCATCGCCGCTGCGGAACCGCAGCAGCCCGGCCTGATGCATCAGGGCATTGAATACCTCGTCGCCGCGCAGCGCCGCCGCGGTGTGGGAGCGAGCATCGGCGAGGACTCGCTCGGCACTCCGTCGTCCCTTGATGGCCAGAAGCGGCTTGCGGCGTGAGACTCGCCGCGCGATTCGGGTGAAATGCTCGGGGTTGCCAAACGTATCGAGATACAAGATCACCGCCGCTGTTTGCGCGTCCTGTTCGCACCACTCAAGCAAGTCGTTGGTCGACACATCTGCCCGGTTACCAAGCGATGCGAACAGCGACACGCCGAGCCCGAGGGCTGCCGTATGAGCAAGCAATCCGATCCCCACCGCACCCGAGGGAGAGCAGATCGCCAGAGCCCCCGAACTCACGGAGACGTCCGTGAACGTCGCGTTCATGCGAACGTTGGGCGCGGTGTTGATCAATCCGAGCGAGTTCGGTCCGACGAGCCGCAGCCCAGCGTCCCGCACAATCCCCAGAAGCCTGTCCTCAACCCCTGATGACGCCTCGATGTCCTGCTCTGGACCAGCCGGGACGACGAGCAGCGCCCTCGCCCCCATGGCGGCAGCCTCCGCGGCGAAACCCAGAACGGCATCTCCCTCGACCGCGAGGATCACCAGATCGGGCACGACCTCGA
Source organism: Solirubrobacteraceae bacterium (assembly GCA_035625625.1). Classification (GTDB taxonomy): domain Bacteria; phylum Actinomycetota; class Thermoleophilia; order Solirubrobacterales; family Solirubrobacteraceae; genus Palsa-465. The sequence continues at coordinate 4,692 of DASPPG010000259.1, forward strand.
GCTCGCGCAGGGAACGTACAGGCCCGCGGCCGGACACGACAGCGGCTCCTGCATCAACCAGTTCGACCGCGCCCCTGAAGCCGCCCTTGCTGATGTTCTCAACCAACGCGCGCCCGACACTTCCCGGAGTGTCGACCGCCGCGACCACCACAACCGATGACGGAGCGAGGAACGATCGCAGCGACGCAAGCGCAGCAAAATGGTCGCGCTCGTCGATCCGCTGCACCACCGCCTGCCCCGGGCTGATGTCGACCGAGACCTCGAGTTCGCTCACGCCCTCACGCGTGACCGCGAAGCCGGCGTTGCGAAACACGTTGAGCATCACACGATTCGCTGCCAGCACCGCTGCATCGAAGCGACGCACCCCACGCTCCGCCCCGATCGCCGCCAGTTGCTCGAGCATCCGCGTTCCAATCCCACGCCCCTGCTCGTCGTCCGCCACCGCCAGCGCGATCTCCGCCACATCCGGCTCGCGCAGCCTCTCGTAGCCGCACACCGCGATCACACGCCCACCATGACGGGCGATCAGGGACACACGGTCGATACCGCCGGACTCCACAGCCGCGTGCGCGACGATGTCCGCGCGCCCCATCCCATGAAAGCGGAAGTACCTGCTCCGCGGAGAGAGCCCTTCATAGAAGGCCCTGATGTCCTCATAGTCACCCCGCCCTGGCGCCTGCAGCCGCAGCGTCGAGCCATCGCGAAGCAACACGTCGCGAACCAGCCGAACGGCTGCACCAGGCGAATCAAGCACGTACGCCCCCAGGGCGCCGCCCGCGCCCGAATAGCATCCCGCCGCACCATTTTGCGACCCTTTCTGGAGTTCGGACCGTTCTGCGCCCCCTCGTCGCGGCGAACCATCGGCTCGCCCGGGGCGAGAAGTTTCGCACACCGGACCACCGCGACTGCCGAGGTAAAGGCGCTCGAAGCGAGATCCCTGAACGTCGCACCGTGCCAACCGGCCGAGCTCGCACCAGCGCGAACCGCAGGCGCGGGCTCGCTGGCCGTCGGCGACCGCCTGGCGCGGCTGCAAGATCGGACGAGCAACATTCGCATCGTTCGCGACCGGTCCCTCGTCGGCCGATTGGCAGCAGGAACCTAGCTTTACCCTCCGCGGCGCTCCGTGTCTTCGGACCGCGGCTCGTCTCTCGGAACCCGCCAACTTGTCCGGGAACGTCGTCAGCGTGTGCCCCCAAGTCTTGCCGGCTCAACCCCGGCCTCGTGATGCCCTGGCAGCCGTCAACCGGGTGGCACAAGTCCGCTCTTCGGCTACCAACCGCAGCGCCGCGAAGACGCGGTGCTAGCCGCGGACGAGCAAGCAGGCGCCTGGGTCACCCCCGCGTTTGGTCGCCAAGGGAATAGCCGACTCGTCGGCGCGGCCACGACGGAAGCGATCGTCGCGTACCGGCGGTCGCGCGGTGTCGGCCGGCCGCTGGTTTCCGCGCTTTGCGATAACGAGCACGTCCGAGGCGGGACTATCGCTCCCAACCGGAGGGATCGGCCGACGCCGCGGAGCAATAGTGCAGTGGGCGAAGCCCGGTCCGGTCAGCGGGACAGCTGCTCAGCCCGGGAGATGCAGTAACCCGCGACACGCCGAAACACGACTCGGTACGTGGCATAGGGATCGCTGGCTCGTGGCCGGTCGGGACGATCGCTCTCCGGGATTGCGATCGTCGCGCGGGTGGCGCGGTTCGGCGGAGGCGCACCGGTGGGTCTGGGCGGGAACGGAAGCGCGGCCGGCGGGTCGCGGCCGGCGGCTTTGCGCACGTCGACCGGCGGCGTATCCGTCGCCGACCGTTTGCTCACAGCCGGGGAACTCCAGCCTGAGCAAGCACCAGATCGCGTTTGTCGACCGCCGCTCCATTACCTCGTGGAGCGCCAGCGTGCTGCCGCCAGGGCCGCCAACGACCGAGCGCCGGCCCGCGCCGCCTGCTGCAGAGCACGGCGCGCGCGGACGTCCGTCGCGCGCAGCGATACGAGTGGTGCTCGTCATTCGCGCTAGTGAGCACGCTGTCGCTGGATCCGCCCGATTGCATGCTACGCCTGGCCGGCAGCCGGCCGGCCGGCGATCACGACTGTCTCGCTGGCGCAGGCGAAGCAGTTGTGTCATGTCAACAAGCTCGCGGCCGATCGCAAGTCCTCCATTCCGACAGCGGCGGATCTCTTGCACAATTGCCGCGGACCGAACCGTTAGCTACGCGTCCGCCTCAGTGCACCGCCTGGTGCAGGCGGTCGAGCAGCGGTGCTGTGATCTCAACGACGTTCGCTATCGTGGTCGATCCTTGTTGAGCGGCCTCTTGGAGTTGCCGCTGCCACGGGCAAGGAGCTTGGTAGCGCTCGCGTCAGGGAGCTGAGCCGCGAGTGACGCGACGGCCCGGGCGCGGTCGACGGCGTTGGCGATGGCGCAGCTTTCGTCGAGCACTTGATTTAGCACATCGACGCGCTCATCCTGAGACAAATGGGGTGCTAGCGCAGCGACTGCCTGCACGCGAAGAGAAGGGATCGTTGTGGCCGCGATGAGGGCGTCGGGCGACAGCACGTCGGAGAAGCGGCGTAGGAGATCTGCCATCGTCGCTTCGCGGAAGCGGGCCTCCTTCGAGATCATCGCGATGAGCATTTCGCTGAGCGCGCGCTCGCGCTCATCCGAAGTCAGATGGGATGCCAGCGCCATCACGGCATCTGCCTGCTCGTAAGGGTCGGGCATGGGTTCGGCGGTGACTACATCACGCAGTGCGCATTCGCGGTCATCGTTGCTCAGGTACGGTGCGAGGGCCGCGACCACCCGAGCGCGAATGCGAAGGTCCCGATAGTTGCTTGCCGCGGCGAGCGTCTCGCTCAGCGCGGCGGCTCGCAGATCGTCAGGAAGATATGGGGCCAGCGCGGCAAGTACGCTCGCGCGAGTGATAATTTCGTTGATGGCTTTGGCGGCGCTGACCGCATCGGGGACCAGCGCTGTGGGCAGCTGCGGTGCCAACGCCCTCACGACTTGCTCGCGATCGTAGGCCAGGTACGTGGTACTGATCGCGGCCAATGCGTCGCGGAGCGCCGACTCACGGTCATGCTCGCTGAGGTAAGGGGTGAGCGCCGCGACCGCCTGTGCGCGGTTGTAGTCGTCGAAGTTGTTGGCCGCGTCAAGCGCGCCACGGACCGCCAACTCACGGTCGTCATCGCTGAGGAAAGGGGCGAGCGCCGCGACCGCCTGTGCGCGGTTGTAGTCGTCGAAGTTGTTGGCCGCGTCGAGCGCGCCACGGACCGCCAGCTCACGGTCGTACTCGGTACGGTAAGAGGCCAGCTCCGCGCTCGGTCGCGTGACGCTGTCGGCGGTGGTCATCGTGCTACCTGGGGCAGACGCCGTCGACAGCGCGCGCGCCCACTCTCCTTCCAGAAACCTGTGGGTCGCCGCAACCATCGCCATCGCCTGATTATCTGCTCGGGGCGTGCGAGCGGCGGCGGCGGCGACGAGCACGGTGCTGAATGCGATGACTCGCTCGCTGTCTGGCAGATGCGGCGCGAGCGCTTGCATGGCCGAGGCCAGATCGCGCGGGTTGGTAAGCGTGCTCGTCGCCGCCACCGCGTCGCCGAGCATACGCCTACGCCCGTCGTCGGCGGAATGCGACGCGAGCGCTGTGAGCGCCACCGCCCGGAAGTATCCGCTGCACATCGCGGCGACGTTGAGGGCGTCGTCCATCAGCGAGGCCGACAGTCGTGGTGCGATCTGCATCAGCACGGTTGCGCGGTCCACGTCGTCGTCGGTGGATGCGGCCGCGGCGAGCGCGAGCGAGAGAGCGCTTGCGCAGTCACGTTCCTCAAGATAGGGCGCGAGCTCCATCAGCGCCCGCGCGTGAGCCAAGCCGCTGTCTGCTGCGGTGCTTGCGGCGAGCGCATCGGCAAGCAAGGAGTCGGGAAGGTGCGGTAGGAGCGCCGCGATGGCCTCCGCGCGGCCGCCAGCATCTCGGATCCCGCTGACGGCGGCGAGCGCGTCGCGGATCGCGCGCTCGCGCTCGACATCCGAGAGACGCCACGCGAGCGCCGCGATCGCTCGGGCGCTCCGCTCATTGTCGGCGTTCCTCGTGGCGAGGGACAGCGCGTCGGCCAGGAGCACATCGGGCAGGTGCGGCGCAAGCACCTCCACCGTGGCCTCGCCGACGTACTCATCGGCGTACGCGGCGGCGGCGCTCGCCGCGTCGAGCGTATCGCCCAGAGCCGGTAGGCCGACGGCGTCCGGCAGATATGGCGCGAGCGCCGCGAGCGCCACCGCGCTCTCGACAACGTCGTCGAGCTCCATGGCGGCGTGGAGCGCATCCCGGACGGCGCAGATGCGCTCATCTTCGCCGAGCTGGCGGGCGAGCATCGCGACAGCCTGCGCGTATCGGACTGAGCCGAAGGCAAATCGTGGTCCAACGAACGCCGGTTGGGCTACGGCGAGCGATTGCGCGACCGGTGGCGTGTCGAAACGGCACCCGTCCCACACTGCGCTTTCGCCCGCGAGGATGTCGCTGAGCGCGCCGACGCGGTCTGGCTCCGGGAGATAAGGCGCGAGCAACAGTGCCACGTCGGCGCGCACACGGTTATCCTCGATGGCGTCAGCATCCGCGATCGCTTCACGTACGGCGCGCAGGCGCTGACCCTCCGGGACATAGGGCGCGAGCGCCGCCACCGTCCGCGCGCGGAGCTCCACGTCGGGTGCGTCACACACAGCTGCGAGCGCGTCGCTGAACGCTCGCTGGCTGTCAGCCGTCGGTTGATGGCGTGCAAGCTGGATCACTGCACACGCATACTGGTAGACGTCGGAGAGCTCGTCGAGGACCGCATGCGCCTCGGTGAGCGCCCAATCCCGGAGTGCCTCGGGAGCGTACGGCGCGAGCTCGACGAGCGACTGAACGTACAGATCAGGCTCGTAGTGACGCGCGACGGCCAGCGCTTGCGCGGCGGTCCACCTCCTTGCCGCGACCAACCGCACGAGCAGGCGAGAGGGAATCCGCTGCAAGAACGTGCCGTGTGCGGCGACGTCAAAAGCGCAAAGCAGTTCGCGCAGTAGGAGCGGTGGCCGCCGTCCGTTAGCGACGGCGTTGGCGTCGACCTCGGCTGCGGCATCCCAGGCGAGTGTGACGTCGAGCGCCTGCATCGCGTCGCTTGGATCGTGCGCGATCTAAACGGAGCGCCACCGTGAATCATCGACGAGGTTGAACAGTCGTCCTCGGTCGTCCGCCGCCCGCAGGTGCCCGGCGAGGTGCCGTAGAGCGTAGCCGTCGTGGGCGGTCCAGCGATCTGTGTTGGCGAGGTAGTAGTCGGCGACGGCACGGTGGGCCGCTGGGAGTTCGACCTCATCGGTCTGGCGGAGAAAGTCGCCGAAGGATTGATGGATGATCCGCCACCGTGCGGCACTGCTCTCTGCGCTGTCTGGTGTGCGCTGTTGGAGGAAGCGTTGCCAGCGGCGCAGCACGCGGTTGATCTCTCTCTTCGGAGTTGCGAGGTGATCGGCGAGCCACGCAGCGCTGACGGGCTCGCCCGCTACCGCGAGGTGTTGCAGGACCGGAAGGTGGAGGTGATCCCACGTGTGGCCATTGCCCTCGTCCTCTGCCTGGATGAGCCGCCACATCTGGTGGTAGTAGCCGGTGAGTCCTTGCGGGAGCTTTGTGAGGTCGAGGGTTAGTGTGCGTTGATCGACCATGTCGGCGAGGAGGTAGTCGAGGTACATGAAGTTCCCCTCGCTGGCTTCGGAGAGGCGCTCGACGAACGCTCTTAGGGACCGTAGAAAAATAAAATTGCAAAGATGTCACAAGCCCGGGCAGCCGGAACTCCGGTCAGTGACCGTGCGGCTTGATGAGGTAGTTCCACTCGGGGTGAAACTCGTGGCGGTGGACGTTGATCGTCTTGAACTCGGCGTTCGTGACCCGGATCTTGGCGGGATAGCTGCCCTCGTCGAGTCGGGCGTAGATCTCGAGCCCGGTGCTGGTGGTCGTCCCGGCGATCAGGTTGATGATCGTCTCCAGCGAGACCAACGGCTTGCCCCGCCGGTTCATCGTGATGAACGAGAACAGACGGTGCTCGATCTGGTTCCACTTCGATGTGCCGGGCGGGAAGTG
>DASPPG010000260.1:0-47594 GCA_035625625.1 Solirubrobacteraceae bacterium
GACGTCGTCCCACAGGTATTCAACGTGGTCAACGGCAAGCCGCTCTGGTTCAGTATCAGCCTGATTGGCCGCTACCAGGGCCCCACCGCGATCAACCCCCTCCGCCTGACGGGCAGCGCCGGCTACGTTCCCAGTCACACCTACCGGCTGTTGGTGTACGGGCAGGTCACCCTCGCGAACGGGCGGTCGGCCGCGACGACGCTCTGCTCCGGTGACTGTACGGGAGCGCCGACGCTGACGATCGGCCCGTCGTACACCTACGTCGGACAACCGCCGTCTAGCGTTCCGCTGACGGGAATTCCGTGCTGGGTCGGCCAGGCCGGGCTTGTCTTCACCCTCGTGAACAACACATACGTGATCGAGTACAGCGGCTGGAGCGGCTGCGTTGGCGGCAGCAACCTGGGCCGGCGAAGCCTCACCGTGTGTGTCCAGGTCGGTAACTGGATCAAGGGTAGGGCTATGTGGTTCACGGTTTCTGGATCCTGCCTGTCGGGCGGACCGACCACCGCCAATCCCCTGAACGTGAGCACCGCGCGAACGGCGTTCCTCGGGCACGGTTACCGGATCGTGGCGAGTAGCACCGTCCGGTATCCGACGTCGCACGGCACCGTGACCAGATCGGGCATGGTGTACAGCGCGGCATCGGGACCGTGAGAACTCCGGACGCGAACGATCCCGGGCTCCTAAGCCCTGCCCAGGTCTCGCTCCTCACCGACCAGTACGAGCTGGCGATGGCTTCGAGCTACCTGTCGCGGGGGATGAACGAGCGGGCGGTGTTCGAGCTGTTCGTCCGCCATCTGCCGGTTCGGCGGCACTGGCTTTTGGCTGCGGGTCTCGGGCCGGCGCTGGCGCTGGTGGCGGAAATGAAGTTCGGCGAGGAGGAGGTGGCGTATGTTCGCTCGCTCGGCTTCAGTGCCGAATTCCAGCACTACCTGGCTGGATTCCGTTTCACGGGCGACATCGACGCGGTCCCGGAGGGCACCATCGTGTTCGCGAACGAGCCGCTGTTGCGAGTGACCGCTTCCCGGGTGGAGGCTCAGCTGCTCGAGACGCTGTTGCTAAACCAGGTGAACTTCCAGACGATGGTCGCCACCAAGGCGGCCCGGATCGCGCTGGCCGCGGGTGGCGGGTCGCCCGCCGGAGAGCGCTTGATCGACTTCTCCCCCCGCCGCGACCACGGGACGGACGCGGCGATGAAGGCGGCGCGTGCGGCGGCCATTGCCGGGGCGAGCGGAACGTCGAATCTCGCTGCCGCCATGCGCTACGGGCTCGTCCCGGTCGGCACCATGGCCCACTCGTACGTCATGTCCTTCGCCCGCGAGGAGGATGCCTTTCGCGCGTTCATGGAGGACTTTCCCGGGAACGCCGTGATGCTCGTCGACACCTACGACACCCTGGAGGGCGTCCGCCGCGCGATCGCGGCGGCACGCGCGACGGGTGTGCCGCTAGCCGGTGTCCGGCTCGACTCCGGAGACCTACTTGGGCTGTCCCAGCAATCGCGCACGCTGCTGGACGCGGCAGGCATGACCGGCACGCGAATCGTGGCCAGCGGAGACCTCGAGGAGGGGAAGATCGCGGCGCTGACGGCCGCGGGCGCACCGATCGACTCCTTCGGCGTCGGCACAGATCTCGGTACCAGCCGTGATTCGCCGGTGGTGAACGGCATCTACAAGCTGGTCGCGCACCAGATCGCTGGATCGTGGCGAGATGTCCGCAAGCGATCGCCGGAGAAGGCCACGGTGCCCGGTGCCAAGCAGGTCTTCCGCGACTACACGGGCTGCACTATGCACGGCGACGTCATCGCCCGGGCGGACGAGCACCTTCCCGGCCGCCCCCTGCTGGAGCCGTTCGTGCGCAACGGGGAGCTGATTCGCGAGGAGACCATCGCCCAGATGAGCCGCCGCGCGCGATCGGAGCTCCTTGCGCTGCCCGGCCGGCTCCGAGGCCGTGGCGCTCCTCACCCGTATCCAGTCGTGTACTCCGAGCGTTGCATGGCCGCCACGACCGTCGTGGACGCGTTCACACGTGAGTGAGTGTTTCCACCGGGGAACACCACGCTCTCGGCGCGCAGGGGCGTTCGCTGCTAGCACACGGTCCGTGGCGGGAGGTCGTCGGGAACGTCCGTGAGGTCGATGAACTCGGCGGCGAACCTCGAGAAGCGGTACACGTCGGCGAAGTTCGACGCGATCCCGAGCGAGGCCCGGATCGCGCCACCCGAGGGCAGGCCGATTTGACGGATGTAGTCCTCGAGCACCATCCCTTCACCGAACTCGCCGCCCAGGAGCGTCTGCTCCGAGATCGTGAACGCGATCTCGCCGGCGCCCGGGTTGCAGAAGCAGCCGGTGCGCAGCGAGATCCCGTGGCGGGTCGCGACGCGGTCGACGAAGCGCTCGTCGACCACTCGGCCGCCCGGGTGCAGGAAGTTGAACGCAATGGTGCCGCCGCGCTCCTCGCGCGAGCGCGGTCCATAGACGGTCGCTGCGGGCGAGCCATCGCTGTGGCGCAGCGATCCGAGCACATCGAGCAGCCAGCCGGCCAACATGCTGACGCGCGCGTGAATCGTGTCGATCCCGACGCGCTCCAGGAAGCGCAGTCCGAGCTCGACGCCCGGAAGGCAGAGGTAGTTGAGGGTGCCGTCCTCGAAGTGCGCCGCGCCCGGCAGCGACTGGTAGTACTGGCGTTGCACGAACGCCGTCACGATGGTCCCTCCCGAGAACCACGGACGCTCCAGCTTGGCGAGAGCGTCACGGCGCGCGAGCAGGCAGCCCACGCCGGTCGGCCAGCCGAACATCTTGTAGAACGAGACCGGCACGTAGTCCGGGTGCCAGACGCTCAGATCCAGCCGGTTGGTGGGCACGAAGGCCGCGGCGTCGAGCAGCACATCCCAACCGTGGCCATGGGCCTGCTCGATCCAGGCCAGCGGATGCTGGACGCCGGAGAAGTTCGACTGCGCCGGGTAGGCGAACAGGTTGTGATGATGGCCGATCGTCTCGGTCAGGTAGCGCGGCAGCAGGTCCGGGTCGACGCGCAGGTCCGGGGCGACGCTCGGGATATAGCTCGTCTCCGCGCCGCGAGCCCGCGCGAACTCGCGGATCCCGTTCACCGAGTTGTGGTTGTCGAACGTGAGCAGGTACCGGTCGCCTGCGTGAAACGGGTACGCCTCCCCCACCAGCCGGAGCGCTCCGGTGGCGTTGGGCGTGAAGATCGCCACGTACTCCTCGGGCGAGGCGTTGAAGAACTCCAGCACGCAGGTGCGCGCTCGGTCGACCAGCACCGTGCTGGCCGCAGAAGTGGGGCTGATCGAATGCGGATTACCGAACACGCCCCCCTCGAGCAGCGCGAGGTGCTCACGCAATTGCGAGGCGCCGTACAGCCCGCCCCCGGTGTAGTCGAGGTACGTGTGCCCGCCCGCGTCGAGGCGCGCATAGTCGGTAGCGCGCAGCTCGTCGAGCGCGGCGGTGTCCCCGTAGCGGGGATGCTCGCGGCGAAACGCGGCCTCGGCCGCTTCAATCGGTTTCAGTACAGCGGTGGCCGTTCGATCGACGAGCACCGGCTCACCGTAACTCGCGACCGAACCGGCGTGATCCGTAGTTCTTCGCTCGCTCTCGGGGTCCAGAACGGATGCTCCCGTCCACGGCGCTCGTTCAGACTCTCGCCAAGGCGAGCAGCGAGAGGAGCTTTCAGAGATGTGGCGCACACCGTGGTTTTGGTCAACCGCCGCCCTCAGTGTCGTTGTGGCCGTCATGGCACGGCGACTCGGCGATGCCCAGGTTCAGCTCGAGCGAGCGCGCGCACACGGTCCCGCGGGTGAGACGCCGCGCAATGGAACCGGTCAGTCCGTCGAAGGACAGCCGACCTGGGCGAGTAGCGAGGCGTCCGAGATGGCCGCCGAGTGGGAGCAGGTCCGACCGCCGTTAGACAGCTGAAGCTGGTCAGCGCCGCCGACGAACGCGCGCCAGCAGCCGGCCGCGCGCCTTGCGTTGGCGCAGCCGGCGTGACTCGACCCTCTCGAGCACGCGGATCTGCCGCCTGGCTTCGCGCCGTCGCCTCGCCAGCAGGCCGCCGCCTAAGCCGACCGCGGCGAGGGCTGCGGCGATCAGCCCGGGAGCGGCTCGCAGGCGCCCGTACTCCTCGCGGACGGCGGGCCACACGCGCTCGTCGATCAGTTGGGAGACTTCGTCAGGGCCGTGGAAGGGATCCGGCACGACGGCGGGCAGGAAAGCAATCTGTACGCGCTTGAGCCCGGGGAGCGCACCGCGCCAGAGATGCGAGGTGCCGGTGATCGCCGCCGGAATGATCGGCGCGCCCGTGTCGAGCGCGAGCCTCCCGGCGCCGTGATGAGGCGAGCCGAGGGCGTCGGGCGCCTCGACGCGGGTGCCCTCCGGGAACATCACCACCAGCCCGCCGCCGGCCAGGATTGCGCGAGCGGTCTCGATGGACTCTGCGTCGGCCCCACCGCGCCGCACCGGAAACGCCCCCAGGCGCAGGAAGAACCAGCCCACCGGGCCCTTCATCAGCTCGGCCTTCGCCATGTAGCGCACACGACGCCGGGTGGCGATCCCGATGAAGAACGGATCCAGGAAATTCTTGTGGTTCGGAGCCACGATCGCCGGCCCCTCGGTCGGCACATGCTCCGTGCCTTCGACTCTGACCCGAAACCACAGACGCAGGACCAGCACGGTCAGCGCCCGCATCACCGCGTACAGCCCGGGCGAGAGCCCCCGCTCGCGGGCGTACGCGTGCGCTTGGGCTTCGGTCGCTGAAGGCTCTGCTACGGGCAACTCCGGAACCCGATTGTGGCTGGTCGCGGATGCTAGAGGCAACGCCTGGAATTACCGTCGGGGATACCTACGCCTACGTCAAGGAGTCCTAGATGGACCTGATCTCGCGCGGGCTCGCTCCAAACATGCTCGATTACGGCCGGGCTCGGGCCGAGTTCTCGTGGGCGGCGGCGCGCGCGCGGCTCGCCGGCCTGCCCGGGGGCGGGCTGAACATCGCCTACGAGGCGGTCGACCGGCACGCGGGGGGCCCGCTGGCGGGTGCGGTCGCGCTGCGCTTCCTGAGCAAACGCCGGGCACCGCTGGAGCTCACCTACGCCGAGCTGAAGCGGCAGACCGATCACTTCGCGGGGGTGCTCGACGCGCTCGGCGTGATGCGTGGCGAGCGGGTTTTCGCGCTCGCGGGCCGCATCCCGGAGCTGTATGTCACAGCGCTCGGAACGCTCAAACACGGGAGCGTGTTCTGTCCGCTGTTCTCCGCGTTCGGCCCCGAGCCGATCGAGCAGCGATTGCGCCTGGGGGATGCGCGAGTCCTTCTCACCACGACCTCGCTTTACAGGCGGAAGGTGGCGGAGCTGCGCCCGCGCCTGCCCGGGCTCGAGCACGTGCTGCTCGTCGGCGATCAGGAAGAGATCGCCGAGATCCCCGGCGTCAAGAACCTGCAGCTGCTGATGAGCGCCGCCCCCGACGAGTACCAGATCCTCCCCACGGCGCCCGAGGACATGGCTCTGCTGCATTTCACGAGCGGCACTACGGGCACGCCGAAGGGAGCGATCCACGTCCACGAGGCGGTGGTGGCGCATCGCGAGACCGGTCGCACCGTGCTCGACCTGAGGCCCGGCGACGTGTTCTGGTGCACGGCCGATCCCGGGTGGGTCACCGGGACCTCGTACGGGATCATCGCGCCGCTTACGCTCGGCGCGACCGCGATCGTCGACGAGGCCGAGCTCGAAGTGGACCGCTGGTACGGGATCCTCCAAGACGAGAAGGTGAACGTCTGGTACACGGCGCCGACCGCGCTGCGGATGCTCATGCGCGCCGGGGCCGATGTGGCGCGCGAGTACGACCTGAGCTCGCTGCGGTTCATCGCGAGCGTCGGCGAGCCGCTCAACCCCGAGGTCGTGGTGTGGAGCCGGGAGGCCTACAGACTGCCGGCTCACGACAACTGGTGGCAGACCGAGACGGGCGGGATCATGATCGCCAACTACCGCTCGATGGAGGTCAGACCGGGCTCGATGGGCCGTCCGCTGCCCGGGATCGAGGCGGCGGTGGCCAGGCGTGGCGACGACGACCGTCCGGTCCTGGCGCCCGACGGAACGCTCGAGCTCATCGACGATCCACACGAGCACGGCGAGTTGGTGCTCCGACCCGGATGGCCTTCGATGTTCCGCGGCTACCTCGGCGAGGAGGAGCGCTACCGCGAGTGCTTCGCGGGCGGGTGGTACACGACCGGAGACCTGGTTCGCCGGGACGCCGACGGCTACTTCTGGTTCGTGGGTCGGGGCGATGACGTGATCAAGTCCGCCGGCCACCTGATCGGGCCGTTCGAGGTCGAGAGCGTGCTGCTCGAGCATCCCGCCGTGGCCGAAGCCGGAGTCATCGGTGTCCCCGATCCGGTCGCCGGCGAGGTGGTCAAGGCTTTCGTGACGCTGGCGGGCGGGCAAGAGCCGAGCGATGACCTGAACCGGAACCTGCTGGCGTTCGCGCGCCGCCGGCTCGGGGCTGCCGTCGCGCCCCGCCAAATCGAGTTCGTCGACACCGTTCCGCGCAACCGCAGCGGCAAGATCATGCGGCGGCTGCTCAAGGCCCGCGAGCTCGGCCTGGCCGAAGGCGACACCTCGACGCTGGAGCCGGTCTCGTGAGCGCGACGATCGGGATCGAGCGCGAGCATGGCCTCGAGCTGCTGCGGCAGATGCTGCGCGTGCGGCGCTTCGAGGAGAAGTGCGTGGAGCTCTACAGCGCCACCAAGATCCGCGGCTTCATGCACCTGTACATCGGCGAGGAGGCGGTGGCGGTGGGCGCGATGCAGGCGCTCACGCCGGAGGATGCGATCGTCGCGACGTATCGCGAGCACGGGCACGCGCTCGTCAGAGGGGTCTCACCCGGCTCGATCATGGCCGAGATGTACGGGAAGGTCGAGGGGTGCGCGCGCGGCCGTGGGGGGTCGATGCACCTGTTCGACGCGGCCACCCGGTTCTACGGCGGCAACGCGATCGTGGGCGGCGGGCTGCCGCTGGCCGTTGGCCTGGCGCTGGCAGACAAGCTACAGGCCCGCCGGCGCGTGACCGCGTGCTTCTTCGGGGACGGCGCCGTCGCCGAGGGCGAGTTCCACGAGTGCATGAACCTGGCCGCGGTGTGGAGGCTGCCGGTGCTGTTCCTATGCGAGAACAACCGCTACGCGATGGGCACGGCGATCGAGCGCTACGAGTCGGAGACCGACCTCGCGCTCAAGGCGGCCAGCTACGAGCTGACCGCCTGGTCGGTCGACGGGATGGACGTGATCGCGGTCGAGGAGGCCGTGCGCCGAGCGGCGGCCGAGGTCAGAGACGGCGACCGGCCGTGCTTCGTCGAGCTTCGCACCTACCGCTTCCGCGCGCATTCGATGTACGACCCCGACCTGTATCGCACCAAGGATGAGATCGAGCGCTGGAAGGAACACGACCCGATTCCGGCGCTGAGCGCCCAGCTGCAAGCCGCCGGCCTGTTGAGCGACGCGGACGTAGAGCGGCTCGAGCGGGAGATCGCTCGGGAGATCGAGGACGCGATCGCCTTTGCCGAGGCCGGGACACTCGAACCGGTAGAGGAGCTCGAACGGTTCGTCTACTTCGAAGGGGCCGCACCATGAGCGTCGCGCCGGCCAAGGCAATCACCTATCGCGAAGCGATGCGCGAAGCGATCCGAGAGGCTTTGCTCGCCGACGGGCGTGTATTCCTGATGGGAGAGGACGTCGGCGCCTACGGCGGGTGCTTCGGCGTCAGCAAAGGCCTGCTCGAGGAGTTCGGGCCTGAGCGGATCAGGGACACGCCGTTGTCTGAGTCCGCGTTCGTCGGCGCGGGGATCGGTGCCGCGATGGGCGGCATGCGCCCCATCGTCGAGGTGATGACGGTCAACTTCTGCTTGCTGGCGCTCGATCAGATCATGAACAACGCCGCGACGATCACGCACATGTCGGGCGGTCAGTTCGCGATCCCGCTGGTCATCCGAATGACCACGGGGGCCGGGCGGCAGGTCGCCGCGCAGCATTCACACAGCCTCGAGGGCTGGCTGGCGCACATTCCGGGCCTGAAGCTGCTGGCACCGGCGACGCTGGCCGACGCGCGCGGGATGCTCGGACCGGCCCTTGACGATCCGAACCCGGTGCTCATCTTCGAGCACGGATCGCTCTACAACCTGGAGGGAGAGCTGCCCGCCGGCGCCGGCGCCGTCGACATCGAGCGGGCCGCGACCAGGCGGCCGGGGGGCGACGTGACGCTGATCGCCTACGGTGGCACCGTTCCGACCGCGCTGTCCGCCGCCGAGGAGCTCGCCGGCGCCGGGATCGAGGCCGAGGTCGTCGACCTCCGCGTACTGCGCCCCCTCGACGATCGGACGATCATCGAATCGGTGGCGCGCACGCACCGCGCCGTGGTGATCGACGAGGGCTGGCGATCGGGCAGCCTGGCCGCCGAGGTCAGCGCCCGGATCATGGAGCAGGCGTTCTACGAGCTCGACGCGCCCGTCACGCGGGTGTGCTCGGCCGAGGTGCCGATGCCCTATCCGCGGCACCTGGAGCAGGCCGCGCTGCCGCAGCCCGCCGTCGTAGCTGCCGAGGTCCGCCGGATGATGGGAACTGGGTGAGATGGCTGACTTCGTGATGCCCTCGCTGGGTGCCGACATGGATGCCGGCACGCTGCTCGAGTGGTACGTCAAGCCCGGTGACACCGTTAGGCGCGGCGACATAGTCGCGCTCGTGGACACGAGCAAGGCCGAGATCGAGGTCGAGATCTTCGAGGACGGAGTGATCGGCGAGCTGCTGGTCCAGGAGGGCATGCGCGTCCCCGTGGGTACGCGGCTCGCGACCGTCCTGCCGGCGGGCGCCGAGGTGCCGGCGCCGGTCGCCGCACCGGCCCCGATCGAAGCGCTCGCGACCGTCGGCGCGCCCGCCACCGCGCCCTCGATCATCGCCCCTCCGCCGCCCGCCCGGGTCGCAGAGCCCGTCCGCGTCACAGGCGGCGCAGACCACCGGCTCCGCGTCTCGCCGCTTGCGCGGCGAGTTGCCGCACAGCTCGGGGTGGACCTCTCGGCGGTTACGGGCAGCGGCCCGAACGGAGCGATCACGAAGGCGGACGTCGAGCGGGCGCCCTCGATGAGCGCGCCACCGATACAGCCCGCAGTCGCGCCCGGAGTCGCGCCCCCTCCCCGGGCCGAGCCCGTCGACCGCCAGGCGGCGATGCGCGAGGCGATTGGCGCGCTGATGGCGCGCTCCAAGCGCGAGATCCCCCACTACTACCTCCAGCTCGAGATCGACATGAGCCGCGCACTCGAGTGGCTGCACGTCGCGAACCTCGAGCGGCCCGTGAACGATCGGCTGCTGCCGTCCGCGCTGCTCTTGAGCGCGGTCGCGCGCGCGGTCGTCGAGATGCCCGAGATGAACGGCTTCTGGATCGACGGGACGTTTCATCCCGGACCAGGGGTTCACCTGGGGGTGGCGGTCTCGCTACGCGGCGGCGGCCTGATCGCGCCGGCGCTGCACGACGCCGACGGCAAGAACCTCGACGACATCATGCAGGACGTCCGCGATCTCGTGCAGCGCGCCCGGACGGGCAGGCTGCGCAGCTCGGAGATGTCCGATCCGACGCTCACCGTGACCAACCTCGGCGAGCGCGGGGTCGACCTCGTGCACGGCGTGATCTACGCACCGCAGGTCGCGCTCGTCGGCTTCGGGGCCGTACGCGAGCGGCCATGGGCCGCCGACGGAATGCTCGGCGTGCGGCCGACCGTGATTGCGACGCTCGCCGCCGACCACCGTGCCAGCGACGGTCACGCCGGCGGTCGCTTCCTCGCCCTCATCGACCGACAACTACAGAAACCGGAGACCTCATGAGCACCGAACAGGAACTGCGCGCGCTTGTGATCGGCGTACTCACCGAAGTCGCGCCCGACGTCGACGCCGCGAGCATCGACCCCGATGCGGACTTCCTCGAGGAGCTGGACATCGACTCGATGGACTTCCTCAACGTGATCGTGGCGATCAACGAGCGGACCGGAATCGAGATCCCGGAGCGCGACTACCCCAAGCTGTCGAGCCTGAACGACGCGGTCAGCTACCTCGCCCAGGCCCAGAAGCAGACGGTCGGCGCGTAGCATGGCGGTGATCGAGCGCCGCCGCGAGTTCGGCGTCCTGGCGGCGGTGGGTTGGAGCAGGCTCGGGATCGGCCGTCTGATCCTCGGGGACTGTGTCTGGCAGGTCACGCGCGTACCACTGCCAAGGGCGGTCAACCGATGATGAACGAACCGTCCACCCCGCGCGAGCTCGACGCGGCGTCGCTGCGGCGAATCCACCCTCCCGAGTCGCTCGGTTTCACCTCCACCGAGGAGGTGGAGGCGGCCGAAGGCCTGGTCGGACAGGATCGGGCGAGCGAGGCGATCGCGTTCGGCCTGGAGGCTCGGATGCCCGGCTACAACATCTTCGCCACCGGGCCCGCGGGGGTAGGCAAGCGAACCGCGCTCGAGGCCCAGCTGCACCGGCAGGCGCGAAACCGCCCCGCCCCGGGGGACTGGGTGTACCTCCACAACTTCCGCGAGCCACGCCGGCCGATCGCGGTCGCGCTCGCGAGCGGGCAGGGCAGGCAACTCGCCGCGGACATGCGGCGGTTCCTGGATGACGCGCGCCACGCGCTCGCGGCGGCGTTCGAGAGCGACACCTATGCGCGTCGGCAGGGCGAGCTGACCGAACCGGTGGAGCGCGAGCAGGAGGCGGCGATGGCCGACCTCCGCGACCAGGCCAGGACAAACGGGATCGCCTTCGAGCTGACGCCGACTGGCGTCGTGACGGTGCCGCTCCGCGGCGGGCAGCCGATGACTTCGCCCGAGTTCGCCCAGCTTCCCGAGCCCGTTCGCCAGCGCTACCAGCGGGCGATCGAGGAACTCGGACCGAAGATCCAGGCGTTCCTGAAGTCGACGCGCGGGCGACAGCGCGAGACCCGCGAACGGCTCCGGGCGCTCGAGCACGACGTCGCGCTGTTCGCGGTCGGCCCGTTGATCGAGGAGCTCAAGGAGCGCTACGCGGATTCGAGCAAGCTGGGCGTTTGGTTCGGCTCGGTTCAGGGCAACGTGATCGAGAATCTCGGTGAACTTCAGGCGCAGGGCGCGCAGGACGGGGCGGAGCCATCGTGGCAGCTCGCGCAGGCGCTGACGGGAGGTCCAGAACGGGCGCTTGCTCCCTACGAGGTGAACGTTCTCGTCGACCACGATGAAAACGGCGGCGCCCCCGTGGTGATGGAGACGAACCCCACTTACTCGAACCTGTTCGGGCGTATCGAGCACCAGGGGGTGCTCGGCGGGGGCTTCATTACCGACCACCGGATGCTCCGCCCCGGTGCGGTCCACCGCGCCAACGGCGGCTATCTGCTGCTTCCTGCCGTGGAGGTGCTGACTCAGCCGCTGGTGTGGCCGAAGCTGAAGGAGGTGCTGCGCACCGGCCAGATCAGGCTCGAGAACCCGGCGGAGCAATACGCCCTGTTCCCGGCCGCGACGCTCACTCCGGAGCCGATCGAGCTCGACCTCAAGGTCGTGCTGGTGGGACCGAGGCCGCTGTACCAGCTCGCGTACATGCTCGAGGAGGACCTGCGCAAGCTGTTCCGCGTCAAGGCGGAGTTCGATTCGCGGATGGCCTGGGACGACGCCGGCGCGGCCGGCTACGGCGCGTTTCTGACCTCGCAGGTGCGCGGCGCGGGGCTGCATCATTTCGACGCCGGAGCGGTCGCGCGCGTGATCGAGCACGGGGCCCGACTGGCCGAGAGCCGGGACTGGTTGTCGACGCAGTTCGACGAGATCGCAGGGGTTGCCGCTGAGGCCAGCCACTGGGCCGGCCAGGACGGAAGCCGGCTCGTGCGTGCCGAGCACGTGGAGCGGGCGATCGAGCACAAGGTGAGGCGCTCTGACCTGGTCGAGCGGCGCCTGCTGGACATGGTCGCCGAGGGCACGTTGATGCTCGACTTCGACGGCGCGCGCATCGGTCAGGTGAACGGACTGGCGGTCCTCGACCTCGGCGATTACACGTTCGGCCGGCCCGTACGCATCACCGCCAGTGCTGGTCCGGGCCGAGGCGCGCTGGTCTCGATCGAGCGCGAGACCGAGCTCAGCGGACACATCCACGACAAGGGGTTCCTGATCCTCAGCGGTTACCTACGAGGTCGCTACGGCGGGGAGCGCCGGATCGCGCTGGCCGCGAACCTGACCTTCGAGCAGTCCTACGACCAGATCGACGGCGACTCGGCTGCGAGCGCGGAGCTGTATGCGCTCCTGTCCGAACTCGCCGGCGTGCCGGTCCGGCAGGACATCGCGGTCACCGGCTCGGTCAACCAGCACGGCGAGCTTCAGGCCATCGGCGGCGTGAACGAGAAGATCGAGGGGTTCTACCGGGCGTGCGCGCTGCCCGGACTGACCGGACGCCAGGGAGTGATCATTCCGGACGCCAACGTGCGCCACCTGATGCTCGGTACGGAAATCGTGGAGAGCGTTCGGGCTGGACGTTTCCACGTGTGGAGCGCACGTACGGTCGATGAGGCCATCGAGCTGCTGACCGGTGTGCCCGCCGGCGCCCCCGGACCGGACGGCCGCTTTCCCGACGGCACGCTCCATGCCCGCATCGACCAGCGGCTCGAGCGCTGGGCGCAGGTGGCCGAGGAGGAGACCGGCGACGGCTCCGTCGCCGCGGCGGCGGGTACCTGATCGCCGCGATTCCGGCCTCCGCGCGACTCGACCTGCACAAGCTGCGCGAGGCGCTCGGCGCAACGCGCCGGCTGCAGCTCGCGAGTGAGGATGAGATCGCGCTGGAGTTTCCCTCGCTCGAGGTCGGCGCTGTGCCCCCCTTCGGGCCGATGGTGCCGGCGGTCGAGGTGATCGACCGCGAGCTCCTCCGGCACGACCGGATCCTGTTCCCGGCCGGGGATCACCGGCACTCGGTGCTCGTCGATCCGGGCGAAGTTGTGCGGGTGACGGCCGCCAGGACCGGTGACATCTGCCAGGACTAGCGTCAGCGACTCACCACGGAATGAGAGCCGTTCAGCTGCGCGCGCCACCGCGCGAGCTGCGCCCGCTGGCAATGCGGACACGTGCCCACGTGACGCGCATGGCCACAGGGCTTGCTGGCACCGGCCGGGTCGACGGTTGCAGCGGCTTGGGAGCGATGTGAGAGTGCGTGGATCATGATGCGGTCACGGTATGCCCCAGGTGGCGCGACGGCATCCGGCCGAACACGGATCCTCTTGCCTCGTGACCCCCGGACGGACTGCGGCAAAGCCGCAGTCGCTCACGCCGCTCGGATCCCGTCCAGCTCGCGGTGCAGCGCCAGCTGCTTCAGCGCTCGCTTCTCGAGAGACCGAATCCGTCCGAGATCGATCCCCAGCTGCGCTGCGATAGCGGCGTAGGTCTTCGGCTCAGGATCGCCGTCGAGGCCGAAGCGCAGCCGGATCACCGTTCGCTCAGGCTCGTTTAGGGCGGCGACCGCCCGGCGAACGTGGGCGCGCTCGAGGCTGAGGTACACCTCCTCCCCCACCTCGGCGCCTCCCCCTGGGACCAGCGCCCCCAGAGTCGTGTCCTCCTCGTCGCCCACCGGTCGGTCGAGGCTGGTCACCACCCGAGGGGCGGCCGCCAGGTCGGATATCTGCGTGGCCTCTAGCCCGGTCGCCTCGGAAAGCTCTTCGAACGTCGGCTCGCGCCCCAGCTTCGCGGCCAACCGGCGGTGCGCCGCGGCGACTTTGCGCTCCTGCTGGGCGACGGTGGCCGGGAGGCGGATGACGCGCGCGTGGTTGTCCAAACCACGTTGGATCGACTGGCGAATCCAGAACGTCGCATACGTCGAGAACTTGAGTCCGCGCCGCCAGTCAAACTTCTCGGCCGCGCGAATGAGGCCGAGCATCCCTTCCTGGACCAGATCGAGCAGCGTCAACTGCGTGCTCACCTGGTAGTGCTTGGCGATCGAGACGACCAGCCGGAGGTTGCTCGAAATCAGCTTCTCCTTGGCCTTCAGATCGCCGCGCTCGATCCGCTTGGATAGCTGGATCTCCTCGGCGGCGGTCAACAGCGGATAGCGACGAGCCTCGGCGAGGAACTCCGTCATAGCGTCAACGGTGTAGCCCGCCAGGTCCGCGCTGGCGTACGTCGTCGGCGGGACGTCGTCCTTCCCGCAGTCGTCGCGGACCTCGATCTGTGCCACGGCAAGGCGGTCCCGCACCTGTTCGATCTGCGTCGCATCGAGACCCAGGTGGACGGCGAGCGCCTCGATCTCGAATTCGCCGATGAAGCCCGACTCGGCGCCGCGTGCCATCAGTGAACTCAGCTCAGCGCCGTGGCTAACGTGTGTGGTCACGAAACCGACCGTAATCGGCCTCGCGGACCCCGCCATCGGGTCACATCGCGCTTTGCGATTGGGCAGACTACGGATTCAGGCGGACTGCCCAGGGCGTACCCGAGCCGTCCGTAGTTATCCGCAACGGCAGGGGGGCGAGGTACAGATGGCAAACCCAGTGGTGGCTGGGAGCTTTGACCGGTCATGTCCAGTCCCCCCGCGCCCGGTCAAGCTCAGACGGATGAGGCTCGCCTGCACGCCCCGGCGGTCGCCTCCCGATACGCACGCGTGGCCCGCGAGGCTCACGCGGCCGCCGCCGCGGCGGAGCAGCGAGCTTCGTCCGCCCGCAGCCGCAAGGAGGCCGCAACCGAGCGTATTGGCGAGCTGCGTGATGACCGGCTTCATCCGGTCCGGCGCCCGCGTGAGGCCGTCGAGCGGCTGGCCAATGCCGTGGCGGCCGCGCAAGAGGCCTACAAGCTGGCCCTGGCGGAGTACGTGCGCGCTGCGGCCGCTCATGAGGACGCCGCCCAAGCACACGAACGGGCGGCCGACGCGCTGGAGGCGGCGGGCGAGCCGAATCGCGCATCCGCCCACCGCCGCGAAGCGGCCCGCTCGCGAGTGGCCGCCGGCGAGGATCGCCGAGTCGCCGAGTCGCACTCCGCGAGCCTTTAGAGACCGGCTGCACTCGCACGAGACCGGCGGGTCCAGGCAGCTACGACGGCAGGTCGGCTTCAGTGGGTAGCGACTCGGAAGCGAGTCCGATCGTGCCGGCTGCCGAGTTCAGGCGCCGGGCAATTGATGCTTCGCGCGCGGCGATGGCCATCTGCTGCCTTGCCGCAGCGCGCAGCTGCTCTGCCCGTTCGCGGCTTCGATGGGCCTCACTGACGTGCTGCCAGAGCTCGGCCACAACCGCAGCGTGACGTTCATGCTCCGCCGCCGCCCGCTCATGGGCCCCGGCTGCTCGCTCGGCAGCCTCCGCCGTTCGAAGCGCAGCGTCGGCGGCCCGCCTACGGGCGGCATTCACGCGAGCGAGCGTCGTATCGTCAGCCATCTGGCTCGCGCCTCCGGGGTCTGCTCGGAACTTTAGGAAGTCGTTCATCATTCAGTCAAGCAGAACCTCGGGCGAGCACGAAGAGACCGGCAGCCTAGGAGCCCGCTCGCGGGGCGCATCCGGTTGTACCCGCAGGTGACGGGGCGGTTCTGTGAGGGCTCCGTAGTGACCCACAGTCCAGATGTACGGCGCCTGGCCGATGCGGCGGCGGCTCCTGCGGCATACGGTCGAGGACGATGTCGGCCTCCCCGTTTGCACACCCGCACCACCGGTTGCCACTGCCAACAGGAGGCGGGCCGCGTCTCTTCCTCGCCGCGACCGTGGTGGCGCTCGCGGCCGTGGCCGGCGTGGTGGCCCTGGTGGCCGGGATGGTCCATACGGGCTCGGCCACGACCACGACCGTGATCCAGTCGGCGCCGGCGACCGCCGCCGCTTCGTCTAGCTCGCCGGGCGGAACTTGGACGGCGGTGTACGCGCAGGCTGCGGCCGGCACCGTGGACCTGACGGTGCAGATGACCGAGACCGTCAATACACCGCTCGGCCGGACTCAGGAGGCGGTCACGGCGATGGGCTCCGGCTTCGTCCTCGACGACCGCGGTGACCTGGTCACCGCCGCGCACGTCCTAGTGTCATGAGACCAACGCGCGACACGCACGTCAGTACCAGTTCACGGTACGGATACGCTCGCCGTCCCCACGGCGCGGCGCGGGCGCGGGCGCTCCGGCGTCGCTCCGAGCCGCGGCCACCCCGTCACGTGAACCGGTGGCTGACGCTGGCCGTCCTCTGCGTGCCGCTGCTCATCATCTCGCTCGACAACACGGTGCTGAACGTCGCGCTCCCGACGCTGGTGCGTGACCTCCGCGCCAGCGACAGCGAGCTGCAATGGATCGTCGATGCCTACGTGCTCGTCTTCGGCGGTCTGATGCTCGTGTCGGGGAGCGTTGCCGACCGCGTCGGACGCAAGCGAACCTTCCTGGTCGGCCTCGCGACCTTCGCGGCGTGCTCCACCTGGGCGGCGCTGTCGAACTCCTCCGGGATGCTGATCGCAGCCCGGGCCAGCATGGGCCTCGGCGCCACGCTGATCATGCCGGCGACGCTCGCGATCATCACCAATACGTTCACCGATCGCGGCGAGCGGCAGCGGGCCCTGGGGATCTGGGCCGGGACGACCGGCGCCGGCGTCGCGCTCGGGCCAATCGTCGGCGGGCTGCTGCTCGCGCACTTCGCGTGGGGCTCGGTCTTCCTGATCAACGTGCCGATCGCGCTCCTCGGCCTGACCGCCGGGATCCCGTTCGTGCCGAACTCCCGCAACGAGCACGCCCAGCCGCTCGACCTCGCCGGCTCGGTCCTTTCGATCCTCGGCCTCGGGCTCGTACTCTGGGCCGTGATCGAGGCGCCCGTGCACGGCTGGGCCTCGGCCGAGGTGATCGGAGCCGGCGCCGGGGGGATCGTCACCCTCGCCGCCTTCGTCGGCTGGGAGTCACGCACCTCCCATCCGATGCTGCGGCTTCGCTTCTTCCGCCAGGCCGGTTTCTCCGGAGCGGTTGTGAGCACCGCGACGATGACCTTCGCCCTGATGGGGATGCTGTTCGTGATGACCCAGTTCCTGCAATTTCAGCTCGGGTACAGCGCGCTGCAGGCCGGAATCCACATGCTCCCGGCAGCGGGCGCGATCGCCGTCGTCGCCCCGCTTTCGGCGCTCGTGGTTCGCAGGCTTGGCACGAAGCTGACGGTCGCGCTCGGGCTGGCCATCGTGGCGGGGGGCCTGTGGCAGATCTCGGGCGCAACCGTGACGACGACATACTCCGGCGTGGTCGTCGGCGCGATCATGATCGGCGCCGGCGGCGGACTGGTGATGCCCGGATCGACCGGCTCACTGATGGGCACGCTGCCGCTCGAGCACACCGGGGTCGGATCGGCAACCAACGGCACCTTCCTGAACATCGGCGGCGCTCTCGGCGTCGCGATCCTCGGCAGCATCATGGCGACTCGCTATCAGCACCAGCTCGGGGGCACGGCCGCCATCCACCACCTGCCTGCACCGGTTGGGCACACGGCGCTTGGGTCGCTCGGGGCGGCTCTTCAGGTGGCCACGCACGTCGGCGGGTTGCTCGGCAGCGCGCTCGCCGGCGCCGCACGCGCAGCATTCATGAGCGGGATGAGCCTGGCGCTCGGGATCGCCGCCGGCGTGGTGCTCGTCGGCGTCGTGCTCGCGCTGGTCGTGCTGCCGTCGCAGCCCTCATCTCCACGTGACACCTAGCGGTCGCTGCTCAGGATCCCCGTCCAGAACTCGCGGTCCGCGATAGCCTGCGCCGCGCTGCCGACTTTGCCCGACACGGTGATACGTGTCTCTCCATCGCCGTTCACGAGAGCGAACTGAACCTCTACGTTCTCTCCCCTGAGGACGCGGCCGACCCAGATCGCGAATGACACCGGCAGCGGGGCTGCCAGCTTGGGCTTGTAGGACAGTGACGTCGCTGTTTGCTCGTCCAGCCGCATCTGGTGCTGGAGGTTGCTGGCGGTGCTGCCGCCGGTTGGGCGCCGAAGACGCTCGCTGATAGCGCCTTGCAGGCGTGCCTCGGTCTCCTCCGGTCTCCCGGAGACCGAGAACTCATATGAGAATGTCTTTGCCATCGGGCTTCCTTTCACGCCGCCGTGCGCGCCGCTCAGCGCGTACCACAGCGTCATGAAACTCCCCCGGAGTGACCAGCTCATCGGGCAAGCCCGGGCAGCGGGATGCGACAAGCCCGCGCCGGACTCGCACCTCCCTACTGATGCGACGGTGCCGGCATTGGGTGAAGCTGCTCCTGCGGATGAGCCACCCTCATTGAGCGAGATGGAGTCGACGAATTTCACCTCTCGTGCGGCGCGCTGGAGCGCGGCTCACCGCCGGTCGATCGTGCTCGGGTGGCTCGCGTTCGTGATCGTCGTGTTCGCGCTCGGCAGCGCCACCGGGATGGTTCAGCTCACTCAGGTGGAGACGGAGAACGGCCAGTCGCGGCTCGCCGATCAGACGCAGGCACAGCAGTTTCCGCGCGAGCGCGCGGGTGAGGAGATCGTGATCGAGAACCCGCGGGGCATGCTCGCGGGCAGCGGCTATCGCGCGGCCGTGACCGATCTAGTCAGGCGGCTATCGAGCATCCGATCCGTGGCGGCGATCCGCTCGCCGCTCGCTCCCGGCAACGCCGGACAGATCTCGCGGAACGGCCGCGCGGCCCTCGTGACATTCCAGATCACGGGCAATCCGGACACGGCCCAGAATCGCGTCGCGCCGGCGCTGACGGCGACCGCCGCGGTGCAGCGGGCGCATCCCCAGCTGTTCATCGGCGAGCTCGGCACCGCGAGCACTCTCAAAGCTGTGAACACGCTGGTCAGCGACGACTTCCACACGGCCGAGGCAACCTCGCTGCCGGTCATGCTGTTCATCCTCGTGGTCGCCTTCGGCGCCTTGGTGGCGGCCGGCGTGCCACTCCTGCTTGGCTTCACCGCGGTCCTCGCCGCGATCGGCCTCACCGAGCTCCTCAGCCACGTCCTGCACGTCGAGCAGTCGATCACCTCCGTGATCTTCTGCATCGGACTGGCGGTCGGGATCGACTACTCACTGTTCTACGTGCGCAGAACGCGCGAAGAGCGTGCTCGTGGGCGCACGCCCGCGGAGGCGCTGCAGGTTGCCGCCGCGACCTCCGGCCGCGCGATCTTGATCTCGGGCGTCACCGTGATGATCGCGATGACCGGCATGTTCCTGATGGGCAACCAAATCTTCACCTCGTTCGGGATGGGAACCGTGCTGGTGGTGGCCATCGCGCTCGTCGGCTCCCTCACCGTCCTCCCAGCCGTCCTCTCCAAGCTGGGCGACCGTGTCGACACTGGGAAAATTCCTCGGCTGCAGCGGCTGCGCGCGCGGCCGGGTGAGTCCCGGTTCTGGGCGCCGATCGTCGGCGCGGTCCTCCGCGCGCCCGTCCTCTGGGGCGGTGCCGCCGTCGCACTGCTCGTCGCGCTCGCGATCCCGGCGTTCAGCCTGCACACGGTGAGCGCCGGCATGCAGGGGCTCCCGCCAAACCTCCCTGTCATGCAGGCCTACCGGCGTGTCCAGCAATCCTTCCCCGGCGGCGCCGAGCCCGAGACGGTGGTGATCAGCGCTGCGAATGTCACCACGCCTCCAATCACCGCGGGCATCGCCGCGCTAGAGCACCGCGCGCTGGCGACCGGCCAGATGCATGAGCCAATCCTGGTCGACATCAGCGCCTCCCACCAAGCCGCCCGTGTCTCGATTCCGCTCGTCGGCACCGGCACCGACGCGGCGTCGCTGCGTGCCCTCGCGCTCCTTCGCGACCGCGTCATCCCGGCCACGATCGCCCGTGTTCCCGGGGTAACGGTGCATACCAGCGGCGAGGCGGGCCAGACGGTCGACTTCAACAACACGATGAAGAGCCACGCCCCGTACGTGTTCGTCTTCGTGCTTGGACTTGCTTTCCGGCTCCTGCTGGTGACCTTCCGCTCGATCGTCATCCCGTTCACCACGATCGTCTTGAACCTTCTCTCCGTTGGTGCTGCCTACGGAGTGCTGGTGCTCATCTTCCAGCAGGGTCACCTGCAGTCTCTGCTCGACTTCACCTCGGTCGGCGGTGTCATCAACTGGCTCCCGCTGTTCCTGTTTGTGGTCCTGTTCGGACTCTCGATGGACTACCACGTGTTTATCCTCAGCCGCATCCGTGAGGCCCACGACGACGGGATGAGCACCGAAGCCGCGGTGGCGCACGGAATCAGGGCAAGCGCCGGCGTGGTCACCAGCGCCGCGATCGTGATGGTCGCTGTGTTCGCGATCTTCGCCACGCTCAACGAGATCGTGTTCAAGATGCTCGGTGTCGGCCTCGCCGTCGCGGTGCTGCTCGACGCGACGATCGTCCGCGCCGTGCTGCTCCCGGCGACGATGAAGCTGCTCGGCGACTGGAACTGGTACCTCCCGAGCTGGCTGTCATGGCTGCCCCGCGTCGGCACCGAGCCGATCGCTCAGCCACCGCCTCGCCCGCCGACCGGCGACGCGTCCCATCCTGGAATCCGACCGCGGACGCCGGCACGCCGAAGCCGAACCCGGCCTTCGTTCTACAAGCACTGACTTGCCCGACCTCGTGACGGACACAGCTGGAGCTCAGCCGGTCGCGACTTCAGCTGTAGACGTGACCGTCTACTCGTACTGAAGCGCCCGCAGCGGGTCGAGCTTGGCGGCGCGCCGCGCCGGCGTCCTGGCGGCAAAGCGCCCGGCGAACAGGGCCACCACCAGCAGGACGAGGAGCGTCGAGACGGGGAGCGTGAAGGTGAGATTCCAGGACGACAGCGCGAGCGTCGCAAGGCCAGCGAGGAGGACACCGACGACTATTCCGATGACCGCGCCGATGAGCGCGGTGATCTGGCTCTCGATCCTGATCATCCTGGAGACCTGACGGCGGGTCATGCCCATCGCGCGGAGCGTCCCGATCTCCCGGGTCCGCTCGACGATCGCGAGCGCGAGCGTGTTGACGATTCCGAACAGGCTCACCACGATCGACAGCGCGAGCAAGACGTAGAACAGCTCCAGCAAGTTGTCGATCCCAGCCTGCTGGCTCTTGATGAACGCGGCGACTGTTTGCACCTGCGCGTTGGGGAAGTCCGCGAGCACATGCGTCAGCGTTTGCTCCGCGGCAGCGCTGGCGCCGCCGACCGTGTCAACGAGGATACCCGTGTCGGACGGCTGGCTGAAGCTGCGATCGAACAGCGATGTGCTGATGGTCATCGCACCCGGCAACTCGACGACGACGGGTGGGTTCTGGACGCCCACGACCGAGAGCTTGAGCCACGTCCCCGAGGACGTCTGGACCCGGAACCGGCTGCCCAGGACGAGGTGGTGGCCGGTGGCGAACTGCTTGGTGACGATTGCGCCCGAGAGCCCGAGACGCGCCAGGTCGGCCGGGCCTGACCCGGGCGCCCAGATGAAGTTGTAGAAGTGGGCGACCTTTGCGGGGTCCACGGCGGTGATCTGCTCGGTCGTGCCATACGCGCTGACCTCCCCGGCGCGGACGGCGGTGGCCGAGACGCCCGGTGCGGCACTGAGCATCTCGCCGACCGCGGGCGGCAGGGTGGCGCCCGCGCCGCTCGCGCTCACGACGTAGTCGGCGTGGATCTGCTGGTTGACCTCGGTGTTGATGGTCGCCCGGAGCTCGGCCCCCAGCACGGCGACGAACGCGACCAGTGCGACGCCAACCATGAGCGCGCCGGCGGTGATCGCGGTGCGAGCCGCGTTGCGCGTGGTGTTCTCGCGCGCCAGCATGCCCGTGGCGCCGGCGAACAGGATCGACGGCCGCGTAATAAGCGCCCGCGCGATCGCCACCCGCTGCTGCTGGCCGCCGGAGAGCTCGGCGTGCGCCGGTCCGCGAGGCTGACGCGCTCGATGACCTCGTCGATCCAAGCCCGGTCGAGCGGAGTGCCGGCGAGCTTGAGCGGGAGCACTACGTTCTGCTCCGCGTCCAGCATCGGCAGCAGGTTGAAGAACTGGAAGACGAACCCGACCTTGTCGCGGCGCAGCATCGTCAAGTCGTCGTCGCCCAGGCCGGACAAAGCGACGCCGTCGATCAGGGCCTCCCCTGAGGTCGGGCGGTCGAGGCCGGCGAGGATGTGCAGCAGCGTCGACTTTCCCGATCCCGATGGCCCCATCACCGCCACGAGCTCGCCGGGTGCGACCGACAGCGAGACCCCGCGCAGAGCATCGACCGCGGTCTCACCTTCGCCGTA
Source organism: Solirubrobacteraceae bacterium (assembly GCA_035625625.1). Classification (GTDB taxonomy): domain Bacteria; phylum Actinomycetota; class Thermoleophilia; order Solirubrobacterales; family Solirubrobacteraceae; genus Palsa-465. The sequence goes on from DASPPG010000260.1 coordinate 22,145, forward strand.
TCGGCGGGTGACCTCGATGGCCGACACGTCCGGTGGATCCGTGCACTTGGTAGTGCTCGGCGGACGCAGCACGGCTGCGTAGCCGCCCGCTATCGCGCGCGCGTGGATTACGGATGAGTACCGCGCGAACACGTGCGAACGTGACACCAGGCGCCAAGGGGCGTCGACTCACGCGCACGGAAGGAGCTGATTCTTGGCCACTCGCACCGTCAGGACGCTCCTCCTTGGAGGTCGCGGCCGTCCGGTAGTACGAGGGCGCGGTCGCCGGGTGGCGCGCGACCGTCGCCCTTCGCTCCGACGGCGCGCGGTCGCGCTGCTGGTCCTGTCGGCCGCGGTCGTCGCGGCGATCGGGGCGGTGATCGTTGCGGAGTCCCACCACGCGGAGCCAATCCGGACCACCCGCATCGCACCTCGCCCGGGCGGGGTTCCGGGTACACCGCTGCGGGCAGCGGTGACGATCGTCACGGGAGCCCGTCCGGTACGCGTTCCGGATTCCTTTCTCGGGCTCTCGACCGAGTACTGGGCCGTGCCGGAGTGGCAGCAGGAGGGCTCGGTGCTCGACCGGGTCCTTTCCCTGCTCCACGTGCCCGGCGACGGGCCGCTGATACTCCGGATCGGCGGCGACTCGGCGAACGAGGCGCTGTGGGAGTCCGAGGTGGGCCAGTTTCCGGACTGGGTGGTCGAGCTGACGCCGGCGTGGCTGAAGCAGACGAGCGCGCTGGTCCGGCGCGCACACGTGCGGTTGATCCTCGATCTGAACCTCGTGACGGCGTCTCCCGCGATCAGCGCCGAGTGGGCCGGCGCCGCTGAGGCGGCACTACCCCGGGGAAGCATCGCCGGCTTCGAGATCGGCAACGAGCCTGACCTCTACAGCCGCAAGGTCTGGATCAAGATCGTGTGGGAGACGATCGCCGCCTCGCAACTGCTCCCGCGTTCGCTCTCCCCCTCTGATTACGCCAGCGACTTCGGCGCCTACGCGCGCACGGTCACGGCCGTGGCGCCCGGCGTACCCCTCCTAGGGCCGGCGGTGGCCTATCCGGCGAGCGGGATCGGCTGGATCTCGACGCTGCTGGCGAGGGGCCACCCGGGCCTGCGCGAGGTGACGGCACACGAGTATCCGTACTCGGCGTGCGCTCGGCCCCGGTCTTCGCGCTACCCGACGATCGCGAAGCTGCTCAGCAGCCAGGCGACAGCCGGCATGGCTCGCGGACTCGCACCGGCGGTTCGACAGGCCCACGACGCCGGGCTGCCGTTCCGGCTGACCGAGCTGAACTCCGTCACCTGCGGGGGGCGGCCGGGCGTGAGCGACACATTCGCCACCGCGCTGTGGGCGCCCGACGCGCTGTTCGAGCTGGTCCGGGCCGGCGTCGACGCGGTCAACGTCCACGTTCATCCCGGCAAGAGCAACGCCGCCTTCTCACTCTCGAGCGGCGGCCTTTCCGCCAACCCGCTCCTCTACGGCCTGATTCTGTTCGCAAGGGCGCTCGGACCGGACGCGGCGCTCGTGCCGGTGCACGTCACGGGCAGCGGCGCGCAGCGGCTCGATGGTTGGGCGGTGCGGGTGCGGCCGGGCGCCCTGCACGTGCTGCTGATCAACAAGGGGCCCCGGGCGGTGAGAACCACAGTGCGTCTTCCGAGGTTCGGACCCGCGTCCGTCGAGCGGCTGCGGGCGCCGTCAGCCGGCTCAAGCACGGGCGTCACCCTCGACGGTCAGCATCTGACCAGAGGCGGAGGTTGGCTGGGATCGCGCTCAACCGAGGTCATCCAGCCGGTCTCGGGCAGCTACGAGGTGACGGTGCCGGCCTTCAGCGCCGCCCTCCTCGAGGCTTCCCCGGCCTAGGGTCCGGAAGCGCGACGATCTGGACATCCACCTCGGGCAAAGCGCTCATCAGCTCGAGCGGCAGGTCACGGTGAACGAGCCTCCCGAGCTGCGTTCTGCGCCGGGGACGGCCGATCAGGAGATACGTGGCGCCACGCTCGCGCGCGACTCCGGCGGTGGCGGCGACGAGATCGTCCGAGGTGCGGATGAGCAGCGCCCCGCCAAGGGTGTCCGTCAGCCGCTTGAGGGCGGTGACTTCATCCGGGTCGTCGGTCGCGCCGTCATCGCTCCTCACCCACAGCACGTCGAAGGGCGCGTGCAAGCGCTCGGCGGTGCGGAAGGCGTGGTAGACGGTCGCCCGCATCCACGGGTCCGGCGTGGCGAGCGCGAGCACACGTGCCGGTGCCTCGGCCGGCCGGTGGGTGGCGAGCAGGACGGGGCGCGCGGCCGGCGCGCGGCCACCACCGATTTCCGGCTCGGGCTTCGTACCCGACTCGGGCTGCCGACCCGGCTCGGCCTCCTGGGCGACCTCGAGCAGCGAGATCTCGCGCAACGTCGCCAGTGTGTCGGGGCGGAAGAACCCATGCTCGGCGACCGACGCCGACCGGTTGGCGTACACCTTGCCCGCCTTCAGACGCTCGATCAGCAGCTGCGGGGTGATGTCCACCAGCACCACGTCGTCGGCCTCGTGCAGGACTCGGTCGGGCAGCGTCTCTCTCACCGGCGCGCCCGTGTAGCTCCCAATTTGCCCGGCCAGTGACTCGACGTGCTGCACGTTGACGGTCGAGTACACGTCGATCCCGGCCGCCAGGACCTGCTCGACGTCCTCATGGCGCTTGGCGTTCTCGCTGCCGGGCACGTTGGTGTGGGCCAGCTCGTCGATCAGGCACAGCTCCGGCCGGCGGCGCAGGATCGCCGATAAGTCCATCTCCTCGAGCGTCACGCCGTGGTACTCGAGACGGCGGCGGGGCACGGTCTCGAGACCGGCCGCCTGCTCCTGCGTCTCGGCGCGCCCATGGGGCTCCAGATAGCCGATCACGACGTCCCGGCCGCGCTCCGTTTCCTCGTGGGCTTCCTCGAGCATCTGGTAGGTCTTCCCGACGCCGGGCGCCATCCCCAGGAAGATCTTGTGTGCACCGCGCGGGGCCATTGGCTTTACGATGACAAACTCAGACGGCTGGTATGTTGGCGCCGTGGAGCGTCAGGACGCGCGGCGGTTTGCGAACGCCTTGCGAGACCAGTTGTGGTCGACCGCGAGCGACGAGCTCCTCCAGCGGCTCGCCGATCGAGGCGGCCTGAACGTCGGCCTGAACCCTCCGGACGAGCTCGAGGACGAGGAGCTTGTCGAGCTCGTGTGGCGCGCGGTCGAGGCCGCCGGGCTCGCCGGCGCGTCTTAGCGCCCGCGGTTCGGTAGTTACCCCGCACACAGCCGGGGCGGGCCCCGATGAATGCCGGCGCCATCATCGGCACCGTACCCGGCGACGCCCTCGTGCGACGATCTCCCTACAACCGTCACCCGCTTCCCCCGGCGTTTGCGCTCGGGCTGGCCGTGTTTGCGGGACTGCTCGTAGCGCTGTTCGTCCTGGACGCGGTCACCTACGCCTACCACCGCATCGGCATCGGCCAGGGGGTGATGTTCTCGCTGATCTGGCTGTCGTTGCTGGGCGGCCTGGTGAACATCCCGCTCGCCCGGCTGCGCGGGCGGGAGACGCTGGAAGTGGGCGAGATCACGGTGTTCGGCGTGCGCTACCGCGTGCCGGTGGTCCGCCGGCAACCGACGACGATCATCGCGGTCAACCTCGGTGGCGCGGTGATCCCCGCCGGCCTGTCGGTGTACCTGCTGATCAACGACGGGGTGTGGTGGCAGGCAGCGGTCGCGGTGGTGTTCGTCGCCACGCTCGTGCACGCGTTCGCTCGTCCGGTGCCCGGACTGGGGATCGCCGTGCCGGCGCTCGTCCCGCCGCTCCTGGCGGCTGCCGCCGCCCTCGTCCTGTCCGCGAGCGCCCCGGCGGCGGTGGCCTACATCGCCGGGACCCTGGGCACGCTGATCGGCGCCGATCTGCTCAACCTGCCGCGGCTGCGGGAGCTCGGCGCCGGCGTGGCATCGATCGGTGGCGCCGGAACGTTCGACGGCGTGTTCCTGAGCGGCATCATCGCCGTGCTGCTGGTCGGCATTCGCTGAGGCGCCGGCGTCAGGCGCCGCGACAATTCCCAATAAGGCGCCGCTCGGCCAGCTCCGCACGCCGAGTGCGCCGTAATCGACCAAACGAGGGCTCCCACGCCGGCTCCCGCCCAGGGCGTGTTCGGTCGACCAGCTCTCAGAGCCGCAGCCGGAACGGCGGGTACTCGTCGGTCACCAGCGTGAACGCGTAGCCGATGACTCGGTTGTGCCACCGGATCACGCCCTCGACGTAGTCGAAGATCCCGCGCGGGTAGCGACCGGTGAACAGGATCGCGATCCAGGCGCCGATCACCGCGAAAAATGCACCGATGTAGAGCACGAACAGCACCACGTAGTGCGGGATGGCCAGCAGCCACTTGACCAGCGGCAGCCATCGACGCGGGTACTTCTCACGGAAGAGGATCATCAACAACGGCGGCAGGAACAGCAGGCCGGTGCCGCCGATCGCCACCGTGGTTGCGCCGGTCGCTCCGTTGCCGCCGTAACGCGCGGTGAATCCTTCGATCGCGGCGAACACGACGGCGATCGGAATCACCGTGAAGATGCGCAACGCACTGGTGAGTCGATTCAGTTCACGGTCGGGATAGTCGACCGAGAATGCGACCGGATAGGTTCCGTTCACGTCGATCCTCCTATCTTGCTTAGGGGGTTACGCGGCCGCCGCTCGATGCTCTTCCGTCGCCGTCCTCGCCGCGGCGGAGCGCCAGGCCGCGAATTCTTCGAGCGCCTCAATCATCCTGTGCTTCGGCCTCAGCGCGGGCTCCACCGGGCGTACTTCGTGCCGAGCAGGGTCACGGGCCGATGCTCTCCCACGAGCTCATGCGGTGCATCCGCGCTGCGGTGCGCGGATCTGCGGGCCTCTACCGATCTGCCGGGCGCCAAAGCCCCGATGTCCCGCGTCCACCCGATTGGGAGGCTCGGGTGGATGAAGGCCGATCAGCTGATCGAGTCCGGTCCGGGGCGGCCGAGGCGCCGCCGTCAGGCGCCGCCGGCCTTCTCCCCAGACTCAGGTGAGGCGGTTGTTCGCGCTCCGGGCGCTCGCAGCGTCCGGCCATGGGCGGTGCTTGCCGTGCTGTGCGTGGCGGTCCTGGTCGTGAACATCGACATGACGATCCTCAACGTCACGCTGCCGACGCTCGTGCGCAAGCTGCACGCGACGTCGAGCGGGCTGCAGTGGATCGTCGACGCTTACGCGATGGGGCTCGGGGGCCTGCTGCTGGTTGCGGGCAGCCTTGCCGACCGCCTCGGGCGCAAGCGGATGCTCCTGGCCGGCTTCTGCACGTTCGCCGCCGGCTCATTGGGAGCCGCCCTATCGGGCTCCGTGGGCGTGCTGATCGCCTGGCGGGCGGTCATGGGCGCCGGCGCGGCGATGACGATCCCGGCCGGGCTGTCGATCCTCGACAACGTATTCGTTGATAGCCAGGAGCGCGCTAAGGCGATCGGCTTGTGGGGAGGGACGATGGGCGTGGGCATCGCGCTCGGCCCGCTCGCCGGCGGCCTTCTGCTGTCGAGGTTCTGGTGGGGCTCGGTATTCCTGGTCAACGTGCCGCTGCTGATCATCGGAGTGGTCGCGGCGTGGCGACTCGTGCCCGAATCTCGCAATCCCGCGGCCGCCCGGCCCGATCCCGTCGGCGCGCTGCTCTCGATCGTCGGGATGGGTCTGCTCCTGTGGGCGATCATCGAAGCACCCACTCGCGGCTGGACGTCAGCGACCGTGGTGGTGGCCGGGACCGCTGCGGTCGTGACGCTCGCCGCGTTCATCGGCTGGGAGCGGCGATGTGATCACCCGATGCTGCGGCTTGATTTTTTCCGCTCTCGTAGCTTCTCGACCGCGAACGCCGCGCTCCTGCTCGGCCTCTTCGCGTTGGCGGGATCTCTGTTCGTGATAACGCAGGTGCTCCAGTTCGACCTCGGCTTCTCGCCGCTGGAGGCCGGCGTGCGAATCCTTCCGATGGCGGCTCTGATCGCCGTCGCGGCACCGCTGTCGCCCCTGATCGCCCGCGTGGCCGGCACCAAGGTAACCGCGGCCGCTGGGCTGGCCGCGATCGCTGGTGGTCTGTGGTGGGGAGCAGACACCTCGACGGTGTCGGCCACCTACCCGATCGTTCTGCGGGGCATGCTGCTCGCCGGCTTCGGCGCGGGGTTGCTGATGCCCACGGCCGCGAACTCGGTGCTCGGATCGATCCCCCGCGCCGAGGCGGGAATCGGATCGGGAACCTATGGCGTCGCCATCCAGATCGGCGCCGCACTCGGCGTGGCCGTGATCGGCAGTGCGCTCTCGACCCGCTACCAGAACCACATCACGTCCGCGCTCGCCTCGCAGCGGCTGCCCGAACCCGTGCTGCACACGATCACGGGCTCATTCGGCGGCGCGCTCGGCGTGGCTGCGTCCGTCGGCGGCATCCTCGGCGCGTCGCTGGCGCACGCGGCGCACGCCGCGTTCATGAGCGGCGTCCATCTGTCGCTCGGCTTCGGCGCGCTCGCTGCCGGGCTTGCGGCCCTGCTGGTGCTCGTGGCCCTGCCCTCCCGCATCGGCGCCCACGACGAGCACACCTCGGAGACCCGAAGCATGACCCGGAGTGCGTCGTGCTCGCGCTGATCATCGCCAACCTGCGTCGCCGAATGGCCCGCACCGCGCTCACCGCGGCAGGGATCTCGATCGGGGTGGCCGCGATCGTGGCGCTGCTGGCGCTGTCGGCTGGGCTCAACCAAACCGCCGGGCAGCTCGTCCACCTGGGCCGTGCTGACCTCGGCCTGTTCCAGCGCGACGCGGGCGACCCGACGTCATCGGTGCTGCCACTCTCACTTCTCCCGAAGCTGCGGGCTCAGCCGGAGATCATCGACGCGACCCCGATCCAACTGGTCGTGAACGCGGTCCCCCGGGACTCCTCGGCGATCGTGTTCGGGATCGACCCGAACGGGTTCGTCGCCAAGCGGCTCGTGTACACCGCCGGTCACGGGCCGGCGCCCGGTCAGGCGGTCCTCGGCGACATCCTGGCTTCGCAGCTGCACCTCTCTGCCGGCGACTCGATCCAGCTCGGACAGCGGACGTTCCTGATCGCCGGCGTATATCACGCCGGCATCACCTTCCAGGATCAAGGTGTGATCACCACCTTGGCCGACGCGCAGACGCTGGCCGGCCGTGCGCCGGACGAGACGACCACGATCGCAATCCGCCTCGCCCCGCAAATCACCCCCGCGACGGCTGAGGCAGAGCTTCAGCGAGCGTTTCCCGGCGTCTCGGCCATCTCGGACCCCAGCGAGGCCATCCGCTCGGGCGTCAACAGCCAGCTCATCAGCAAGGCCGTGTTGTTGATCGTCGTGATGGCGCTGATCATCGGCGCGCTCGCCGTCGCCAATACCATGCTGGCGGCGGTCCTCGAGCGCCGGCGGGAACTGGCGCTGCTCGCCACCGTCGGGTGGAGCGGGGAGCAGCTGGCACGACTGGTGCTCGGCGAGGCGATCGCGGTGAGCCTGATCGGTACCGCGGCCGGGCTCGTCCTCGGCATCCTCGGTGCCGGCTTGCTTCCGGCTGCACTTGGGCTGCAAAGCTTCATCACCCCGGTCTCGACCGCGTGGGGCCTCGGCCGGGCCTGTTTGATCGGGGTGACGATCGGGGTGCTCGGGGCGGTCTATCCGGTGTGGCGGGTCAGGCGAGCCTGGTCGGCCACGACCCTCGCCCAGACGTGACGCTATGTACCGCCGCCGCGCGAGCGTCGAGTTGACCGTGTCATAGCCGGGTGAATCGCCTCACCGTGGGCGCGGGGGTGAGACGAGTTACCGGTTCTCGACGATCCGGCCGTCGACCAGGTGAACGACCCGATCGGCTCGCTTCGCCACCGCCATGTCGTGGCTGACGACCAGGACAGTCATGCCGTGGAGCTCGCGGATCGAGGCGAGCAGGTCGAGCGCGCGGGCAGCGCTGTCCGAGTCGAGCGCGCCCGTCGGCTCGTCGGCGAGTAGCAGGCGAGGACGGTTCGCGAGCGCACGGGCCAGGGCGACCGCCTGACGCTGGCCGCCTGACAGCTCCGAGGGAAGGTGCCCGGCGCGATCGGCGAGGCCAACCTCGTCGAGCAACTCGGCGCTTCGCCGGTGGCGCTCGCGGTGGCCGACGCCGGCCGCCAGCAGCGGCGCTTCGACGTTGCCCTGCGCGGTCAGGTAGGGAAGCAGCAGGTTATCCTGGAAGACGAAGCCGACGACGTACCGGCGGAATGAGATCGCGCGGCGTGGCTCGGGTACCGACTTACCGGCAACGGTGATGGCCCCCGAGTCGGGGCGATCGAGACTGCCGATCAGGTTCAGCAAGGTGCTTTTGCCTGAGCCCGAAGGTCCAGTAACGGTGACGAACTCCGAGGCCGCGATCGCCAGTGACACGCCGCGCAGTGCCTGGATCGGCCCGAACGACTTGACCACATCCTGCACCAGGACGCCGGCGCCCGACTGCGCGGGCGGCGATTCCGCCGGTTGCGCCCCGGCTCTGCACCGGGCAGCGAGCACCGTCGGACCCGGGTTCATCGAGTGACCTCGATGGGCCAATCGAGCGTGATCGAGCCAAGCCGCGTGTGGACGACCGCTTGCACGCTGAGCGGCTCGCCCACCGCCTGCGCCGGGAACTCGAGCGTGTCGTGCCAGCGGCCGTCGACGACGGGATGAGTGGGCGGCGTGTCGTGTCCGACCACCTGCCCGCCGAACGTGAACTCGATGTCTACCGTCCCGTTCAGCGGGTGGCCGCTCGCGTCGGTGACGGTCACGGAGTAGTGCCAGCTCTGGTTGGCCTTCGGAGCATGATTCGCGCCCGTCAGCGTCCCCCGCACTGGGCCTGTGTGAACCGCTGCCCCACCCTGACTCGAGGACGTCGTCGTCGTTGACTGGGTCTGGTTGACGGTCGAGGTGGTCGAACTGGTCGACGTGGTCGAGGTGGTGGCGCTGGCGGAGCTCGATTTCGACCCGCTGCCGCCGCAGCCCGCGAATCCGATCGAGAGCAGAGCGATGCTGACCAGCGCTACGAGCACGCCCTTGTGGAGGTGCATTCTCGGTGACTGCACGGTCACGAACATGGCCAAGACTAACGCTATGCCTTGGCACCGCCCGAGCCATCCGCGCGAAGTAGCTGCCCGGCGAGAGGAACTACGGACCCTCGCGTTTGGGGTTGGTGCCACCAGGGAATCCAAGAGGCGCGAGGGATCATGGTCGGCGCACGGCACCGGCCGGCTGACGATGGCTGCGCCCGCGAGCGAGCCGGACCACATCACTTGACGAGGTGCGCCTCGCTCGAGAGCTCGATGCCGGCCGCGGCGTAGGCCTCCTCCTGCTCGAGCGTCTCGCGCTCGAGCAGTGCGGTGGCGAGCGAGTCGAGCTGATCGCGGTGCGCGCTCATCAGCTGGGTGACCTGCTCGTGCGCATCCTCGATCAGATGACGTACCTCCTCGTCGACCAGCTGCTGGGTCTGGGGCGAGATGTCACTGGCCCCGGGAAGAGGCAGCTGGCCCTCATCGGTGATCACGGTGACTGGACCGATGACGTCGCTCATGCCCCATGCCCCGACCATGTTCCGGGCCAGCTCGGTGGCCTGCTTGATGTCGTTCTGGGCGCCGGTGGTGATCTCGCTATAGACGAGCTCCTCGGCCACGCGCCCGCCCAGCGCGACCTTGATCTTGCCGAAAAGGTACGCACGGTCGTAGCTGAACCGGTCGGCTTCCGGGGCGGACAGTGTCACCCCGAGGGCAACCCCCCGCGGGATGATCGACACCTTGCGCACCGGATCGGCGCCGGGGGTGAGCATGCCAACGATCGCATGGCCGGCCTCGTGGTAGGCGGTCCGCTTTCGCTCCTCGGGCGAGAGCAGGATCCGCCGCTCGGATCCCAGCACCAGCTTCTCGAGCGAGTCGTGCAGATCGGCCATGGTGACCATGTCGTGGCCGCGCCGCGCGGCGAGCAACGCCGCCTCGTTGACGATGTTGGCGAGGTCCGCACCGACCATGCCCGGAGTGGTGGCTGCAAGCCGGTCGAGGTCGACGTCGGCCGCGAGCGGGACCGACCGCGTGTGCACCTCGAGGACCTTGCGCCGACCCACCGTGTCCGGCGGCTGCACCGCCACGCGTCGGTCGAACCGTCCGGGCCGGAGCAGCGCGGGGTCGAGCACCTCGGGACGGTTCGTGGCCGAGATCACGATCACGCCGGCCGAGGGATCGAACCCGTCCATCTCGGTCAGGATCTGGTTGAGCGTCTGCTCCCGCTCGTCGTGGCCCCCGCCCAGCCCACCCATCGCGCCCGCGCGCGAGCGCCCGATCGCGTCAAGCTCGTCGATGAAGATGATCGCCGGCGCCGCCTGCTTGGCCTGCTGGAACAGGTCCCGCACCCGCGAGGCGCCCACGCCCACGAACATCTCCACGAACTCCGAGGCCGAGATCGAGAAGAACGGGACCTGCGCCTCTCCGGCCAGAGCACGCGCCAGCAGTGTCTTGCCGGTGCCGGGCGGGCCGGTCAGCAGCACTCCGCGCGGGATCCTCCCCCCCAGCCGTCGGTACTTCTCCGGGTCGCGCAGGAAGTCGACGATCTCGGTCAGCTCGTCCTTGGCCTCGTCGATGCCCGCCACGTCATCGAAGTTCACGTGCTGGTCGGCGGGCTCGACCCGCTGCGCCCGGGAGCGTCCGAACGAGGTCACGCCGCCGGCTCCGCCGGAACGGCGGAGCAGCCAGACAAACAGGATCACGAGCAGAATTACCGGCCCGAACGCGAAGAGCAGCGTCGCGACCGTCGACGATCCGCTCGAGGGGGCGGTGGCGTTGATCACGACGCCCTTGGATTGCAGGAGTGAGAGCAGCTCGTTGTCGTTGGCGAACGCCGGGATCACGGTCGTGAACTCGCTCGCCGCGGTCGAGTCGGCGTTCGGATAGTGGACGGGCTCGCGGAAGTCACCTGTCACGCTGGTGCTCTTGGTCGAGACCGAGGTGACATTGCCGCTCTCCACCTGGGCCAGGAAAGTCGGGCTGTAGGGGATTTTCACCTTTGTCGGTGTCGTGCCGCTGTGAAGCGTGGAGGCCAGCACGACGTTGACCACCAGCAGCAGCATGAAGAGGGTCAGAAGCGCCATGCCTGACATCCCCGACCTGGGTTGCGGCTGGGGGGCGCCGCGGCCGTCGGGGCCGGGCCGCACGCGCCAGCCGCCGGGGTGACGGTCCCCGTGGGAATCGCGGCCTTCAGGCGGCCGTCTCGGGGGAGTACCGGGTCCAGGGTCAGGCATACAGCTCTGAGGCCAGACTAGGAGCCGGGTCCTCCGCTCCACTACCGGCATCTGCCGCCATCCGCTCCGGGATGGACCGTGGTTGAGTCGGCCAAAACTACGGATCGCACCCGGGGTTGCGTAGTGGCCGACCTCGATCGGCGTTCGATTACCGATGGGCGAGCCGCCGGGCGCCGGCAGGCTAGGGCAGGGCGCCTAGACAATCCGGCGTTGATGGGCTGGGCCCGGGCGAGAGCGGGCGCGGGTTTGCAGGCGCCTTAGGAGACGGCCCGCCCGGCTTCGGCTGCGGGGGCCGTTCCCTCGAAACGCTGAGGAAGCCGCGCCCGCACCAGCGTGCCGTTCTCACCCGATTCCAGCTCCACGGTGCCGCCGGCGAGGTACACGCGCTCGCGCATCCCGGCGAGCCCGAACCCGCCCGTCCTCGTGTCGGGATCGAACCCAACACCGTTGTCCTGCACCTCGATCCTCACATCGCCGTCGACCGCCGTGACGGACACGCGCACCCGGCTGGCGTGGGCGTGCTTGATGATGTTGGTGAGGGATTCCTGCACCAGGCGGTAGATGGTCGTCTCGAGCTGCGGGTCGAGATCACCGTTACGGGTCGCCTCTTCGAGCGCCACCTCACCGACGACCTCCAGCCCGACGCCGCGGCGCCGATCCAACAGCGCCTCAATCGCCGGCACCAAGCCGAGGTCGTCGAGCATGGACGGTCGCAAGTCGGTGATGATGCCCCTGAGGTTGGCGATCTCGAGCTCGATGTCTTCGATCGCCTGGCGAATCCCGGCGTCCTTGGTGGCCGCGTCGCCCTTGCCCAGCACCGACGAGAGCGCCACGCGCAGACCGCCGAGCGACTGCAGGGTCTGGTCGTGCAGCTCGCGAGCCCACCGCCTGCGTTCGGCGTCGGCGGCGGCGATCGTGCTCCGCAGCCGGTCCGCCTCGACGCTGCGGTTCAGCGCGACGGCTTGCGCCGCTGAGGCCGCGAACGTGCGCAGCAGCTGCTCGTCCTCCGGGCTGAAGGCTCCCGCTCTTCGACCCCGGTCGAAGGCGGCGAGCACACCGAGCCCGCCTCCGCGGTGGAGCATCGGGACGAGGAGCGCAGAGTGGGCGTCGGGGACGCCGAGCTCCGTCGGCCCCACCCGGAGCTGGGAGGACGCGTTGGCGATCCTTTCCGGGCGGCCCCGCTCGAGGACCTGGCCGGATGTCGAGCCGACGATCGGCACACGGCGCCCGAGCGCGCCGCTGGCATGCCCGGCGCTGGCCGCCACGACCAGCTCGTCTCCCTCGCGCAGCATGATGAGAACGGTCCGTGCATCCACCAGCGCCCGGCCGCGTTTGACGATCAGCTCGAGCACGCGGTCCAGATCGGATGCGCCGCTGACCGCGTCGGCGATGTCCCGTGCGGCCTCGAGCGAGCGCACGGCCCGCTCCAGCTGGTGGCGGCGGTGCTCGCTGCCCTCGTAAAGCCGGGCGTTGTCGATTGCGGTCGCCGCCCACTGGGCGAGGATCACGGCAGCCTCCTCGTCCTGCTCGGTGAACTCCCCGCCCCCCTCCTTCTCGGCCAGATACAGGTTGCCCCACGCTTCGCCGCGAACCACGATCGGAACACCCAGGAACGATCGCATCGGAGGGTGGCCCATCGGGAATCCGTAGCTGTGCGGATGGTCGCCGACATCGCTCAGCCGGAGAGGTCGCGGATCGTGGATCAGCACCCCGAGGACGCCGCGGCCGCGCGGAAGATCACCGATCGCGCGATGGGTTGCGGCGTCGATCCCGACCGTTAGGAACCGCTCGAGTTCCTGCCGCGTCTCGTCGAGCACGCCAAGCGCCGCGTACCGAGCGCCGGTGATCTCGCGAGCTTCCTTGAGGATGCGGTCGAGCACGGCCTCGGTGTCGTGCTCGGCAACCATCGCTCTGCCGACGTGGAGCAGGCGTCGAATGTGCTCGCTATCGCTGGAGGTGCTCGTCATATCCCCGATTCGAATATACGCCCGGCGCGCCCCCGAGAGGGGTCCGATCCTAGAAGGCTCGGATCAGTATTTGGGAACAAGGCTACTGCGGGAGATTCCGGATGGACCCGGCGAACGAATCGCCCACGCTACCGCTCAGGCATGTGCCTCCCCGATCCAGAGCACCCGCCCTCGCCGCTGACCGCCGCAGAGCGACCGCGGTGCGTCGTCTGTCGCGACGTGATCGGCGTCTACGAGCCCCTTGTGCACGTACTGGGGGATTTGGCGTGGCACACCTCGCGCGCCGCCGAGCCCGACGTGGCGTGTGCCGAGGGCGAGCTGTACCACGCCGAGTGCTACGAGCGCATCGGGCAGGCACGTCCCCCCGGGGCAGACTGAGGGCTAGGCCGCCCCGGCCCTGCGGATTTCCCGCAGCCGCGGACCTTCACGGCAGTACAGTCGCGGTGTGCCGGATGCGATCGAGCTGGCTTCCAAGCAGATCGGCATCGTGCTTGCCGACGACCATCCCCTGATCCGCAGTGGGCTGCGACGGGTGCTCGAGCTCGAGGCCGACCTGACCGTGGTCGGGGAGGCAGACGACGTGGAGGGGGCCCTCGCCCTCACGCAGACGCACCGGCCGCGCGTCGTAGTCCTCGACCTCAACATGCCGGGGGACCCCACCCTGCCGGCGATTCCGCGGTTCCTCGAGGCCGCGCCCGGGGGTGGTGTTCCGCGCCACCGATCACAGGCTGGACCGTCCCGTCGCCCTCAAGGTGATCGCACCGGAGGCGGCCGACAATCAGGTGTTCCGGGCGCGTTTCGAGCGGGAGTGCCGGCTGGCCGCCGCCCTCGAGCACCCCAATGTGGTTCAGGTCTTCCAGGCCGGCGAGGAGAAAGGCCTGCTCTACTTGACCATGCGCTACGTCAACGGCACCGACCTGCGCAAGCTGCTCGACGACGAGAGGCGGCTCGCGCCGGCGCGTGCCGGGTCGATCACGACGCAGATCGCCGGCGCGCTCGCCGAGGCGCACCGACACGGGCTGGTCCACCGCGACGTCAAGCCCGGCAACGTGCTGATCTCGAGCCGCTCCGGTGGGGAGCACGCCTTCCTGACCGACTTCGGTATCACCAGGCAAGCCGACCAGGAGCCGCTGACGAGAACCGGCGCCGCGCTCGGCTCGGTCGACTACATGGCACCCGAGCAGGCCCACGGAGCCGAGGTCGACGCCCGCACGGACATCTACTCGCTCGGGTGCGTTCTTTACGAGATGCTCACCGGGCGCGTGGTGTTCGAGCGCGACGGCGATCTCGAGAAGCTCTGGGCGCATGTGCACGACCCGCCACCGCGCCTGCCCGGAGCCGAGATCCCGCCCGGGCTGCAGGACGTGCTCGACCGGGCGCTCGCCAAGGACCCGCGCGAGCGCCAGCAGTCCGCAGCGGAGCTCGCCGGTGAGGTGAGCACCGCCGTTGCGCGTTGAGTAGAAACCCACAGCCACATGAGGTGCAGTCCCCGATGGACGGACCGTCGGCGGCGGCTACGTTCGAGGTACTGACCGCGACGGGAGACGGATGTTCAACGAGGTGCTTGTCGGCGTGGACGGGGAACAGGGTGGCCGGGACGCGGTCGCGCTCGCCACGCGGTTGACTGCACCGACGAGGAAGCTGACGCTCGCGCACGTTTATCCCTATCACGGGGACCCCAGCGTGCGCGGCTACGACGAGCATGAGGCGGTGCAGATCACCCGGGCCCGCCGGACGCTTCAGGCCGCGACCGAGTGGACGAGGCGCGACACGGAGCTGCGGTGGATCGGCGCAGCCTCGCCCGGCCGCGGGCTTCACCGGCTCGCCGAGACGATGAATGCCGATCTGCTCGTCGTGGGGTCAACCCGCCGTGGCCCGTTCAGCAGAGTGCTCGTCGGCGACGACACGCGCGCCACGCTCGACGGGGCCCCGTGTGCCATCGCGATCGCCCCCGCCGGTTATGCCGGACAGACGACGAGCATCGCCAAGGTGGGAGTCGGCTACGACGGATCGGCTGATAGCCACCGTGCCCTCATCACCGCCCGAGCGCTCGCCGCCAAGCTTGGCGCGAGGCTCGCTGCGCTCGAGGTGGTCGTCTTTCCCTCCTACTCGTTCAGCGGCCCGATTGCCGGCGACGCCACCCTGATCGCCGACCTGGTCGATCAGGCACGCGGCCGCGTCGCTGCGCTCGGGGACCTCGAGCCGCACGCCGCCGCCGGCCAGCCGGCCGAGGAGCTGGCGCAGTGGAGCAGTTCGCTGGACCTGCTGGTGGTGGGATCGCGCGGCTCCGGACCCGTCTGGCGCCTCGTGCACCCCAGCACTTCTTGGGAGCTGACGCGCCATGTGCGCTGTCCGCTGCTCGTCGTCCCGCGCGCTCGGCGGGCAGCCGCCCGCCCCGACGAGGTGCTCGACCGACTGGAGCCGGCCGCGCCCTCGCGCCGTTAGGACCGACGTAGGCACGAACAGGAGGCATCGAAGGTGTTCAACAACATTCTGGTTGGGGTCGATGAAGGTGAGGGTGGCCGAGACGCAATCGCCGTGGCCAAGCTGCTGCTGGCAGACGGCGGCGAGCTGACGCTGGAGCACGTCTTCGTCGAGCATCTCGTCGGGTCGCGAATGTGGTCGGATCCCGGAGTGGATGCGAGACGCGAGCACGCGCGCGAGCTGCTCGAGCATGCCGCGGCCGAGGCCGGCGTCGAGGCGCATGTTCGCTGGCACGGCGCGTCCTCGGTAGGCCGCGGGCTGCACGAGACAGCCGAGGCAATCGAAGCCGACCTGCTCGTGGTCGGCTCATCCAGGCGTGGCACGCTGGGACGCGTTCGCCTCGCCGACGACACGCGCGCGGCGCTGAACGGCGCCCCGTGCGCGATCGCCGTCGCCCCCGCCGGCTACAGTACCGAGCCGCCGCCGCCGCTGATGCGCGAGATCGGCCTCGGCTACGACGGATCGCCGGAGAGCAAGCAGGCACTGGGAGTGGCGCGCGCGCTCGCGAGCGAAACCGGAGCGAAGCTCTCAGCCTTCCAGGCCGTGTCGGTCCCGAGTTATGTCTTCCACGGCCGGACCGCCGTCGACGGAAGCGTGATCAAGGACGTGGTTCACGAGGCTCGCGACGAGATCGTGGCGCTCGGCGGAGTCGAGGCGCACGCCGCCTACGGCGATACCGCGGAGGAGCTGACGCTGTACAGCGCCTCGCTGGACCTGCTCGTCTTGGGGTCGCGGGGCTATGGTCCACTGGGACGCCTGGTGCACGGAAGCACCACGCAGCGACTCGCCCGCTCGGCGCGCAGTCCGCTGCTGGTCCTCACCCGGGCCGCTCGGGAGGCCTCCGCACAGGCCCGGTCGGAGGACGGCCGCCAGACCGCATCTCACGCGCCCTGATCTCACGCCAGCTCGAGCAGGCGCCGGTCGAGCAGCGCCAAGGTGTCGCCGACCACGTACTCGACGTCGCGGTCGGTCCGGACCGCGATGTGAGCGCCGGCGGGCACCTCCTCGAGCGCCTCCCACGCGCGTTGCTCGCGCAGCGTGACCCGCACGTCCGCGTCGGACGCGCCCGCGTGATCACCCGCCCGCCGCGCTGCGCGCTGCGCGAGCACGGAGCGAGGCGCCTGACACTCGACGAACAGGACCGGTCCCGCACCGGCGAACGCAGCCGCAAACGCCTCGCGGTCCGTTCGGTGGCGGAACGTGGCGTCGACGATCGCGCCGCGTCCGGCGGCCAGTTCGCAGGCCGCACGACGGCCCAGCTCGCCGTACGTGCGCGCGTTCCACTCGAGGCTGTAAGCCTCCTCGCCGGCGCGCTGCGTGGGCTTCAGTCCGGCCAGCCGCTTGCGCGTGACGTCTGAGCTCAGGTGAGCGAAGCCCGAGCGCTTCGACAGAGCCTCGGCCAACCTCGACTTGCCGCTGGCCGGTGCGCCGCACACGGCGAGCGTCAATGGCAGCCGCGCCCGCCACGCGAAGCGCTCCGCGAGCGCGATCAAGTCACGCGCGGCGGCGCTCTCGTGGCCGTGCGCGGCGCTCGTTCGCGGGAGCTGGGCCGCGCGGAGCAGCGCGACCTTGGCCCGGACCAGTGCCCGGTAGGTGGCGTAGAAGGCGATCAGCCGGTCTTCGCCCGGGTCCCCTCCGGCGTCGCGGTAGGCGCGCACCAGCACCTCGCCGAAGCGCTCACCGCCACGCGCCGCGAGGTCGAACACAAGAAAGGCGAGGTCATCGGCGACGTCGAGTTCGCGCAGGGCGGGGTCGAACTCCACGCAATCGACGACCTGCACCGCTCCGTTGACGAGCACGTGCTCGGCGCGCAGATCCCCGTGCCCCTCGCGGATCCACCCCTCCGCCGCACGCCTCTGGAACGTCGCCGCATGGGCGGTGATGAACGCGTGGGCGAATCGCTCGAGCGCCTGGATGCGTTCGATCTCGACCCGTTGCTCGAGGTCGGCCAGCAGCTCGAGGAGGTTTTGCTCGAACCGTCGCTCGGCCGCGAGGACCGGCGCACGGTGAGCCCGCACTCGCCGCGCCGTAGCGTGGAACGCGGCCAGCAGTCGTCCGACGCTGGCGACCTGGTCGGCGAGCAGCTCTCCGACCTCGAGCCGTGCCGCGAGCGTGTCGCGCTCGTCGTAGCGGCGCATCTCGACCACGTAGTCGGCCGCGCGCGGGTCGTCCTCGGCCGTCAGCTCGCCGCCGTTCTCGGACAGCCTGACGCCGCAGACGCCCAAATAGAGGTCCGCGGCCAGGCGCCGATTCAGTCGGACCTCCTCCCGACACATCTCACGCCGCCGGTCGGGGGTGCCGTAGTCGAGAAAATCGAGGACGAGCGGTTTCTTGAGCTTGTAGGCGCGCTCGCCGGCGACAAACACCCATGAGATGTGCGTCTCGTGGATCTCGACCGACGCCGGGGGCTGCGGGTAGGTCGCGGGCCGGCCGAGCGCCGCACGCACCTGTTCGGTCCGTGCAGACTCGGGGGTGATCTCGTCCATCTCGCATCCTGCAGCGTTTCATGCGCGTCGGCGGCCCACCATGGGGAGCAGTCCCGATCCGTCCTCGGTAGTCCCCCGAGCCCATCTGCATCGGCGCCCTGATGCGCCGGACTCCTCGTCGCGCGATGCTCGGGACATGAAGACCGTGCTCGTCGCCTACGCGTCCAAGCGAGGATCGACCGAGGAGATCGCCGAGGCGATCGCGGACAAGCTCCGCGAATGCGACCTGATCGTGCAGTGCTTGCCCGCGGACCAGGTCGCCTCCCTCGGCCCCTACGACGCCGTGGTGCTGGGCAGCGCGGTGTACATGAAGCACTGGCGCGGTGACGCCACGCGGTTCCTGCACCGGCACGCCAAGGGGCTGTCCCGGCGGCCGTTCTGGGTGTTCAGCTCGGGTCCGGTCGGTGAGGCCGGCAGTACCGTCGATTCGGCTCGGGTGGAGCCGCCGCGCATCGTCGAGCGGATCGAGCACCTCGGCGTCCGCGAGCACGTGGTGTTCGGCGGCCGGCTACCCGTGCATCCGCAGAACCCACTAGAGCGCTCACTGATCGAACGGACGCCACGCCGGTATCGCGACCGCCGGGACTGGCGGGAAATCCGCGCCTGGGCATCGGGGATCGCAGCCGAGCTCGGCGCCCGCCGGCCGACATCGGTTGCGCGCTGACGTCACCGGGAACCGCCGGCGCCGGCGGAGGTCGCGGCACCGAGGGTCGTGAACGGCCGGCTCGAAAGCACCCAGATCATGCCGTCGGGGTCGAAGGCCCACTCCGTCTCCTGCGCCGAGCCGTACTCGCGCTCGACCGCGATGCCGAGCTCCGCGAGCCGCAGCACCTCCTCGTCGCCCAGGACCGCGCGCCGGCTCTCCTCGGTGCTTAGCTCTCGCCTGGTGGTGCCGCCGTCCGCGCCGACCTCAATCGTGAGCTCCTTGGGTCGGACGGAGCGCACCAGGATGCTCATCGTGGGCTTCTCGACCACGTACCGATCGGGCGAGACCTGGCCGGAGACCACCGACTCCCTCAGGCCGAACGATCCCTCGATCACCAGATGGTCGCGATCGCCACTCGCCGGGTCGATCGTGAACATCACGCCGGCGCGAGTTGACGGAATCTGATGCTGGACCACGACCGCGATGTCCGTGTCGGTCTGGCCGAACCCGCGCTGGCCGCGGTAGTAGACGGTGCGCGCCTCGAACAGCGACTGCCAGCAACGCCTCACCGCGTCGATCACCGCTTCGCGGCCCTGCACGTTCAGGAAGGTCTCGTTCATGCCGGCGAACGATGCGGATGCCGTGTCCTCAGCGGGCGCCGATGAGCGCACCACAACCGCGACGTGCGGCTCGCCGGCGCTCAGCTCGTCGTAGGCGGCGGCGATCGCATACGCCAGCCACGCCGGCATCTCGGCGTCGGCGACCGCGCGGCGCGCTTCTTCGGACGCCGCCCGCAGTGCCTCTGTGCTCTCCACGTCGAGCTTGCCGAGCACTTCCTCGAGCCGCTCCGCCAGTCCGCTCTGGTGCCGGAACGCCGCATACGCCGGCGCGCCGATCACGAAGCCCGGCGGCACCCGCAGCCCGAGGCGGGTCAACTGGCCGAGGTTGGCGCCCTTCTCGCCGGCATAGCGCACGTCGGCGGTGGACAGATCCGAAAGGGGCTTGACCGGAACGATGTCAGGCGGGCCGAAAGTAGTGCTGGGGGCGGTGGTCATGGTTCGAACCTACGGACCTGCCCCGTCGTCCGAATCCGGGCGCAGCGCCGGTTCGCGTCCGTAGAAGGTGCGGACAAGGCGCCGCCGTCAGGCGTCGCCGACAAACATCATTCAGCTACGTGGCCGGTCCGGTCGCCCTGTAGTGCTCGCGCCAGATCAGCTTGTAAATCGGAATCCAGCGCGGCACGTCACGCACGCCCGGGATGAACGGAATCAGGATCAGCACGAGGCTGAGCGCACCCATCACCAGCATCACGAGAAGGTCCGCGTTCTGTCCCTGGAACGGCTTGATCTGGTACCAGAACGTGTAGAGCCACAGCCATACCTGGCCGGGATAGCTGCCGGTCTCATTCATCATCCCCCACTGGTCGCCGAGCAGGTGCTCGGTCTGGGCGCGGGCGGCCAGCAGGCCGCCGTCCGCCATGAACATCAACGGCTTGGTGTAGTCGGTCTGGTAGAACTGCTTGCTGGTCAGCAGCGCACCATCGAGCCCGCCGGATTGAGCGAATCTGAGCAGGCCGGTCATTATGGTTGGCAGCGGCCCGTAGTTGCCGTTCGGAACGGAGACCGCGCCGTCAGCCGTGGCGTTCGCGCTCTTGTCTCCAAGACCCTTCTCGTACGCGCTCGTCCAGGCGCTCTGCTGTGAGCTGGATGCATTCTCGTACGTCGTCACAGCGGCTTGGAGGGCCGGCTGGCCGGTGATCGAGCGCAGCGGCGCGAGCACGAAGTCCTGGGCGGTGTCGATCGGGTGGCTGATGCCCAGCCACCGTTGGGGGTGGAGGAACCAAGCGTGCTGGACGCTGCCGTTGGCGTCGTTGTACGGTGGGCCGTAGCTGCCGGTGAGGCTGGAGCCGTCGAGCTCGGTGGTGGCCGTCGTGACGAAGTCGAGCGGCATCGAGCTCGCCCAGCTCTTGACCGTGCTCGGCTTCTCATCGGGCGAGGAGAACAGGATCGTCAGCACGAGCACGAGCGCCACCACCACGCCCAACGCGATGCACGCCTCCTTGACGATGTCGTAGGAGCGGTAGGCACCCTTCCATTCCCGGTAGCCGTCGTCTTCGGCGAGGCGCTCTCGGCGGCTCATGCGGGGCCGTCCCCGCCGTGCGACGTGGATCGATCAACGCTGGCTTTGGTTGCCGCCACCGGCAACTTGAACGGTGGTACCACCCCGTGCCTGCGGACCAGCAGGATGTGCGCGATCACGATCGCCACCACTGCCGCCGGCAGCAGGAGCACGTGGTAGCTATACATCTGCCCGAAGTTGAGCAGGTTGAAGAACGCACCGATCCCGGCCGCGTTCATCGCGTCCTTGGCCTGCGTCGAGATCCACTGGGAGTCGAAGTTCTGCTGTGACACGTACCCGGTGAGTGCACACGGGATCGCGACGAGGAAGATCACCGCCCCTGTGATCCACACCCGCGCGCGGCCGCCGCGCCACGCGGCCATCCAGTACTTGCCCCACAGGTGGATGACCATGAAGAAGAAGAACAGCTCGACCCCCCACAGGTGAATGCTGTTGAAGAAGTGGCCGACGCTGGTGAAGTGCCACCAGCCCGGTCCCTTAAGCGCGAGGATCGAACCCGACGCGATGATCACGACCAGCGCCGACAGCGACAGGACGCCGAACACGTAGATCCAGGAGGCAACATATGCCGGCTGCCCGTCGGGAAGCAGCTTCTCCGGAGGCAGCGCGCCCACGGCACGCCTGCGGACCGCCGCCGTCCATGACCTCCCATCGGTGCTTGAGGTCGAGCTGGAGGTGGAGGTGGAGACGCTCATTGCGAGCCTCTGCGAGCCGCGTGGCCGGGGAACGGCGCGAGCACCGCGACCGCGAACACGATCACCATCAGCACGATCACGACGAGATTCGCCACCGACAGCTGGATGAAGTGCCAGTGGATGGTGTGCGCCGGATGGTTAAGGTTGAAGACCGAACCGATCATCGCGGGAACGCTAGAGACGCGACCGCCGGCGCCTATCCGGGCTATCCGGCGATGTCGCCGCGGATAACTACTGATGCTGAGCCGGGCTGCTACACGTTCGCTTCGACGAGGCGCCTGATCGCGTCCAGCGTGCCCATCACCTCGCTGTCGGGGGCATCCCCGTGGACGGTGGCGAGGAACAGGCGCAGACGGGAACCCTCCCGCTCGGGGGTCACCTCGATCCAACCGTGGTAACCGCCGTCCAGAGACCCCCACTCGATCCGATGCTCCGAGTCGTCGGCGCGGAACCACGCCTCTCCCTCCTGCGTGTGGCCTTCGTAACGCGCGCGGATCCTGACCCTGTCGGCGTCGATGCGCTCCGCGCCGATCACCTGCGGAACGTACCGCGGCAGGTTTTCGACGTCCGCGAGCGCGCTGAACACACGCTCCGGCAAGGCAGCCACGAACTCGGTGTGCTCGTGCTCCATCTCTCCTCCTTTGGCCGAATCGGGCGAGTCTAAATCAGTCCCAGCCGACCTCTCGCGTGCGGCAAACGCCGCATCGGGAGAAACCCGCATCTGCTCTGCGCGTCTCCCCTACCTCGGACAAGGGCCGCCCACGATGAGCCGATGAGGGCTGGTTACTACGGTCGGATCCGTCGACCGTCAAGAGTCACAATCGTGAGCCTTCGGAACCGCACGCATGTCGTCATCGCCGGCGGCGGGGTGGCCGCCTTGGAGTGTTTGCTCGCGCTGCGGGCGCTGGCCGGCCACCTGGTCCACATCACCGTCGTCTCCGCGACGCAGGAATTCATCTACCGGCCGGTGACCGTGGCCGAGGCGTTCGATTCGGCGCAGGCGCGCGTGTACGACCTGCGCGAGCTGGTCGCCGATCAGGATGGCGAGCTCGTTCAGGACGAGCTGGATCAGGTCGATCCGACGCGGCGGGTGGCCACGTGCCGCACTGGGCGGCAGATACCGTTCGACGCGCTCGTCGTGGCGACGGGCGCGCTGCCGTGCGAATGGCTCCAGGGCGCGCTCACGTTCCGCGGCCGTGACGATGTGCCCGCGCTTCGAGGAGTGCTCGATGACCTCATCACCGGCGTGGCGCGCTCGGTGGCGCTGGCGCTGCCCTCGGAGCGGATGTGGCCGCTGCCCCTCTACGAGCTGGCGTTGATGACCGCCGCGTACGTCCGCGAGCACAGCGACGCCGCCGTGACGATCACGCTGGTGACACCCGAGGAGGAGCCGCTCGCGCTGTTCGGCCCCGCGGCGGCCGCCGCGCTCGAGCCGCTCCTCGCCGCCCGCGGGGTGACAGTCCGAACTCACTCGCAGGCGGCGGTGATGCGCGGGCGCGCCCTCGTCCTGGTCGGCGGCGCCGAGGTCTTCGCCGACCGGGTGATCACGCTCCCACAACTCGAGGGGCCGAGAATCCCTGGGTTGCCGCACGACCGCGACGGCTTCATTCCGGTGGACCGGTTCGGACGCGTCAGCGACCTCGATCACGTCTACGCCGCGGGCGACGTCACGGCCTTCCCGCTCAAGCAGGGCGGCCTCGCCTCCCAGCAGGCCGATGCGGTCGCGGGCGCGATCGCGGAGCGGATCGGCGCGGTGTCCGCGCCTGCGCCGTTCGAGCCGGTGCTGCGCGGGCTGCTGCTCACCGGGGGCGCCCCGCTCTACCTGCGGGCCGAGCCGCAACGTCTCCCCCGCGAGTCGACCGTCGCCACCGAGGCGCCGGCGGTGCGCCGCCCAGCCCCCAACGCGTCCGCCGCGGCCGGACAGGCCCTGTGGTGGCCGCCGGCGAAGATCGCCGGCCGTTACCTGGCGCCGTATCTAGCCAGCGCCCGCCCGGTGCCGCTCGGCAGCGGGCTTCTGTCCGACCGGGTCGCCGTCCCCGGCCCGCCCGTCCCGGAAGCCGAGCGCCAGGAGGCGCTTTCGCTCGCGCTCCTGCTGGCCGACAGCGATGCCCGCTGGGGCGACTACGCGTCCGCTCTGAACGCGCTCGACGCGGCCGAAGCGCTCGAAGGGGCGCTCCCGCCCGAGTACGAAGCCAAGCGCCGGGAATGGCGCGCCGAGCAAGGGCTGGCAGGGTCGAGATGAGCGAGCCGCTGATCGAGAACCGCACGTTCGACGAGATCGAAGTCGGCGAGAGCGCCGCCCTCGAGCGCACGTTGAGCTGGGAGGACATCGAGTTGTTCGCGGTCATGTCGGGCGATGTGAACCCGGCCCACGTTGACCCTGAGTACGCGCGCGACGACATGTTCCACCGGATCGTCGCCCACGGAATGTGGGGCGCGGCGCTGATCTCCACGCTGCTGGGGACGCGGCTGCCGGGGCCGGGGGCGATCTACCTCGGGCAGACGCTCTCGTTCCGCCGTCCGGTGAGCATTGGAGACACGATCACGGTCTCGGTCACCGTGGCCTCGAAGGAGCCGCACCACCGCGTCTTGCTCGATTGCCGGTGCGTCAATCAGCTGGGCGAGATCGTAATCGACGGAACGGCAACGGTGCTGGCCCCGACGGAGAAGGTTCGCCGCCCCCGCTTCGAGTTGCCCGATGTCTCGCTCCGAGAGCACGGCCCGCACCGGGGCCAGATTTCGCCCGCCCCGGGGCATGCGTAGTTCTCCGCAGCGGCCCTGTGGTCGCCGGCGGATAAACCCTCGGTCACGCTGACAGAGACTGCACTGACCAGCCCACCAAACTGTCCAGCTTCCGGTGGGTCATCCGAAGGAGGAGCCATGCCAGAAGCAGTCATTGTCGATGCAATCCGGACCCCAATCGGCCGGGCCATGAAAGGGACGCTGCGGGACGTCCGGGCCGACGACCTCGCCGCGATCCCGCTTCGCGCGCTCGTCGAGCGCAACCCCGAGGTCGACTTCAGCGAGACCGTCGACGTGATGATGGGTTGCGGGTTCCCGGATCACGAGCAGGGCTACAACGTGGCTCGCAACGCCACGCTGCTCGCTGGTCTCGACCACCACATCCCGGGGGTCACCGTCAACCGCTTCTGTGCATCGTCGCTGCAGACGATCCGGATGGCGTTCCATGCGATCAAGGCCGGCGAGGGCGACCAGTACATCGCCGCGGGGGTGGAGGCCACGTCGCGGGGCGCCGGCATGACGCTCCCCGCCCAGAACCCTCGGCTCGAGGGGTCGAATGGCACCGGCTACAACGTCTACATCCCGATGGGCCTGACGGCCGAGAACGTGGCCGAGCGCTGCAAGGTCAGCCGCGAGGCCCAGGACGAGTGGGCCGCGCTTTCCCAGGCGCGCGCGGTCGCGGCGCGTGAGAGCGGCCACTTCGACCCCGAGATCGTCGGGGTCGACATACCAGAGCTGCACGACGCCGGCGGCGATGTGGTCCCCGCCCACACGGTCACCCGGGACGACGGGCCTCGCCCCGGCACGACGATGGAGGCGCTCGCAAAGCTTAAGCCCGCGTTCAAGCCGACCGGAACCGTGACCGCCGGTAACTCATGTCCACTCAACGACGGAGCCGCGGCGGTGCTGGTCATGTCCGAGGAGAAGGCCCTTGAGCGCGGCCTCAAGCCGCGCGCGCGGATCGTCGCGTCGGCGGTGGCGGCGGTCCGCCCCGAGATCATGGGTCTCGGACCGATTCCGGCGGTCCGGGCGGTGCTCAAGCAGGCT